>NZ_JBHSJJ010000001.1:598049-750416 GCF_042652345.1 Negadavirga shengliensis
TTTTCAACGGCACTCATGAATGCTGACGCATTTCTGAAAGCAATTCACAACATAATTTCTTTAATACATCGTACAGAAACGGCTCGTTTTTTTTCTCCGGTATGCCGATTTAATAGGCCAGACCCTTTCCTAAAATATGAAAATGACCCTTAGTATTTATTCGGCTGCTGAGCCTGTCGAAGCAGTGATTCCTAGCTAAGATACAATTATTCGTGGACCTGGTTGGTTTTTTCAACGGCACTCATGAATGCTGACGCATTTCTGAAAGCAATTCACAACATAATTTCTTTAATACATCGTACAGAAACGGCTCGTTTTTTTTCTCCGGTATGCCGATTTAATAGGCCAGACCCTTTCCTAAAATATGAAAATGACCCTTAGTATTTATTCGGCTGCTGAGCCTGTCGAAGCAGTGATTACCTAGCTAAGGTACAATTATTCGTGGACCTGGTTGGCTTTTCAGCGGCACTCATGAATGCTGACGCATTTCTGAAAGCAATTCACAATGCAATTTCTTTAATACATCGTACAGAAACGGCAAGTTTTTTATCCCCGGTATGCCGATTTATTAGGGTAGAGCCTTTCCCAAAATTATAAAACCATGCTTCGGCACTGTCATACTCCGTTGCGGTCCAATAAAATCCATGAGCTTCAAGCCGTTCATAACTTCCATTCGCTTCCCGGTTGCCTCCCAATAAAGCATTGAATTCAGCACTGCCTCCTTCCAATAAATTGAAGTAAGCTGACCTGCCCTTGTCCTCCGAGTCACTCATTATACCGCCGTAATACCGGGCCAGGGTTTGCCATTCCTCATTCGTGGGTAATCGCCATCCATTTCCAAGGTTACTACAACCATTTTTGGCAGCTTCCCATGTATACAGGCGCCCGTACCGTCTGCAAAGGAGCGTATCATCTTGTTGGCAATATGATTCAGGCATATCAATACGCAAATTTTCAGTCATCCAAACCCTACCGTCTGACATCATCTTGGAACTAATGCCTTTGTTATCCAAACTCCGCAAACAGCGTTCATCCGTGTCCGTTTTTTTTGAACAATTCGTTGCAAGAAACAATAAAATCAAGACGGAGAATCTTTTCATTACGCTAAATATACATTTTTTAGACACAGATATCACCCGTTTTTATACTTATAAAAGTATTTAAACTACAATTAAGATAAATATCTTTTCATTTGTCTTTGAAGTGAATTCTATATTAACTACATTTAAGAAAAATATCATGTCCAATGGGTAAATATCAACTTGGAGAATTTGAAGAGCTGGTGCTTTTGACGGTAGCCGTCCTGCATGGAGAAGCCTATGGCGTGGCCATAGTGGAGGAAATGGAGCGGAGACTGAACAGGAAGGTGAGCATAGGTTCTTTGCAAACGGTTCTTAGGCGGCTGGAAAAGAAAGGATTCCTTTCTTCTGCTTTCGGTGAAGCCACCCAGGTAAGAGGAGGTAAACGGAAGCGTTTTTTCACCGTCACGCAGGATGGCAAGAAGGCCATGGAAGAAGTGAAGGAACAGCGGATGGAACTTTGGAATGCCATCCCCGGCATCGCTTTCAAATTCTGACTGATGAAACCAAAAAGAACCGATCCACAACCACCTAGGCCATTTCTGCGGTTCTTCCGCTGGTTCTGCCATCCGGATTACATGGAGGATATAGAAGGGGATCTGCGGGAAAGATTTGAAAAGCGGTTAAAGCACAGCAGCGTGGGGCGTGCAAAGTGGGAATTCGTAAAGGATGTAATCAAATTATTGAAACCAGGCCTGATCCGGCCTGTTACCCTACATTATCCAACAATTTGCTCAGGCATGTTCAAAAATTATCTGAAAGTGGCGTACAGAATATTCAACAGGGAAAAACTGTATGGCTTTATCAATGTGTCAGGTTTGACCATGGGGTTCGCCTGCTGTTTAATGATCTTCCTTTTTATCAGGGATGAACTGCGTTATGATGATTTCCATCAGGACGGAGACCGGATTTACCGGGTAGCTTCCGCTTACATGCGGCAAGGGAAATGGGAACCCTATTCCTCCAATTCCTGGAGAACCGGAGAATTGATTCAGGCCAACTTCGGTGAAATAGAGCAGCTTGTGAGGATCAGGGACAGTGAAGAGATTTTTAGCTACGGGGACAAGCACATTTACGAGAAAAGGGTGGCTACCGTGGATGAAAACTTTTTTGAGATATTCAGTTTCCCGTTGATCAGGGGCAGCAGGGAGGAAGCACTTAAAGGCCCCAATAAAGTGGTCATCTCTTCGTCCACGGCCGCAAAATATTTTGGAAAGGACGAACCCATCGGAAAAGTCTTTGACGTGCGGGATGGTGCATTCCAGCTCGAAGTAAGCGGCGTAATGGAAGACATGCCGCCCAATTCCCACTTCCATTTCGACTTCCTTATCTCCGGCGAGACGCTCAGGCAAATGGCACCTCCGCAGCTTTTTACCCATGTGGGTTGGGATTCCCAGTACCTGTACATCAAAACCGCGCCGGGAACTGATCCTGAAACCATAGCCTCCCGGTTTCCTGATTTCATCAACCAAAACCTGGACCCCTTTAATTCAGGCAATTTCAAACTTTTCCTCCAGCCCTTACGCTCTATTCATCTTCATTCCGATAATGGCCTGGAAATAGAACCTAATGGCAGCATGCACCAGGTTTATATTTTTTCTATCATAGCTGTTTTTATACTTGTCATAGCTTGCGTGAATTACATGAACCTCACCTCATCCAGGTCTTTGAGAAGGGCGAGGGAAGTGGGTATGCGAAAAGTATTAGGCGCCAAAAGAGCCGATCTAGTCGGCCAGTTTTTGAGCGAATCCTTTGTCATTACCTTTTTGGCTATTTGCATTGCTTTTGTACTTACCTTTCTCCTTTTACCCGAATTTAACCGTTTTGCGGGAAAAGAAATCTCCCGGAGCGTGCTTTTCAGCGCGAAAGTACTATACATACTTTTGGGAGCGCTGATTGTTCTCGGATTCTTTTCGGGCACCTATCCTTCCCTTGTGCTTTCCTCCTTCAAACCCTTAAACAGCATGAAGGGAGAGGCTTCAGGAAAACCTCTTGTATTATTCAGAAAAGGATTGGTGATTTTCCAATTCATCATCGCCATTGGGTTGATAGCCTCTTCTGCCATTGTCTTCAAGCAATGGGAGTTTCTAAAAAGCAAAGAATTGGGTGTGAATAAGGAGATGCTGTTGTCGGTGCCACTGCAAACCATGGACAGAAACCAATTGGATGCCTTTAAGCATGAATTAGCTTCAAACGCCGCTGTCATCAAAACAGGGACAGCCAATATGAAAATGCCGGGATGGATATCCAACAGCACAACTTATGTAGCTGAGGATGTGGAAGCAGATGAAGAAGAGGGGAAAAGCATGAAGATCATAAGGGTTGACTTTGATTTTCTTGATGTGGTTGAAGCGGAAATCCTTCAGGGAAGGAACTTCTCCAAGGATTTCCCTTCGGACCCCACCTCATCTATTGTTCTGAACGAGGCCGCAGTAGCCCAACTGGGCTGGAATGACCCTTTGGGAAAGTGGATGGAGTTAAACGGACAAAGATTCAGTGTAGTAGGCCTGGTTAGGGATTTTCATTTTGAATCGCTGCACAGGGAAATCCCGCCAACCATCTTTATACTTTCTTCGGATTGGCTAAACTGGGTGTATGCAAGGATAGATGGACAAAATGTTCCGGCTACGCTGGCGCATATAGAAAGCGTTTATTCCAAATTTGTGACCAACAGGGAGTTCTCCTATTCATTTATGGAGGAAGACATTGAGCGGCAGTATGTCGCCGAAGAAAAGTTTACCCAGATATTCACCATCTTTACCTTCCTGGCCATTGTTATTGCTTGTATGGGCACTTTTGGGCTGATTTCGTTTACCACATCGCGTAAGTCAAAAGAAATAGGAATCAGAAAGGTACTTGGTGCTTCCGTGGGATCGGTGACATTTTTGCTGATCAGGGAATATATTATCCTGCTGCTGATTGCCAGCTTGGTGGCCTGTCCGGTCGCTTATTATTTTATCAGCAGCTGGATTGAAAATTTTATTTACAGGACAACGATCGGACCCTGGCCGTTTGTGCTGGCAACGATGGCAGCTGTGCTGATAGCCATCGCCACTTCCGGCTTCCGTTCATTGAAGGCAGCCCTCGCCAATCCCGTAGTGTCCTTGCGGAATGAATAATGTGCCGGTCATAAAACGGGCTTTTTCATTATTGTATCCGTTTTTAAAAAATAATCCTGTAAACCGTGGATTTCCGATCGGTTTACAGGATTTGAACAGATTGCTTGGAGGAGTTTATGCTTGTTATCTTGACCTGGCTGCCACTACGGGCTCGGCAATGCCGTTGAGGTCATAGACAATCCTGCCGTCTTTGATGGTCATCTCACATTCAAAGCGCCGGTCGGTTTCCACCTTATCTCCGGCCCGGTCCCAAACACCAAATTTGCCTTCTCTAATACCAATAACGGCGACATCAGCAATGGCACCTTCCGTCAAATGCCCCAACTCTGTTCTTTTGATCACCCTGGCAGGCTCCCAGGTACTGGCTTCAATGATGTGGGGGACTTCCATTCCAAGAGCCATGAAGGTGGTCATCACATTCAGCATGTCTTTCATGGCGGCATTCATGCTTCCCCCATGGAGGTCCGTGCTGATGGTGTTGGGGTATAAACCGGCTTTGATCGCAGGAATGGCTTGTTTCAACTCAAAACTTGCTCCTCCATATCCTACATCAAATACAATCCCCCTTTTTTGAGCCTCCAGCACAAAAGGTTGAAATTCCCTTGTCTCCCGGTCTACCACCGTTTCCCTTGCTCCGTTCAATTCCGCATATACGTGGGTATATATGTCTCCTGGTCTCAGCCTTTCAAAGAACAATTCCCGGATAGAAAGTGGCTCAAACGCCGTGGAACCACCAAAGTCGATGATTACTGGCATATCGGCTATTTCACCTGCCTGCACCGCATTGTCTACGGGAATCCAGTCCCTGTTGCCATAATGCGCTACTTTAAAGCCAACAATATGCTGACGGTTCTGTCTGGCTACCATGGCCGCAAGCTTGGGGTCCATGTCACCCGTATTTTGCTCCCATGCTCCGCCGCGCATGCCTTCACCGACAATATTCAAAAACGCCAACACCCTCGTCCTACTGGGATCAATGATGTTTCTTTTAAAAACATCAAAGTTTCTCCATCCGGGGCCTCCACAATCCACGATGGTGGTTACGCCGACCCTGAAAGTGAACCCATCCGGCGGCACGGCTACCAGGCCGTCGCTAAGATAATGATTGGGCTGCGTGCCATGGAAAACATGGCCATGAATATCTATCAGGCCGGGAGTAACCAGCAGACCCGCTGCATTTACCACTTGTTTGGCATCACCGGCAGCGATATCCTTGTCAATCTTTGCCACTTTCCCATCCTTAATGGCCAGGTCCATGATACCGTCGATCTTGTTTTTGGGGTCAATCAATCTTCCCCCTTTTATCAACAAATCATAGGATTGGGCAGAAAGTATTCCGGTAATTCCGAAAAAAAAGCCAATTAATAATAATCTCAATTTACAAATCATCTTTATAGGTTTTTAAACTTTAGCAGCATTCAATTCTTCCTGTATTCTTTTGGCAACTATTCTTTCTTCTTTTGGCCTGAGCATGAATACAGTCAGGTTGATCGTGTTGTCTCCACTCCCCATTACCTCGATAGAAGGATCACCCATACGCAATTTTTCCTGAAGCTCAGTTCGTGTAATCGGAATTCGTTGAAGGTCCCAGGAAATCTTCAGGTATGGGGTATGGTTGGCTATCGGCGGTACAGAAACCTCCGTTGTGACACTTTCAACTTTTTCCGCAGCTTCCGCTATATGCGCGACTTTGTCTTCCCAGGATTTCCATTCCTTTTCGTGGTCTTTTTTAATATACAGGTCCAAAGCCACATACATTCCCAGGATCTCCTCCTTATTTACTTTCATGCCTCTTCCGATAGTTCCGCCCCTGGGGGGTGCACTTAGCCTGGCGGCCTCTATCAAATCTTTTCTACCCATGAGTATGCCGGCACTTTGGGGTCCCTTCATCGCCTTACCTCCCGATACACATACCAGATCAAATCCCATGTCATTGTACTTCCATAGGTTTTCCACAGGAGGAACGTCCGCCGCCATATCGATCATGGTGGGGATACCATGTTTTTTGCCCAATGCCACCCACTCCTCATGTTGTATCTTTCCATCAGGAGCTTGGTAGTTCAGAAACCACATCATTGCCGTTTTGCTGTTGATGGCCCTATCCACATCCGCGGCGGTTTCCACCTCCACAATGCGCACACCGGTGTTGGTAAGGGCGTGGACATAGCCTACATTATGGCTTTTTTGAACGATCACCTCCGACTTCATCCCTTCCAGGTTAGGCAGTTGGGCGATTTTCTTCTTATCTGTGCCGGTAAGTATCCCGGCCAAACCCAATACCATCGCCGACCAGCACCCTGCCGTAACCGTAGCGGCTTCCGCATGACATAGTTTGGCTATTTTTTCGCCCACCTTATCCTGCACTTCATCCAGCATCGCAAAATGCTGTGAGGAAGAAACGATCGTATCCATCACTTCCTTGGGCATCAGCGAGGCCGTCATCGCAGTGTAGGTACCCGCAGCATTGACAAAGGTTCTTAAACCCAATTCTTTGATCACATCCCTTTTAGGAACAAATTCAGTATCATCCTCCCAGGTAGGTGCCATGGAAAACCCGGTTCCCATAATCCCGCCCACCAGGGGAAGCGCTGACAGTCTTTTCAGTAATTTTCTCCTGCTAATCATTATTGAAATCTTATTTTTAGTTACTTCTTATTATTTGCCCCAGGGTTTTCCGGCAAGCCCATTTAAATCCCAAACCACCCTGCCGGCTCTGAGCGTGAGCTCTGTGTCCAGTTTTTGGGAGCCTTTATCAGACTCACCTGCGGAATCGAGAAACCCGTATTCCCCTTGATGCAAGCTGAAAATGGCCAAGTCTGCTTCAGCACCTTCCGACAAATGTCCTAAATCCTCCCTTTTTATTACTTGGGCGGGCTTCCAGGTAGATGCTTCAACAACGTCGTATAAACTCATCCCCAGATTCATCATTTTGGAAACCACATTGAGCATGTCCTTCATTCCTGCATTCATGCTCCCGGTGTGAAGATCGGTACTGATGGTATTGGGCCACAACCCCTGTTTTGTAGCCGGAGCGGCCACGTTATAAAAGAAGCTTCCTCCACCATGTCCAACATCGAAAATCAACCCCTTTTTCTGGGCCTCTATCCAATGAGGCCATACCGTCCCCTTGTTATCCAAGGCCGATTCCTTGGGCCCGTGTCCGGAGTGGTCTCTTCCATACATGTGGGTAAGTATGTCCCCTGGTCTTAACACCTCAAAAAACAAGGTTTTCAACGGCAACGCCGGATCGGCACCGCCCAAGTCCACCATCACGGGAATACCGGCTTGCTTACCTGCCTCTACTGCCCTTCTGTAAGGCTCCCAATCATGCCCGCGGTAGTGAGCGATTTTAACTCCGATTATCTCAGGAAACTGATTGGCAACCATGGCCGTCATTTTTGCATCCATATCGTTAAGGTCCTGTTCAAAGGGCACCACTCCCCGCATGCCATCCCCTACAATGTTGATAAAGGCGAGGACCCTGGTGCCGGAACGGTCAATGACCTGATCTTTAAAAAGCTGGAAATTTTTCCAGCCGGCACCTCCTGCATCTGCCACCGTAGTGACGCCCGCCCTGAAGGTAAAGCCATCCGGTGGAAGGGCGGTAAAACTATTGCTCAGGTACCTGTGGGGCACCGTTCCGAAAAAATGGTGACCATGAATGTCCACAAGTCCCGGGGTCACAATCAGCCCGTCCGCCATGATGACTTTTTTGGCTTGACTGGCAGGAATATCCTTTGCTACCTTCGAAATGACGGAACCGGTAATGGCCACGTCCATGACCGCATCAATCCCGTTTTTAGGGTCAATGACCTGTCCTTGTTTGATAAGCAGATCATATTCCTGAGCCTGCGCGGACAGGACAGCCCACAATGGCATCAACAATATAAGTAACGGTTTCAGCATATGATTGATTTTCAACAAGTTAATTAAATTTTATCGTCCCAAAAAACCGGGGCAGATGGAAGTCCGGCTTTGGGTTGTCTACCTTGTTCCAGGTAAAATAATGAGGGTTACCTGTTCTGCTCCCTGTTTTATAAAAATTGGCTTTCCATTTTACACCAGGTGCGGGTATAGTCACCTTGCCGTATTGGGACAGCATGGCCAGCGGCACCTTGTACTCTATGGTCCACACGGTGTCTTTTACCAGTTCGGGAACCACCTCTCTGGGCATAGAATGGGCGATCTCTATCTTACGGATCTGGTCCGGATCCAACACACGGTAGGTTTTCCTTGGCTCGGTTACATAGTGGAGCAAAGGGGTCCCTCCCGCATTGATTTCCAGGTTGAAATAGGTGAGGGGACTTTCGACATCCGGAGAAAAGAAGAATTCCACGCAGGAGTCTCCGGACACGTGTCCGTTGATTTCCGTCACCTTGCTCTGCACATACCTGTCCTGTACCCGAAATATACCGTAGATGTATTCCTGGTCATAGAGCAGCTTGGCATGGGTAACCGGTGCAAAGGCCGGTTTATCCCCCATGTAGTGTGTCAGTTCTACAGCATCCACATTTTTCCAAATCTCCTTGTCCCAATCCGCATCGATGGTAATGGACCCCGAAAGGGGATTCACATGATAAGTGTTTTCAAGCGTTTTATCGTCTTTCATAAAATCTTTTGAAGTGTACATCAGGGAGGCGATTGCCGCGATCCAAACACCTAAGTTACTAATCGAAAGCATCGTTTTTTAGTTTAGTGTGTTAATTTGCTTTCCCAGCGGCCAACTGGTCCCTTACCCGTTGCACTTCCCCGGCAGAGACGCTGTTGGCATTGTTACCGAAGCTTCTTCGGATATAGGTAAGTACAGATGCCAGGTCATCATTGCTCAGAAAGTTGTGGGCGGGCATGATTTGATTGTATTCTACGCCATTTACGGTGATCGGACCTTCCATACCGTTGAGCAGGATTTCGATCAGTCTTCTCTTATTGCCTGTGACCCATTCTGTTTCGACCAGAGGTGGGAAGCGGGTACCATCCCCCTTTCCATCCCGCTGGTGGCATGTGCTGCAATACTGGTTGTATATCTTGGCGCCCGTTTCCAGCATACCCACCTCCAGGTTATCCTTTTCAGGATCGGGATACTTGATGTTGGTACGGGTGTTCTTTCGCTCTTCCAGCTTGTCAAGCGCCGCCTGGCCAAAATCTTCTTTCTTCCCTTTGTACATTACCCTCCAAATTTTACCCTGAACGCTTTCAGTGATGTAAAGCGATCCATCAGGCCCCACGGACAGTCCCATGGGACGGGCGGCAGCGTCACCGGTATTCACAATGGTATCCAGTTGCGCAAATCCGTCCGCAAAGACCTCCCAAGGCCCCGAGGGCCTGCCATTCTCAAAAGGGACAAATCCCACGAAGTAGCCGGCCTGAGGATAGGGCCCACGGATGGTAGAACCATGATACGCGATAAAAGCGCCGTTTTTATACCTGTCGGGAAACTGGTTACCGCTATAAAACAGTAGGTCGTTGGGCGCAAAGTGTCCTGGAAACCCCATAAGTGGATAGGTAATCTCTTCAGGGTTGGCTTCTATCTTTTTGTCCCCGCCATATTCAGGATTTCTAAGCTTTTTACCCTGAAGCTGGTCGTAATAATAATATGGCCAGCCCCCATCTGTGCCTTCATCCACCCGGAAAAATTCTTCCGAAGGTAAAACCGCACTCTCCCAGGGAGAATACATATCCGGCCAGGTTCTGTTCATATTGTCCCTGCCATGCTGCACCACATAGAGCGCATCTTCTTCCTGATTCCAAGACATGGCCACCACACTCCTTATACCGGTAGCATACCGGTAGCCATGCTCCTGTTGGGTCTGATTCAGTTTATTGGCGTCAAATCTCCAGATGCCGCCGTGCCACTCCAGTTGTGGACAAGGATACATGCCCATGGACCCCGGCCTTCGGTTAAACTCTTGGCACACGTCGCCTGGAGATCCAAAGGGAACATACAGGTGTCCCTCATTGTCAAAAGCAATCGGCTTAGCTATGTGTTCGTAGCCATGTTCCGCATTTCTATAATCATCTCTCACGATAAGCTCCACTTCTCCTTCAGGAACGAGCTTGTCTGGCTCCAGTTTGGTCCGGTATACTTCACCGGCTGTACTAAAATAAAGATACCCGTTGTATATCCTCATTCCGGTGCCATAATTACCGGTGTCCTCATAATCGCCAAAGACTTCCACTATATCCGCTTTTCCATCATTATCGGTATCTCTGATAGCCACCAAACCCTGCCCCGCCTGGTTCGGAACCCGCAGCTTCACATAAATGTCGCCATTGTCGTTTACCGCCAGATGCCGGGAACGGCCTACGCTGTCCACGACTACCACCGCTTCAAAACCATCCGGAAGAAACAATCCCCCGTTATCCGGATCGCCGTTAGGTAAATTATCTCCCGGGCTGCAGGAGAGAATTAAAGAAATGCCTAAAAAAAGGGAAACCAAAACGGATAAACGCAGCTTTCCCGCAAAACTCAATGATTTACCTGTCATTGTGCCAATGTATTGTGAATAGATAAATAACTAAAATGGTATCTTTGAAATGGGAGGATATACCATACATGTTTTGAAATATAACACGTTTCTATAAAATTTCCTTTAAAGAAAGGATTAATTATAAAAAAAAATTACTTAAGTGGAAATTACATTATTAAAATGGTTAAAATATTCAGTGTGAAGTATTTCGTCCTATTATTATTTTTCTTACTAATCATTAGGGTGGACAGGCAATTTAAAAACCCCGGCACTCAGTCCATCATCCGTCACCTCAATTTCAGGCCACGTTTGTCAATGTGGTCAGATAATCTTTGATGTCCTCAAGACGTTGCATCACTTTCATGTTGGAAGGTATTTTAAGGTCCTGACTCAACACCTGGTACCCCGATATTAAAATACGGCTCGCCGGAAAGCGTTCACTTAAGGAATTCAGATAGCGCTGCACATGTTCTGCAGCTGGAGAGCTGGTGACCACGGTCAGAAGGTAGTCAGGCCGGTGTATTTCACTCACCGCGTTCACGTCCTCATCAGGAGTGTCCTGGCCCAGGTATAAGACTTTGTGACCGTGGGATTTCAATAAATAACATGAAAACAGCAAAGATATTTCATGTAATTCCCCCTGCGGTAAAAACAACAGAAACTTTTTCCCCCCTCCTGAATATATCTGGCCGTCTATCGCCACAATGAGCTTTTGTCTGACCAGGTTACTCACAAAATGTTCTTGCCCCGGATGGATGTTTCCTGTCTGCCAAAGGATCCCGATTTTGGAAAAAAAGGGGCAGATGATCTGAAGCATGGTCATTTCAAAACCCATTCTCAGGATATTGGTGGAAATGATCTTTTCGAATCTTTCTTCATCCAATTCTACCATGGAAATAATAAGGGCATGAATCTGGTCACCATAAGTAAGCGATTTGTCGGTCAGTGTAAGGACTTCTTTCTTGATTTCATCGGAAGACATCCTGGCTATTTTACTGATTTTATAACCGTTGTCATTGAGTAAAGCCACGTTGAGGATCAACTTCAGATCCTCATTTTCGTAGTACCTTATATTGGTCTCCGTTCTTTTAGGCGCGAGCAGGTTGTACCTTTGTTCCCACACCCTCAGCGTATGGGATTTGATCCCGGAAAGTTGCTCTAAATCTTTTATTGAGTAATATCTCATCTCCTTTTTTTCGCTTTAAGAAACCTGAATGGAACAATAAACAACCCGAATGATACTGCATTATGCTTTTGGTTGTGAGCATGGTGTGCCCGGTGAGCACGGATCATCGCCGCCAAATATCCGCTTTGAGGGCCTTTGAATAATTTCATTCTTCTATGGATCAATAGGTCATGCAGTAAAAAATAACTTATCCCATATAAGCTCATGCCCCAGCCCGTCCAGAACCTGAAGTCATAGCCGTCCATTCCAACTACTATCAACAGAATGGCTATCCCTCCAAAAAATAACGAAAAAAGGTCATTTTTTTCAAAAATGCCGGTTTGGCGCATATGATGAGTTTTATGGATATTCCAGAAAACCCCATGCATAAGGTACTTATGGATGACCGCACCCGAAATCTCCATGCCTATAAATCCTATCCCTATAAATAGTAATGAATACACCATCCGTTACTTAACTTATTGCATTCGCAAAATGTTTCTACGCATTATAAAATAAAGGAAAGCAAACCAAAAAAGAAGATCAAATTCAAAAACATGAGGGGATTGAGTACATTGTATTTTCTAAAATTCAGCTTTCTGTAAAAAAGATGAATCAAAAAAGCAATTGCAAACCACCCCAGGTAATTGGAAAGGGGTATCTGCTGATCCTCCCATTGCCAGAACCCCAACTCCAAAGCTACCGGTTCCATGTTCAGGTCCAACAGGACCATCAGCAGGGCACCGGCCACCGCCGCCAGGTAATCGTTCCAGATTACGGTGTGAATAATACCCCCGGTGATGTACACCAGCAGGAACCAATTCAAGCCCAATATCCAAGGGACACCGAATATCTTGGGGCCTAAAAGATCTCCATATGAATAGCTTCCAAAAATAAGGCCGGTCTGCACCCCGATTATCTCCGAGATCATGCCCCCACCAAAAGCCAGCAGCATAAAAAGCCAAAACCTGATGGTCCAATCCCGGTGAAAATACAGCAGGATTGCGCTACAAAGGAGGAGGTGAAAAGGCGTCAACCATTGGAACAATGGACGGGTAAATTCTAAATACATGCCGACGAACCCTACCACATGCAAGATGATCAGGCTTAATTTCCCCCACAAAATCCTGCTGCCCTGTTCCGTCGCTTGGAACTTAGCGGTGTATTTCCTCATAAAAATGGACTTTATTCTGCTTCCTTATACGGTTTTTAATCATATTCATTATTAAAGACGATTGGACCTGTTTTGTTTGAAAGAATTCCCTTAATTTTATAAAAGGATTTTTTCAAAAATAAGGAAATAAACATATACCGTATGATATTATATAATGTAACCATCAACATAGACGTCGATAAAGAGGAGGAGTTCATAGACTGGATGAAGCATGTCCATATGCCTAAGGTGATGGAGACAGGGATGTTCTTTGATTGCAAATTTTTCAGGCTAATACAGGAAAACACCGGAGAAGGGGTAAATTATTCTGCCCAATACTTTACAGAAACCTTTGAAAAACTGCAATTATACCAAGAGCAATTTGCCGACGTTTTGAGGAGCGATATCAAAGAGAAATTCGGAAATCATTATGTTTCCTTCCGGTCCGTTCTTGAGTCGGTTGATTAACCCATGCCGCCGGATATCCATAAAAAAGTGTACAACCAGGATCAGCCGGTACTCAGAAGTTTCAGCTCCCCTTTCCGCTTGATGATATGAAGATCAAAATACTCATTGATAAAAGATTTACACCGGTTTTCTGCAAACTCCGCCCGGGAAGGGCTGTCATACAATAAAGTCATTCTCAGCAGGGATTTCACATAAGATTCATGATGCCCCAAAGCTTTCAGCCAACTTCTAAGCTGTTTCCGCCAATCTTCCTGGTATTTTTCAAAATGGCTGCGGCCATCGAACAGCAACTCCAGCTGATTGGACCCGAATCTATACCGATAAATCCCCGAAAGCTGTCGGTAAACAATGGAAATGCCGTCAAGCGGAAAATTGGTGTTGGTGAGAATCTGCAGGTAGGTGTCGTCCTTTAATCCCAGAGGGTTATACATTTGCGTATAGGATTGTTTAAGCTCCGTCACCATCATGACCAACATTTGCTTTTCCATGGTATGTTGGGCTTGCCGCAGGATATAATTTTTATCTAGAGGAAATAATTTCTGAACCATGGTATCTGCTTATGGCTGCAATTTAACTAAAACACCGTGAAAGGAAAAATGATATATTCTATATTTGCTGTATAACATGATGAAAAAACCCGACATATTTCCATTTTGTAGGTAAAAATTTGTGATTGGTACATTGATTGAGCGAAACCGGCTTTTAAAAAACCATTTCAGAAGTCAAAAGACATGAAAAACCTTCATCTATACCTGGAACACACTTTGTTAAAAGCAGACGTCTCACAGGCACAAATTGAGGAGCTTATCCAGCAGGCAAAAATTTATCAGTTCCGCGGGTTGTGCGTGCCCCCTTTTTGGGTAAAGAAAGTAAAGCGGGACTTAAAAGAAAGCGATACCCAGGTGGTGACGGTAATCGGTTTTCCTTTCGGCAACAACCTCACCGAAAGCAAGCTTGCCGAATGTCAGCATGTCATTCAAAACGGAGCGGATGAACTGGACGTGGTGTGGTCCTTGACGGCTTTCAAATCGGGAATGAACTGGCCAAAAATAGAATTGGCCAAACTTGCCGGTTATTGCCATGACCATGAAAAGATCATGAAGGTGATTCTTGAAACGGCTTATCTGAGCAACGATGAGATCCTCACCGCCTGTGAAATCTGCCGCGATGCGGGGGCGGATTTTGTTAAGACCTCTACGGGTTATGCCTCTGAGGGGGCCAAAGCAGATACCGTCCGCCTGATGAGATCCGTTTTGCCAAGCCAGGTAGGCATAAAGGCGAGCGGCGGCATCAAAACCCTGGAACAGGCACTCGAAATGATTCATGCAGGGGCGGACAGGATAGGTACCAGTTCCGGGCATTTGATCATGGAAGCATTAAAAAATCAACGCTGATCCTACTTCTTTTTTTCTTCCACCACTACTTCTTTCGAAGCCGAATAGGGCGGATGATCGGTGTGTTTTGGATGGTCAGACTTGTTGAAATAGATAAGAAAAAAAGGGATAACAAAAAATGTCAGGAGGATATAGGCAAATCCTACAAAACGTGTCTTCACCGTCTGTTTGCCAAACATGCTGGCTAATTTGACGGGAATCCGGCGGACAGAGGGGAATGGCAGAAATATCAGGGCGCCTATGGTATTGAACAGCAGATGGACAACGGCCACGCTGATGGCCGCTTCTGTCTTGTAGAGCGCGGCAATGGCCGCTGTAATGGTGGTTCCGATGTTGGCGCCCATGATAAACGGAAAAACCCTCTTCAGCGCAATTCTACCTGTAGCCACCGCGGTCACCATTAATGACGTGGTAATGGTACTGGACTGCACCGCAGCCGTAAAGAACAAGCCATACGTAAAAGAACGCAAGGGCACCTTAAATATATGTTTGCTTACCTTTTTGAAGTTCGGGGTAATAAGCGTTTTATAGGCCAAAGACGACAGGATCTTGATGGACGCAATAAGCATCAATATGCCCGCGGCCAGCGCCAAAAAAACCTGGTGCAGCAGAGCTGAAAGATATATGCTTAAGGGCCTTAGAAAGAAGCCGTGGTAGGTATAGTCCCTGTCAAACCGGCTTTGATCCATAAAAAATGTATGGGTAAGGAACTGGGCCGTATGGCTGAGGACATCAAAATACACTTCAAGTGGCAACAAAATAACCACGGTGATGATATTAAAAAAATCATGCAGCACACCTGCCGACAAGGCTTTCCTGAACTCTTTTGTCTTCATAATATAACCGAAAGCCACCAGGGTACTGGTAAGGGTAGTGCCAATATTCGCGCCCATTATCAGGGGAACCGCTTGGGAAAGACTGATTTGGCCTGATGCCACCACCGCCACCACCATGGCAGAAACCGTGGAGCTGGACTGGATAAGGGCGGTCATGAGCAAACCAATAAACAGCCCCACGAAGGGGTTATAGGTAGCCATGAAAATATTATTGGCCACTTCATTATTAAGCCTTGCCAGAGAGTACGTCAAAAAATCGATAGCAAACATGAACAACAGCAATCCGAATATGACGGAAAACACCAAAAGGATATTTTGCCTGTATGTGGTAGCCGGGCTGTTAATCGTCATCCAAAGCGCTTTAGGATAGGATATGAAATTGATGCAAAGTACGTACAAGCACCAGACAATTGCACATAAATGATATGAAACTTATGTTAAAATTAATAAATATGACGGACTTCACCCATATAACCTGCCTGGATAAGAACTGTCCGGATCATATTATTTTTGCAGGATGTTTTACTGTCAACGATAGTTCCCTTATTTTTATAAAAAAACCGGGTTTGCCTTCACTTAACAATTTGTTAATATGCATCTCTAAGAATCTTATTTAACTTTGTCGCTGAATTTTACCGCCAAAACCAGATATGGCCAAACTCAAAGATCAAAATATTAATCAGGACGCTTTATCCAAGGCAGCTTATTCACTTTTTGATTTTACAAAGAAACAAAAATCCTTTCTTTTGATTATTTGCATTTTGGTTTCCTTCGCCGGAATCATTACGCCTTACACCTATGCAGCCATGTGGTTTGGGTTCGCGCTGGCGGCGTATTCCGCCATCGCAAATGACAGCATACAAACCATCGGTACATTTATTGCCTCCAATCAAAAACAGAAATGGTATTTTTTATGGTTGTTTATGGGATTGATTTTCGTGGCAACCGTCACCTACAGTTGGATTACTTATGGCGGAGATGTCAGTTATCAGCGTCTGCGTGTAGATGGCCTGGACCAGGCACCCCAAAACTTTGTATTCCTTCAATTGGCAGCACCTATTGTATTGCTGGTGATGACCCGTTTGAGAATGCCGGTCTCCACGACATTTTTGCTGCTGAATGTTTTCACCTACAAAGCCGGCACCATCATAGGCGTGATGCAAAAAAGCTTCGTCGGATATATTCTTGCCTTTATCATTGCGGTGCTGGTTTGGTTTTCACTGGAAAAATTCGTCAAAAACTACCTCAAGGGAAAACCAAGGCCCTACTGGTATTTTCTTCAATGGATTACCTCAGGATCCTTGTGGGCAGTTTGGATCATGCAGGACGCTGCCAACATCGCGGTGTTCCTCCCCAGGGAACTGGGGTTGTATGAATTTTTGGCCTACACCGGCTTTGTGTTTCTGGGCCTCGGGTTTCTGTTCTACCTGAAGGGTGATAAAATCCAGGGAATCGTCAATGAAAAAACCCGTGTAACGGATGTGCGGGCGGCTACCATTGTGGATTTGGTATATGCGGTCATCTTATTTTACTTCAAATCCTACAGCAATATGCCCATGAGTACTACCTGGGTATTCATCGGTTTGCTGGGTGGCAGGGAGCTCTCCATTGCCCTTGCCAAGTCCAAAAAGCTTAAAAAACGGAAAGCCCGCCTGGTTCGCGCCTACCGGCTGGCAAAAAATGACTTTGTCAAAGCGGGCATCGGGTTGATCATCTCCCTTATTTTGGCCCTGATCATCAACGAAGGGGTGAGAGAAGAGATTTTGGGATTGATTTTTTAATCGTGATGGAATTATATACCGATGCACATTGGATGGGGGAAGCTCTAAAACAAGCGAAAATAGCTTTCGAAGAAGGGGAAATACCCGTAGGGGCGGTAATGGTCTGTCGCAACCGCATCATCGCAAAGGCATATAACCAGACCGAAAAGCTCACTGACGTGACAGCGCATGCGGAAATCCTCGCGTTGACTGCCGCATCCAATGCCTTGGGGGCAAAATACCTGCCCGAATGCAAATTATATGTCACCCTGGAACCCTGTGTGATGTGTGCAGGCGCCTGTTTCTGGGCTCAGTTAGGAGAGTTACACTTCGCGGCGTCAGACCCCCAAAGAGGCTACAATACCATATCCCAACCACTTTTGCATCCGAAAACCAAAGTTTTCCAAGGACTGATGGAAACAGATGCCACGCGATTATTGAATGATTTTTTTAAAAATCTGAGAAATTAGAGATTCCTGAAATTTTTAGAACCATTTTTGTGGATGTTTGGTTTGTAAAATAGGTTTTTTAACGGACCTATTACCATCAACTTAATTTTATGTTTAACTCAAAATCACGAGAAAATGGCTTTTGAACTTCCCAAATTACCCTACGACACCAATGCTTTGGAACCACACATCGATGCCAAGACCATGGAAATACACCATGGCAAGCACCATAACGCCTATGTAACCAATCTCAACAAAGCCATAGAAGGCTCGGATTTGGAAAGCAAAAGCATCGAGGAAATCATGAAAAATGTTTCTTCTGCCTCTGCAGCAGTAAGAAACAATGGTGGCGGACACTATAACCATTCGCTTTTCTGGACTGTCCTTTCTTCTAATGGTGGAGGAGAACCCTCAGGTGAACTGGCGGACGCCATCAAGAGTAAGTTCGGTTCTTTCGATAAATTCAAGGAAGAATTCAACAATGCCGCCGCCACCAGATTCGGTTCAGGTTGGGCGTGGCTTTCAGTGAACAACGGAGGTGAATTGCAGGTAAGTTCTACGCCCAATCAGGATAATCCATTGATGGATGTGGCCGAAACCAAAGGCACACCTATTCTTGGCCTGGACGTATGGGAGCATGCCTATTATCTCAACTACCAAAACAGAAGACCGGATTACATTGCCGCGTTTTGGAATGTAGTAAACTGGGATGAGGTAAGTAAAAGATACGCTGCTGCCAAATAAAACCGGGCTCTATGACATTTGAACTCCATCAAAACCCTCGGTATCGAGGGTTTTTTTGTACCTTTACCGAACAGTTAAATTGTCCGTTTTTGATACAGTCGAAAAATCTCTTTTTGTCATAAGCTGCTGATAATCAGCGTTTTAAAAATTAATTTCCGGTTTGGCATCTTTTTTCAAATAGTTGTGAACACACATCTATTGAAACCATGAAAATTTCTACTCAAATTTTTGCCACTGCTTTCTTTTTTCTTCTAGGCCTCAGCCACCTGGCGGCACAAAGCCCATCCAGCACGCTCTCCGGAAAAGTCAGTGATGTAAAGGGAAAGGCAATACCTTATGCCAATATAGCTTTGCTGGAAGAAGGAACCGAAGAATTGATTGCCGGCGCCGTAACTGACGAAGAAGGTCACTTTTTGCTTCAAACCGCCGCAGGGGGCAAGGCGACGCTTGCTGTTTCTTCCATAGGTTTTGTAACCCAAAAAAGCGATGTTTTCACATTAGAGGCGGGATTAAAAAAAGATTTCGGAAACCTCTCCCTTCAAGAGGAAGTGGCTTCCCTCAATGAAGTCACCGTCAATGCAGCCAGACCAAATATCGTCATTGAGGCTGACAAGACCATTGTCACCGTAGAAGGAACGGTTATGGCCGAAGGCAATACGGCTTTGGACGTGCTGGGAAGATCACCAGGTGTATACGTTGATGCCGATGGCAACATCAATCTGAATGGCCGATCCGGGGTGGTTGTTTTGTTGGACGACAGACAGACCTATATGAGTGCTGCGGACCTGGCCAATTTCCTCCGGGCCATGCCCGCTGACAACATCAAAAGCATCGAGGTCATCAACAACCCTTCTGCAAGGTATGATGCGGAGGGTGCTGCGGGGGTGATCAACATCAAACTCAAGAAAAACAACTTTAACGGCACCAATGGGAATATCAACGTGGGTAGCCGGTATAATGGGCTGAATGCACCTTTTGCCGGTGCTACAGTGAATATGAAAAGAGGGAAATGGACCACCAATGCCAGCCTGAATTATAACGAATGGGCGCAATTTAACGATTTGGAGATCCTTCGGCGTTTTCAACTGGAGAATGGCCTGTCCGAATTTGACCAGGAAGCCAGATTAAAATTGGTAAGAAAGAACCTCTTTTTTTCAGGAGGTGCTGATTACCAAATCAATGAGCAGCATAGTTTGGGCATCAACCTGCAGGCCTCTTCCCAAAACGGAAAAGAAGACGGAAAATCCCTTACCAACATTTCCAACCCGGAGAACAATGATGTCAATTACCTCAATGCCATCAATGACAGTAAATCAGACAATAGTCGGCTTTTTGGAAATTTCCACTATATCGGAAAGCTCGATACTTTGGGAACAAAAATCACTGCCGATGTTGATTTCACTAAAATGGACGCCAGCAGTCTGAGTATGTTGAACAACAGCTACTGGTTGAATGATGCTACGGATTTGGCCTCGATGGACAGGATCAGGACAGGCAATGAAATGGCCTATACCATCTTTACTGCCAAAACGGATTTTACCAAACCGCTGGGAAAAGGAAAAGAGCTGGAAACCGGTATCAAAGGAAGTTGGGTCCGCTCTGACAATGATCTTGATATTTCCCGGAGCGTGGAGGAAGGCCCTTTTGAGCCCAATCAAAACAGCAACCATTTTATCTACCACGAGAATGTTTTGGCCGCCTATGCTTCTTACAAGTCTTCGATTGGGGAAAAGATGAATTTTCAGGCCGGATTAAGAGGAGAGTATTCGGATATCACCGGTAACTCCATCACCTCCAACCAAATCAACAAGCAGGAATATTTTAATCTGTTCCCCAGCATGTACTTACAGCATAAACTGAACAAAAACTATCAGATCGTCTATAATGTCAACAGAAGAATCACCAGACCCAACTACAGATTGTTGAACCCCTTCGTGTTTTACATTGACCCGCTGACCATGGAAAAGGGAAATCCCCAGCTGAGACCGCAGTATGCCAACAACTTTGAAATGAACCATATCATAAAGGATTCATACCAGTTTACGCTGACCTATTCACAGACGGAAAATGCTTTTGGGCAGATCATGATCCAGGATGATGAAACCAGAATCACCACCATACAGATTCAGAATTTGGATAAAATACAGCACATGGGGGTGAGAATGATGTTGCCAGTGGAACTGGCTGACTGGTATGCCACCACAAACATGCTGCAGTTCAATGCAAAACGGTTTCAGTCACAACTGGAGAGTGGATTGTTGGATGTGAGCCAGTTCTCCTTTATGGCCCGGACCCAGCACAACATCACACTTCCCAAAGGTTTCAAAATAGAAATGGTGGGCATGTACCTAAGCCCTTTCAGAGAAGGACAGATCAAAATAAGTGGTTTGGCCTGGATGGATGCAGGCGTTACGAAATCCTTTAACGACGACAAATTTAGTCTTACCGTCAACGGTAATGACTTATTCAGAACCCAGCGGTTTAATGTGTTTATCAATTTTGACCAGATCAATACCGATGTACGTCAGTACAACAACACACAAGCGTTACGGGTGACCTTGAGATGGAAATTCGCTCAGGGGGAAAACTTCAGGGTATCGCAGAGAAGCGGTAGTACTGAAGAGCAAAACAGGCTTGACTAAGCAAAAATAAGGTTTTTTAACAATGATAAAAGCAGCATCCTGTGGATGCTGTTTTTATTTTATCCCCGCTTAAACCCAGTCTGGCTGCTGATTTCTACCTTGCGAAGTCCAGCGAAATGTTTTTATAAAAAATGGTATAAAAATATCAGGTTGGCTGACAGCGCCGGTTTTTTTTGATCTTTGATTTCGATTTTTACTTTCATTTCTGTTTTGATGGTCCCTCGGAGGTCGCTGATGCCTGCAAGTGTAGCTCTCATGCGGATTTCGTCATCTACTTTAACCGGATTGGCAAACCGAAGACCGTCAATACCATAATTGACCATCATTTTAAGATTATTGACCCTTACAATCTGGTCCCAAAGATAGGGTACAAGAGAAAGGGTGAGGTATCCATGGGCGATGGTCGAACCAAAAGCTCCTTCATTTTTGGCACGCTCGGGGTCAGTATGAATCCATTGGTGGTCCAAAGTGGCGTCCGCAAAAAGATTGATCTGGTCCTGGGTAACCTTATGGAACTCCGAAACCCCCAATTCCTTCCCTGTGTACTCCTTGAACTCTTCGAAACTATTGATAATCAATCGACTCATATATACGCATTTGGTTAAAAAATTGAAATTATTGAAAATGTACGGTAAATAAAATAAAAATATCACCTATTCCCCTTCAGAGGGAGCTGAATCCCCCGTGTCAGAAAAGTCCCTGCCGGAAAAAACCGGTTCTCGGTAAACCCGCGAAACCGAACGAAAATAAAAATAAGAGCCGTTATCCGTATATTTTTGTCCGCCGTTTGGCACGGTAATAGAGATACCCCAAAGCCACTGTACTCAAAAAGAAAATCAAACTGATCCATTCATAGGTCCTCTGGGCAGCCTGTTTTTCGCGGATGTCTTCATCTTTGTTTTGAATCGCTCTTTTGAGCTTGACAATATCTGCCTCCGCTTTCTGCGCAATGTACTTATAATCTTCCTTCTCGTGGCTGATTTCAGTGGTTTCTATGTTTTTGAGCAGTTCCAATTCCTGTATGATCTGATTATCCTTTTGAATAATTCTACCCATCCACTCATTGGTAGCCGTCATATCCTTTTTTGTTCTGTTACCAAAAATGCCGGATTTCTGGCTTTCCGATTCCTGCCACTGACGGTGAAGCAGCTCCCTTTCCTGCACCAGTTTGTGGAGTTTCTCCTGAGCTTCCACTGCATTTGAGATAAAGGATAAAAATACCAATAAGCCCATCGCCCCTATAAAACGGGCCTTGAGCACACCGCAGGACCGATTCGCAAGCAGCGATTTATTGTACTTCTCCATGATGACATTCCGTATACGGATTTCCATTACTCAAATAACATGCCTATTCTTCCAAAACTCCGTTCTTATTTTCTGGGGTGAAAAGTATTCAGGACCTGGCGGAGGTATTCGCGGTCCAAATGGGTGTAAATTTCCGTGGTAGTAATGCTTTCATGGCCCAACATTTCCTGAACCGCCCGTAGGTCCGCCCCCCCTTCAATCAGATGCGTAGCAAAACTGTGACGGAAAGTGTGGGGACTCACTTTTTTCCGGATCCCTGCTTGCCCGGCCAGTTTCTTGATGACCAAAAAGACCATCACGCGCGTCAGCTTTTTGCCGCGACGGTTGAGAAACACATATTCCTCATGGCCCCTGGCAATGGTTTGTTGCCTTCTCACATCATCCAGGTAGATGTTCAGGTATTTTTTGGCATCACTGCCTATAGGCACCAATCTTTCTTTATTGCCCTTACCCAAAATCCGTAGAAATCCAATGTCCGCATAGATGTGGCCGATTTTGAGATTGACCAGCTCAGATACCCTTAGACCGCTGCTGTAAAGGATCTCCAGCATGGCCCTGTTTCTATGGCCTTCAGGACTGCCCAGCTCTATGGTTTCAAGCATCTTTTCTATTTCCAGGTAATTCAGCGTGTCGGGAAGTTTACGGGTAAGCTTGGGAGCTTCCAAGAGCATGGCTGGATTTTCCTCCATTTTATCCTCATATATCAGGAATTTGTAAAAGGCCTTGATGCCGGAAATAATCCGGGCCTGGGTGAACTCAGAAATTTCCAAGCTGGCCAAATCATTCACAAAATACCGCAGATGCTGGAGTTTGACATCAAGGGGGGAAAGCTCCGCATCTCTTTTCTCCAAGTAAGCCGCCAGTTTTTCCACGTCCTGGATATAAGCCAGTATGGAATTGGGACTGAGCGAACGTTCAATCTTCAGGTAATACTCAAAGGCTTTGATCTCTTTCCTCCAGGACATTTTTTCTATAAAATTGCTGGGAAGATAAAGATTTTTTGGAAAATACGCCTTGGTTCTGCTGCGCCTCAAAATTAATTTCTGCTCAAAAAGTATATCAATAAATCCTGTACTTAATCCCTGATTGCTTAACTTTGACGGTTTTAACGGATAAACTGAAAAATTGACAGAAATTGAAGATCCTGATCATCAACGGGCCCAACCTCAACCTGCTGGGTAAGCGGGAACCTGAAATTTACGGCAGCCAATCTTTTGAGGATTTTTTTGCCACATTGGTAGAAAAATATCCGGACATTGAACTGGCATATTATCAGAACAATGTGGAAGGGGAACTGGTCAGCAAAATCCATGAAGTGGGTTTTTCCTATGATGGGATACTTCTCAATGCCGGCGCCTATACCCACACTTCCGTGGCCATTTCCGATGCCATAGCAGGGGTGACCACTCCGGTCATCGAAGTTCATATTTCCAATATTTACAAAAGAGAGGAGTTCCGCCATAAAAGCATTATTTCCAAGGAATGCATCGGCATGATTGCCGGTTTAGGCCTGGATGGATATGAGTTGGGAATACAATACTTTAAGTCTAAAACCAAATAAAGGGTTAAAATGTCTACAATCACATTTGCACCGGGCCCATCAAAGGTCTATGAGCGGCTGCCGGATTATTTCCATGATGCGTACCAACAAGGCATCCTCAGTGCCAACCACCGCAGCGCTGTATTTATGGACCTGTACAGGGACACGGAAAAACTCATCCAGGAAAAGTTGGCCGTCCCCTCAGACTACCGGTTGCTGTTTACCTCCAGTGCAACGGAAAACTGGGAAATCATCACCCAGTCCTTGGTGGAAAAAGCCTCCTATCATATTTTTTCCGGGTCTTTTGGAAAAAAATGGTATGGGTTTGCCAAACACATTATCCCCGAAACCGATGCCCTGCAACTGGACAAAAACCAGGAAATCCATGTAGATGAGTTGGACATCTCTGATGCTTTCGACATCATTGGCATCACCCAAAACGAGACCTCCAATGCCACCCAGGTAAAAAACAGCACCATCGCGGCCATCGCATCGAAATATCGGGATACAATGATCGCTGTGGACACCACTTCTTCCATGGCGGGGATCTATCTGGATTTTACCTTGGCCGACATCTGGTACGCTTCCGTTCAAAAGTGCTTCGGTTTGCCGGCTGGATTGGGTATCCTCGTCCTGTCGCCCAAAGCCGTGGCCAAAGCCAAAAACAAAGGGGAAAAAGGAAGGTATAACAGCCTCAATTTCATGCTGGAAAATGCGGACAATTACCAAACACATTATACCCCCAATGTGCTGGGCATCTACCTGCTGAAAAGGACCTTGGAGGATATCCCCGGCATCCGGGAAATCAATGAAAAGACCGAAAAAAGGATGCAGGAACTTGAGGATGTGATCGGGGCTTCTAAATCACTGTCGTTTTTGGTTACCAATCCTGCTACCAGGAGCCGAACCGTTTTGGGTGTGTCGGGAGAAGAAAGTTTTATCCAGAACATCAAAAAAGCCGCGGAAAAAGCAGGCATGCAGTTGGGAAGCGGATATGGACCATTGAAACCTACTAGTTTCCGCATCGCCAATTTTCCCGCAATTTCCGATGAGGAGTATGAAAAACTGGTGAATTTCCTAAAAGCCTATTAAGGACCGTTTACTTCATTACCAATTAGCCGGATTTTCAGGGAATTTAATTTTGGAAAAACAAAATTCTTAGAGGAAGGTGGAAATCGACATGAAAATAAATAAGGGGTAGGCCGGTTCAATTCTCCAGCCCATAGACCCTTTTGTAATAATGCCGGGAACTTAATGGTTTTTGGGTTGGGCAGGCCGTGGAATCCGTCTACCAAACTTTCCTGGTTTTTGATATATATCGGAATTATACACTTATTTTTGTGGAAAATTTTCTATTATGTTTGATTTCAGGGAAATTTTATCGGTCACACTTATCCTTTTTTCTGTGATAGATATATTGGGTTCCATCCCTATCATCATCAACCTGAGAAAAAAAGTAGGCCATATACAATCCGAAAAAGCCACCATTGCCGCCGGGGTACTGATGGTAGCCTTTCTCTTATTGGGAAAGTCCATCCTGAACTTATTCGGTATCGGTGTGGATGATTTTGCCATTGCCGGTGCCCTGATCATTTTTGCCTTGGGGGCGGAGATGATCCTGGGCATAGAAATTTTCAAACCGGATCCTGAAGCCAGCTCTACCAGTACTTCCATTGTACCCATAGCATTCCCCTTAATTGCAGGCGCCGGCACGCTCACCACCATCCTTACCCTCAAATCAGAATATACCCAGGCCAACATTGCCGTCGGCATCGTAATCAATCTTATTGTGATTTATATTGTTTTGAAAAGTACCAACTGGCTGGAAAGGAAATTGGGGCAAACCGGCTTGGATGTGCTTCGCCGGATCTTTGGAATCATTCTGCTATCCATCGCCATCAAGATCTTCAAAACCAACGTGTTCCCCGAAATATAAAAATCCGGATAGTACAGGATAAGACTTCCGTTGTTGGATTTTATTTCCGTATTTCAGCTTGCAAACAGGACTTGGGGCGTAAATAAATGGTACCTGAGTTTCCAACTATCGAAGATTTTAAACAGAGGCAAACCCGCGCAGCGGGTGGAATTACTATACCCGGGAACGGAAATCCTCAATCCTGTGGACGGATTTTACAGGATCGGAATTGAATATCATATACAGTAGCGGCAATCGAGTGGGTTGGTGCCATCTTCCTTGCTGTCATGTGGCTTAAGCAACTACAAATATTGAAAAATTTATTCTATAAGGAAGAACACTGAAAATTTGATAGAAAACCCATGTTTGATTGCTTATATTAAAATGATTATATTGGATTTCCATTTTGTAGTATAATTATTTGACAAACTAAAGCTTAATCTAACATGCAGTCGAATAACACTATCCCTCCAATGTCCTTTTCTCATCGAAAAAAAAAGGACTACCTTAACCGTTCATCACTTTATTTGTTTCTGCTGATCTTGATATCAGGACTGATCTCCTGTGAACGGGACACCGAATCCGTTTCCATGGGAGAAGACGATATCGCGGGCGTAGTCAGGGGTCCCAACGGACCGGAAGCCGGTGTATGGGTCATTGCCGAAACACATGACCTTCCTACCCGCTACGCCAAAATTGTGGTGACGGACGATGAAGGAAGATATTTGATTCCTGAATTACCCGATGCCAGTTACTCCGTTTGGGTAAGGGGATATGGCCTGGTGGATTCACCCAAAAAAACCGTCAAGCCAGGCAGCCAGGTAGATCTGGAAGCAATAGTCGCGGATGATCCCCGTGAAGCAGCGGAATATTATCCAGCAGGTTACTGGTTTTCTTTATTGGATGTACCCGACAAAAGCCATTTTCCCGGAGATGGTCCTGACGGAAATGGAATAGCTCCGCATATCAAAACCCAAGCCCAGTTCTTAAGAGATGTAAAATCCGGCACCTGTCTGGCCTGCCACCAGTTGGGAAGCAAAGGTACCCGGGAACTCCCCGAAAACCTGGGGACTTTCGATTCGTCAGTGGATGCTTGGGAACGGAGATTGCAATCCGGCCAGGCTGGCGGCATGATGGTCTCCGCTGTCCACCAATGGGGCAGGGACAAAGTCCTGGAAATGTTTGCTGACTGGACTGACCGCATAGCGGAAGGGGAAGTTCCTCCCACACCACCCCGGCCTGAAGGTATAGAAAGAAATGTGGTGATCACCCAATGGGATTGGGCCGACCCAAAGGCATACCTTCACGACCTGGTCTCTACCGACCGGAGGGATCCTACAGTCAACGCGAATGGCCTTATTTATGGCGCATTGGAAGCCAGCGCTGATTATTTGCCGGTACTGGATCCGGTAAATCACACCATCAGTCAGGTGCCTTTAACCGTCCGCGACCCCAATACCCCGGTGGCTTCGGGGCCAGATATGCCGCAGCCGTCCCCTTACTGGGGAGATGAACCCATATGGAACAGCAAGACCAATGTTCACAATCCCATGTTTGATGACCAAGGGAGGGTTTGGATCACGGCTGCTGTACGGCCGCCGGACAACCCCCCTGTTTTCCGGGAAGGTTCCGACCACCCCTCGGCCAAAGCGTTCCCTGTTTCGAGGGCAGGCAGACATCTGGGCGTATATGATCCTGAAACTGAAGAATATACCCATATCAGCACCGGTTTCAGCACGCACCATTTGATGTTTGCAGAGGATGAAAACAATACCTTGTGGACCAGTGGCGGGGGACAGGTCATCGGCTGGCTGGATACAAAAAAATTTGATGAAACGGGGGATGAAGTGGCCTCCCAGGGCTGGACACCGCTTATTCTGGACACCAACGGCAATGGCAAGCGTGACGATTACGTGGAACCGGATGATCCGATTGATCCTAACAAAGACAAACGGATTGCCAGAGGCCTCTATGCCGTCTCCCCGGCACCCGATGGATCGGTATGGGGCTCCAACTTGGGATATCCCGGGGCGGTTATCCGTCTGGAACCGGGCCCTAACCCTGTTGAAACGGCTCTGGTGGAATATTATGAACTGCCCCTGGATGAAAATGACGAGCCTATAGAAGGCTTCTCCCCCCGGGGTATGGACATTGACCGGGATGGGGTGGCCTGGGTGGCACTGGCCAGCGGCCACCTTGCCAGTTTCGACAGGCGGAAGTGCAACGGACCGCTTAACGGGCCTGACGCCACGGGCCAGCATTGCCCGGAAGGCTGGACTTTCTATACAGAGCCCCTTCCCCAAATGAAAGGCGTGGATTATTCAGGAAGTGCAGAATCCAGCTATTATACCTGGGTGGACCAGTTCAACACCCTGGGGCTCGGGGAAAATATCCCCATCAACACCGGCAATGAATCCGAAGGACTGCTGGTGCTGAAAGACGGTGAATGGGTGGTACTGCGTGTACCTTATCCCATGGGCTTCTATACCAAATGGATGGATGGCCGGATAGATGACCCGGATGCGGGCTGGAAAGGAAGGGGGATATGGGCAACCATCAGTACCCGTACGCCTTTTCATATGGAAGGAGGAAAGGGCACCACCAGCAAGGTGTACAAATTCCAGATGCGGCCTGATCCATTGGCAAGATAAAATCAGCCCTTTTGATCCAGGGACCGGGAACAAGCTACCTGCCCGGCCCCTGGGTTTCTATGTCACCAAGCAACTGGAGAAAAAACCTTGCAGCCCGTTAAGAACCCAATGAACGCGCTTGATTTCATTTTCCGGATGGACATGCCTGAATGGCTGTTGTAGCTTACCCGTTTTTATTGAATTTGCTACCATTCATTAATTCCGGCCATGAGAGCCTTCTTGTGTATCACTTTCGTCTGTTTCTTCGTTTCCTGCACCGGAAACAGCGGGCCGCAAGCAAACGAGTTCCCGGAAAACGGTGAATGGGTGGATCTCAGTTATGATTTTTCACCGGAAACCCTGTACTGGCCAGCCGAAAAAGAAGGTTTTAGCCTGGATACCGTTGCCGTGGGCATGACAGGCGGTGGCTATTATTATGCTGCTTTTTCTTTTTGTGCCCCGGAACACGGGGGCACGCACCTGGATGCACCGGTTCATTTTGCCGAAGGAAAGGATCCGGTGGATAAGCTCCCTCCGGAGCAATTGATAGGGCCCGCGGTGGTCATCAATATTTCTGAAAGCGCTTTACAGGACCGTGATTATCAGGTCAGCGTAGAGGACCTCCTGAGCTGGGAAGGGGCAAACAACCGGATCCCGGATAATACCATTGCGCTGCTTTATACTGGATATGGGAGATTTTATCCGGATGCGGAGAAATATTTCGGCACAAGCCTCAAAGGAGAGGAGGGAGTGGCCAATCTCCATTTTCCGGGGCTTTCCCCCGAAGCGGCTATCTGGCTGGTGAGGGAAAGGAACATCAAAGCGGTGGGGATTGATACGCCCAGTATAGACTATGGACAGTCCAAGGATTTTCGTACCCATAGGGAATTGATGAAAGAAAACATCCCGGCTTTTGAGAATGTGGCCCATCTGGAAAAGCTTCCCGCAAAAGGAGCCTATGTAATAGCCCTTCCCATGAAAATCAAGGGTGGGAGTGGCGCCCCCTTGCGGATCATTGCGCGGGTACCTGTCCCATAAGTTTATTGAATGGATTTAACCTCCACTGAGATCCAGAACTACCTGCCTTAATGAGAAAATAGGGTAGATGTATTGACTTCAGTTGTTATAAAAAGCCGTTGGAAATGGTTGCGGATTATGCAGTCAATCCCGACCATGCCCCTGAATGGTATGTAAATATAAAATCAACAGAATGGAAAACTGCCAGAACGTTGGTCTCCAAGCAGTCTTATTATCAATCTTTTACCGGGGAGAATCGATCACGATTAAATAGTTAATATATTTTTTTCGTAATTCTACGAGTTTTTCGTAGGAAATTAGAAATTTATAGTTTACATTTGAATATGGAAAGATTGACACCTACAGAAGAACAGATTATGAACATCATATGGAAGTTGGAAAAAGCGGTCATCCGGGAGGTTTTGGACAATTTGCCCGCACCGAAGCCTCCTTATACCACACTGGCTTCCCATATCCGGCAATTAGAGAAAAAAGGCTACCTGGATCATCATGCATTTGGGACCACCTTCCAATATTTCCCCTTATTGACACAGGAAGCCTATCGCCAAAACAGTACCCGGCGATTAATAAACCAGCATTTTGAGGGCTCCGCCAAAAACTTCCTTTCCTTTTTGGTAAAAGAGGAAAAATTATCCGGAGAGGATTTGGCGGAATTGAAAAAAATGATCGATGAAGCCGCGAAAAACAAGAAACCATGAAATCGAGCATGACGGAATCGTCACCCGGAGACATGATTATCACACATGCGGGATTCTCCCGAATCAAGTTCCCCGAAACCAGTAAGGGACAGGCTGGGCAGGTTATCCCGACCTGAAGTGCGGGACAAGTTATGACCATTGAAAAACAAATTATAAACAGATGAAATCGAGCATGACGCAAGCGACACACAGAGGGATGATTATAATACATGCGAGATTCCATATGGCCTATTAAGAACAAATTATAATCATATGAAAGCCCTCCTTCAATTTCTCCTGGAAGCCAGCAGTTGTATTTGCCTTTTATACGGCTTATATATTTGGCTTTTTGCAAAAACCACGCATTTTACCTGGAACAGGGTTTTTCTATTGGGGATGCTGATAATATCCTGCGTCCTTCCGCTGGTAAGTATTCCCACCCTTTGGCCATCTTCCTCTTCTTTTTTTGATGGTGAAAAAATAATGGTCACCTTGGAAGAGGTAATTGTTTTCCAGAAAGGGGCTTCCTCATCAATTCCCAAATTAGACCTTATCCTACTTGTGCTATCCGTGTACGTAGGGGGTGTGATATTTGGACTCTTCCGGTTTGGAGCCAGCCTATATGGAATGCTTTCCATGATCCGAAAAGCAGAAAAACATTGGGTGGAAGGCCACAGGGTTTTGATACATCCCGACTTCAAGCCTTCCTCTTTTTTACATTTTGTATTCTTGCCTGGATATACTTACAACGACCGGCCTTCAGCCCTTATATTGGCGCATGAGCAAAGCCATGTGAAAAAATATCATAGTTTGGATCTATTATTTTTGGAGGTTTTCCGCATCTTTTTCTGGTTTCACCCCTTGCTTCACTTCATCCATGAAAGTCTAAAAGAAACACATGAATTCCAGGTGGACAGGGAGATGCTCCACCACAGTGACCTAAAAGAATATGGACATTTACTTATAGACCCTTACCCCATGGCTTCAGGGCCAGCTTACATCCATTACTTTAATCAATTACAAATCAAAAAAAGAATCATGATGATGACAAAATCGAGCTCCGCAAAAAGTGTCAGGCTCAGGTATGCATTGGTGCTTCCCTGTATCGCCCTGCTAGCACTGGTTTTCTCCTGTGAAATGGAGGAAGATCTCAATATCCAAGGAACTGATGAGGTTCTTGCTTTATCCAGCACCCCTACAAAGGCGGAAGTATTTGACGTGGTGGAAGAAATGCCTACACCGAAGGGTGGTATGGAAGGCTGGAACCGTTATTTAAATGACAACCTGGTTTATCCGACATCCGCCAAGGAAGAAGGCATTGAAGGCACGGTGTATGCTGAGTTTGTAGTGGACAAATCAGGAAAAGTCCGTGATGTCAGTGTAGTGAGAGGAATTGACAGGCACTTGGATGCCGAGGCATTGAATGTGCTGAGAAATTCCCCTGATTGGACCCCTGGTAAGCAGCAAGGGCAGCCCGTAGACGTGAAAATGCGGATTCCCATAAGGTTTAGAATCAATCCTTCCTGAAATCTTGGATGTTGATTTGCAGTGTGATCATTAAGGCCATTTGGTAATCCTATGGCCTTTTTTATTCGCTTATGGTGCCAGCCTCATACCTTTCCCAAGGGTAGCCCGGTTTGCTGGACAACATGGTCGTATGTCCGTGACAGTTTCCCTATTATACAGATTTTTGCCCTGGTCATTTAAGATGCTGTCAGCATCGTACAGCGCATATATGCCGCGATGCACAGGCATCATTTGGGGGATGTGGTCGGCTATTTAAGTCTTTTCTTCCACCTTCTAGGATGCTGGTTGGTGTTAAATACAGATATGACATCAATATCGTTTCCCTTTACAACATACAAAACCAAGTAAGGAAACCGATCTACTACAAAAGCCCTGACTATCTTTTTGTAACGAATCCGATAAGTCATAGGATCGTCACCTATTGCTTGTCCAGCTGCATCAAGTGCATCTAAAAATTCTTCCCCCAAACCTTTCCTTTGACTTTCATACCAAAGATAGGACTCGTAAACATCCGCTTCGGCTTCTCCGGACAGCCGGAAATTATAGGGCCTCTTTCGCACCGTTTCTTATCCTGCTCTTTACCGTATCCCATGGGGAAAACTCCATTTCCCCATTTCCATACTTCTCAAGCCTGCCGTCCAGTTCCTCCTTCTGTTCCGCATTTAATTCAAAGGAGCGTTCCTGTTGCTCTTTAAGCCCTTGAAGTTGTTTAATGACAGCCTTATCCTGAAGTTCGGTAAGCCAGTGTATCAGGTCTATTTTGACAGATTGTATATCCATACTTATCATAATTTTACACTTTAAAGTTAACGATTTATTTATGTAATTGATTCATACCAGTGGATGGTATTTCTGGACCACCGTGTTCAGTTCCTCCAGGCCCGTCTGCCGGTATCTTTCCGTTGAACTCCGGCTTTTATGGACCGCAAACACCTCTACGACCCGCAGGCCTCCTCCTTCTTTCAAAAGGTTGGCGATCAGGTTCTGACGGATGGTGATCGCATTGAGGTTCCGGGCCGGGATCGTATGCGCCCTCCGGCATAAAAAGCGGTTTGAAGGTTCAGATAGTTGATATCATCGGCTTTGACGGCATTTCCATGCACAAGCAAAATCAGCCTGCCGGATTTTCCGAAAACTCATGTTTGTTGGCGGCGTTTTTGTCAGCACATGCCTGCCCTGGTCATATAAGATGCTGTCAGCATTGTACAGCGCATATACGCCACGGCGCACAGGCATCATATAGGCCTCAGGGGCGTCTTTCCTGCGGAGTTGGGTCACCATCAGGTGCACGATGTTCAGCGCCGCGATGGCATTCGACGAGGCGGAACGGGTGGTGCTGGCTGAAAATTCCAAAAGCTCCTTTTCCAGCCACGTCTTCATCCCCCAGCCGGCCACCGATCCGGGATTCAAGGTCTTTTTGTTGGGGTTGTGGTATTAAATCTTGCTGCCTGGCCACCACTGATTCTTGGTTGGGTAATCCCCGAATCGAATGAACGATGCTTGTGTCGTGTCGCTGGACTATCTGGTCGGCGAGGGAGTCAACAGCTCCTTCGACAAAAAAACCGTAAAACGCCTCCAGGACATCGAAAAACTGCAGCCCGAGGAGAGGGAACACATCTTTGCGCTGATGGACGCATTCCTGTTCAAGTGCCTTTAAAAAATAAACACTCCATAAAACCATCCGTGAGTGCTGGCGTGGCTTTTTGCAGACGACCGATGACGAACACCGCTTAACCTGTTACCGTTGTCTTTACTCCAAACCTGGCTTCAGAGCGGGGTTGCCGGTCCTGTGCGGGGGCTGTTTATACTTTAAATTTCTTCGGATCTTTCCGGTTGGGCCTAAAGCTCACAACCTCTATATGGTCTTCTTGGATGCGGTAATAAATACTCGTCTGTTTACTGAAAGTACATTTTCTCAGACCTTTCCGTCTGTTGGATCTACGGTACATCTCTGGGGCTTTCGATATCCGGTCCAGCGACTTTTCGATGCAGACATAGATTTCCTTCGCCTTCTTCTGCCCGAACTTCCGAACGACCTATTCCAACAATTCTATTTCTTCATGCCTGGCACGAAGAGAATAGCGAACCGCCAATGCCAAACCTAAAAGTTGAACCGTTTTTTGATTTCCTCACGGATGGATTCATGGGACACGTACTGGCCTTTATCCAGCTGCTCCAACCCTTCATCGATGGCAGCCCGGTCTTCCGCACTTAGCTCTTCCCAAAAATCCACTTCATCCTCAATGTTTAAAAGTGATTTGATAGCATTCAAAACCCGCTCGTCATTGCTGTTGATGATTTCCGATATAATTCTGTATTTTACCGCAATGTCCATTTGATGGTATTTTATTTGTCCCTTAAAGTTAACGATTTTTATGTTCAGTTAAGTTTCCTTTATCCCAGCGGATGGTATTTCTGTACCGCCGCACGTAATTCCTCCAGACTTGTCTGACGGTATTTCTCCGTTGAACTCGGGTTTTTGTGCCCTACAAACACCTTTTATCAAAGCTGCCAAACTCAAAAGTATTGCCGCCTTATAATGAAAAAAGCCCGGACTATTACCGGACTTTTGCTATTGTAAAATTTTATGTCTATTCTTTTGCTGATTGCCGTATAATGACTTAGTTTACAATGACTCTTTTTGTTTCTACAAAACCGTCTTTAAATGTTGCTTTGATGTAGTAAGTTCCTTTCCCTAAGTGAGCAAGACTCACCTTATTGTTTTTTCTGACTATTACCTCTTCAGATAAATCAGCAACTTTTATGTTGTTTCCATTGAATACTTCGATGGAAACGGGTAACGATGGCCCTTCTCCTCCGTAAGTCATATCTTCCATTATAAGCTTTTCTTCCAAATCGGCAAATTGGATAGTGACTTTATCATCTGTCGGGACAGGATAAACCATCATAGATGCCCCAGGCGGATCATATACATAGATGCTTGTTTGGGCAGAAGGGACGGTACATCCATTACTCATGGTTACGAATATATATCGGCCTTGCTGATTATATGCTGGCTTATCAAAAAGTACTGTGTTTGCATATTGACCATAAATGGATATTCCGGGAACACTTGGCTGGGTTGCAAATGAATAAGTAGTATGTGGAGTTCCATAAACATCAATTTGATGTGCACCAGTACTTGCTTCGAATGAGGGGTACGTCCCATATGATATTGTCCCGTTGTCTATTTGGGCGTGCGTCAACTTGGAAGGATAATTGCACTGATAGTAACTAGATGGATTACCATAAGCAGGTGGAACATCACCTGGCGCATGTCTTACCAATGGTCCTCCTCCCCATTTTGAGAAAAACCTGTTTGTTACGTTTACTACGATTGCTGAGTGATCGTACTGATAACGTACTATTACACCCGGTAGCGTAGTATTCGCTGTTGGCATAAAACTTTGATCATTTATATAGGTACTAACTGCACCGCCATATAATCCGGGTTCCCGTAGGCATTCTTGTCTTCCATTTACATATTCCATGCATAGCCATGACAATTATATGCGTTACTTGAATTTGAAATTATCACTGCTGATGGCCCATAATATCCACTTTCAACCAGATCGTCAAATGCATCCATGTCTGATTGCGTTTGAGTATACTGGAAATATGAATAGGTAGGTACCAATGTGCCTTTTGGAGTATAGATGTTTTGCCCAAAAAGAGAGAAGGAAACTAATGTGAAAAAGAGGAAAAGTTTATAAGAGGTTTTCATGGCCAGTTTTTGGTTTTTAAAACTTTGATTGTTCGAATGTTTTTCATGAAATCATTATAGCTAACATCAAGTAGATCTGTGTCAAAGGCTACGTCTCCCCGACAGTCAAAAATAGTTTGCATAGGAGAAGAGCTTGCTGGATCTTCTATCATAATGTATCCAGTTTTTTCAAACTCTACTATTCTTATTCGATACATATTACTCTGTTCGTCGTATTTTGCATCAAGATCAGCCAGCCACTGTAGTTCGTTTATCGGATCAGTTGTTTGGCATGCAAGTAGTAGTTCATTTAATTCAGGATTATCCTGATCAGTACTACTGCAAGATTGTGTACCCAGTGCTAGTATGATAATCGCAAGGATTGTTTTAAGTTTCATAACTATATTGTTTTAAGTTGATTTAGTATTTCTTCAATAAAATCATTGCTTATAATTCTTATGTTTGACAAAAACCTATTTAACTCTTCTTCACTTTGAAATTTGTTTTTAAGCGAATTTTGACCATTCATTATATTTGCGGCCAGAAATGCGGTAGTAAGCTTTCCTCGTCCCATAAGCTCATGTTCATTCACTAATTTTTCATCGTATTTTTTTGATACTACTCTCAAAAATTGCTCTGATTCCTCCATTGAAAGGTTTCTGCCTAAACTAAAATCAGTCATCATAAGCTCCAGCCCAGAAATGCGAGGTGAAAACTTTCCAATCTCAGCACTAACTTTTAGCTGATTGATTTGAGAAAAATCTAAATTTGAGTAGTGGTCAAATATAATATTTAAGCCCTCATCCCGAGACTTCAATTCCTTATAGGCATTAAATGTTTCAAGTGATCGTTGAAATCCAGAAAATGGATCGTCTGTTAATCCGTAATCCAAAAAAAAAAGATATTCCAGGATAAGTTCAAGCAATTGCTTGTCCGATAGCTTGGGCAGTATGTCCTCAGGGACTTGAATTGCTTTTACCCTGTCTGCGGTTGTGGGCAATGTAGCCCATTCCTCACTTCCAGGACGGATCGGATAATCCCAGTCCGTTTCTTGGGAGAATAGGGGTAAAAGACAAAAAAACAGCTAAAAATCTGATTTTTTTCATGTTTTTTGGGGTTAAAGAGTATAAAATAATGATCAATTATTGTTTCTTAAGTTACATGTTATTAAGTAAATAGTTGTAATTTTTGACAATTTTTTTTGAAAAAAGTACGATTTATCCTTTTGTTACGTTACAGATTCTTTTCTGGATACTTTCCGGAAGAAGGTTTTTGATAGTGATTTTCTTTTGCTGGATATTGGACTTCCGTTCAGTCGGGCTGCCGCTTCAATCATTTTTCCTCTCTCTTTCCCACACTTAAAAGAGATTTTCGTTCCCGTTCCTAAGTCCTCGTGTCGTTCTCAACTTTTCCTTAAACACGGGAAAATAAATGCATCTATATTAATATCATGCTCTACCTCTCCTTCTCTGACTTTTGAGTCATCCCCGCTGAATAAACTGGAAGAATGAGTATTCCCTGACCCTCCTTTTGCTAAACTTACCGTCCGATGATGTTACAAAATCAGTTACAGATTCTCCTACTTTACTGGCCATTTCACCCGTAGTTCTAACAAAGTCCTCCATTCCAGCCTTCATGGAGCCAAGTTTTTTTCAACCTGATTTGCAAAAATCCGGAATTGTGGACAATTCTCGCAAGGCATCATCCCATCCGGATCAATAAACCTCAGCGGATTGTTGAAGGCATAGTTGTAGGGCGAGTGCCTTCTCATCTGCTCAGCCAACGGATCCACTACACTCCACCTCCCAATAGCCGGATCATACATCCTAGCCCCATAATCGTATAAACCGAAATCCAGGTCGTCTTTCAGTTCCTTCCCGTTATAAAGATACCTGTTCTCCTTAACCCCTTCATACTGAAAACCCAGGCCACTCAATTCCAGCCCCCAAGGATCATAATGGGTCTCCTGCACGACCAGTGGCCCTTCGCTCATGATCTCAAAATTGTCGAACCATACGTCGTCATCGGTTTCATTTACCAGAAAGGCATACTTGTGCGCCGTGGCCTATTCCCGTCATGTGAAATATACAGATTCTTACCCGCCCTGCAAGCCGGCCTCGTCCTAAAACTGTCCACCGGACAGTTTCTTTACGGACTCGACTTTCCAAAAATTCATGTTTGTTGGCGGCATTTTTTGTCAGCACCTGCTTGCCCTGGTCATATAAAATGCTGTCGGCATCATATAACGCGTATACGCCGCGGCGCACAGGCATCATATAGGCCTCTGGGGCATCTTTCCTGCGGAGTTGGGTCACCATCAGGTGCACGATGTTCAGCACCGCGATGGCATTCGGCGAGGCGGAACGGGTGGTGCTGGCCGAAAATTCCAATAGCTCCTTTTCCAGCCGCGATTTCATCCCCCAGCCCGCTACCGATCCGGGGTTCACAGGCTTTTTGTTGGGGTTGTGGTATTTGCCGTGGACGGAAAGCCTTATCTTCTCACCCTGATAAATCCGCTGTGTCCGTGCCGGGCCCCGACTCCCCCACATTCCCGGCCCCTCCCTGTCCGCATTCAACCAGGCCACTTGGTTTCCCCTGGTGTCATCAGCCACGGCGGACAGGCTGTTGTGCCCGGAACCCAGTTGTCGGCCTGGCGGAAAGCTGTTCGAAATGCTGTTCCTCCTTTTCCGTAATAATCGTGTATGCCATACCAACTGGTTCCAAAGAAACTCAAACAGATCGATGTCGCCTAACATATTAGACCAGCTTGAAGACGGGAAGAAACAGATCATCATCAAGCTCTGTGCATTGTAAAAAAACCCGGCGTTGGCCGGACATTTTCCATGTACAGAATATAATGTCGTCAGGTCAATTTTATCATTAAAACAAAAAGCCCGACAACCACTATAAGGCCAAGTATGATATTCGAAAAACCATGCATGATGATTTCCGACTTCTCGCTTCCTTTTCTTCCGTCCCACATTTCCCTAAAACTTATAATCTCTTTCCCCCTTATTTTGTGGAGTACCGCATAAACAACCCATTTTGTTAATGCCCCGACAAACTCGAAGAAAACCGAACCTATTATACTGTCTATCATTTTTCTGAATATTAATCCTTCTTCTCCAGAGCCTTGGTCCCTCCTGATGTTGCTTTTATAGAATAGTCAATCTGCCTGGAATACACATAATTGTAGGCTCTGTTTGCCCAACCTCTCATTTGATGCCCAGCTCTGTATAAAGCCCTGTTTATACCTGTCCCTTTGAGCATACTGCTAAACTGAGCAGCACTCAACCCACTCACTCTTGCCACTTTAGAATATGGAATGACAGTTGTCAAAGTACCAACTCCCGCATCTGTTATTTGGCCTCTCCCTACACCAAAAGCCTCCAAATTTGTCCTGTTTGGCCCCATTTGGAATGTTGAAACATATGCATTATCCACAGTCTCATAAAGACTGTTACCCACAATACTTACTGGAAAAGGCATCTCACCGATTTTTTCTTTCAACTTTCCGGCTGCATTCGGCTCAAAACTCATCAGTTCGCCAGGCCAACTTTCAAAATTTATATTTGCCTTCGAGAATATGTCATACCATGGGAGATCCTTGTCAAAATCATTCTGGACATCTTGAATACCTGCACCGACATACCTATACTCATCAGGGGTATCCTCCTGGGATTTAACTTCATTCATCCAAATATATTCATTGGTCTCTTCATTAATCACCCAGTCAAATGCACCATCGGGATCGATCCTGTTCAGAGGGTTGTTCTGCACGAAGTTGTATGGCGACACCCATTCCCTCATATAGGCCATCGGGTCTGGGCTGATCCAGCGGCCTATGGCCGGATCAAAAAGGCGTGCCCCGTGGTCGTATAGGTTAAGGTTATGATCATCTAAGAGTTCCTTCCCGTTATAAAGATACTTATTCTCCTTAACCCCCTCATACTGAAAACCCAGGCCACTCAGCTCCAGCCCCCACGGATCATAATGCGTCTCCTGAATTACTAAAGGCCCTTCGCTCATGATCTCAAAATTGTCGAACCATACGTCGTCATCGGTTTCATTCACCAGAAAGGCTTCCATATACCCATCCCGTGAAATATACAACTCTTCTTCTAAAATTTCATGTTTGTTGGCGGCGTTTTTTGTCAACACCTGCTTGCCCTGGTCATACAAGATGCTGTCGGCATCATATAACGCATACATCATATAGGCCTCAGGGGCATCTTTCCTGCGGAGTTGGGTCACCATCAGGTGCACGATGTTCAGCACCGCGATGGCATTCGGCGAGGCGGAACGGGTGGTGATGGCCGAAAATTCCAAAAGCTCCTTTTCCAGCCGCGACTTCATCCCCCAGCCCGCCACCGATCCGGGATTCACCGTCTTTTTGTTGGGGTTGTGGTATTTGCCGTGGACGGTAAGCCTTATCTTCTCACCCTGATAAATCCGCTGTGTCCGTGCCGGACCCAAAATCCTGCCCCTCTCCGCATTCAACCAGGCCACTTGGTTTCCCCCAGGTGTCACATTGTGCTCAGGACCCAGTTGCCGGCTGGCAGAAAGCTGCTCGAAATGCTGCTCTTCCTCCTCCGCCACCGCCATCTCCATGGTGGCCAAAACCGTTTGTGTTTCGGGCTTGCGGATAACCTGACGCACATTGCCCAAATGGTCCTTAAGAAAAAACTCGTATTTCATCAGCCCGTCCTCATAGGCCACGCGGCCCTCTTCATGGATCAGGTAGTCCAGCTCCCCGTCACGGAACACCAACTCACCCATATAATCCGTTGTACTCAACAGCTTGCCGTCCTGATAGACCCGTTGTTTTCTTTTGCGGCCTTCGGCATCATAATCATACCATATTTTACCCCCACCTGAAAAAACCACCTCTTCAGGCAGGTTCAGATGGTTGTACCTGATGGTGGATATCTGCTTATCGGGATTGGAGGTCTGGTTGCCGTTGGCATCATAAGCATAAGTACCAAAGTCAGCGCTGGGTTTAAAGTCTTTGGAGATGTATCCGGTAGCGCCATCCTTATCCTTCACCCTGCTCAGGCGGTTGCTGTATTCTTCATATTCATAACTGAGATCATCGATGAGGTTAAAATTCCCCGCGGTGGTTTCCCCTCTTCTCGCCATCGCTTTAAGATTACCGTTTTCATCATAGTCGATACCGGACAACGTGTACCTTGAATTTTCCGACACCGTGGATGGCACTTCGTAATCCGCCCCGGTCAGCCTTCCCGGCTGGTCATAACTATAGTGGTAGTTCCTATCGGTACCGTCTTTGCCCTTCCATTCCGCCTTCATGATGTTGCCATCCCACCTTTCGTCGGATTCTTGATAATCCAAAGTCATATTAAAAAGACCGGGTACCGGACTTCCGATATGCTTCAACCAGCCCCTGATGTTATAAGAGAAGGTATGTGAGGCACCATCCGCCTCCGGAAAAACCGTTTCCGTCTTTTCCCCAAGTTCATCATAGGAATAGCTGGCCAGGACAACCTCAGGGCCTTCCCCGATTTTATGGCCGATACCGGTTAACATGCCTGCACGGTTGTAATGATACCTCCTGGTAATATCGATTGTTTCCGGATCATGAAATTGTATTAGAGAAGCCATGGGCTGGTCCTCAAAATTGTATCGGGTGGAAGTCCTGAGGGTTCCGCCTAACTGATGCCCTTCCAGCGTCTGGATCACTCTGGCTTTTTCGTCATAAAAGTAAAGGGTCGAATAAAACGCTCCGGTTACAAGATCCTTTACTTTTTTGCCGGTCAGCAAACCGGTGGTCCGTCGGCTTATATCGCTGTATCCCTCAGGCTTTTCAAAAGCTCCATCAGGAGTCCGGGAGTAGTCATCATAATAGGAAAGGGTGAGAACGTTGCCATCATAACCCGCAAAATCGCCATCACTGACCGTCTGTGTGGTATCTATGACCGCGGAAAAGCTTATGTTCTCGGCGGCTATTATCCTAAACCCCGGTTGTAAAGTAATCGAGTGGGTGGCAAGGTACTTTTCATGGCCTCCATATTTATTGGATACAATATCCCTCCCGGTCCGCACTTTTCCGGAGTCTTCATCAGGAACACTGTCTTCCTGATCCTCCACGCTGTCCAGTTCTTCCTGTAGTTCGCTTCTTGATTTGGAGATCTCTGCCAAACCGGTGACTACCTCTCTGTTCAGGTAATCATATTTCCTATAATGCCACTGGCCTTTGGCACGGAGCTCTCCATCTTGGGAGGCTACCAACCTGTCTTTTTTATCGTACACAAAATGTTCGGGTGCTTTTCCGGGTACCTGTTTTTCAATCATCCTTTTTGCCCCGTCATACTTGTACATAAAATATTGGCCAGCGGCCAATGTACTGTCCGTAGACATGGCCCAGCCTTTGGTATTCATGATCGTCACCGCTTTCGGAGGAATCACCACCCGCAGGTTGCCAAAAACATCATATACATAATACGTGCACAGCCAGCCCTGATGACCCTCATCTTCAGAAGAAGCGTTATGTTGGACCTTCTTGAGAACCGTCCGTCCCAGTTTGTCGGTAAAAACCATGGTTCTGTGGTCATCTTCATTGTCCGTGACTTCCACCCAAAGCGTACCGGCCTCATAGGTGGCCGAAGAAACCGGAAGTCCGGTGCTGTCCACTTCGAAGACCCGCACATCATCCTCGGAGCTATTGGGCCTACGGCCGAATTTGATTTCTTTCCCGCTACCCATTTTCCAGGACTCACCCGGGGCAGCTTGTTTTTCAATTCTGTTGAGCGGTGAAGATTCGAACATTTTTTCATGAAACCCCAAAGCATCCCCATGCTTCATGCGGTAAAAGTCTGAATGGCTTTCCAAGGCATCCTTTTTATAAAGACCTTCAGCATCTCCCTCCATATCGGAATAGGGCAGATATTCCTTGAATGGACGGCCATATTCATCATAGATCATGGGAGTGACAATGTCCTTGCCTGTGGTTGACGCGTGCTTTTTTACCTGTTGCATGGGCCTGCCTAACCCATCGAAATAAGTAAAATCTTTATAAGAAAGCTCTGAAGAACCCGACTTGATGGTTTCCTCGGATGCCTGTTCCACCCTGGCTTTGTACTTTTTTACATAATTATGGTCCGAAATGAAGGCGCTGACGGGCACCTGGCCGGTTATGCACCCCGATTCCAAATGTTTATAGGCCAGATAATAGGTTTTGGTTGAAGTGAGTACGGGCGTGGTAAATTCCCGGTAAGTACCGAGGAGTGTGGTACTGTCCTTATCAAACCATTGATAAATAAACCCGGGAGGAGCAGCTTCTGCTACCAGCGTCAGGCTGCCCTCCCCAAACCGGGAAGCATCGCTCCCCGAAACGGTTACATCTGCGCAGGGATTTTTTTCATTGACGCGGACCTCCTTGTAATCGTAGAAATTCCCATCAAAGGTCATGAATTCATAAGCCACAAACTGGGGTCCAGGGGTGTCGAACCTCAATTCGGACCTGTTATAAGTGTCAAGAAGCAGCGTGGCCCCTTCATAGGTCCATTGATACCCCGTGCCCCCAGATGGATACGTAATATTGGTTCCACTGTAAAAATTGATGGAATAGGTTTCGATCTCCTCCAATTCCACCTCAGAAGGGCCCACTATTTCCACATTGGTCACCTGCTGGGCCATCAAATCATAAAAGCATGACCACATGATAAAAGCAAAAAATATAGCGGCTTTCATTCTTTCTTGTTTTTAATAAAGTGCAGCTCATGAATCAACCCGATCTGATCTCTTTCCGGAATCAGCACCAGTTTGTTATTGCCGGTAAAATTCATCCGGTATTCTGAGATCCCAGAAGCCAGTTCCAAAAAGAGCTTTCCTTTGGCGTTGATACCCCAATTCCCTTTCACGGAGTTTTTTCTGTCTCCAAGTTGCCACCTGGCTTCAAAGTCCCCTTCCTCGGAAAAAACAAATACCCTGGTGGAGATGGACTGTTCAATCCGTTCCTTAACCTGCTTGGGCAGCGACTCATAATTACTTTTATCCATCCTTTTGATGGCGTTTTTCATGCCCACCAGGTCCGTTTCCCACATACCTGGAATAAGCTTAGCGGGCAGTTCATTGGCGGATTGTCCCTTGGCCGTGTTTAGGTAAAATAAACAGAGGACCAACAAAAAAGGTAAATATTGTTTCATACGTCATAGGTTTAAAAATCAATTGCTTGACCTGTAGTTATATTCAAAATGTTCCAACAGTTCCCCCTCCTCATCCCTGATATTTATGAGTCTTCCGGTGTCATCGTATTCATAATGCACCGTATAGTTTCTTGCATTGGTCATGCCCGTAACCCCCACCATTGGGTCATAGGTATAGGTTGTCATCTGGGCATTTGCCGGATGCAGTCGGAGTTCGTCTATAAGGATATTGGATCCGCTGATGACTACCGGGGCATCCAGCACCTCCCGTTCAATAAATTTCCAGGAAGCATCCAGGTGTTCGGTTTGGCCCATAAAATCCCAGGTCTTTGTTCCCTCAGCACTCTTTGCCCAAAAGGTGAGTTTATAGGGGTTTTCCGAACCGGCTTCGATATTATCCCTTCTGATGGTGCCCTCAGTCAGATCATAGCATTTTATACCCGTCCAGGAAGCCGTGGCAACCGGCTCACCGGTATAGGTCCACCCGCCCTTTTCACCGGTTTCAAAAGAGGTGTAGGCAACCGCCGTCCGTTCCGCGTTCTGAATTTCCGCCACGGGCATTGAACTGGAATAATCCCATAAAAAACTTTTAAATGACCCTCCCTTTCCTTCCACCTTACTTATGTTGTGGTTTTCATCGTAATCAAATTTTAATTTTCTTTTGAAGAGATCTGAAAAAGTGGACCCATCCTTGGAAAACGCAAAAGATGACAAAGATCCTTCTTTTTCCAGCTGTAGGATCTCCTCCTGAAAAACGCCATTCGGTTTCACAGCCCATTTGTTTGCTGTACCTTCGTATGGGCTATTTCCCAAACTTTTAAATGATTCAATGGGGACGCCCACTATGTTTTTGTATACCATCATGGCAACTGCATCGGATGGGGAATGGTAATCCCCCGGATATCTTAATAGCTGACTGTGGGATTTTTGTTGTGAATCATAAAAAAATTTATAACTAAGTTGATGAAATTCATTGTACCTATAGGTTGTTTCAGTACGGTAATGTGCCCCATTATCTCCTGTTAAATAATTAAAATCAAACACCGGCAGGAAGGATTCCAAATCTATGAGATAAGCTGTGGTTTCCGTCAAAGCGACTTCGTAAGAATCCGGCAAGTTCCCATCACCTACGAACTGTATTGTAAACTTTAAAAAATCCTTGGATTCCCATACTTTTATGAGATTTCTTTTAAATAATACGTCAAACCGGGTAAAGCTCCATTGCTGTAAGTTTCCGGATTCGTCAACTACTTCTTTTTTTAAAGGTTTTCCTCTTTTGTGTTCATTGCTTTTTTTGGACATCAGGGGCATTTCGTAATCGCTATTCTGAATACCCATTTCATCCGGAAATTCATAGAATGATGTGAAGTGATGCACCTCTTTCCCGTTGCCCTCAATATATTCCACCACTCTTTGATAGCCCACATGGTTACCTTGTGTGGTTGCCAACGGAAAAGCCGATTGGGAATATGCTTTGACACCGAGCGCATAAATCCCCTTTTCTTTATTGCCGGCCTCAAATGGTACATGATAGCTAAAATGGGTGCCTGAAACCCCTGACGATAAAGTACTGTCTCCTTCTTGGGTATAATCAAACCGTTTAATAATGGGTGGGTTTTCTGTGTCCCGTTGGTGGATTTCGGCAATGCGGATCCCTGCGCCATATTTTTTGGTTACGGACCCAGGCTCGAGGGTCCTGTACCTCAGCTTCACCATCACCTCAATCTCACCCGTATTGTGTGGAATATAATTTGTCAGATGAAATGGCCCGGTATGGTTAAATTTCCAAGGTAACAGTACTGATTTACAAGGTTCTATGTTGTCACCATATGCAATACCATCCGTGCTGCATTCATACCATAGTTCTACCTGAGCCAAGGAATTAAAGGTGATCGACGGGGTTGTGGAGGAATCAATATAATCCCATGAAGACCACCCATGTTCGGCAAGGGGCTGATTGTTGACAAAACTATAGTCGTTGGGTTCATATTTATAAACAGTCTGTCCTCCGGTAGGCCAGGTTATTTTATTTAGCGTCCCGTATTTCATTTTTTCACCATCCGGTTCCTTGTTGATACCGGGATAAGTGATGTCCTCGTAGGTTTGTGAAGTATATGAGAAAGTGGGAATTAATCCAGACCCAAGGTTTGACGCACCGTTGAAATATCCCCAGTGATCCGTATTGGTACTGGTGTAATCAGGCAAAAGGTGCATATTATAGTAATCAAAAAGATAGGTCTTCTGGTCATTTTTACGGACTTTGGCCAAAGCCAGCCGTCGGGAAGGTTCTTCGATGTAATCCAGGTAAAATCTCTCTTTTAACCTTCCTTCCTTATCCTTTACCAAAACCGAATCCAGTTTGTATGAGGGAAAACCGGACTGAGCTTTAGGGTGTTTTAAATCATTTCTTTCTGAAGTAAAAAACTCCACTTCTCCGTGCAGAAAATTGATTTTCCTGAGTTGATGTTTATAATTTCTTGTGACGGTGGATGATCTGTTTTCAGCAAAACTCCCTATATGGGTAAGATGGCCTCCGTGGCGTGTATAGTACCCTATTGCGGTGGAATGGTAATCGTACTGGGAGACCGACGTGTCATGGCTTGTATGATCATATTCCAGCAAGACTTCACTTTCACCGTTCGGCGTGATGATCTTGGTCAAATACCAGGCTGTAACCAAATCCGACACATCTCCATAGCCCCCATTGGGGCCTAAAATAAAAGTTTCAGATCTCGAAAGTTCCATTTCTTCGAAGAAATAAACCATTCCGTTTTCATCTGTTATTTTCCACTTTTTAAATCCGCTCGTTCCAAAAATTACCGAATCGAAGTTTTTATATATGCTTCCTGTCTCCAGCAGCTCTATTTTCAAATTGGAATAGGGAACCGTATGAATCTTTTGGTTATTGTCAAAATAGAACTTCCCGGACCTTCCGTTAAAATTGAAATAGAACATGTCGGGCGTGCCGTCTACGAGGCCTACCCGGTAGCTTTCCTTATAATTGGCCGACGGATACGGCCATTCCTCATTCAACAAACTTCCGGTATAGTAAAACCCTATAGAAGGCTTATCATCATGGATCCCGCTTACTGATCTGGTAATGACACCGCCGGCATTTAAAGCCCAGCCCGAGCCTACCCACCCGGGAACCTCATTCACTTTTACACCGCCGGCATGATACGCAAGGTCTATTCCCATCTCAATTCCCTTGGATTTGATATGGTAAAGAGGGACTTTTATCTCCGGTATGCCCGTATACAGATTGACCGGGGTTTCCGTAAATTTGGCAAGCGAATAGGCTTCAGGTGAAGGAAACGTGACATGGTTCAGGGCGTCTTCCTGGGCCTGTACATTTAAAACAAATATGCACAGAGCATAAAGGGCCAAAATAAATGCCGGCCTCCCTGTTCTTTTATTGAGATTAAAAAACATATCGAAAAGCGTTAATGGTTTTTCTCATTAAATGACCTAATCCTCACCATTGGAGTTGATAAATGAATTCAACACAGATTTTAGAAAATCTATATCTTTTTGTTGCTCATTGATTCTGTCCTCTTGCTGAATGACATACAAGGTCAGTTCCTCTATTTTTTCCAATAACTTCACATTGATTTCTCCGAGATTGACGCCGTTTTCCTCCACTTCCTTTTCCGTAGGTATACCGGGCAAATGCCGGTGCCTGGACAAAAAAGCCTTCAGTGCATCCAGACTCATCAACTCATGTCCCGGATCGAAAACATGGTCCGCCCAGCCCGAATACGTGACGTTCACCTCCTTGGATTTTACCGCTCCGTTCACGTTGATGCCTCCCTGGTTGAAATGGGCTTGGACGCCATCAGCCGCATAACCCCGGATCACCCAACTTTCCGTATTTCCGTCATTGGCGAGTTGACGGAGAAATTGGCCGTTGGTATTTGAGTTGATCTCGGTGTAGCTTTCCGCATTCCCTGTCCATTTTCCTGCACCATCTATCCGGATATTGCTGCCCAAAATCTCCAGATTACCCATCAGCTTGGTATCTCCTTCCACCTGGAAGCTGACCGTTGGATCCGGGGTACCTATCCCCACATTTCCATTAGACAAAATCGTCAGCCGGTCACTGCTGCCGGTATTGAATACCAAGGAATGGCTGTCATGGGCGCTGATCCTGGAGGTCTCGCCTGCTAAGGTGATGGGTTGATTAAATATAAATTGGGGAAGATTGGTATAAATATGGGCGCCCTCAGCATTGACCGGTCCAAAATCGATGTAGCCCAAACCGTTTTGAAATCTTGCGGTCCAGGTGTCCGCTCCGATTACATCAAGTTTGCGCTGGGGATTCAGGGTTCCTATGCCTACATTTCCTCGCGGAGGAAATATATTGGTGCGGCCCACCCGGTTATCCACATCATTCCTTACATTTTCACTGTTCCCCCTGGGATTGGAAACCGGATCCAGGGAGGGGGTCGGGATTTTTTCCTTTACTTCTTGGATAGGGTTGGGTTTCTTGGTCCCCGCACCTACATTGCCAGTGGGCGGAAAAGTATTCGTTTGGCCAAACAGTTCAAGAAAAGCAGCCATGAATACAACCGTTAAAATCAATTGCTTCTTCATATGGTTTGTCTTTAAAAATTATCAAAAAAAGGTTACCCGTGCTCAGTCACACAAACAGGCTGTCGCCCGGTTGACTTGCCCTTGGGGTATTCCCGGAAATAAAACTTATTGCTGCTTTTTACAGCTATCTCAACTCAAATGGAAAAACCAGCCACTTGTCCCACCTTATAACTATCTCAAAAAAGATTTCATGTGTTTATAATTGTTTTTTAACGGCCACATAGCCTGTCCCAGCCTGCCCCGAACTGGTTTCGGGGAACTCGATTCGGGAGAATCTCGCATGTTCCCCCCCCGATAGTTATCGGGGCTATCGGGGCATCCCAATTTGTGACGGTTCCGTCATGCTTGATTTTATCCATTTTGACTTCACGTTATGAAACGTACAAAAAGAAAGACCAAAAGGTATTTCAAAGAATCAGATTAAAATTTCTCCGATATGATCCGGGTTTTAAAAATGGATTAAACTTCCGGTATCATATTTCTATAAAACCAATAATCATTTGTAAATAAAATGAATGAAAATAAAAAAACCAAATAAAAAATACATAAAATGTGTTACAGCAATATAAAATACATTTACTGGTATATAAAGTAGAATAAAAATCTATTCAAATGCCCAATCGGCCCTATTATACCTCACAAGAACGGAAACCACGTGGAATGCCCTTGGCAATGCACATCCGCAGCTCCCGTAACGCCCTACTTCGGTGAGACAGGCTGACTCCTTACCAGCCGCCTCCGCCGCCTCCACCTCCCCCGCCACCGGAACGACCTCCGCCCCCGCTTCCGGATTTTGACCCCGGTGGGTTTGCGGAATTACTCAGTGCTGAGCCAAATGATTGTCCGAGATCTTGGGAAAAAGCACCCAAAGAAGCCACTTCAAAAGCTCTCCCGGAGTACCAGGATGGTAGATATCGGTCCCTACTGTCTTCCTGACCATACAACATGGCAAGGCGGTATTCCAACCCTTTTCCCCATGCCGTCCCTACCCCCAATGCAATGGCATGAGGCAGGTACTTTTCAAATATCTCCGGCGTCATCCCCGGCGGGTTATATTGCTGTATAAGCGGTTTTTCCGCAGCGTTAAGGTACATCCTAAATCCCTCTATCGCGTCCATCGCTTCCCGGCCCTTTTTCGTGGGTGCCTTTAACAGATAATAAAAAACCACATTAACCAGGCCCAGCAAGATCACAAGGGACAAAAAGAGATAGGGCAATTTTATATTAAAAGAATAAACAACAAAACCGACAAATGACAACAGGAAAATGGCTCCAAAAATCGCTATTGCAATTGTTTTTGTCTGAATAAATCCTGTGTCCAGGTATTCCAACAAGGTGACAAATACGCGCTGTAGATAAAGTATACAAACAAAGGCAAAGAAAAGACCTATGATAAGAAAGACTTTTTCTTCCTCGAAAAGCTGTTCAAAGGTTATGTTCAGGGCCAGCAGCAGACTGACCAGAGAAAGACCTATGCCTGGCAACAGCCATACATGGTTGTTTCTGAAATATTTTTTATTGTATCTTGATTTAAGATCTTGCTGAAGCACTGTTTGGGCGGCACTGATCTTTTGGTGTTCTTTCTTTTTCAGCTCCAGAACATTACTGTTGTGGGGAAACAATGCCGACAACATTTTGCTTTCTATCTCATCAGGCTGCACTTCTTCATGGGATAAACGCTGTAAAACATACCTACCCCTTTTTTCTTCAACGATCCTCAGCAACTGCTTGATGGCCATCTGAATGATGGCAGTTGAAAATACGGTAGCATCGAAACCCATTTTGAAAAGATACCGACAGGCTGGGGCGTCCATACCTTCCGGTGCCTCAAATCGAGGATAAATCCCTCCTTTGGCCGGGTCCCTTCCGACCTTTCTCCAAGCAAAACAATAATAGGTTAAAACCAACAAAAACCCTACGAGCAGCGTCATGACGTCCTGATTGTCGCTGAAAAACCTTTCCACCGCTTGTTTTTTGTCCGGTCTGGTCACGAGGCCTTTTTGCCAGCTTACCGCCACTGTGAGATATTCTTTCGGCTGGAGGCCCTTATTCATTGCTACATACACCAAATCATCTGCTTCCTGAGTGACTTCGCAATCACAGTCCGTGCTGCCTATCGGACCTGAATAGGCATCAATTTGCATCACTTCAGCTCCAGGTGGAAGTTTCACCCGGGTACTGGCATTTTGGATCACAAATGGCCATTCACCACCGATGGCGTTCCAATAAAGCTCATCAAAATCCTCAAAAAAGCCAATCTGATGATTGGTTTGGTACTTGATTTCATAAACGTATATACCAGGCTCCAATAAAACCTGTTCGCTGCCAATACGGATCACCTTGTAATCACCCTGTCGAATTACCTCAAAAGGTTCGGGCTTTCCGCCTTTAGTTATTTCGACCACCTCAAAACCAACCCTCATCGTGTTATTGTACCTATCCCGGTAAACTACAGGGAAACTGCGAAAAATCCCATGCCGGATGGATTCACCCAAGGCCTGGATTTCGATTGTTTCTGCCACATACAATGTTCCGTCCGGCTGAATTTCTACTCTGCTGTGATAATCGAGAATCTCTTCAGCTCCATAAATAAAAGTACAAACTGAAAAAATAGGTAAGAACAGAAAAAGAATGTGCCATGTGTTTTTCATCATCATCTACAGGTTAATCTCAGGGGCATGTCTGGCAGAGGCATCTGAAAGTTCAAAGAATGGGTATTTGGAATAAGAAAAAACACCTGCCACCACATTGGAGGGGAAGGATTCAATTTTCGTATTCAACTCGCGGACAGTACCGTTATAATACCTTCGGGCTTTCTGAAGGGTATCTTCTATTTCAGATAACTGCTTCTGCAACTTAAGGAAGTTGGTGTCTGCCCTCAGGTCCGGATAAGCCTCGGCCACCACCATCAATTTACGCAAGGTAATGGTCAAAGCTTGTTCCGTCTCAGCCTGCTCTTTGACAGAATGGGGCCTTATACTTTCGCTTCTGAGGCGGGTGATTTCTTCCAGAAGTTGCTTTTCATGCTGGGCATAGGCTTTAACGGTATCCACTAAATTGGGGACCAGATCAGCTCTCCTTTTTAACTGGACATCGATACCACTCCAGCCTTCTTTGGCCAGGTTTCTTAATCTCACCAAACGGTTATAAACAGCGGCCACATATAAGGCCAGAAAAATAAACAAAATTAATACTACAGCCATAATGCACTATTGAAGTCCCCTATATCTCCAACTAAAATACATAATTTTAACGTCAGTCGGAGTATGAACGTTAAAAAAAGCCGTCTATCGTCACTGCAAGACTTAACATTTAAAAAATGTACCAATCAGGATGACGGTTTCCTCTATGCGCAGCCGGTATGGCTGTCCAAAACCGCCAAAACCAGTGTTTTTCAACCAGCTGAATAACCGTGCATTGTACAACACGTCATCGGTAGGAGGTTACCACCGCCAAACCGGTAAAGCAGGCTCTTCCTGGAGGTTATCGTCATGGGATAGACTAGGGATGTCTATGGCATAAGGACAGGTAGCTGCTTTCTATTATCTTTTTACTCTGCTGTTCTTTTTGTTCCCCATAAGCTTTGCTATCCGGGACAGGCTTTGACCCTTTTTGGGGATTGGTGGGCTGGAAAAGGGTGCGGCAGTCTCTTTTCGTAAACGGATGACAGGGTTTTTACATCATGTATTTGAAACACCTGAGGATGCGGCTTTTTTGGGCTCTGGACTGAGGGATCCCTTTAAAAAACTGGTACCTGATGGATATTTCATGTGCGCCGTGGGTCTGCATTCCCAAACTCGAAATCATATAATCAAAACTGTAACCGACCATCAGCCCTCCCTCGGTACTTATGCCGATCAATGCAATAACAGAATCCCTGTTGGGCAACTCAGCCACACCCGGGATACCCCTAAAACCCAGTCCTACCAGCATGCTCCTGTAGATAATCTGGCCGCTGAGATCCAGTTGCCGGAAGGGGCCCTGTTGTTTATAATTGCCAGCAAAAAAAACCAGATCCGGGCCGTCTTCTTCAAAGACTGTTCTTGCAGCATTCAGAGGAATAGCATAGCCGCCATGAAAATTGTACTTAACGGGCAACCGGTCTCCGAAGTGTGGGGTATAAAAGCTCAAATGGGGCCGGTTAAGATGATAGGCACTGCCCCCAATCCAATGGTGTTCTCCAGTCAGCAGCATCCCGAAACCCAGATCAAGATAACTATAAGGTTCAAAATCCGGGACGTCATCCCTGGTGACGGGTGAAATTGTCCTCGAAAAAACATCAATCTGGTCGCTCAAAAGCAAATGGTCCATGGCCGCATGTCTTCGCACGACAGCGGCCTGACCTCCAAACCGCAGTTGTGCATCCTCAGTCAGCTGGAGGTTATAAGCATAAAATGCCGATAAGTCCGTAAGGCTGATACGGAGATTGGATTCCTGAAAAGAATTTAGAGATAACCCAAAGCCGCTTTTCCTGTCAAAACTGTAATGATCCATATAGGCAGAAAATGCCTGAAAATCATAATCAAGCCCCGGCCACTGCTTACGGTAGTTAGCTCCCATCCGGGTCAACTCCGTTACTCCTGTCATGGCCGGATTCAGTTGAAGGGGTGCTGCGTAAAACTGGGAATATTGCATATCCTGTCCTTTCACCCAGGGAGGGATTATGAACAACAGCCATATGAACAACCTTACCCCCATATCATCTGATTAATAGGAATACCCCGGTCTTTTCTTTAACCCGGCCATCCGGGGTTTCGTAAACCAATTTATATACATAGTTTCCAGCAGGTACTTCTTGGCCTTTCAAGGTGCCGTCCCACCCCTTTTCCTGCCAATCAAGCGTATGATAAATGGTTTCACCCCATTTGTTATATATCCAAAATTCGAGGGAAGTAAAATAACGGAAAGAGGGAAAGAAAAAATCATTGATTCCATCTCCATTCGGAGTAAACGCATTGGGCATCACGATAAAGGATTCCTCGATCAAAATTTCCTGAATACTACTTGCTGTGCATCCATACTGGTCAGTGACCGTAAGAGAGACCGGATAGGTCCCTCCCTGCTGGTAGGTGTGCCTGGGATCTTTCCCGCTGCCCAGATTACCGTCTCCGAAATCCCAGAGATACGTTTCTATCTCCCCCGTTCCTTCGGCTAGGAAACTGATTTCATAATTGACCAAGTTGGATTGGTAGGTATCATAAGACGCCGATAAGTAATCAAACCCTGCTTGCAGGAAATTGGGAAGTACCTCCACACTTTCTATAGCCAAACATCCCTCGGAATCAACCACGGATACCTGATAGTTGCCAGGGTCGCCTGTAACCATTACCATACCGTCTTGCTCGACGGTGCCGCCGTCCCAAACGATCTGATAAGGTGATGCTCCGCCATTGACCAAAAGATAGAAGGTATTGGTCATTGTCTTGTTGTCGCAGGAAACTTCGATAGAACTTGTAACATACACTTCCAGCGGATCTTTTTTTGCTAAATCAAAGTTTTCTGACACCATGCAGCCTTGTGAATCGGTGACCTGTACCCGGTATTCTCCCCCGGGCAGATTTTCCAGCACCGGACCGTTGGCACCGTGATCCCACATGTAGGAGTAGGGCGGGAGCCCGCCATGAGCAACAATCTCCAATTTTCCGCTATTGGGTTCTAAGCAGTCGGTTGACTCTGTTACCGTTGAGCTCAATGTAAAAGGGGCCGGTTCAGTAATCACCATAGATGTTTCCGCATAGCAACCGTTGGTGTCGTCCAACTTCAGTATATATTCTCCGGCTCCCAATCCGTCTATGGTAAAATCCCTGTTAACCTGATAATCCACCAATCGCGTCTGCCGCTTATTGCCGTTTTCATCTACGGTGGATAACGATGCTCTGATGGGTAGACTGCCCCCGAGGGCCTGAAAAACAATCCTACCGTCCTCGGCTCCATGACAACCTAGACTAATCTGGGTTTTGTTCTCATCCAGATCAATGAGCAAAAGAGGCGGCTGTTCCACCTCAACTGAAGCAACAGAAACACAGCCTTCGCTATCCGTTACAGTGACCGTATAAATACCCGCCTTGAGACCGTCCAAACTTCGGGAAGTGGATGCTTTCTCATCGTCCCACAAAAAGCGGTAAGGGGGTACTCCCCCTTCTACCAAAGCATATACGGATCCATCTGCTGCCCCGTGACAGGACACATTTGCACCTTTATAATTGGAGGTAACTGTGGGAATAGCCACCATAGATTTATGGGTTATGGTGAAGGGTTTAAAGCAACTGTTTTCCCTGGAAAGAACCGCATAATACGTTACAGTGCCTTCTTCTATGGGTATTGGGGTGGTCTGGGTAAATTCCTGTGTTTGAAAAGTAACCGGAAACCCGTTGAAAAACCGGGTGCCTTTTGGAAACAGGTCCTCAATTTCAGAAACCGGAAACGCTTCTCTATCATAATTGCAGTAGGCCAGTTCAAGTAGAGGAGGGGTCTGGGAACAGCCTTGTCCTGTCATGCCACCCGCATCCAGCTCCAGTACAATGGGATCTGTGATCGGGCTGCTGTTACACCCGCCCTCATTTTGATAGCCCTGTATCAGTTCCAAACCCGAAAAGGGAATGCCCGAAATCGCATTGACACCACTGACTTTACCACTTATGGGCACCTTTGTCTCGCAGCTAAAACCGGCAAAAGCCGAACAGTCCTCTACCGCCTCCAGTGTATATCTTAAAATACCCAATACGTCTTCCGGATCATCCGGCACGGGAAGATCGCCGATCTCCCACACCAGAGCACCCCCGGTGCCTAAATCCTCATCATAATAAGGGGATACAGCGCCGGAAGGCTGAAAAAAAACCTCGCCTATTGCGGAAACGAATTTTGCCGCTATAGGAATCGGGATAACGATCTTGCCATCGGTAATGCCTCCCTGCCCCTTGTTTCTTACTTCCAATTCAAATTCCATCGCCTGTCCCGGCTGGATGATATATCCCGCTAAAGTTTCATCGTGCTGACTGACCAGTTTATTGATACCCTCTATATGGGGTCTGTCCGCATCGATGGCAAAAGTGATATTGAAAATCACATAAGTATCAATGGTGGCGCCGTAACGGAACCGGGTGGAACTTTGGCCGTTGCCAATGGTACTGTTATCCGGGTTAGGTACTTCAAAAACAGCGATATCCATACCTGTGTTGTTTTCCAATTTAGGGTTTCGTGGGTGATCTCCCGTCGTGATGGTAGCGTTGAAAAAATTGTTCGGCTCGTTGTTTTCATGATTTAGCCGCAAAAAATCATTGCTGTTTACGCCTCTTTCTATTTCAAAATAATCCCCAATACCCCCTCTGTCACCTTCACCTGCCATTATTCCCATTTTTACATTGACCTGTCCGGATTCAACTGCGGCAAAACCCTCAAGATCAAGCAAATAATCTGTACCCAAAAAAGATGCGACATAGGCATAGCCATCAAACACCACCACATCACGCTGTTTCATCAAATGATTTTCATAGACAACAACCATACCCCAACCTCCATAATAACCTACAGGTCCACCTTCCCCTTCCAAGAGGGCGAGATCCGCCACGGTGTATTCTCCCTCTCCGCATTCCCTGACATAGTCGGTTATTTCCATATACCCTACAAACATACCATCCTCCTCTTCCATGCTTTGCGGATACCAGATTTCATTCGGATGCGCTCTCAACTGGATATAATCTGCTTTTCCTGGACCTTTTATCTTGACTTCGCGCTTGTCAAGTGTTTTTGTTTTGTCGTTTTTGGTTACCTCAAAAGTCATCCCGGGAGAAGACCTGCCCGTCCAATAAAGACCTGCAAACAGGATATGGGTGCATTCATGGGAAGCATCGTTCTCCCCGGAAAATAGCAGCGTGGCTGAAGAGGAATTAAATGTTTCCCCATCATCATCAACATCCACATAAATCATGGGCATGTTGTTTTGAAGGAACAGACTGTAATCTTCCAAAGTCAGGCTGGTGTTGCCAACCATGGCAAAGTCCCCATTGATATGATAAATTTTTTTGTCCGGAGAATTCGCCGGGGTCTTGGGTTGAAATGATTTTTTTACCTGGGCTTGGTTATCATGGTGAATACCCGCAATCACCAGCACCACCATCACCAGGGATTTAAAAATAAATCGGTCAAAATAATATGTAAAGTAAAGCTTCACATCATAGCCAGGTTATTTATCCATTATACTGATAAATAACGGGTTAGTTGTGTAAAGTGGTTAAAAAATTTTCATCTACCTGTCAGCGAAAGTTGGGTATAAAAAAGTTACCAACGCCCATTGGGTATTGGAGAAGTTGCCGGGGAACATCACCAAATCAGGAAATGTATTCTATGTCAGAAATTATTCCTTAAAAATTTCTCTCAATTTTTCCTTTGGCAAAGCCTTAACCGTATGGCCATCACTCCCGGACATATCATCAGCGGCAATAAGGGAATTGATAATGGCTTCTTCTGTAGCTTCTATGGTCGCTAAAAACAAAGCGGACACATCATCATTATGAAGGAAACCGGTGATCGGCACATTAGCTTTGGACTTATCAAAAGGAACCCTCACCTCCTCGGCAGTACTGAAGGCAATGACATAATCCCCGCTTCCATTGGAAGCAATTCCACCCGTCCGGGCCAATCCCATCATAGCCCTTTTTGCCACTCTTTCGAGGTTTCTATGATCCAGTGGCGCATCGGTGGCCACAACAACCATACAGGATCCATCGGCGGATTCCAGTTGGTTTTTGAAACTGTACTGGTCCAACAGCTCGCCCACTGGCACACCGCCTATCTGCAAAACCCCGCCAAAGTTGGTCTGCACCAGCACCCCCACCGTATAATTTCCCAGGGACGCCGGTAATCTGCGGGACGCCGTCCCTATGCCCCCTTTGAATCCAAAGCAAACCGTGCCGGTACCTGCTCCCACGTTCCCTTCTTCAACCGGCCCTTCGCTGACATTTTCGATGGCCGTCAGCACATGGGTCCTATCGATATGTCTGGCCCGAATGTCATTGAGATAACCATCATTGGTTTCACCGACTACAGCATTAACGGAACGTACCCCTTCATTGCCTTTCATGGCCAGGATATAATCCAGCACTCCCTCTATCCCGGCTGCCACGCTTAATGTATTGGTCAGGACGATTGGTGATTCCAAATTCCCCAGTTCTTGGATTTGGCTGCTTCCCACCAATTTTCCGAATCCGTTTCCTACATAAACAGCAGCGGGAATTTTATACTGAAAAATATTGTCGCTATGCGGCAGTATGGCCGTAACGCCCGTACGGATTCGGTCATCTTCAATCAAAGTGACATGACCTACTTTTACTCCCTGCACATCGGTAATGGCATTCAGCTCTCCCGGATCCATCACACCCAAAGAAATACCATAATCCCTGGCGCGTTCCTGGCCCCAGGTGTGCGTTGCCATCATCATGCATGTCAGAAAAAAAAGAGCGCCTCGGGGTGTCATACTCAGGGGTTTTCAAGGATGGTCTTTAAATCCGCCGGTGAATATTGGATGGACTTCAGCGTTTTGTTGTCTTCTTTCCGGTAAACCAAAAAGTTTTCCCCCTCTTTCACATAATAGCACTCCGTTCCCATTTTCTGGTAATGTTGGACCGTGGCCTCCGCTTCTTCCTCGCACTTGCATGCCTTGCTCATGTTGGACCGCTGGACTTCCTCGAATAATGAATTGAACTTTTCCCCTAATCCAAATTCCAATACGGCCCCGGACAATACATACTGTATATCACAAAGCGCATCTGCCACTTCTACCAAGTCTTTTTCCTGGATGGCTTTCTCCAATTCCTTTAGTTCTTCCGCAATAAGAGCCAGTCTTAACCTGCACCGTTTTTCGTCCGGAATAGAAGGGCTGGGCAGAATAGGGTGCTTGAAGGTCCGGTGAAACCGGGCAACGGCACTTAAACTCTGTGGATCTTTCATATGTTTATTATTGTTCCTTAATTGTCATAACTTGTCCCGCACCTCAGGTCGGGATAGCCTGCCCCTGCCTGCCCCGAACTCGATTCGGGGAACTTGTTTCGGGGGAACCAAGCCTATTATAATCATCTCTGTGTGTGACGTCATCGTCATGCTTGGTTTCATGTGTTTATATTTTCTTTTCAATGGTCATAACTTATCCCGCACCTTAGGTCGGGATAGCTTACCTCGCATGTTCCCCCCCCCGATAGTTATCGGGGCTATCGGGGCACCCCAGTGTGTAATGTTACCGTCATGCTCGGTTTCCTATTTCGTAAACATATAAGTGAGGCCCAAATAAAAAAAGAGGCTGCCTATAAAGCAAGCCTCTTTCTAACAAAAATAGGGCAAAAAATTATCTTCTCTCAAATTTTACTGCTGTATCTATGTTGCTTTCGATCTGGCTGTAAAGTTCCATATTGCCATCTTCGTTATCGGGACTGATATCTATCCTTCCATCTGCATTTCCATCTGCGGCCAATTCAAAATTCACGCCATTAAACAATTCCACCATATCGAACACTACCAGCAACTCGGTTTCCTCTTCAACATCAAAGCCATCGCTTCCTTCCGCTTCAGCTCTGAGTTGTTTTTCCACGTCCAACCACACCCAAGTAGGCGTACCCTGCACTTCACCTCTTACCAACAAGGATTTGTTGTACATATGATGGTCTTCTTCCACTTCTGTGTTTTTGTACAAACTCAGTTCCACTTCGGTATATTTTCCTTCAGGCGTATCCCCTTCACCGACTACTTCTATTTGGGCATCACCGTTGGAAACCAATACAAGGGATTTTGGGGTAGCGGCGGATGTGCCAAGTGATGTATTTACATTGGATTTAAGAGTGATATCCCCCAGGCCTATTCCCGCTGCCAAATCAGCTTGAGCAGCATACTTCATCTGAACATCTTTTGTCCCGACTTCAAAATCAGAAACGATAAAAGCACCTACAACGGTCCTTTCCTGTGGATCTGTTCCATTTTCAGACCGTGCTGTTGACTGGAGTTGAACATGTTCTTGATTTTCGGTGGGTACGGGTTCATTTTCATCCTGGCAAGAGGCCAAGCCCAACAGCAAAACAAATAATACACTTACTCCTTTGAAATTTTCCATAAACAGTTTCATAATTTATGTTGGTTTGGTTTCATCTGCCAACTAAGCAATCAGCATGCCAAACACATTTTCTTAAAGAAGCAGTAATGAAATGAAAGGTATTTTTATATAAACAAAGTTCTGGTTTTCATACAAATAAGAAAAGACCTGGAAGATTTATTTCCAAGTCTTTTCATTTTAATCAACGTAAAATTTATTGAATTACTTTAGCTTTTCAAAGCTGTATAACGTTCACTCACTTTGTTCCAATCCACCACATTCCACCAATTGGATATATATCTCGGCCGTTCATTTTGGTAAAGAAGATAGTACGCATGTTCCCACACATCAATCCCCATAAGCGGCACACCTTTGAACTCCGATACATCCATCAAAGGGTTATCCTGATTGGGAGTGGATCCGATTTTCAGCCTATTGTTGTCCAAAACCAGCCAGGCCCATCCCGATCCAAACCTTGATTTTCCCGCTTCTTCAAATTCATCCACAAACTGCTGGTAACTGCCGAAATCACTGTTGATGGCATCCATCAGTTCTCCCCCCGGCTCACCTCCGCCGTCAGGAGACATGATTTTCCAAAACAGTTCATGGTTATAATGCCCCCCGCCGTTATTCCTCATTTTTGTGGAGTACCGGGAAATATTTTTCAAAACCTCTTCAAGTGGCTTTTCCGTATCCACGTTTTCTTCACCGATTGCCTCTTGCAGGTTGTTGGCATAAGAAGCCGCATGTTTGGTATAATGAATCTCCATGGTCATGGCGTCGATGTTGGGCTCCAAAGCCGAAAAATCATAACCGAGATCTGTCTGGCTGAAACCAGTGGTTATGTCCGCTTCTACTGCATCTCCCGCCGGAGATCCGCAGGCAGACAACAGGGATGAACCCACTAAACTGCTCCCTATTCCCAAAGCGAGAGATGCTTTGGTAGATTGGGATAAGAAGATTCTTCTTGATGGGTCAAATGAAGAGTTTTTCATATTTGAGATGTGTTTTTAAGTAATTTCAGCTGATGGTGAATGTATCAGTCCTTTGGACCTTTCGCTAATTTAACTATTAAATCAATAACGTCCACACGAAACACCGGATAATATCCTGAAGCACTTAAATGAAAATGTATCATCATCAGAACTTACACCGAATTATATTCTGATGTTGCTCCAATATTAAACAGTTAAATTACATACATTGTCAGATTATAGAACAATGTGTATTTTTAGAAAAATCAAGGACCGTAGGAAAGCCCACAGTAAATCGCGGATTAGTCCATATATTCGTGCAAGTTGATTATTTTTGTAATCCTTCCACTGGTTGGTGGGGTTTTTGAGATCGACAACCCGTAGAAATCGGTTGCCGTTTCTCTTATCACTTATTACCGATTAAGATGTCCTATACATAACAGATAGTGCTCAAATGAATATATCATTTTATAAATATCAAGGTACAGGCAATGATTTCGTCATGATAGATGACAGAAAAGAATTCTTTGATATCAAGAACCTTGCTTTGGTGCAAAGGCTTTGTGACAGGAGATTCGGGATCGGAGCTGACGGCCTTATATTGATCCGGAATAAAAGTGGATATGATTTCGAGATGGTATACTTCAATGCCGACGGCAGCCAGAGTATGTGTGGCAACGGGGCGCGGTGCGCAGCCGCTTTTGCCGCTTTTTTAGGGATTGTCCCGGACAACACGTACTTCTATGCCATTGATGGCCCCCATCGGGCAAAGATCAACAACGACTGGGTGGCGCTGGAAATGGGTGCGGTCCAAAGTATTTCTAAAGTGGATGGCGATTATTTTGTAAACACAGGTTCACCTCACCACGTAAGGTTTGTGGATGAGGTGGAAACCCACGATGTGGTAACTGTAGGCAGAGATATCCGCTACAGTCAACCATATCAGCCCGGAGGCACAAATGTGAATTTTGTCACACCCCAACCGGATCACAGCATTCTGGTGAGAACCTACGAAAGAGGAGTGGAAGATGAGACCTTATCCTGCGGCACCGGCGTGACGGCCTGCGCGTTGGTATATGGTCAGTCCAAAAACCTCAACCACGTCAAAATCAAAACCCGTGGCGGGGAGCTCGAAGTATCCTTCATCTCCACCCCGGATGGCCGGTTTGAGGGGATCACTTTGTCCGGACCTGCAAAGCAGGTTTTCTCCGGAATAGTGAAAACAGAAAATGAAATATCGGCTACGGCATAAAGAATAATCAATCAGCAAATAAGCAAGGTACATATATATGTTAGAAGTTATAGCAAAAGGACTGGCAAAGGTATTCGGAACCAAATCCGACAGGGACATAAAATCTCTCAGTCCTGTAGTAGAAACCATCAAACAGGAATTTGACAAGCTCCAGGGTCTGTCAGATGAGATGTTGAGGAATCAAACGCTGGAAATCAAACAGCAGATCAATGAAGACCTCAAAACTTTTGATGACAAAATACAGCAGCTCAAAGAAGAAATAGAAAATCTGGCTCCCGAACAGGTCCATGCCAAGGATGCTTTATTCAACGAGATAGACAAAACGGAGAAGGAACGGAATGAAGAGCTGGAGAAGGTCCTGGAAAAAGTATTGCCAAGGGCTTTTGCTGTAGTAAAAGAGACTGCCAGAAGGTTCAAAGATAACCAGCAACTTAAGGTTTCCGCCACCATGGAAGACAGGGAAATGGCCGCTCTCAAACCTTATGTAGAGATAGAAGGGGACACGGCGGTCTGGCACAACAGATGGATGGCAGCCGGCAATGAAGTCACCTGGGACATGGTACACTATGATGTCCAGCTGTTAGGCGGTGTGGCCTTACATAAGGGGAAAATTGCAGAAATGGCCACCGGTGAGGGAAAAACGTTGGTTTCCACCCTGCCTGCCTACCTGAACGCGCTTTCTGGAAGAGGGGTACATATAGTCACCGTAAACGATTATCTGGCAAAACGTGACTCTGAATGGAACGCCCCTCTCTTTGAATTTCATGGTCTCAAGGTAGACTGTATTGATAAATATCCTCCCAACTCAGAAGGAAGAAGAAAAGCCTACCATTGTGACATTGTGTATGGGACCAACAATGAGTTCGGTTTCGATTATCTACGGGACAATATGGCCCGGGATTCCAGGGATCTGGTTCAAGGCAAACATCATTTTGCCATGATAGATGAAGTGGATTCGGTGTTGATAGATGATGCCCGAACCCCGTTGATCATATCCGGTCCCGTGCCTAAAGGAGACCAGCACGAATTTGACGACATGAAGCCACGGGTATCCATGCTGGTCGATGAACAGAGGAAGCTTGTTCAAAACTTTCTGACAGAAGCCAAAAGACTGATCAAAGAAGGTAAAGAAAAGGAAGGAGGGCTTGCCTTGTTCCGTGCTTTTCGCGGTCTCCCGAAATACAAGCCCTTGATCAAGTACCTCTCCGAACCAGGAATGAGGGTAATTCTCCAAAAGACAGAAAATTATTACCTACAGGACAACAAGAGGATGATGCCGGAAGCAGATGAACCGCTGCTTTTTACCATTGACGAAAAATCCAACAGTGTGGACCTTACGGATAACGGCATCGAATCCATCACAAAGAAAAACGAGGATTCCAATTTTTTTATCATGCCTGACATAGGCACCGAGATTGCAGAACTGGAAAAAAATGAATCCCTGGATGATAAAGAAAAACTTATCCGCAAAGAAGAAATCATCAAGGATTATGGCATAAAGGCCCAGCGCATCCATACCGTAAACCAGCTCCTAAAAGCCTACTGCATGTTTGAGCGGGACACGGAATATATACTGGTAGAAGGCAAAGTCAAGATTGTGGATGAACAGACAGGCCGGGTAATGGAGGGCCGACGGTACTCTGATGGGCTGCATCAGGCGATCGAGGCCAAGGAAAACGTAAAAGTGGAAGACGCCACCCAAACTTATGCCACCATTACCCTTCAGAACTATTTCAGGATGTACCACAAGCTCGCCGGCATGACCGGTACGGCGGAAACAGAAGCTGGCGAATTCTGGGAAATCTACAAACTGGATGTGGTGGTGATACCCACCAATAAATCCATTCAGCGAAAAGACCGGGAAGATAAGGTTTATAAAACGGTTAGGGAAAAATTCAATGCAGTAGTGGATGAAATCAACGAGCTCACGGAAGCCAACAGACCGGTGCTGGTGGGAACCACTTCCGTTGAAATTTCCGAACTGCTTAGCCGGATGCTGACCATACGCAAAATCAAGCACCAGGTGTTGAACGCCAAACACCACGCCCGCGAGGCAGACGTAGTGGCCGAGGCCGGTAAACCCCGGACGGTAACCATCGCCACCAATATGGCCGGTAGGGGTACCGATATCAAATTGACCAAGGAATCAAGGGAAGCGGGTGGTCTGGCGATCATTGGTACGGAAAGGCATGAATCCAGAAGGGTGGACCGGCAGCTGAGGGGTAGGTCAGGCCGTCAGGGCGACCCGGGTTCTTCACAGTTCTTTGTTTCTCTTGAGGATAATTTGATGCGTCTTTTCGGATCGGAAAGGATCGCTAAACTTATGGACCGGATGGGGCTGGAAGAAGGTGAGGTGATTCAGCATTCCATGATTACCAAATCAATAGAAAGAGCCCAAAGAAAGGTTGAGGAGAACAATTTCGGCGTCCGAAAAAGACTACTCGAATACGATGATGTCATGAACAGCCAGCGTGAGGTCGTATATAAAAGAAGAAAAAATGCCCTCATCGGAGATAAGCTTGAACTGGACATTCTGAATATCATGTATGATGTCTGCCAGGACATCATCGAAATGGCGAAGTCCACTGAGGACATGGAAAACCTCAGGATGAATATATTTGCTTCATTGGGCCTTGATTATCAGTTCAGTGAAGGTGATATCAAAGAAAAGGACACCCATGTCCTCACAAAACAACTTTTTGATGCCGCCTATCAAAACTATGTAAATAAAAACCAGAGCATTTTACACCGCGCCATGCCCATTTTGCGGGATGTGTATCAAAAACGCGGGGCTACGGTGAAAGAAATCATGGTCCCCATCTCGGATGGTGTCAAGCAGATAGGGGTGGTCATCAATCTTGAATCCACCATCAAAAACGAAGGAAGGGAACTTATCCGGGCTATTGAAAAAACCGTCACGCTGGCCATCATTGACCAGAACTGGAAAGAACATCTCAGAGATATGGATGACCTCAAACAGTCGGTACAAAACGCCGTTTATGAACAAAAAGATCCGTTGCTGATTTACAAATTTGAAGCATTTGAAATGTTTAAACGCTTCCTGGGTAAACTCAATGATGACATCATTTCATTTATCAGCAAATCCGATCTTCCAAAACAGGATCCTGACCAGGTAAAAGCTGCTCAAAGCCAAAAAGCCCCGGAACCTAAGGTAACCGCATCCAAAGAAGAAGCGGGAAGCAGCTTGGGTAATCCTGGTGGCCAGGGGGCAGCTGTAGCCCGAAGCCGAACCGCCAGCCGGGAACCTGTCATGCCAAGAAAATCCGAAAAAGTCTATGGCAGGAATGACAGGGTATCCGTAAAATACGCAGACGGAAAGGTAAAAAAGGATGTGAAATATAAAAGTGTGGAACAGGACATTGCAGATGCAAAATGTGTGGTGATTGAGGATTAAAAGCAAATGATTATGATCTACAAAAAGGCCGGCTTCTGGATAAGTCTTTTACTGCTGACATCAAGTTGCGGCATCTTCAACATAAAAAAAGGCGGAGCTGCTGCAGACCTGTACGCCAATTATTCGGAAGACCTCTCTGATGTACGCATCCGTTTTGATGATTTACCAAAAGTCGCTGCCTTTGAAGCCGGAGAAGGCACTGTCCCTCCAGTGGACGCCGAGTTGAATCAAGCGCTTCAGAGGATAGCACGGGAAAATGGGGAGGAGTGGTTCTACAACGGTTTCACCATTCTGATCTATAGCGGCGTGGATAGGGATGAGGCCTTTAAGACCAGAAACAGACTGTACTCTGAATTCCCTGATATTCAAACAGATATGCAATATCAACAACCCAGATACCTGGTAAAAGTTGGCAAATACATCCATCGCATTGAAGCTTTGGCCTGGTATGAAAAACTGAAAAAAGAATTCCCCGCATCCAGAATCATTCAGGACAGATTTCAAAGAAACAGACAAGACGAAAATCCAGAAAACACGCAAAATGTTGATCAATAGAATCAAAGAACTCGCCACGGCACAAAAACTTTCCAACATACAAAACCGGAGACATCTTCACGCCAATCCAGAATTGTCTTTCCAGGAATACGATACGGTAGCATTTGTAGAAGCACAATTACGGACTTTTGGTGTGCATCAAATAGAAAAAAAGGCCGAAACCGGGCTGGTTGCTTTGATAGAGGGAAAAAATCCTGACAGTAAAGTCATTGCGCTTCGAGCCGATATGGATGCCCTTCCCATTACGGAACAAAATGAGGTCGAATACGCTTCCAAAAATCCAGGGGTGATGCATGCCTGTGGCCACGATGTCCATACTTCTTCTTTGCTGGGAACGACGCGAATTCTGAACGAACTTAAAGATAACTTTGAAGGTACTGTGAAACTGATCTTCCAGCCGGGGGAGGAGAAAGTACCTGGAGGAGCCTCCCTCATGATCAAAGATCAGGCGCTATTAAACCCAAAACCCTCTGCGATACTGGGGCAACATGTAATGCCGCTCATACCTGTGGGAAAGGTGGGTTTCCGAAAGGGCATGTACATGGCCAGCGCTGATGAATTATACTTAACCGTAAAAGGAAAAGGTGGTCATGGGGCGATGCCTGAAACCTTGGTGGATCCTGTGTTGATTACCTCCCATATTATCGTGGCGCTACAGCAGGTAGTCAGCAGAAATGCAAGTCCCAAAATCCCCTCAGTTTTGTCTTTTGGAAAAATTCTGGCAGATGGGGCCACCAATGTTATTCCGAATGAAGTGAAAATAGAGGGCACGTTTCGAACCTTAAACGAGGAGTGGCGAAACAAAGCCCATACGCTCATGGTGAAAATTGCAAAAGGTATAGCGGAAGGAATGGGAGGGGAGGTGGATTTTGAGGTCAGAAAAGGATACCCTTTTCTAAAAAACGACCCTGAACTCACAGAAAGAGCCGCTTCTTCAGCAAAAGCTTACTTGGGAGAGGAAAATGTGCTGGACCTGGACATATGGATGGCTGCAGAGGATTTTTCCTATTATACCCAGGAGATTGACGGCTGTTTTTACAGGTTGGGTACGCGGAATGAGGCCAAAGGGATTATTTCAGGCGTTCATACGCCCACATTTGATATTGACGAAGATGCACTGGAAGTCAGCACCGGTCTGATGGCCTGGTTAGCATTAGAAGAATTAAAAAACAAATAAGCCTACATCAGCTTTTGTCACTTTATGAAGCGGTTCTATAGCACATGGGTATTCAGTCTCGCCTTTATTGCCCATAGTATGGGGTGGGGACAAACCGGCCACCGGGTGATCGGCCAGATTGCAGAATGGCACCTTAATGATAAGGCTGCCTCGAGAATTGAAAACATTCTGGGTCCCGAATCATTGGCGATGGTGGCCAACTGGATGGATGAAGTCAGATCGGACAGACGCTACGACCATCTCAATACCTGGCACTACCTCACGGTGGAAGAAAATGGAAACTACAATCCGGAAATCCAGGAAAAAGATGGGGACGCATTTGCCAAAACCAAAGACATCATCCAGGCGCTTAAAAGTGGTCAGTTAGATCCCAAAAGAGAACTGGAATATTTGAAAATGTTGGTCCATCTTGTGGGGGACCTGCACCAGCCGCTTCATGTAGGTAAGGGAGATGACCGGGGAGGGAATGATATTAAGGTTACCTTTTTTGATCAAAACACGAATCTGCACAGCGTCTGGGACAGTAAGGTAATCGACGGAAAAAATTTGAGTTATACTGAATTGAGCACCCACCTGAATAGGAGGGCAACTAAGCAACTGGTATTTTCCTTACAATCCGCCTCGATGGAAGACTGGTTGCAGGAAGCCGTAGCGCTAAGACCGGTCATCTATGACCTGCCAAAAAACGGCGGATTATCCTATGAATTCGTATATAAAACTTACCCTGTCATGGAAGAAAGGCTTTTGGCCGGCGGCATCAGGCTGGCAGGTATACTTAATGATATTTACGGTTAGTCCGCTTATTTACCCGCGGCAATGACGGCCAAATCTACCTTAGATGGCTGAGCGCGCTTCAAAACATTGGCACAGGCAGCAAGGGTAGCCCCTGTGGTCATCACGTCATCCACAAGCAGTATTCGCTTTCCCTTGCAGTCCATCGCGACGGTTTCCAGGCAAAATACTTCCGAAACATTTTCCCACCTTTGCAGTCTGGTTTTTTTCGTCTGTGTTTGTGTGTGCGTATTTCTATACAGCAACCTCCCTACAGGGATCAGCATGGTTTTTGACAGGCCTTCGGCAAACATTTCACTTTGGTTGTAACCCCTTCTTTTCAGCTTGGTTCGATGCAGAGGTACAGGCACAATTATGTCCCATGTTCCCGAAAATCCATTTTGTAAGAGTAATCCACCATACAGTACCCCAATGGCCCTTCCCAATCCGGGTTTGTTTCTGTATTTTAGTTGGTGAAGTATCTTTTGGCTCATTCCCCGTTTGGAAAACCGCAGATAAGCCATCACGCTGTTTACATCCGACAATCCAAGCAGTTTTGTTTTCAACTCATTTTCACGTGGAACAAGATGATAAGAAGTCACCGGTAATCTCGAAATGCATATTTTACAAAGGTGGTCCTCAAAATCAAAAAGGCTCCTGCGACATACGCAGCAGGTATCGGGAAACACCAAAGCCAAAAAATCTTCCCAAAAAGTGAAACGCATACCGAAAATGGGTTGTTAATTATCAGTGACCGGTAATAACTGCTATATTTGCAGGTTATTGTTAGCTGTCAGGAAATTAAAGATTTTGGTCGGTTAATCCAAAAAATAAAGGGATGCCGGTCACAAAAAACGTTTATGCGATAAAAGAACATTACTCAATATATTATATTATCATCCATAATGTTTAAAAAAGATTTGGATTTGGAAAGGCGCTGGGGGAAACTGCTCACGGGTCTGGCCGAATTGTTCGGGAAGAAACCCTCTGACCTTAATGCCGTACTCTTTATCATTGGTGTACAGGAACTGGGCAAGGGGAACAGGCATTTCTCCAAGGAGGAGAAGCAGGACCTCATGCATATCGCCACATGCAAAGTATTGAGTTTATCGGGCTTCTATGAATTGGATTTTATTGACCAGGATGGATGGCCACATTGGAAATTACAAAAAACATTGCCACATTTGGACAGTGCTGATCAGGAAAAACTGCTAAAACTGCATGTTTTGGAATATTTTGAAAAAGAATTTGAAATAGATATCAGATGAGGGTGGTGTCATACAATGTCAACGGGATTCGCGCGGCCCTTAAAAAGGGCTTTTCCGACTGGCTGGCCGCCACTGATCCCGACATCATCGGTTTGCAGGAGGTTAAATGCTTAGACAACCAGATCGACAGGACTTTATTTGAGGACATGGGGTATCAGGTATTTTGGCATCCTGCTGTTAAAAAGGGTTACAGCGGGGTAGCCATTCTCAGCAAGATAGTGCCAGACCACGTCGAATATGGTATGGGGTATTCCCTTTATGATGATGAAGGCAGAATCATCAGAGCCGACTATGGTGACATTTCCTTTATCAACACTTATTTTCCTTCGGGGACGACCGGAGATGTGCGTCAGGAATTCAAATACCGGTTTCTTGATGACATCTACGGGTATTCACAAGACATGGTCCGGGAGAAACCCAACCTTATCTGGAGCGGTGATTACAATATCTGTCATAAGCCCATAGATATTCATAATCCTGTATCCAATAAAAACTCATCGGGGTTCTTGCCGGAGGAAAGGGCATGGATGGATAAATTCACCAATTCAGGTTTTGATGACAGTTTCAGACTGGTAAACCCCGATCCCCATCATTATACCTGGTGGAGTTATCGGGCAAATGCCAGAGCCAATAACAAGGGCTGGCGTATAGATTACCATATGACCACGCCCTCCATCAGCAGGCGGGTAAAGCGTGCCGCTATATTGACAGCTGCAAAACATTCTGATCATTGTCCGATATTATTGGAAATTGATTAAATGGAATACAAAAAATATTCATGGTAAAAGACAATTATAATCAATGAAATCAATTAAAATTTCTATTCCATCTTTAATTGAAAATATAAATATCATTGAGAGCTTCATTGATAATGCTAAAGAAAAGTTTCATATCAATGATGACATTTATGGTAATATCATGATATCGGTTACAGAATGTGTTAGTAATGCCATCATCCACGGCAACAAACAGGACAGCAAGAAAACCGTTAATCTGGAACTCCGCTTTCTTGACGATCAGATAAAATTCATAATAGAAGATCAGGGGGAAGGGTACGACTATCATCACCTTAGTGATCCTACTTCGCCGGAAAACATTCAAAAATCCGGGGGAAGGGGGGTCTTCATCATGAGACATTTATGCGATGAGATCGAATTTGAAAACGATGGTAGTAAGATCATTCTTACTTTTTATATGAACTGACAATGGCCATCAATTTCTTTGAAGAAGGAGTTTCCTCAGGTATAAGGCACAGGAACAAAACAAAGCAGTGGCTGAAATCAATTGCAGAACAAAAGGGTTACAAAATCAAAAATCTGAATTATGTGTTTTGCAGCGATGAATACCTGTACGATCTAAACGTACAATTCCTTAATCATGACACGTATACCGACATCATCACGTTTGATCAGTCAGAAAGTAAAGACGCCATAGAAGGGGATATTTATATAAGCACAGAAAGAGTAAAGGAAAACGCGTTGAAATTGGATACCGAGTTCCAGACAGAATTGTTAAGGGTAATCATCCACGGACTGCTGCATCTTTGCGGTTTTAGAGATAAAACCAAAACAGAATCCTTGGGTATGCGTAATGAAGAAGACAAAGCCCTTGATATATATAAAGAGATAAACCCATAAGTGTTCCACGTGGAACACCGAACCAAAATTAACGGTAAGATGTTCCACGTGGAACAGTCCGATAAACAAATGAAGAAAATGTTCCACGTGGAACACTAAATCAGGATATATGTTTCCAGAGTATGATGTAATAGTAGTAGGGGCAGGACATGCCGGCTGTGAAGCCGCCCACGCGGCAGCCAAAATGGGTTCAAAGGTATTGTTATGTACCATGAACATGAACACCATAGCTCAAATGTCCTGCAATCCCGCTATGGGAGGGGTGGCGAAAGGCCAGATCGTGAGAGAAATTGATGCATTGGGAGGGAAATCAGGAATTATTTCCGATAAATCCATGGTGCAGTTTAGAATGCTCAACAGGTCGAAAGGTCCCGCCATGTGGTCTCCCAGAACACAAAACGACCGGATGCGGTTTGCTGAAGAATGGAGACTGGCCTTGGAACAGACTCCTAACGTTGATTTCTGGCAGGAAATGGTGACCGATATTCTGGTGAAGGAAAACAGGGTGTATGGGGTGAGAACAGGAATCGGTCTGGAAATAAAGTCCAAATCGGTGGTTCTTACCAACGGTACATTTCTCAACGGACTTATCCATATTGGTGAAAAACAATTTGGAGGCGGTAGGACAGGGGAGGCCGCCGCAAAAGGCATTACCGAAAACCTAATCAGCCTTGGCTTTGAAGCAGGAAGGATGAAAACCGGGACGCCACCGAGGGTGGACGGCAGAAGTCTGGATTACACCAGGATGGAGATACAGTACGGTGATGAGCAACCTGAAAAGTTTTCGTATGCCGATGAAACATCTCCGCTCACAAAGCAGAAAAATTGCTGGATAACCTACACGAACAAAGACGTCCACCAAACATTGGAAACAGGTTTCAGCCGCTCACCGATGTTTAACGGCCGGATAAAAGGCCTGGGCCCAAGATACTGCCCCTCGATTGAAGACAAAATCAACCGCTTTGCCGAAAGGGACAGACACCAGATATTTGTGGAACCCGAAGGATGGAATACAGTTGAAATTTACGTAAACGGCTTCTCCACCTCCCTCCCCGAAGATGTGCAATACGAAGCGTTGCGGAAAATACCCGGGTTTGAAAATGCCAAAATGTTCCGTCCCGGATATGCGATAGAATACGATTATTTCCCGCCAACCCAGCTCAAGCTTACCTTGGAAACCCAATTGGTCGATGGTCTTTTCTTCGCTGGACAGATCAACGGGACTACCGGCTATGAGGAAGCGGCCTCCCAAGGATTGATCGCGGGCATGAATGCCCATAACAAAGTCCATCAAAAAGCCCCCTTTCTGCTCAAACGATCCGATGCTTATATAGGAGTCCTGATAGATGATCTTATCAACAAAGGCACGGAGGAACCCTATAGGATGTTTACCTCACGGGCTGAGTTCAGGCTTCTCCTTCGACAGGATAATGCCGATCTTAGGTTAACCGGGTTAGGTTATGATCAGGGTCTGGCCTCAGAAGAAAGATACCAGGCCATGCTGCTCAAAAGAAAATTAACTGAAACGCTGACCAAAGAACTGACACAAAAAAAACTGCATCCGGACACGATCAACGAAGAACTGGAACAGTTAAACACTGCCACTGTCGCGGAGAAAATCACGGTGGCCAAGCTTTTAAAAAGACCTCATATGGGATTGAAGGACATCATGGACATGGATAACCAACTAAAATCCGACCTATCAAAATACCCTAAAGAGGTGTTGGAACAGGCAGAGATACAGATAAAGTATGAGAGTTATATCGCCAAGGAAAAACAAATGGTTGAAAAAATAGGCAATCTCGAAAATCTCAAAATACCAACCGGTTTTGATTATGCAGGAATAAAAGCGCTTTCTGCAGAGGGAAGGCAAAAGCTGACCAAAATCAAACCCGAAACTTTGGGACAGGCTTCAAGGATTAGCGGCGTTTCGCCAGCAGATCTTTCTATTCTAACCGTATATTTAGGAAGATAACATGTACGAAAGATTAACCAAATGCCCGCTTTGCAAAAGTGGGCTTTTTCTTAATCACATGGTCGTAAAAGACCATGTCATCAGCCAAGAATCATTTACCATCTGTAAATGCAACAATTGTGGGCTCTGGTTTACTAATCCCCGTCCTGACGAAGAACATATACAGGATTATTATAATTCAGAAGCCTATATCTCGCATGAAGATAAAATCACCGGGGTCACGGATGCCCTATACAAACTGGTAAGAAAGATTACTGTTAAAAACAAGGTCAACTGGGTAAATGAAAAATCAAGCAAAAAGGGGAAACTGCTCGATTTCGGCTGTGGTACCGGCTACTTCTTAAAAGCAGCACAAGCCGATGGCTGGCAGGCTTCAGGCTATGAACCCAATCAAAAAGCATCGGAAATCGCCAGAAATAAAAACAACGTTACCCTTTATTCCACCTTGGATGAAATCTCTAAAACCAAAAAATTCGATGCCATCACCCTGTTCCACGTTATGGAACACGTACATAACCTCGATAAAACCATAAAAATACTGTTGGAGAGGCTGAAAAAACGAGGAAGTTTATTCATTGCACTGCCTAATAACCAATCCCCCGACGCGTTGGCATTTAAAGAAAACTGGGCGGCCTTGGATGTGCCCCGGCATTTATACCATTTCAATAAAACTTCCATGCAATACTTCGCGGATAAATACAACCTCAAAATAACAGAGATAAAACCGATGGTATATGATGGATACTACATTTCGATTTTATCCAACAAAATCGTTAACAAGAATAATAATTTATTTAAATCTGCTTTAGAAGGATATAAGTTCAACCAATTAGCCAGGAAAACTAATGACTATTCCAGCTTATTGTTTATTCTAAAGAAAAAATGAATAAGACCAGCTATCTTTTTATTTCCGCAATCATTTTTTCGATCCTGGTTTCCTCATGCGCGAAGCAGAGTTCACCCATGGGAGGCCCCAAAGATGAAACACCCCCAAAACTCCTGGAATCCGATCCAAAAAGTGAATCGACCAACATCAAACCAAGCGAAATCAACCTCGTCTTCAGCGAATTTATAAAACTGGATAACCCTACCAAACAGATTATCATTACTCCAAAAATAAACGGAGACGAAGTGGAGTTCCTGGCAACAAGAAACAGGGTCAATATCAAATTAAACCAGGAACTGGAAGAAAGTACCACATATGTTTTTAATTTTCAAAAAAGCATACAGGATATCACCGAAAGCAACCCCACAGAAAATCTACGTCTGGTATTCTCAACAGGAAACGAGATAGACAGTCTGCGCTTCAGTGGCAGAGTGGACTACATCTTCCCCGACAGAAACAAAGATTTTAAGGATATTCTTATAGGTCTATATAACCTTGAAGACACCACAGATCTTTTCACCGATCTTCCCTATTATATCAGTCAGGTAGACACGGCTGGCAGGTTTCTAATTACAAACATAAAGGCAGGAAAATACCGCGCATATGCCTGGCACGATGACAACAACTCACTGAAAGCTGAATTCAGAAACGAAGCCTATGGATTCCTGCCGGATCCGGTAAACATACAACAGGATGTTTCAGATGTTCATATCAATCTGTTTAGAGGAGATTTATCAGAACTTAAAATAAACCGAAGCGGACCCAGTGGGAATAATTTCGATGTGATTATCAGTAAACCTATCTCAGATTATGAAATTATCCATCCCGACAAAAACGAAAAACTTTTCTCGAGACTGTCGGATAAAAATCTCAGGTTATACCATACGGAAATGAGAGATGACAGCACACAAGTTCAAATCATCCTCAAGGATTCAGTAGGCTTTACGGTTGACACCACCCTTTATGCCCACTTCGAAACCAGTGATAGGAAAAAAGAAGAGCTGGAAATCACCAGTAACAGTGGTAAAAGTTTCCTTAGAAACCTCAAAGCAGAACTTACATTCAATAAGCCCCTGCTCAAAATAAACTATGATTCGTTATTCGTTAAATACGACACTGCTGGCATTATACCCATCACCGAAGAAAATCTGCATTTACCGGACAGCGCCAAAAGAACTAAGTTATTAATTAATATAACCGTTCCCGACACGATAAAACATGAGACTTTCACGGTTTTCGCCGCAGACTCTACTTTTCAGGATGTTCAAAATATATGGAACAAAAATAAACTCGAAGCCAATTACAAAAAGCTAAAACAAGAAAGTCTGGCCGATGGAATCACCGGAACCGTAGACACAGAAGAACGGCCTATAATCGTACAGCTACTCAATAAAAAAGAAGAAATCCTTCAGGAAATATACCTTCAAGAGACAAATTCATTTGAATTTACCTTTATTGAAGCAGGAGATTATAAGCTCCGCGCCATCATTGATAGAAATAAAAACAAAAGATGGGATCCTGGAAATTATGAAGAAAACCGGCAACCTGAACCCGTTTATTATTTTATAGATGAAGAAACCCGGAAAGACGAATTTCTTCTGAGAGGAGGCTGGACTTTAAATAATATCATCATTAAACCCAAGCGGGATTCCGGTATCTACATGCCCAGCCCAGAAGATGACCTGCCGCCCATAGAAGAACAAGCTGTGGAAAAAAATGAAACACCCGTGGATAAAGCTCCCAAAACCGACCAATAATCCACATCCCGCAAACGTCAAAACTTCCACTTTCTGTCATTCCCACTTTCCCTGGGGAAAACCCTCCTATTATCGACCCCTATCCACAACAGTACCCACTGCTATTTAACAACAACTCCATAACGAGTATCTATCCACATTTTTTCGCTTAAAATCATAACCATTTGATTACAAGTTTATTTTATGTTAATTATTTGTGAATTATCCGTGAACAAGCTGGCATGGAACATCGTGGACGGTGCAAAACACATTTCCAAAAAAGTTACCCACATATCCACGCTATAATAACTGTAATAACTTTTAAATTTTTAAAAATAATTACTATAAATAATACCCTGTTGATAAAGCATGGCGAGTATCCTTCATTATTCTTATCTCAATTTTATTATGCATGCATAATTTTTTTTATTAAATTTAAAGTATTCGGAGAAGGCATTATATCTGGTGATGAAAAAGGAAGAAACCGTAGACTATCATATCAAGGCATGTTGGCATTCCATCGCGAGAATGTACAATCAGAAGGCAATGCAGGAAGACATCACGACTTCTATTGGATTCGTTTTAATCAATATTAATTCCAGTGAGGGGACGCCGGCTACCAAAATCGCGCCTATGATGGGCTTGGAATCAAGGAGTCTTACCCGCATGCTCAAAACCATGGAAGAAAAGGGCCTTATTGTGAAAAAGCCGGATCTCCAGGACAAACGCTCTGTACGGGTCTTTTTAACAGAGGAAGGGAAGCGAAAAAAGGCCATATCGGTAGAAACCATCAAGCAATTCAACAAACAGGTAAGAGACAAGCTCTCCCAGGACGAATTCAAGGCCTTCTTTGTCATTTTCGAAAAAATAAATCAAGTCGTCAATCATGTACATGAACAAATCGATAAACCACAGAACCAATTATGAAACGAACCATTAGAAAAATAGCCGTTTTGGGTTCCGGGGTAATGGGTTCCAGAATAGCCTGTCACTTCGCTAATATCGGGGTACAGGTCCTTTTACTGGACATCGTGCCCAAAGAGCTCAATGAGGAAGAAAGCAGAAAAAATCTTAGTCTCGAAAGTAAAGAAGTGCGCGACAGGGTTGTCAATGAAGCATTGCAACAAACCCTCAAATCAAAACCATCACCCATTTTTGAAAACTCATTTGCAGAGAGGATCAGTACAGGCAATTTTGAGGACGACCTTCCTAAAATTAAAGATTATGATTGGGTCATAGAGGTGGTCGTGGAAAAACTGGAAATCAAGCAATCATTGTTTGAAAAAGTGGAACAGCACCGCAAACCAGGAACCTTGATCACTTCCAATACCTCTGGGATTCCCATGAACCTTATGTGCAATGGGCGTTCCGAGGATTTCCAGGCTTGTTTTGCAGGCACCCATTTTTTTAATCCACCGAGATACCTGCGGCTTCTGGAAATTATTCCCGGCCCAAGCACGAAACCGGAAATTGTTGATTTTTTGATGGATTATGGGGATCGTTTTTTGGGAAAGGAAACCGTTCTGTGCAAAGATACACCGGCTTTTATTGCCAACCGGATAGGTGTTTATGCCATTATATCGGGAATTCATACCATTGAACAAATGGGGCTGGGGGTATCGGAAGTAGACAAGCTTACCGGCACCATCATAGGAAGGGCAAAATCAGCAACTTTCCGGACCTTGGACGTGGTTGGCTTGGATACCACGGTGAATGTCGCCAACAACCTTTATAAGGTTTTGGAACATGATGAGTCCCGGGAAAAGTTCAGGCTTCCCAAGAGCGTGCAAGTGCTCCATGAGCATGGCTGGTATGGTGACAAAAGTGGCAAAGGCTTTTTTCACATGATCAGGCATAAGGACGGCAGAAAGGAACTCAAGGAAATAGATTTCAAGACTTTTGAATATAAGGATGCAGAGAAGCCCAAATTCAAAGCATTGGAAGGTTCCAAAGGAATAGAAGATATTAAAGAGCGCATCCGTTTTTTGGTGAACTTTGACGACAAAGCAGGGGAGTTTTACAGAGCTACGTTTTATGACCTTTTTCGCTATTGTTCCTTCAGGATCCCGGAAATTGCTGATGAACTTTATCGAATCGACCAAGCGGTTTGTGCAGGTTTTGGATGGGAATATGGACCTTTTGAAAATTGGGATATCCTTGGGGTGAAAGAGACTGTCGAAAACATGGAGAAAGCCGGCGAAAAACCGGCGCAGTGGGTTTATGAAATGTTGGAGGCGGGCCACCATTCCTTCTATAAGGTACAAAAGGGCAAAAAACACTATTATGATGTGGAGAGCAAGTCCTATAAAGAAATTCCCGGATTGGAGGATTTTATCCTACTGGACACCTTAAAAGCAGCCAACAAAAAGCTGTGGGGCAATGCAGGCGCCAGTGTGTATGATTTGGGAGATGAGGTGATTGGACTGGAATTCCATACCAAAATGAACTCCCTGGGAGCTGAGGTGATTGAAGGGATCAACACCGGGATCAGCATGGCCGAAAAATCCCACAAAGGACTGGTTATCGGAAACGAGGGGGCAAATTTTTCCGCAGGTGCCAACCTTGCCATGCTTTATATGTATGCAGGTGATCAGGAATTCGATGAAATCAATTTGATGATCGCGCAGTTCCAAAATACCATGATGCGGGCGAGGTTCTCCTCTGTCCCGGTGGTGGTGGCACCGCATAATATGGCTTTGGGAGGAGGATGCGAGCTTTCTTTGCATGCGGATGCGATACAGGCACATGCGGAACTGTATATGGGTCTTGTGGAAGTAGGAGTAGGCCTTATTCCAGCTGGGGGAGGGACCAAGGAAATGACACGCAGGTTTGCCAATTCGATCATCCAAGGGGATGTGGAGTTGAATCGTTTGCAGGACACCTTTATGAATATCGCCACGGCCAAAGTATCCACGTCAGCAGAAGAGGCAAGAGGGTTGGGATACTTGGAAAAGAAGGATGCTGTTACCCTGAACAGAAAGCGGCAATTGGCCGAAGCCAAGGAAAAAGTGATTGGGCTCTATGATGCGGGGTATACCCAACCTACCCAGCAGACCAATATCCGGGTGTTGGGAAAAACGGCTTTGGCCCTATTTGAGGCGGGAATCAGCGGCATGCGCTATGGGGCGTATATCTCTGAGCACGATGCCAAAATCGCCCGAAAACTCGCTTGGGTGATGAGCGGTGGGGATTTGTCTTCACCAACAGAAGTAAGCGAACAATACCTTCTTGATTTGGAAAGGGAAGCATTCCTCAGTCTGACGGGAGAGAAAAAGACACTTGAAAGGATACATAGCATACTGTTCAAAGGAAAACCCCTTAGAAATTAAATCAGTACATAGTATATGGTATCAAGCATCAGGAAAGCTTGGGTTTAAAACGGACCGGATTGATTACTGAGGCTGTTTTCACAGAAATAGATGGAGATTGGAAACCCAAAACTGGCCATCGATTTAAAGCCTTCAGCCTATTTGATACTCAAATCATGATGCCGGATACTCAAAAAAATAATTCTTCAATAAACCGAAATATAAGATACTTATGGAGGCATACATAATCAACGGATATAGATCGGCGGTGGGGAAAGCCAAAAAAGGAGGTTTTCGCTTTTACCGTCCTGATGACCTGGCAGTAGATGTCATCAAATACCTCATGGAACACACACCTGGTGTGGAAAACAAAATGGTGGATGACCTTATCGTAGGCAACGCCATTCCGGAAGCAGAGCAGGGCATGCAGATGGGAAGGATGATATCCCTGCTGGCTTTAGGTGAGGACAACCCCGGTTTTATTGTGAACCGTTATTGCGGATCCGGCCTGGAAGCCATTGCTTTGGCAACGGCAAAAATCAAAAACGGCATGGCTGACTGCATTATCGCCGGCGGGACCGAATCCATGTCTTTGGTACCTATGATGGGATATAAAACGGCACTGAACTGGAACATAGCTTCAAAAACGCCCGATTACTACCTCAGTATGGGGCTCACTGCCGAGGAACTGGCAAAAGATTATGACATCAGCAGGGAGGATTCAGACCTTTTTTCGGTAGGATCCCATGAAAAAGCCTTAAAGGCCATCGCCGAAGGTAGGTTCAAGGATGAGATCGTCCCCGTGGAAATAGAGGAAACCTATTTGGATGAAAACCTCAAAAGGAAAACCAGAAAATTTACAGTGGATACGGATGAGGGCCCCAGGAAGGGTACCAATACGGAAGTACTGGCCAATCTTAAACCCGCTTTCAAGCAAGGTGGTCAGGTGACTGCCGGCAACTCCTCACAAACTTCCGATGGGGCGGCTTTTGTGATGGTAATGTCCGAGAAAATGGTCAAAGAGCTTAATCTTGAACCCATAGCCCGATTGGTTTCTTATAGTGTGGCAGGAGTGGAACCCCGGATCATGGGCATCGGACCCAAAGAAGCTGTCCCAAAAGCCCTCAAGCAGGCAGGTCTGTCCCAAAATGACATTGACTTGGTGGAGCTGAACGAAGCCTTTGCGGCCCAGGCTTTGGCGGTGATCAAGGCCCTGGACCTTAACCCGGATATCGTCAACGTCAATGGTGGTGCGGTGGCCCTCGGCCATCCTTTAGGATGTACAGGTGCCAAACTCACGGTTCAGATCATCAACGAGCTCCGGAAACGCCAGGCGAAATATGGTCTTGTGACTGCCTGTGTCGGGGGTGGTCAGGGGGTTGCCGGGGTGATTGAGTTGTTGAAGTGAAACATACCGGACTAAAGGAATAAGATTCTTTTTTTAAATCTTAAAAGTTTTTCATATGCACAGAGATAGAGAATTGGATGTTTGGAAAAGACCTGTCGGTCAGATCTCCGGGAATGTTCTTTCCTATGAAAGGTCCGGACCGATTTTCCGAATAAGGGAAGTTGCCTTATCGGTTTCTTCCCAACTTGTGCAGGAGAACAAAAGTGGGTCTTATAAAGAATATGCTCATTTTTCGGAAATTTCCCATGGTTCCCAAAGGAATCAAAAACTCAAAACTAAAAAACGATGACAACCATATCTAAAAATTCAATCAACGGAGGTGAATACCTCATCAAGGAAACGGATGCGGCAAACATATTCGTTCCGGAAATGTTTACGGAAGAGCAGCAGATGATGGCACAGGCCTGTCAGGACTTCGTGGATACGGAGATCATGCCCAAAATAGTGGAGATCGACAGCATGCAAAATCCTGATTTGGTACCCGGGATTCTCAAGAAAGCGGGAGAGATGGGACTCCTGGGCATATCGGTGCCTGAAACATACGGTGGCTTGGGCATGAGTTTCAACACCTCCATGCTGATTGCGGACATCATTGGTGCAGCGGGCTCATTTTCCACTACTTACGGTGCCCAATCGGGTATTGGTACATTACCCATCCTGTATTATGGAACGGAGGAACAAAAGCAAAAATACCTGCCTAAACTCGCAACTGGAGAATGGGCGGCATCCTATTGTCTGACTGAACCGGATGCGGGATCTGATGCGAACAGCGGAAAGACCAAGGCGACCCTTACAGAAGATGGTAAGCACTACCTTCTCAATGGGCAGAAAATGTGGATTACCAATGCCGGTTTTGCAGACCTGTTTATTGTCTTCGCAAAAGTAGACGATGACAAAAACCTGTCGGCTTTTCTTGTGGAAAGGACCTTTGGTGGCATAACCATGAATGAAGAGGAAAAGAAAATGGGGATAAAAGGCTCTTCTACCAGGCAGGTGTTTTTCAATGATTGCAAGGTGCCAGTGGAAAATATGCTTTCAGAAAGAGGCAATGGTTTTAAAATAGCCGTGAACATTCTCAACATCGGACGCATAAAGCTTGGTGCCGGTGTGCTGGGCGGATGCAGAAGGGTGTTAAAACAATGTCTGCAGTATTCCTCGGAGCGGAAACAATTCGGTGTGGCTATCAACAGTTTCGGTGCCATCAAATCAAAACTGGCGGAAATGGCAATTCGCACCTATGCCTGTGAGTCGCTTTGCTATCGGGCAGGCCAGGATATTGAGGACAGGATGGCCGTCTTGGAGGATGAGGGCATGGATCCGGCGAAAGCCAAGTTAAAGGGGGTCGAGGAGTTCGCCATCGAATGTGCCATTGCCAAGGTACATGGTTCGGAAGTTTTGGACTTCGTAACTGACCAAGGTGTGCAGATATATGGGGGAATGGGCTATTCGGCCGAGGCGCCTATGGAACGGGCCTACCGGGATGCAAGGATATCCCGGATTTATGAAGGTACAAATGAAATCAACCGGATCCTTATGGTAGGAATGCTTCTGAGGCGGGCTCTGAAAGGAGAAATAGACCTAATGGGACCTGCCACCGCCGTAGGAGAGGAGCTTAAATCTGTACCCAGTTTCGAACAGCCAGACACCTCACTGCTCCTTGCAGCAGAGAAAGAGGTACTGAAAAAACTGAAAAAAGCTTTTCTCATGATTGGGGGCAGGGCAGTCGAATCGTTGCAGGACAAGTTGGAAAGTGAGCAGGAAATCATGATGAGCCTGGCGGATATCATGACAGAGATTTATGCCGCGGAGTCGACGCTGCTGCGTACAGAGAAACTTTTGGAGATGAAAGGTGAGGATGCTGTGGCCATGCATCTGGCAGCTACCCGGGTTTACCTGTACGAGGCCGTACAGAAAATCCAGGCCGCGGGCAAGGAGGCGATTCTCTCCTTTACCTCAGGGGATGAACAGAAGGTACTGCTCATGGGCTTGAAGCGGTTTGCCAAAATGGATACCCTAAATCCAAAAGCGCTAAGAAGACAATTGGCAGATGCGCTGATCGACAAAGGCAGTTATCTGTTTTTCCATGGATAAAAAATGGTGGCTTTTCCAAAGTTCTAACCTTTGGAAAAGCTTTTTCACGATTTTAGATACTTACGACCAAACTTTGGCCAGGCTGACATAAAGAAAACAAAGCAGTCAGTATTCAAGACCGATGAACCAGGGGATTGAACATGCTGAATCGTCTTTTGCCGGAGAGAAAGGTATATACACCAAATCATATTGACAATCCATGAATGGGACCGAACTTAAGCTTATTCAAGCACCATTAAAGAAAAAATACCGGGAGAATCCGGAGTCTGCCACGATTGTTTTGCGTGCTGAAGGAAAACTGGGAGAAGGAATATCCTGTAACGTCGAAACCGCTCAGGCACTTGTTCAGGCGGGGTTGCATCCGGCTACCGGTGGAACAGGCATGATGGCCTGCTCAGGAGACCTCCTTTTGCAGGCTTTGGTGGCCTGTGCCGGGGTTACCATGAATGCGGTAGCCACCGCGATCGGGGTCGACATCAAAGATTGCAGCATTAAAGCGGAGGGGGATTTGGATTTTAGGGGAACCTTGGGCGTGGATAAAAACGTACCGGTGGGTTTCAAATCCATTCGTTTGGTATTTGATCTCGATACCGGTGCAGGCCAGGAGCAGATCGATAACCTTTTCAAATTGACCGAAAGATATTGTGTCGTCTACCAAACATTGGTGAATGGCGTGGAAGTGCAAACCAGGTTCAACCCGCCCGGGCACAAAAGACACAGCTGATTGGATCAGTTTTGGACATTGAACTAAGCCACTACAATTATCTATCTGCTCTGCCTCGATCTAGAACTTTATGACAACCCAAAAACATACTCACCATGAAAGCAGTCATCCATAACATATCCATTGAGTGTATCCAGGGAGACATTGCTAATCAACCCAACATGGATGCGGTAGTGAATGCCGCCAATGCCCAACTCCGAATGGGAGGGGGTGTGGCCGGAGCCATCCACCGGACAGCAGGACCAGGTCTTGAGGAGGAAAGCCGTAGACAAGCGCCCATAAAACCGGGCCAGGCGGTCATCACCGGAGGGCACCGTCTCCCCAACAGCTATGTGATTCACTGCCTGGGTCCAGTTTACGGACAGGATGAACCCTCCGACAAGCTGTTGGCGGACTGTTATCGAAATGCATTGCGACTTGCGGAGGAGTACCAGCTAAAATCGGTTGCCTTTCCGGCCATTTCCACCGGTGTTTTTGGTTATCCTGTAGAAGCAGCCGCCAAGGTGGCGTTGAAGAGCATTCTGGATGAATTGACCAACCTGTCTTCATTGGGACATATCCGTTTTGTGCTTTTTAGAACCGAAGACTTGCAAATTTATAATTCGGTTTTAAAAAAGCTGACGGAATAAGCCATTTCAAAATAAAAGGTTTCATTTTAGCCGGTTTGCTTGGATGAACGGGAAAACCATTAATTTTTTAACCGATGAATACAAAACAGGGACGGCGTACATGGCCATTATAAATTGAAGCATACCCGAAAACTCAAACAAAAAGTCACTGGGTATTTCATAATTTGGGCCGGGAAATAATCTTCTAAAGGTTTCCTCAGAGGCTCCTCCAAAATAGACCAGGTTTTTGACCAGATGGTTATAGCCGCCCTCAATGATTCCTATGAGGACCATAGGAATGCCGGTGCCTATCAAGAGGAGCAGCAATATGGCGGCTGTTCCAAGTTTACTTTTTGGATACCGGTGATATACCACGTGGCAGGCCGATAACAGCAGCATAACCGGCGCGGCAAAATATACGACATGTAATCGGAATGGGGCACTGTATATAGCTGCTCCGTAGAGATGATGGATGACCGTCAGTAGCATTATGGCCATTGCCATCGTAAAAAACCTTTTGAGCATATTATTCATTGATTTTTTGGACTTTTGTGGATGAGGTAATAGCCAATGGTTCCAAAAATGGTTGGCTTTTCGAAGAGCCTTTCGAACTTTGGAACGTTGGCAGTGCGGATTACTTCTTCTATAATCGAAGGCCTTTGTGCTTTCCGGCCATGCCTTACAAATTTGCCCGCGTCATGACTCTGCGCGTCAAAATCCACCAGTAACATGACCCCATTTAGCTTTAATACCCGGAGGGCTTCGCGCAGGGTGGCCAAGTTTTGTTCCATGTCCAGATGATGCAGCATAAACGATGAAAAAACCCGGTCAAAATTCAAGTCAGGATAGGGTAGATTATCAGAAAAGCCTTTGTCTAAAGAGATCTGAAAGCCGGCTTTTTTCGCCTTCCATCTGGCCAAAGCCAGCGCATGGGAATCAGGGTCTAAACCTATAATCTCTATGTCAGGATATCGCTGCTTAATGTTTAAAATCAGCGTGCCGGTGCCACAACCGATATCCAACGCCTTATGACCTTCCTGTAATCGGGCCAATTCAATTAGTTTTCTCCGGTTTTTATTGACACCAAATAATTTGGAAAGAGGGTCATAAAGGCCTAAAAGCCATTTTTTGCCTGCAGGGGGAAGATGCTTTCTTCCATTTCCCGCAGTGGTGTGCTGTATTTCTCTCATGGGAAGAATAATTGGTATGGTGCAAAAATCCCCAAGATATTCATCCCGATATTGTAAAATATTTACCGTTTCAGCGCATACGGATAAATCTTGAACAGGTGTTACCGGACTCCATATATCTGCCGGGGCTCATACCCATAAAATGAGAAAAGTCCTTGATAAAGTGGGCCTGATCATGGTACTGATGCCGGTAGACCACATCCATCCAATCCGGGTTTTTGTCAGCCAGCTGAAGTTTTTCCATAATCCCGGCAAACCGCATAATGCGTTGTAGGTATTTGGGAGTTGTACCCACGTGTTTTTTGAAAAGTTGGATCAGGTGTTTCTGCGAATACCCCGTTTTCTTTATCAAAAAAGCATAAGGTTGGTTTATATTGGCGATCATATAATCTATGACGGCGTTTTTCTGAAAATCCTGCTTTTTCAATTCCAAAAGTAGAAATCGGTCAATCAGGGAAAATATTTCCTGCGGATCTTCATGCTCTCCGATTTTTTCCCGCAAATGGGCAATTTTTTTCCCAAAGAGGGCTGCCCCGTCAGTGATTTTATCCGACAGTTCCGATTGGGAGATGCCTGTAAAGGCATAAAGCGCGCCAATACGGAATCTCACCATGATCGTTCTTTCATTCGGAGAAACTTGGTGAGATAAATATTGATTCTGCATGCCCATTACCGAGGTGCCACCACAAACCGTCCTATCGGCTTCGTTTCGGGAGACCCATCTGGATTGTCCGTCGTTGAGGTGGATTAACAATTGTGTCATTCCATCCGGTATTACCCTTTCCCAGCTATAATCAGGCCGCCTTCCATGATAGTAAGTAATGCTTTCAATATATTGGTTGAGCGGATATAGGGGTTTATGTACCTTGATGACCAGATCCCGCTCAGTCAACTCCGTTAATTCATGTATCATGTTTTGATGCCTGGTGGGAAAAGCCTGAGGGGCATTGACAGTGATCCCGGTCGTTGCTCTCAATCCATCGGTTTTTCCGTTCAGCTCGTGCTGGATTCTTTGTTTTTGGTAGTTTTGCAATAGTTCGATTTCATCCATGGAGAATAAGCCACCCCATTGCAACAGGAGCCTTTTAGATGGAATTTGTTTACCGGATTCAATATCCATTAAAAGACTGGAACGGATTTCCAGGTATTCTGCTACCTTTTCTAAAGAAAGTCTCCGGTGCTCCCTGATTTTTCGTAAATAGAGACCGAGTTTGAACATGGATTCGAATTAAATTATATTTTTTTATCCCAAAATGCGGTACCTAATCTCTTGTCAAGGTAAGCATCTATTTCGTAATCCCATTGTAAAAATTTTACCGGGTTTGCCTCCACCTAATTGATCTGATCTTTTATGGGAACTTTCCGTAGGTTTCCTTATAAAAAAACCCTTAAAGATTATCTTTAAGGGGAAGTAGGGGTTTTAGAAGGGTTGAGTCATTTTGTTAACACTTGCTTCATGGCATCTATAAAAGAAGGTTCCGGAACTTCATTTTCCAATACCAGCATTACAAAATGCTCCGCCAGTATTTCTTCCGGATGCAAGGTGTACGTGGTGTTGGTACCGATTTTTTGCTTCAGGTCGGTAGCCGCCGCAAAGTTCCTTAAGACCGGCATGTTTTCCACCAGCTTGGCCTGTTTTTTTGCAGAGACCTCTTCTATATACATGAGCCGTTGCTTCATATAGGTAAAAAACGATCCTCCGTCCCACTCTTCTTCAGAAATCAAAATAAATACTACTTCTTCATCTACATTATCAATTTTGACTGTGATGGTGTGTTCCAAAAAGGGTGCATCGGGATTGGTGATTACCATCTCCCTAATGGCATCAGGATAGCTGATGCGGTTGCTCTCATGAAAGTTAATGGTTTCATATAGCTCCTTCCTTCGGTCGGGTTTGTGCCGGGTAAGGATATGGAACAGCTCATGCGCGAGAAAACTTTCCGCGACAATTCCCCTTGCCACAATATAATTTTCCCGTGTGTAAGTGATGGCACCACCCTCTTCCTGCATCGTAGACTTGACCAGGAGGATTTCAGAAGGGAATTCCAGCTTAAGCCCCATGTTTTCGATTCGGGCCTTTAATGCCAAGATCCGTTCCCTTAGCGTGTTCTTCTCCTCGTCCGTCCATGCCAAGGCCTGCTGAGAGGCAAAATTCAGATAATCCTCCTCTTTGTTGCTGGCCTTGTTCTTGGTTCTGGAAATCAAATCGAACCTGCTTAACTCCTTCGAGTATGAGTCAGAAGTACCCAATCTCTCCCCAGCCTCATCTTGGGGAGCAAAAACTATTCTTGTTCCTGGAATGAAAGGAACCACAATACTCGGATCGCGGTCAACCGGATCCTCATCATCGGGATCCTCATTGACCGGTGGGTTGCCGGGCCCATCATCTACGGAACAAGCCATCACCATGGCTGCCATCACGAGGAATATGAAATATTTTCTCATAAAATAAATCTAAAGTTAAACCCATGCAATATACGTTTTTTAGCCTTTAAGATACAAAAATAATTATATAAAATCGTTATGTAATCTTTTATTTATTGAATATCAAGACACTCCATGAATCGCTTTTTTGGGAGAACTTTTTTATCGATCATACCGCTCAAAAGACACCGATATAAGGAATTAGTTTCAATTTTTTCTAGTAAAGTCTGTCCAATTGCTCTATGCTCATTTGTCATCCCTATAGATATTTTAATTAATTTGCTGAAAGGCAATCCAATTTAAAAAGTTAATGATATGAATGAATTCATGTTGATTTTCCGGCATCAGGATGGCAAAGCCGTCGCTTCTCCGGAACAGATCCAGGTATGGATGAAACAGACAATGGACTGGATTGACACCATAGCTGCCCAAGGGAAGTTTGTTGAAGGCAACGGTCTTCCTTTTGAAGATGCCCATGTGGTAATGGCCACAAAAGATGACAAGGTGGTTACCAATGGCCCTTTTGGTGACATCAAGGAAACGCTGGGAGGATATATTATCGTCAAAGCCGATTCTGTAGAAGAGGCAGTGGCATTTGCCAAAGGTTCTCCCGTATTGCAAGGGGAAGGTAACAGCGTGGAAGTAAGAAAAATCGCCAGAGGGGGCGATGACCATTAGGTAGGGAACCGCCGGGATGCAGCTCAATGCATCCCGGTCTCCTTTAACTCTATAGAAACCAATTGGAGTTTTAGATGAAGCATACGGACCTTTTGCCCCATTTATTCAGGACAGAATACCGAAAAATCGCTTCTGTCCTCTGCAAAAATTTTGGTATTGACCATATAGAAGCTGCAGAGGATATAGCGAGTGAAACATTTTTAGCTGCTTATGAAAACTGGACTTATAAAGGAATACCTGATTATCCCACGGCATGGTTGTATGCAGTGGCCAAAAACAAGGCAAAAAATTACCTGAACCGGGAGAAGTTGTTTTCGGAGAAGATAAAGGCGCATGTTCTTGCCAATGGCGCTGATAGGGTAAAAGAAGACGTGGAATGGTCAGCGGAAAACATCACTGACAGCCAGTTGCAGATGTTATTTGCGATCTGCCGGCCCTCCATTCCGGTGGATGCTCAAATTGGTCTCGCCCTGCGCATCCTTTGTGGTTTTGGAATAGAAGAGATTGCCAATGCGTTCCTTACCAACAAGGAAACAATCAATAAACGGTTATTCAGAGCCAAACAGAAACTCCGACAGGAAAATGTGAAAATAAGGTTTCCGGACGCTGATGAGGTGGATAAAAGGCTGGACACGGTAATGACCACGCTTTATCTGTTATTTAATGAAGGCTATTATTCCGAAAGCAACGATGAAGTGCTTAGAGAAGAGCTTTGCTTGGAGGCCATGCGGCTTGTACTCATGTTAATAGAAAACCACAAGACCAACCGCCCTTTTATCAACGCCCTTATGGCCCTGATGTGTTTCCATGCTTCACGTTTTCCGGCCAGAAAGAACCAAATGGGAGAACTGATCCTTTATGACAATCAGGACGTCTCCTTGTGGAACCAGGAGCTGATTGCTAAGGGCGTTTACTATCTCCACCTGGCATCCGTGGGAAATTCCCTCTCCAGGTACCATCTGGAGGCTGGAATTGCCTATTGGCATACTCAGAAACCTGATTCTGCTGTGAAATGGAAAAATATTCTCAAATTATACGATCATCTGTTGGAAATTGCGGATATGCCTATCGCAGCACTCAACAGAATTTTAGCGCTTTCGAAAGTCAGCGGAAAGGAAGCAGCTATTGTGCAAGCAGAATCCCTCAAGTTAGAAGCCAATCCTTATTACCACAGGTTACTGGGCGAGCTTTATATCGACGTGGATCTGAAAAAGGCCAGGTCCAATCTGGAAAAAGCCCTGGATTATGCCCGCACGGCTAAAGACAAGCAAATCATTGCGCAAAGAATTTTGAGCGTAGAAAAAGAAGGCTAAGAGTAGTTTCCCGGGTTTTTACTCAGAAATTTTTTTCACCAATTATGGAATGATCATTCCATAATTTATTTTATTTGATTGATTACAAATTACTTCTGTTCATTATGGCAAGACCCGTTGAATTTGACAAAAGGAAATATTGGATAAAACCATGAACCTCTTTTGGAGCAAGGGCTATTTTGACACCTCTGCCCAGGATATTGTGGACACTATTGAACTGAGCAGATCCAGTATTTACAATACTTTCAAGGACAAGAAGACGCTTTTTATCGCATCGCTGCGACATTATATCGATAAGGAGTCAAAAGGTCTTCTCGAGATTTTATCGGCCAGTAAACCCCACCCTTCCAGTATCCGAAGGCTTATGGAATTGGTGGTGGAGTCATCTCTTAACAAATCATGTCCAAAAGGCTGTTTTTTGGTGAACACCGTAACCCAATTAGCGGCTACTGATATCGAAATCAACCAGATTGTCACCGCAAACATTGATGAAGTGGCCACGGCTTTTCAGGATTTTATTGAAAAAGCACAGCGACAGGGCAGTATAAGCCTGCACAAAAACGCCCGCGGGCTTGCCATAATTCTTTTTCACCAGATGACGGCTATCCGGGTAACCAGTAAGGTGATTTCTGATAAATTTTTTTTCACGCAAAACATTGATACCATGATGGAATTGTTTAACTCATAATTTCTATAAAAATGGCAACCAAAGGACAAACTATCACAAACACCAAAACAGGGGAAAAAATCACCTGGATGGAAACCGCGAAAGATACCGATGGAAAAAGATTGGTATTCGATTTTGAAGTAAAACCAAAGGGAAAACTTCCCGTTGTGCATTTTCATCCTTATCAGCAGGATACTTTTACCATAAAAGGGGGCATTTTTGCCATTAAGTTAAAGAAAATACTATCCGAAGTACAGCGAGCACGTAAATTTCTCCATAAAGGATTCTTTGACTTCTTTTGGATAATGAAGGGCTAGATGAGCTGTTTGGAAATTTAGGAAACGGGAAGTTGACGTTGTTCGGGATTCCGGTGTAAAATACCGAAAGGGATTCCGGTGTATAAAAAATCCCTCAAGAGGAAATTTCTCTCAAGGGATTTGTAGTACAAATAAAATAAGCTTATTTGGTCAGCACCTCTTTCATGGCATCTATAAACGAGGGTTCGGGCACGTCTTCTTGAAGCACCAGCATGACAAAATGCTCGGCCAGAATTTCTTCGGGATGCAAGGTGTATGTGGTATTGTTACCGATCTTTTGCTTGAGGTCAGAAGCTGCCGCGAAATTTCTCAGGACCGGCATATTATTCACTAAGATAGCCTTTTTGTTTTCATTGCCCCCCTCTACATACATTAGCCTTTGCTTCATGTAGGTGAAGAAGGATCCACCGTCCCATTCCTCTTCGGAGATCAGGATGAATACTACTTCTTCATCTTGATTATCAATTTTGACGGTGATGGTATGCTCAAGGAACGGAGCGTCAGGGTTGGTAATGATCATGTCCCGTATGGCTGGGGGATATTCGATCCGGTTGCTTTCGTGGAAATTAATGGTGGCGAAAAGGTCATTCCTTCTCTCAGGCTTGTGCCGGGTAAGTATATGGAACAGCTCATGAATCAGGTAATTTTCCGAAACAAGTCCCCTGACAACCATGTAGTTTTCACGCGTATAACTGATTGCCCCCCCTTCTTCGTTCATGCTGGATTTGATCAAAAGAATTTCCTCTGGAAACTCCAGCTTTAGACCCAGGTTTTCGATCTTGGTTTTCACACCCAGAATTCTTTCTCGCAAGGCGTTTTTTTCTTCTTCGTTCCATTCCAGAGCCTGCTGTGAGGCAAATTCCAGGTAATCTTCTTCTTTCGAACTTTCCTTATTTTTTGTCCGGGATTCCAGGTCAAATTTACTGAGCGACTTGGTGTAGGTATCTGAAGTACCAAGCCTTTCTGAAGCCTCGTCCTTGGGCGCAAAAACAATAGTGGTGCCTTCAATAAAAGGAACCTCAATGTCAGGATCCCGGTTACTGGGATTTTCACCGTTCGGCTCTTCATTGATCGGAGCTGTGCCTGGCCCGTCATCAACAGAACATGCAGCAAAAAAGGCCACCATCAAAATAAACAAAAGGGATTTTTTCATATGTTCAATCTATTAAAATTGTTGCAATATACATTTTAAACACAATAAAATACAAATTATTGGTTTTTAATTACTTTCTGCAAGGTTTGGGCAAACTGCTTCGCATGTTGAGGAGACAGCATATCAATGTGCTCTCCTTCTACTTCCCATACGTGTACTTTGTCCACATAAGGCGTCCATCCCATGTACGCAGGATCCGGTAAATAGCTTGTTTGTATACGGGCTTTAAGCAGGTGTACCGTCACATTCCGACGTGTGATGATATACTCCTTACATGCGTCTTTATACACAGACTCCACTTTTTTAAATGTCTTTATCATATCGGTTTCCCCGGTTTCAACCTTTATGCGAAGGAGCTTTTTGATCCGGTTTACCTTTCTTCGGAACGAACCTTTTTTTACCCTTTTAAAGATGTGGGGGTGACGTGTCCATAAAGAGATATCAAATATCCGTTTTCCGATCTCATGCCTGATAAGGTTGAACATTCTGATCTCCCAGCGTTCTCTGTGATCGCTTTGGTAGGCATAAGCGTCAAAAAGGATCAGGTCTTCTACTTTTTTTCCCAAACCTTCCAATTGCTTTGCCATTTCGTAGACTATGATTCCTCCTAGCGAATATCCGGCCAATATGTATGGACCGTCAGGATTTTGTTTCAAAAGTTCTTCCACGTATTGGGAAGCAATAGCTTCAACAGTCGTTGACGGTTTTTCTATACCATCAAGGCCCTTCGCCTGTATCCCATAAACGGGTTGTTCTTCATCCATGTGTTTGGCCACCGTATAAAAGGGAAGTATGTTAAGACCTCCTCCATGTACAATGTAAAGCGGGGTGTTTTTGCCGGTGGTTTTTATAGGCACCAGCGCATTCCATTCCTTTACTCCAAATTGTCCCGTTTTTAAGGCACAGGCCAGCTTTTGCACCGTCGGATATTTGAATAAGATCGACAACGGTAGTTTTACCCTATATATCTGCTCCAAACGGGCCATTACCTGGACAGCAACGAGGGAATGGCCACCTATCTCAAAGAAGTTGTCCGTGATATCCACCCGATCAATGCCGAGGGCCTCCTCCCAGACCCCGGCCACCAGCTTTTCTTCAGGTGTTTTGGGCTTTAGGATAACCTTTTTGTGCAATGGGGTCGACGGAGGTTTGGGCAGGGCCTTTCTGTTAATCTTTCCGTTGTCAGAAAGCGGAAAACTTTCCATTACAATGAATTCCGATGGAACCATATAATCTGGAAGAAAAAGGCTTAAGTCCCGCTTCCAACGTTTTTTCTGCGCGAGACTTTCTGCCTGCTTTTTCCCCGCTCCAGCGGGGTTATTTTGTTTCGGAGATAATATCAGGTAAGCAAGCAATACCGGGTTTTCTTTGTTGGTTTCCTGAAAGTCCACCACTGCATCTTCGATTCCATCAAGCTGACCCAATGCAAACTCTATTTCACCCAATTCTACCCGGTGTCCTCTGATTTTTATCTGATGATCAATCCTTCCGGAAACCACTATTTCCCCGTTGGGCAAATAGTGGCCTATGTCGCCGGTGCGATACAGCCTGGAACTGTCGGCATTTTCCAAAAAATTGTCAAGGAATTTTTCAGCACTCAGTTCGGGTTGGTTGAGATAGCCCCGGGCAACCCCACTACCCGCAATACAAATTTCCCCTTTTTCCCCATCCCGTACAGGCTTGAGGTTTTCGTCCAAAATGTAAACCTGGGTGTTTCTTACAGGCTTACCCACCGTAATGAATTCCGAAGGCTCCACGATCTGCTTGATCGTGGAATAAACCGTGGTTTCCGTAGGACCGTAGATGTTCCACAGCTCCCTGCATAGTGGCAGCAGCCTCTCTGCCAGCTGAGGCGTGAGCGCTTCACCTCCGCTGATGATACGAAAGTTCCCATAGCGTTGGCTCCAGCCTGCAGCAAGCATCATCTTCCAATGGGAGGGTGTGGCAAACATCAAAGTAATGTTTTCCTTTGGGATGATGTCCAATATTAGGCCAGGATCCCTTCTTTGCATTTTGTCCAATAAAATGCAGGTTGTCCCGTATGCGTAGGGAAGAAGGGTCTCCAAGATGGCAATATCAAATGAAATGGAGCTTACTGCCAATATTCTGTCGGATTCAGAAATTCCCGGCTGATCCTGGACGGTCCGCAGAAAATTGTACAGATTGCAGTGCTCCAGCACTACCCCTTTGGGTCGTCCCGTAGACCCGGAAGTATAAATGACATAGGCCGCATCATGAGGAGCAGTGTGCACCGTGGGGTTTTCCTCAGAGTAGCCGTCTTTTTCTTTTACGAAACTTTCCCAGATGACCGCCTGAGCATGGGTGTCAAAACTGCTCTTATAAATGGAATGGGTGATGTACACCTTACAGGCATCATCCAACATGTAAGTGATTCGGGAAACCGGATAATCCGTATCCACGGGCAGGTATGCCGCACCGGCCTTTAGAACAGCCAGTACGGAAACTACCATTTCCAGCGACCTGTCCAGGACTATACCTACGATCTCCCCTTGCTTTACCCCTTTTTCAATCAGGTAATGCGCCAACTGGTTGGCATTGGCGTTCAGTTCTTGGTAGGTAAGTTCCTTTTCACCAAAAATTAGGGCCGTTTTATTACCCAATCTGGATACATTATCTTCGATCATCTGGTGAATCGGCACCCACTCAGACAATGAAGCTTCCTCACGCTTTGTGATCTGTTTGTCTTCTTTTGGAAGCGGTAGGCTATCGTGAAAAAGGGTTTTAGGAACCAGATGGGGTTCACCCGTTACTGCGTTGAGCAGGGTGAGATAGTCGGTGATCAGCCGGTCAATGGTTTCTTCCCTGAAGAGGTCGGTCGCATATTCTATCGTACCTTGAATGCCGTCACTGCTTTCGTTCAGTAAAAAAGTCAGGTCAAACTTGGAGGTGTTCTGCTTAAAGGATTCCTGACTGATTTTCAGGGTGCCAGAAACCTCAGGTATCAGATCCTGTTCATGTTGCATCACAAACATGACCTGAAAGAGAGGGTTGCTGCCAAGCTCCCGCTGAGAACCGGTGGCGGCTACTATTTTTTCGAAGGGCACTTCCTGATAGTCAAATGCCTCCAGGCAGTTATTTTTTACTTCCTCCAATATCTGGACAAAAGACTCCCGTGTACCGATGGTAGACCTAATGGGTAGCGGGTTGATAAAATAGCCAATAAGCGGCTCTGTTTCCAAATGATGCCTGCCGGCCAAAGCAGTTCCAATACAGATGTCTTCCTGTCCGCTGTACCGCTGAAACAGGATTTTCGATACGGCGAGCAGCACCATGAACGAAGAAGCACCATATTTCCTGCCTAACTGATTTACGGTGGAACTCAGGTCCTGACCGATTGAAAAATCGACAGACAATCCCCTGGAGGTCCTTTCCTGTGGTCTGGGAAAATCCACCGGCAAACGCAATGGCTGGATTCCGCTGAGTTTTTCTTTCCAAAAGTCAAGCTTCTCCTGTAGATAAGCCTCATCTCTAAATTGTCTTTGCCAGAGTGCATAATCTGCATACTGGATTTTCAGTGTGGGCAGATCGGGTGTTTTGTGCCGGGTAAATGCTTCATACAGGGTAAACAATTCCTTGACCAATATAGGTACTGACCACCCATCAAACGAAATATGATGCACCACCAAAATCAATAGTCTGGTAGAAGAATCAATAGCAATAAGTTTTGCCCGAAGCATGTAATCCTCTTCCAGGTTAAAGGGGCTGTAAAGGAAATGACGGATGATTTCCTCTTCATTTAAAGGCTCCGGTAAATCCGGCATATGCTCCATGTACCAGTTTTCCGGGCTTTTTACCATCTGCCAAAGTTTTCCGTCGGTTTCCTTGATTACGGTCCTTAGGATTTCATGCCTTTTTAATATGGACTTCAGCGCATCTTCCAAAGCTGTACTTTCCAAGTGCCCTCTGAACTTCAATATAATAGGAATATGGTATTGGGTGGAGCCCTGAAGTCTATCAATCAGCCAAAGACTTTCCTGGCCGTAGGATAAAGGAAGGTGCTCTGGTCTGGGAACAACCTTTTGAATGGGTTGCAGAGGATTTTTTTCATCCAGTTTGGGCTGTATATAGCTCGCTAGGTCAGCCAGGACAGGATTTAAAAACAGGTCCCGTATGCCGATGGCAATATGATAATGATTTTTGATAGCGGCAATCAACCGGGTACCTAATAAGGAATGACCGCCAAGCTCAAAAAAATTATCATATACCCCGATGGGTCCAACTTGGAGAAGTGTTTCCCAGATTTTTGCAAGCGTTGTTTCAACTGGGGTCTTGGGGGCAATATAACCCACGTTCTCATGGGTATCATCCTCTGAAAATGCCAAACTGGCCAAAGCCTGTCTGTCAGTTTTCCCGTTTGGCGTCAGCGGCATCTTGTCCAAACTTACCCAATGGTTAGGGACCATATAGGCAGGTAATTTGGACTTAAGTTCTGTGATGACACGTTGTTTACCTGAAGAGGACGCCGTAACAAGGTAAGTCACCAGCTGTTTTTCGCCCTCTCTATCAGTTTTGGCCAGCACCACCGCATGTTCCACGCCGGCGCATTGTTGCAAGGCAAACTCGATTTCTCCCAATTCAATACGATAGCCCCGTATTTTTATCTGGGCATCTTTTCTGCCTATGAATTCTATGTTGCCGTTGGGAAGCCATCTGCCGATGTCTCCGGTTTTATATATCTTTTTACCCGGCAAAAACGGATCAGGAATGAATTTCTCCTCTGTCAATTCCCTCCTGTTCCAATAACCTCTAGCCAGTCCTTGACCGCCCAGGCAGATTTCTCCCGGCACGCCGATGGGGCAAGGTGCCTGCAAGGAGCTCAGGATGTAAATATATGTTCCTTTAATGGGCTTGCCAATCCACGTTTGCTTATCCTCGTCCAGTTGATAACAGGTACTATAAGTGGTATCTTCTGTGGGGCCGTAAAGGTTCCTTACTTCTATTTCCGTGTTGTCGGTACCCAAAAAGTCGACAACCTGTGATGGAATAGGTTCCCCGGCCATATTCAAAAGCCGCACGCGGGAGAAATCCGCATGCTCATGTATAAGACCTTGAACTACACTGGGGACGCAGTTTAAAAACACCCGGTTATCCTTGGATAGGTTTTCATTGATGTACAAACCGCTTTCAATTATCCTGATTGGCTTGCCAATACTTAACGGGAAGAAAATCTCAAACACAGACAGGTCAAAACAGATGGAGGTGGTGGCGTAAAGAACATCAAAGCTATTGGAAGAAAATTCTTCCTGGCACCAGTCAATGAACCCAGTCAGATTCCCGTGTTCGAGCATTACCCCTTTGGGTTTTCCCGTGGAACCGGAGGTATAGATGATGTAGGCGAGCTGCCTGGCCGAAGGATAGATTTTGGGAGAAGAGACATCCTTGGAGCCGCCGTTTGAAGAAACCTCTATGATTTCCATACCCGTTTTTTCCAACAACTTCTTTCTGGAAGCAGGGGTGGTTACTGCCCATTTTGCCTCCGTGTCTTCTTGTATAAAACGGATTCTTTCTTCCGGATATAGAGGATCTATAGGAACATAAGCTCCCCCGGCTTTCAAAATACCCAACATGCCCACCACCATTTCAAGTGACCGTTCCGCGCACAACAGGACCAGGGATTCTCTTTTTACGCCTTTGCTCACCAGCAAATGGGCGAGCGCATTGGCTTGCTGGTCCAGCTCATGGTAGGTCAGCGTTTTGTGTCCGAAGACCAAAGCAGTGCTTTGCGGATTTTTTTCAGCCTGGATTTCAAATTTTTCTATAATGGAGGAGTCGTCCGCGATAAAATACTCCATTTGGGGCATTAAAAATTTCTTTTCCTCAGGACCCAAAAAATCCAACAAGCCTGTTTTTTTATCGGGTTCTCGAAGGATGGCATCCAGCAATCTTCTGTAATGATCTACCATCCTTTCAATGGTAGCGTTCCGGAAAAGTGCTGTACTGTATTCTACAGCACCTTTTATACCCTCTTCGGTTTCTTCCAGCGTAAAAGTGATTTCAAATTTTGAAGTTCCCGGATCTATCTCAAGCTGGGCGGTTTTGACACCTGTCAGTTCCAACGGCCCGGATGGCGGCATATTTTGCCAAACAAACATGATTTGGAAAAGCGGGTTGTTTTGTAAGCTTCTTTCTTTTGAAACCTCCCGCACTACAGCTTCAAAGGGCACGTCACTGTGTTCATAAGCAGCCAGTGTGGACTGTTTTACCTGCGCCAAAACCTTTTTGAAGGAAGCCTGAGGATCTATTTCATTCCGAAGGGCCAAAGGGTTGATAAAATAGCCTATCAAGCTTTCTGCTTCCGCCAGCTGCCTGCCGGCAACCGCAGTGCCCACACAAATGTCCTCTTCTGAAGTGTAGCGATGGAGCAGTAAATTAAAGGCAGTAAGCAGGGTCATAAAAAGAGTGGCCCCCTCGCCGCTGCCAAGTTGGGTCAAAGCTTCCCTTACTTCTTTTTCTATCACAAAGCGGACCACTGCCCCATCTTGGCTTAGAGCGGGTTGGCGGGGATAATCTGTGGGCAGCTGAAGAGGCTTGACACCGGTTAATTTATTTTTCCAATAACTGATCTTACCTTCAATGGATTTATTTTTAACCCATTCCCGCTGATACAAAGCAAAATCCGCATATTGGAAAGGGAGAGCCTCGGGTTTCCGGCCATCTTTGCCGATATGAAAATGATAAAGGGATGCCAGTTCTCCAAGAAATACGGCCAGCGACCAGGCATCGAAAGCGATATGATGGGCCGTCAAAACCAATACTTGTCTTTCCTCACTGTATCTGACCAGGCGTCCCCTAAGCATGTAATCGGCTTTCAGGTCAAAGGGCTTTTGGAAAAGCGGCTTCACATCTTCGTGGAGGGTATTTTCGGAAAGATCATAAGTGCGCTTATCAAGAACCGCCAGCGACCAGTCATCGGCGGGCAGGATAATTTGTTCTATCTCTCCCTGGTTTTCTGCAAAGACCGTGCGCAGGGGTTCATGTCTGCTCACTATTTCCCGAAGGCTGCATTCAAGGGCAGAGATGTTTATCTTCCCCTCTATTTTGTAGACAATAGGAAGATGATAAGCGATGCTGCCTTCCAACTGGTCCACAAACCACAGGCTTTTCTGGTTGAATGATGCAGGCACGCTTTGGGGCCGCATGGCTTTTGTCCACGGCGCAGCGCTGAACGCGCTTTCTTCAAGGCATTTTTTCAAACCCGCTATGGTGGGGAACTTGAATACCTCTTCTATTTTTACGGTTTTGCCGATTTCCCGCTGAAGAGCGGCCACCAAGCGCATGGCTGAGAGGGAATTGCCGCCCAGTTCAAAAAAATTATCATGGATACCTATGGTGTGGGTTTGCAACAGCCTTTTCCAAACAGAAAAAAGCACCTGCTCCGTTTCATCTGAGGGAACCGGAGAACGGTCTGTTGAGGTGAAAACCGTTTCGGAGGAGGGCAAAGCCTTTTTGTTGATTTTTCCGTTGGCGGTAAGCGGTATATGGTCCAGGGTCACCCAGAAACCGGGAACCATATACAGGGGCAGCTTTTTTCGAAGTGCGGCAACCATCGCGCTTTGCGCGTATCCGGCTTTGGGCACCACGTAAGCCACCAATGTTTTTTCTTCATTGTTTTGTGCTGCTGCCAGAACCACGGCGTTGTCCACGGAACTTTCCTGCAGAATGGCTGCTTCTATTTCGGCCAGTTCTATCCGGTATCCGTTGATTTTTACCTGATCGTCTGATCGGCCTTCAAAGACAATGTTGCCATCTTCCAGCCAATGGCAGATATCCCCGGTTCTGTACATTTTTGAATTTCCGGAAGCAGAGAAAGGGTCCGGAATGAATTTCTCCAAAGTCAGCGCCTCGTTATTCAGATAGCCGCGGCCTACACCGGCTCCGGCTATACATAATTCCCCCGAAACACCAATAGGGGCCAAGTCACCGGATTTATCAACGATGTAACATTGCACGTTGCGGATGGGCTTTCCAATGGTGATGGTTTGGTCTCTGGATTCGACTTTGGCCACTGTAGTCCAGACCGTAGTTTCTGTAGGCCCATATTCATTGTACAGGTCTATTTTCCTGCTTAAATCAAAATGCCTGTTTACCAAATCCCCTGTCAAACTTTCTCCCCCTAGAATCACCGTCGAAATAGTGGATTTTTCCAAAATACCTTCCTCCAGTAAAAACCTATAATAAGAAGGGACACATAGCAAGGTGTTTGACCTGGACAGCAATCCAGGCAAAAAGTGGATATCCTGAATATGTTCTTGCTTACTGATGACCAGGGAACCGCCCTTGGTAAGCGCCCAAAAAAGTGCTCCGATAGAAGCATCGAAAGAAAAAGAAGGAATAAGCAGGATCGAAGGGCTGCCGGGATAATAATGATGCCTGGCCAGGGTAGAAGACAGTAGCTGGGCATGTTCGATAAGTACCCCTTTGGGTTCGCCTGTTGATCCGGAAGTGAAGATCACATAGGCCAATCCGTTCGACATTATATCGGGGAGAAGCTGGTTATGGCCGTGATTTTGGTCCACCAGGGCGCGGTAACCGACTATTTCAAGGTCAATAGGAAAATCAATATCTGCAAGGCCCTCTCCATCGGTGATCACCACCTTGGCGTTGGTTTGTTTGATCACGGATCGTAACCTTTCAGCCGGTAGGGCAGGATCAATGGGCACATAGGCTGCACCTGCCTTTAATACGCCCAATAGACTCACAACCGATTCCATGGAGCGTCCCATGCATAGGGGGACCAGGGCCTCATTCCTGATCCCTTTTGCCAATAGCGCATAACCGACTTTGTCGGACAGTTCATCCAATTCCCTATAAGTCAACGAATTGGATTCATATTGGAGGGCCGTGGCATCGGGTTGCTGCTGTACCCGGGCTTTAAATAGGTCAAGTACCGTGGCGGTATTTTCCGGTCCAATTTTTTCAAGAGGGGCATTAAAGTCTTCAACAATGATTTTTTTCTCACGAAGCGGTAAAATACCAAGTTGGTCAATGGCTGTTTCAGGCTGCTGGTTTATGGATTCCATTAGTTGAAGGAATGTTTCGGGCATACTTGATATCCAGTGTTTTCTCTTTTTCTCTGCATTGAAAAAGAAAGCTGCATTCTGGTCCTTGGAATGGGGGCATGCTGTAAACAGAAGCCCAATATGGATATCATTCCCATCATCGGGTGATGCATTTTCCGCTGTTTCTTCAGCAACAGATACCGCCGTGAGTGTAAAAGAAGTGATGGATTTGGGGGAAATCGACCGGATTTTATTTAAAGAAATGGAGGTTTGTACCTGATTTAAAATTTGTAGAAAATTCTCCTCACCATTTAATTCCGGGTTGATAAGGAAAGAGGAGGAGGTGCTTTGCCCAGTTTCAGATTGCGTTTTCACATTTGCTTCAATACCCAGCCCTTTTTCATAGCCATACCTGAATAAAAGTATGCGGAAAACAGCGGCATAGACAAGCCATTCATCGGTCTCATTCCATAAAGCCAATGAACTGTCGTTTGGGTAAAAATTTTTATCCAGGGCAAAATATGAAGAAACCCAAGAGGGCATATCCGTATGGGGTGCCTCTAAATATTGATGTTCCGATAATGCATTAAGTCCGCCTCTATATTTCATCAATAAAGAATAATTTACCTTGGTCTATGGAATTTCAACTTCACCTATTGAAAGGGTTTGTTATGAAATTCAAAAATATGCATTTAAAATACAAATATAATCTAATAAATGATCCAAGTAAAATTTTTTAACAATAATAATGCTAAAAATGCCATGGCTGGCGAAAAAGTGAGGAATCCAAATTATCCTTTCGTCCATTGGGTTATCAGGAACCGGATATTTTGAGTTCCGCTTCGTTCAATAGGCATGAATTTTTTTGAGATCATTCTTGTCAGATTGTATATTACTGGTTGATTATTTAATTTTCCACCTTGATCCAAACACTATGCCTCTTTTACCTTCCAAGGCGAGACTTGCCCACGTTGTCTTTGAATCTGACGATAGAGCTTCAAAAACTTTTGACATTGTGCTTTTGGTTTTGATATTGGGGAGTGTTGCCGTTACCATTCTGGATTCTGTCAGAGAGATCAGAGCGACGTACGGAACGCTTTTCTGGTTTTTGGAATGGGGTGTTACCATTTTGTTTACAATAGAATACCTGATGCGCATCTGGCTAAGCCGGAATAAAAAAGGCTATGTATTCAGTTTTTACGGTCTGGTGGATTTGTTGGCGACGATACCGGCCTATCTAAGCCTTTTTATTGTAAATACGCAATATTTGATTGTGATCCGTTCCCTACGTTTACTGCGGGTCATCCGTATTCTTAAATTGGGCAGATATGTGAGCGAGGCGGATTTCCTTACCCAGGCTTTGTATGCCAGTAAGGCAAAGATCCAGCTTTTTGTTGGCTCCGTTTTGTCCATTGTGTTGATTATGGGGACGGTCATGTACATCGTGGAGGGTCCCGAGAGCGGATATACCAGCATTCCCATGGCTATGTATTGGGCCATAGTGACCCTTACTACCGTTGGATTCGGGGACATAACACCGCTTACCCCTTTCGGTAAATTTCTGGCTTCCGTCATCATGCTTTTGGGTTACGCCATCATTGCGGTGCCGACAGGTATCGTGACTTCTGAACTTACTGCTGCCAAATACAAGAACGTATCACCGATCAGAAAAACATGTCCGACCTGCGATTTGAAGGACCACGACCGGGATGCAGCGTATTGTAAATTTTGCGGGAGCGAATTGGAACGTATCCTGTAGCTTTTTGAGGCCAGAAGGTTTACCCTTCTTCTTTGTTTTTCATCATGGAAATAAATACCATACGGTATTTGTCGCTGTCATAATAAAAATAGAGCCGGTTGGCTTCTGTTTCAAAGCGGGTTGTGTTTTCCAGTCCATGCACATAATTGTCATGGTGATCGATTTCAGGGAAAGTATAGATATTCCTATCTGATTTGATATGTTCTTCTCCTATTTGAAAATGTAAAGAGTCTGCATTGAAAATCTGAAAACATGCGATGTAATGGGTGGAATGGGTAATGGTTTCCATCTGCAGCCAGCCCTGGCACGCCGGGTCATTTCCTGAATAGGCAACATCACGTAAGTTCAAAAAGAGCGGATAGTCATAATCCCATGGGTTGTTCTCATAACCCGAAATAATCGCGTGAGCCCAACGGGCGAGGCATGTATATCCGGAAATTTCCCCTGACTTTAAATCTTGAAAACCTACAAATTCCCATTCTCCCAGGAGTTCATAATCATCTTCCTCAGAAGTAAGGTCAAAATGACATACCGGATCTTTATCGACCGGATGAACCTGTTCTTCAGGAGGGTGCTCTGCTCCCGGAAGCGTGATGTCATCTGAACAAGCCAGTAACAAAACGATGGGCATTATGGCAATTGCTTTTTTCATCAACCGGACATGACACAGTTAAATTTAGTTGAATTATCCGAAAGCTGCAAGTGGGTTCTTTATCAGGCCGGTACAATTATGGAAGAGCTATTTGTCTATTAGTTCTTTCAGGGCTACCCAGTTGTAACCCTTGTTTCGCAGCACCGTAATCACATCGGGTAAGCGGTCATAAAACTTATCCAACCTTTCCGGCCCAGCGCCTATGTGGACCAGCAGCATAAAACCATTGAGCCCGTGTGGATCCTTTTGTTCATAATCCCAAATGCTCTCCAGGATGGTGTCGCTGTCGACATAATTGGGCATACCGGGATGGGTGTAATCCGCATGACTGCGGGTACCATGTGTGAGATTGATCAGTTGGAAACCCAATTCGGAGGTCCACTGGCTGATGCTGTCATTATACCACTCGTAGGGGGGAAGAAAATAGGGGGCGTCTTCTTTGCTGACCCCGAAGTTTTTCATTTCCGCATAATTGTCCATCAAGTCCTTTTCAAAAACCGGTCTGCTCACCAATAGCCGGCTGCGGTCCTCCCAATCACAATAAAGCAAATGTTTATCAGAATGTGCTCCCAGATAATGTCCGTCCCGGATCAAAGTCCGGATAAGTGAAGCAAAAGAAGGGTTCCTGTAAAAATCGCCGGTAAAAAAGAAAGCAGCAGGTACCTTGTGGCTGCGCAGGGTCTCTAAAATTTTCTCCCCTCCCTCAGCGTATTCATGCCCTGTGAATATTAATGTCAACTGTTTTTTGGAAACGTCACCTCTAATAATGGCACCATGGCTTTTTTGAAGGGATTCCTGGGCCCAAACCTGTCCTTCCCAATAAGGGTACAGGCCCAACAGCAGCATCTGTAAGACAATAGTTCGGTAGGGGGATATGTGGTTCATAAGGGCTGAAAGATCAAAGATGGCGAAAGAAAGCGTTGTGGTAAAAATAAAAAAAAGCTATGAAACACCGTTCCATAGCCTTAGTCAATTAACAATAAACCCAAAATAACCAGCTGTAGGAGAAGGAGTCGAACCTCCACGGGGCAGTTGGGCAAAATACGAGCTCGCTATTTGCTTTGTCCTGTGATCCCCACCCCCGAGACAGGAGGGCATGTCTGCCAGTTTCATCATCCTACAGTATAAAAGACCATTTGTCTTTGTTTGATGTTACAAAGTTAGTAAAGGAGGGTTAATTATGAAAAAAATATAATGTAATTGTTTAAAAAATACATTATTTTTAAAAAATACATAATTTATTTGATTACTATGTAAAACAGCTTTCGCGAACGGGGCTTCGGATATGGATTCCGCAATGAGCTCCGGGAGTCGCCAATGCAGGTGGGATCAATTTTCGTCCGGTTCCCTGTTCCCTGTTCTCTATTTCCTGTTTCCTGAATACCGAGTTAACATAGTGAAAAGAGAAAATTTTGCTTTGAAATGCAGCGTGAAGCAAAGAAAGGGGATAAAGCGGCAGTTTCAAGACATGGCTTTTTGTCAGTGCCACATTTCTTCGATCAGCTCCGTATAAAATTCTTTCAAGGTTTTACCGATGGCCCTTACCTGCTGGGAGATCAGGCTGGTTTCCGTCTGACCGGGGACGGTATTGATCTCGATAAAATAGAAGCGGCCGGTTTCATGTTCCAAAAAATAATCCATCCTCACAGCGCCTTTGCAGTTAAGCTTCCGGTAGACTTCCTCAGCTATGTGAGTAACCCGTTCCGCCTCCCTTTCGTCCATCCTGCCGGGTGTGATCTCTTCAGAAACTCCGGGGCTGTATTTGGCCTCAAAGTCAAAAAACTCTTTTGAACTGATGATTTCCGTAGCAGGCAGCACCGTGATTTTTCCGCCACTCCGATAAATGCCGATAGAAAATTCCCTCCCGGAAACAAATTCCTCCACCAATACCTGGCCATCCTCCTGAAAAGCGCGGTCAAGGGCTGCCTCCAGCTCTTCCTCCGCTTTTACCTTGCTCATGCCAATGCTGCTTCCCCCATTATTGGGCTTAACAAAATAAGGTAACCGGAGTTGCTCCAAAACTTTTTTTGTATGCCGGGGGCGCTTGCCGAACAGATGGATCGATTTGGCTACATGCAGGTCCTTGATGCCATCGATGACCGCCTTTGTGTAGCCTTTGTTCATGGTGATGGCAGAGGTTTGGGCATCGCAGGTAGTATAAGGAATGCCCAGCATATCAAAGTAGCCGGCGAGTTTGCCATCCTCTCCCGGCGAGCCATGGATGATATTGAAAACGCCGTCAAACCGTATTTTTTCTTCATTTACGGTGATGGAAAAATCATTGAGATCGACAGGAAATTTCTCTCCTGTGGTACTTTCGTAATACCAATTGCCGGGATAGATATAGATTTTATAAACCTCATACCGTTTCCTGTCAAGATGTTGCTCCACAACCGTGGCGCTTTTAAGAGAAACCGCGGATTCTCCTGTAAAGCCTCCGGTTACCAAGGCAAGGATTTTTTTCATCATGCAAATTTTATAACTGCGAATTACATGATTTTTGCTGAAAATAAAGACAAAAACCCTCTAAATTAAATAGGAGTGATGGTATTACCCGATGGCCTGCCCATACCACACGCTCGCCATAGATCGGGTCACATGGTGGAGTCATCAATGATAAGCGGTGATTTAATTTGAACAGAAACACGAATTTGTCCATACCAAATGAGGTTTTTAACGAATTTTTTTGTCTATTTAAAAATGAATCCATCTCCTTATCCGAATGTACAGAAAAATTGCTCTCGCTGTTGCCTTTTCACCCAGATTAGAAGCTTTGATCGAAGAGGCCAAAAGACTAAAGGATATCCATGAGGCCAGTTTGATATTGATCCATGTGGGCAAGGAAACGGCAGAGGATAAAGAAATGTTGCTTTCCTTATTGCAGAGGCATATGGTGGACCCTGATGCGGTTAAGATTATTTGGCAGGAAGGCAAGCCCGCAAAAAAGATACTTCAGGTATGTAATGAAGAACAGGTGGATTTGTTGATCGCAGGGGCGTTAAAAAAAGAATTTCTTTTAACCTACTATATTGGCTCTATTGCCAGAAAGATTATCAGAAAGGCAAAATGTTCTGTTCTGATCTTGATCGAGCCTATGATCAATCCGGGCAGCTTTCAAAAAGTGGTGATCAACGGAACCCAGCTGTCTCAAACTCCTTATGTAATCAAACGCGGAATAGAATTCTGCAAGATGGAAAGTGCCCGTCAGATTTTCATCCTCAATGAAATCAAAATGTACGGGCTCAAAATGGCAACCATCAGCGAGGGCAGTGAGGAGGAGGTCTCGAAAATGAAAAAGAATATGGTGAATGACGAAATCAGCTACGTGGAGAATATTCTTAAAAATATTGACACAGCGGGTCTAAATGTGAACGTCAAAGTGACTTCGGGAAGATGGGCGACCGAACTGGCCAGGTTTTCCGAAAACATCAAAGCTGACTTGCTGATAGTAGGGGGTCAGGATAACCTTACTTTTTTTGATCGGCTCTTCCCTCATGACCTTGAGGACATTCTGGGCAATCTTCCCTGCAATCTTCTGATCATCAAGTAACGGCAGGTTCATGAACAGTTTAACCCATACAGATGTCATCAATTTACTTCTGCAACTGGCCGCCATGCTGCTGCTGGCCCGGTTATTGGCAGAGGCTGCCAGAAAATTCAGGCAGCCCGCTGTAGTGGGGGAACTTTTGGCGGGCATTATCCTGGGACCCACCATTTTGGGTACCGTCTCTCCGGATACTTTCAATTCCTTGTTCATGAGCAATCCCTCTGCCACCATGGCCCTGGATGGGTTTGTGCAGATCGCGGTGATTTTGCTGTTGTTTATAGCCGGCCTGGAAGTGGAGCTTCACCTGGTGTGGTCTCAGGGCAAGGCCGCGCTGAGTATCAGTTTGCTGGGCTTGGTGATTCCCTTTGGCCTGGGATTCATTTTTCCCTATATTTTTCCCGAGTTCTTCGGTTTAGCGGACGGCAACAGGATGCTTTTTTCGTTGTTTATGGGCACGGCCATGTCGATTACCGCATTACCTGTGGTGGTGAGGATCCTGATGGACCTTAACCTGTTCAAATCAAAAATGGGGATGTTGATTGTGGCCGCAGCCATGGTTAATGACATCATTGGCTGGTTGATCTTTTCTGTGATCCTTTCTTTTATGGGAAAATCCAGCTCCCTGTCTCTCTTACAGACTGTGGGTATTACCCTGTTGTTTACCTTTTTTATGCTTACCGTGGGAAAAGCCTTGATCAACAAGCTGTTACCTTGGATCAACAAAAAATTGGCCTGGCCGGGAGGAGTACTGTCACTTTCCATGGTCTTTTGCTTTATTTCCGCGGCATTTACCGAATGGCTGGGCATCCATGCCATTTTTGGGGCCTTTCTCTTAGGGGTGGCCTTGGGGGACAGCGAGCATATGTCTGAAAGGGCCAAGGAAATCGTGCACCAGTTTATCAACAACATTTTCGCTCCTTTGTTTTTTGTTTCCATTGGCCTGAAGATAAACTTTGTGCTCAGTTTTGACATCATGCTGGTTTTGGCGGTTTTGGCCATCTCTTTTACCGGCAAAATTATCGGCAGCGGTTTGGGTGCATTAAGGGGAGGATTTGACCTAAAAGAATCCATGGCGGTGGGTTTTGGAATGAACGCCCGTGGCGCGATGGAAATCATCCTGGGCTTGATCGCTTTGGAAAACGGGCTGATCGACGAGAAACTCTTTGTGGCTTTGGTGGTGATGGCCATTGTAACCAGCATGTCCAGCGGCCCTTTGATGAAATGGAGCGTCAAAAAGGCAGAAGAATTACCGGACCCGGTGGTGGATTAAACCTTAAGAACGTCGAAATAAAACAGGTTTTATCAATGCACAATAGCAAGGAGAGGCGGCGTTCGTAGGGCTTTTTTCCACAGTTAATCAATACCTGACATCGAATAATCATTGGGGATTTTACATGACCGGGATGCGCTTTATCTTTCTTCATGTTAACCCTCGACCTGATGAAAAAGCCCCTATCCCATTTGTCGCTGACCGTTTTTGTTGCCTTGCTCCATCTGTTTTCCTGCGGTGAAACAGAACTGAAACCCACTGAAGAGTATTACATTAAATTTAAGGTAAACGGGGAGCAGAAGGAGTACAATACTGACGCCCTCAATCCGGTAACCTTTACCTTTGATCAGAACGGTCCGGTTTATCAAGCGATACTGCAGGTATTGGGTCCGGGAAGCGATGGGAAGAAGAACTTTATCAATATCATCACTCGAAACGAAACTGTTTTTGAAGTCAACAAATCGTACCGGATGCATGAGGCTATTTCTTATCAGAATGCTTCGCTCGCCCGGATTATATTTACGTGGGCGGATGAAAACGGCGATCTTTACAATGCCGTGTTGCTTAAAGGCGCTTTCCCAACTTTGGAAATTAAAGATGAGGGTCAACTGATGTTCAGCGGCATTTCCCAAGATATGGTGACGGGCAGTTTTACTGCCAATATAATCGGGCCTGTCAGCCCAACCACTGGCAGAGGTAATACCGAACTGTCAATTACAGAAGGAGAATTCAAACTTAAATTGATCAATACGGTGCCGTAAGCCTTATAGAAATGAGTTACCTTTTTCTGCCAAACAAGGTGCCTATGGTCTTACCAATGTCATCCAGCCTTTCAATATTGTTTACAAAGGGGCTGAAGATATTTCCCGCGCGATAGTCGGAAAGGCCCTGCTGCATGGGATACACCAATACATAATTGAAATCCTGAAAATACTTATTGAGGTATTTGGGGATATTTTTCACGATGGGATTGTAAGAGATTTCATTTTTGCGGCTCATGACGATAAACAAAGCATCGTTTTCTACCATATCCCTGGAGATTATCAGAAAATCTTCCCATTCCGAAAACTCCCTGAGTTCGATTTCCAGACTATGCGTTTTGTTCACATCCTTCACATATTGGAGGAAGCTTTTCGACCCGTAGAATATCAGTTTGGCGCCTGTATTTCTACCGATGTTCCAGATTCTCAATAACCAAAAGGGAAAGCCGATCTCTTTTTCTGCATTTTCGGGGGCAATGATAAAATAACGTTTTATGGTGTTAAGAGGCTGTGTAAACCTGTAAATCATGGTGGTGACATTGCAGCGGTTCAGAACCCCTTCGGTCAGGTTGCCCAAGAAAGAATCGGAAAGCCCGTATTGTTTGTGGAGGCCCAGGATCAGGTCGGACACCTTGTGTTCTTTAACCACGTTGATGATCCCGTTGATGATATTGGCATCATACCTCACGAGTTCCGTCAGGTAGTTATCGGTGGCTGCTGCAGAGATGCTGGCTTTTTCCAACAATTTTCGGGCGGCTTTTTCCAATTTTACGTCATCCGTGTCCGTAGGAATCACGTTCAGCGCAATCAAAGCTTTTTTAGCTTTCTCTGATTTGATGGTAATCCCTAAGTTGATCAGTTCCTCAATGTTTTCGGGATAATTGATAGGAATGAGAATCTTTTCTGAAGCATCCCTGTCCGCATCCCCTTCAGGCGTTTCATCGATTTCCTGAAGCGCAATGAGGGCACCACCTCTTTGTGCCACAAATGAAGCAATGGTACAGGTCACCAGTATCATCAGTATGGTTCCGTTTAGTATGACATCATTGAGCAAGCGAATAGGTTGGCCGTCTTGCGTTTCACCCAGGATAATATTATAACCAACCAGCACGGCAGCCAGAGTGGCTGCAGCCTGTGCATTGCTCAATCCAAAGATGACATCCCGCTGAGCAGTACTGAAACCGTAAGTTTTTTGGGTTAGGAAAGCTGCCAAAAATTTAGAACCGGTTGCAACCACACACATCACGATGGCTACGAGGATGGTTTCCAGATCAAGAAAAAAAACCCGGAAATCTATCAGCATCCCTACTCCTATCAGGAAGAATGGGATAAACAGGGCATTGCCGACAAACTCGATCCGGTTCATCAGCGGAGAGGTATGGGGAATCAAACGGTTGAGTGCCAATCCGGCCAGAAAAGCTCCGATGATCGCTTCAATACCGGCAGCCTCTGCCAAGAAGGAAGCCAGAAAAACCAACCCCAGCACAAAAATGTACTGGGAAATGTTGTCGTCATTGTTTTTGAAAAACCACCGGCCCAACAAGGGGAATATAAGCGCGACTATCGCTGCAAAAATCGATACAGAAACAATCAGCCTAATCCAAAAATCGTTGGTGATCTCGCCGGTGGCCATCCCTGCAATCACCGCCAGCACCAGCAAGGCCAGGGTATCGGTGATCATGGTACCGCCTACCGTGACATTTACCGCTTTGTTTTTGGCAATTCCCAGTTTGCTTATCAGGGGATAGGCGATTAAAGTATGGGATGCAAACATGCTGGCGAGCAGGACAGAGGTCATCCAGCTGAATTCGAGGATATACCGGCCTGACAGACTTCCCAATATCATGGGAATAATAAACGTGTACATGCCAAAAACAACACTTTTATTGCGGTTTTTCTTGAAATCGGCCAGATCTATTTCCAAGCCTGCAAGAAACATGATGTATAATAGTCCTACCGTCCCAAACAGGATGATGCTGCTGTCTCTTTCCAACAAGTGCACACCTTTGGGGCCGATGATCGCACCGGCAATGATCAATCCGATGAGTTGTGGCACACGGATTTTATTGAGTAAAAGCGGAGCGAAAAGTATGATAAAAAGTATGATAGAGAACTTCAAGACCGGATTTTCCAGGGGAAGGGTAAAGTTCAGATCTGAGAGTAAAATCATCGCATCGGAGGTTAGTTGTCATCAGTGTTGCCTTGGTTTCCTGAAGTTGCTTGAATACAAAATTAACTTTTACGCCCGTATAATTATGGCATGAACCCTTTTAATTTTGGTGAGGAAGACAGAGCCATCCGGTCCCACTCGCCAAAATCCGGTTTCTGATATGACAAAATCTTTTGCTTTTATCTAACATAAGCCCGTACTTTTGGTTTTTAAACAGGTGAAAATATAGGAATGGGATTGAAAATGACTAAAAATAAAGCCAAAACCGGTGTTTTGTTGGTAAATCTAGGCACCCCTGACAGCACGGCCACAGCTGATGTAAGAAAATACCTGAGAGAATTTCTGATGGACCGGAGGGTGATTGACATTCCTTTTTTATCCAGATGGCTTCTTGTAAACCTGATCATTGCTCCCTTCAGGGCTCCTAAGTCGGCACAGGAATACCGTAAACTTTGGACCGACAGGGGCTCCCCTTTACTTTTCCATACGGAGGATTTGAAGCGAAAACTTATAAAAACCTTGGATCCTGCTTTGTTCCAGGTTGAAATTGCCATGCGCTACCAATCACCGGGTATCGAGCAGGGACTTGCAGCACTGAACAAGGCCAATGTGAAGGAAATCATCGTTTTGCCGCTTTTTCCCCAATATGCCTCGGCTACCAATGGTTCTGTCATGGACAAAGTAATGGAAATCGCCAGAAAATGGCAGATTATCCCCAATATCTCTTTCATTAGTAATTTTGTGGACCACCCCCTTTTTTTAAAGGCATGGGAGGAATTGGGAAATGAGATGCTTGCTGGCGAAAATTATGACGTTTTTCTCTTCTCCTATCATGGGCTTCCCGAACGGCAAATCAAAAAGGCCTCTGTGGACGGTTATTGCAAGCTCAATGATAAATGTTGCACCAATTATACCAAAAAGAACCAATTTTGCTACCGGGCACAATGTTTTTTGACCACCAGGCTGATTGCGCAGCAACTTGGGCTTCCTGAGGAAAAAACCATCACCTGTTTTCAGTCCAGATTGGGGAAAGACCCCTGGATAAGGCCGTACACGGAAGATTTGGTAAAAGAGCTGGCTTCAAAAGGCGTTAGGAAAGTTCTGGCTTTTTCGCCGGCTTTTGTGGCGGACTGTTTGGAAACGACCATTGAAGTGGGTGAGGAATATAAGGAACAGTTTTTAGCGCTGGGAGGCGAAAAATGGGACCTGGTACCTAGCCTCAATTCCAGAGACAGCTGGGTGGCGTGCGTGAAGGAACTGGTAACCGCAAAAACAGGCCAAGCAGGATAATGATTACAGAGGGCCGGTATTTTGAGATGCTGCGGAACCCATGGAACAGGGTCACTTTTTGGTGTTTTTATATCGGATCCAATAATAAGCCGGGAAAATCAGGGCTTTTAGCTTCCAGTCATTCTTCTGATGAAAGGACAGTTCCGTGTCGCGATGGACAATTCGGTACATTCTCGCCGCAAACACCAGGTGGGCCAATAATGCCAAAAACAGTATCCCATAGATGATCACTTCTTCCATAAGGTAAATTTAGGGAATATCGGGGGAACGTGCCGGCGATATGATGAATATTCTTCGCCATAAAGCTGGATAAGTTTCTTCTCTTCGAAGTAGATGCCCACAGGCAAATAGACCAGCAAGGCCAGCAGATGTACCAAAGAGGCCAGGTTGGGGATGTAAAGAAAAAATCCAAAGAAAATCAATATCAGGCCCGCGTACAAGGGGTGTCTTATATAATGATAGAGACCGTTGGTGGTAAGGGAATCCTTTTCCTTCAGATCATCATGGGGCCTGAACCCTATGAACCGGAATAATTCGATTCCTTTTAGGCTTTTGACCGCCAGGATTGTTCCGAAAGCGGCCAGCATAAAACCCAGATAAGTGCCCAAGTCCCCTTGTTGCCACAGCCAAACAGGGGACAGGGTGGCTGCATAAATGAAAATGGCTAAAATCAACATCGTGGACCATAAACTGTATAACATCCGGTACCATATGTATCGCCTGCCCATGATTGCACGGAATTTTCTTTTTATATTAAGGGCAGCAAGTAAAGTATGGGTCCCGTAAAACAGTATCCATCCTATACTTAAAACAAAATATTCCATCATCCGCTTATGTTGTCTGCGAATATCCAAAATTTAGCCCGTATATGAAAATAGGTTTAATCAGAGAGGAAAAGCTGCCACCTGACAAACGAGTGGCGTTCAGCCCAAGGCAGTTGTTTCAGTTGCAGGAATATTATGAGAATAGAGTTTCCTTTAAAGTAGAACCAAGCCCGATCCGCTGTTACAGTGATGAAGAATATGAAGCCAAGGGCATTGAGGTGACGGAGGACGTTTCTGATTGCGAAGTGTTGATGGGGATCAAAGAAGTTCCTACGGAAAAGCTGATACCGGATAAAACCTATTTTTTCTTTTCCCATACGGTCAAAGGACAGGTCTACAATAGAAAGATTTTACAGGAGGTACTCAAAAAGAATATACGGCTTATAGACTATGAAATGTTGCACCTTACAGATGGGAGGAGAGCGGCTGGTTTTGGCAGATGGGCGGGTATAGTAGGAGGGTACAACAGCCTGTGGGCTTATGGTAAAAAGTCGGGGCTTTATTCCCTGAGACGCGCGTTTCAGTGCAGGGACAGTGCTGAATTGTTTGAGGAGCTAAAAAAAGTGGAACTTCCTCCTATCAAGTTGGTCATTACGGGTGATGGAAAGGTGGCCACGGGTGTCCTGGAGATCCTGGAGGCATTAAAAATACGGAGAACCCTACCGGAAGACTATCTGCAAAGGTATTTTGAAGAATCCGTGTACACCCAACTGGGAGTGGAGGAATACAATCAGCGGCGTACGGACGGAGGGTTTAATAAAGGGGAATTTTTTCGGCATCCGGAAAGATATGAAGGGTGCTTCTTGCCGTACGCAGAGGTGAGTGACATCTTGATCGCCGCCGCATATTGGGATCCAAAGGCTCCGAGGCTATTCCAAATGGAGGATATTTCAAATCCCGACTTCTGCCTCTCCGTCATATCGGATATTACCTGTGACATCAATGGATCAGTACCTACGACCATCAGACCGAGTACCATCCACGATCCTGTATATGATATCGACCGGGAAAGTTTTTCAGAATTGCCTGCTTTTGGAAGACAAAACAGCATTTCAGTGGTGGCCATAGACAATCTGCCTTGTGAACTTCCCCGGGACGCTTCTGAAGACTTTGGTCGGCAGCTCAGCGAAAGCGTCATTCCTGAATTGCTGAAAGGAGATGCGGAGATGATTGAAAATGCCACCATTGCCGACAATGGGCTGCTCAAACCTGCGTTTCAATATCTTGCGGATTATGTCCGAGGGATATAGGGATTCTGGGTCAGGGACGCCGGGCTCCATCTTTTCCCCAAATTTTCAGGTGGCGGAGGTATGAAAAGCGCAACCATCCTTTTTTCCAGTTTCCGGCCCGGAATGTTCTCACATCCTCAAACAAAAAACAGATCGTTTGTTAATTGGCAAGATACCGGTCAGAGCAAAGCCTGACAAGCTTTCCCACGCCTTCAGGTGTGTGGGTATTACCTGGCCGACACGGGGTTAATCGTCTGCCCGAAAAAAACTGCGTTGAGAAAAAGTTTGTTGGTACCGAACCAAAATGCCCTGAAATTGGGGTTGTCGACGAAGCCGATGATTCTTCCCCGTCCCCTGCTTGCCACTTGTATGACGCCTTTTCCGGACATATGGGCCAAATTGGTGGGATGTATGTATCCGCTGGCCAAAGGCTGATCATCGTAGACCAGTGGGTTGGCATAAGGATTGGTGGAAGGGTGGAGAAACTGGTTGCCAGTCTTGAACACATGGATATCGGGACTGTTGTATCCATACCCCAAAGGATGGCTGATGTCCAGCTTTCCTTTGAAAATAGCTCCTCCCGTGATACGGGCACCCCTTTCCCTCGCCATATCGGCATAATTTCTCTGGCCTTCGGTTTCTTCCGGTTCCACCACCTGAAATGAAAAAGGTGCCATATCGTTCTGGGTCAGCCAGTTCAAGGCAGTTCCTCTGGCTATCAACGAACCGCCGTTTTCTACCCATGACTTTAATTTATCTACCGCGCCTTTATTAAATACACCGTACGAGCCGGAGGGAAGAATAATGACGTTGTAGCGGGACAGGTCAGCAGCAGCGACGCGGCCGGTGGGGAGAAGGGTAATCGGGATCTCCATCCGTTGGTCAAAAAGATGCCAGATTTCTCCTGCATCGCTGCTGACGACCCCCTCATCCACCAAGAGGGCGATAGAGGGTTGCTCAAGTACGGTGATACTCGGAGAACCCAGGTTAACGCCGGAAGTGTAGCCGGTAGTAAGTGCGTAGATGGTGATGCTGGATTGTTCGGCTGCAGCCTGCAGGTCTTCAAAAAATACAGCATCGCTTTTTTCAGAGGCGCCTTTATCTACCAAAATTGTTCCTCTTCTGAAAATCTGTCCCACATCGGTCTGGAAAGGCTCATGGCTCACCCTGACTTGATAACCTTTATCCATAAGGTAATACAAGGCTTTAGGGGCATAGTATTCCTGCCACTCGAATGCGTAGCCATAGGCACCGGCAGCCCCGATGACCTGGCCCTTATCTCTCTCCAGGTCTTTTTCCAGTTCTTCCACTTTGGCAAGGTTCAAAATACTGCTGCTAAGCGCCATGTAATCCAGATTAAAAGCCATAGGCATGTTCCAGGCAGACACATCATAAAAAAGGCTGTCCTGAAAGTCCGTCCGTGTCTCAAACATGGACTTGATCAGCCGGTATTGGGGTTGGTTGAGGGGTACGATAAATGCCTTTTTGGCTTCAAACGGGACCCCGTTCAAAGTAACATCCTCTTCCAGACTGTACACCCTGACATCGTGGTGAAGAATCATATCCACCAGATGATAAACCCGGCCATAGTCGTCTTTGGAACCAAAAATATAGGCCCGGTTATTGTCGGCTTCATATTCTGATTTTGCCTCTTGATAGAAATCCAGCATATACTGGTTCAGCTCATCATGCATATCCTTAGCAGCTTCAAACGAGGAAAGAGCTGTGGTAAACTGGTTTTTGATCGTAAAGGGAAAAGCAATGGACCCAAAGATATTTTCCTGCAAATGCCCTCTGGAAGATGCTTGTTCAAAAAGAATACCCACTGCACCTTGTACATCGGGATAAGTGGAGCCTTTTCCATAATAGAAATCATCAAAACTCTCCTGGGTGTAATACAACGACCCAATGTCATCCAGATACCTGGCGTGGTATCGGGCGAACTTTTCCGTCAGTTCAAAATTCTTTGCCGGAGTAAGGGGATGGTTGCGGCTTGGAATCCCCGGCTGAAAGAAATAGGTGTTGTTGGTTTCCATTTCATGAAAATCCAGTACGATATTCGGCAACCATTGCTGCAGCTGACTGATTCTTCCCCTTGATTCAGGATGCTGTACCGGAAGCCAGTCCCGGTTGAGATCAAACCAATAATGGTTTGTCCTGCCCCTCGGCCAAGCTTCATTGAGCTCCCGGTTGTTGGGGTCTCCATTCATGTGATAGCTTTTGTGCATATTGACCCAATTGGCAAAGCGGTTGATACCATCAGGATTGATGGCCGGGTCAATCAGCAGCACCATTTCCTCCAAGTCTGCGGCCACTTCAGCAGCCGCAGCAAAATGATAAGCGGAGAGCAACGAAGCATTTACGCCCGAAGGCTCGTTACCGTGAACCGAATGCCCCATGTACATGACCAAAGGGATTTCGGAGACGTTGACGGCCTTATTGGTGCTCCTTAATTGCGACCTCATGGTTTTGATTTCTTCCAGTCTCTGGATATTGGCAGGGGTTGATATTGCCAACATGATCAGTGGTCGCTTTTCATAGGTTTGACCATATTCAATGATTTGTACACGGGGCGAAGAACTGGCCAATTTCTTGAAATAATGTACCACTTGATCATGGCTTGCATGCCATTCCCCTACCTCAAACCCTAAAACGGACTGCGGTGTGGGAATACTTTGGTCATAGGAATAATCTTCAGGCAGATAGTAAGACAGGTCCACTTGTTGGCTTCTCGCAAAAAACGTGACCCACAAAAAACTGAATATCCACGTATATTTCATAATTTCATCATTAACTGCCTTCGTTTCAGAAAAGACAGGAGCCCGGAATCTTGATGGTTAGGAAAATCCGGGAGATTATAAAAGCAGCAGATGCACTTGAATTAACTTAAAAAACCAAATGCAATTAAATCTTCTGCTTTCGAATTTCACATAATTTATAGTTTTATCCTCTCAAGTTTCAGATGCTTAAAATAAAAAATTAAATCCGGATTCCAGCTACTATTTATACTAACAGCAGGGAAATCACTTTTAACAACCTAAAGTGAGGAACCCTTTGAGGGTTAATCTTTAGGCATTTGCCTACTCCGTGTATCTGTGGTCAGGGCTATTTACGCTAAAGCGATTTTCCTGATATCATCTGTACAGATTTTCCAAGGCTTGGTTCAGTTCCGGATAAAGATACTGGAACCCGGTTCCCGCTATTTTTTCGTTGCTTACCCGGCTTCCCCCAAGCAACATCTCCGCCATCTCGCCCAGTGCGATCTTCAATGCGAACCCCGGTACCCCAATATTTACATAAGGTTTGTTGTGATATTTCGCGGCTTTTCGTGTCAGGGTTTTGTTGTTCACGGGAACCGGCCCAACGGCGTTGTAAATACCCGTGATCCCGGCATTCTCCAGGGCATGATAATACATTCGTGCCAAATCCGCGATATGGATCCAGCTCATATACTGTCTTCCGCTTCCCAAGGGTGCGGCCACGGGAGGTTTCATCATGGCTACCAAGGCTCCGCCGTCGCTAGATAGGACAATGCCGGTTCTTAATTTGACCACCCTGATCCCTAGAGAATAAAATTGTTTGGCTTCGGACTCCCATTTTTTCACAACCTCAGCTAAAAAATCACTCCCGGCAGGGTCTCCCTCATATATCAGTCTATTGCCCGTGTCCATTCCATAGTATCCAACAGCGCTGGCCGAAATGAAAACTCCGGGTTTGGTTTCCAGCTTCTTGATTTCATTAAACAAAAGGCGGGTGGTCAATACCCTGCTTTCAAGGATTTCCTTTTTTCTTTCCTCTGTCCACCGTTTATCAGCCACACCTTCTCCGGCAAGGTGTATAATGGCCTCACACCATATCAAAGCTTCCGGATCCAATTCATTTTTTCTGGGATCCCAGAAAAAAGATTTCTGATCATACTTCTCCGGACTCCTGCTCAACCACGCTACTTCTTTTCCTTCTTTTTCAAACAGATCCGTAATCCGCCTGCCAATGAGACCAGACCCTCCCGTGACTAATATTTTCTTCATAATGCCATTGTTAAATATTGACCCGTCCTGTTTTGAAAAATTGGATTGATTAAACTTACTGTTTTTCCACTTCAAAAAGTATTCCACCTCACCCTTAAACAGAAATTAATCTAAGGGGGAAATAGAAAAATTTTATATTGCCGATGATTTGGATTATTTTTTGTTGCGATAAAACCAATATTTCGTTTATTGTTAATAATATTATTTTATTTATTATGAATGACAGCAGATTTATCCAAAACACAGCATTTTTAATTATAGTAATGGTCATCTTTCAGCCCGCCTATGCCCAAGAAGAAGATACTGTCAAAAAAGAAGGCCTTCAGGTGGAAAGGTTAAAATATGAACAACAACCCGGACTTGCTTTGGCGGCCTCAAAAATATTTTTTTCTGAAAAGCGGTATTCTATATCCGGCTTTGGGGAGGCTTCCTTTGTCAACTATCATGGCCCCAAAAATGACCTCAGCGGGGATCTGGAACTTTATTACACGAACCTTTACCGGTTTGCCACATTTTTTGGCTATCGTTTTTCTGACAAATTGATATGGAACTCTGAACTTCAGATTGAATACCTTCACGACGGTGACCGGGAAGCACACGCCGAATTTTTATTTGAAGCTTTTCTGGATTATTTGTGGAGGGATTATCTGAAAGTCAGGTTCGGCTATTTTCCCCTTCCAATAGGCTATGTCAACAACAATGACGAACCCGTGATGTTTTATTCGGTAAACCGTGCTGAAGTGGAAAGGCTGATTACGCCTACGACATGGATCGAGTTTGGCGCTATGTTTTATGGGAATATTACCCGCGACCTCAGCTATTCCCTTGGTGTTTCCCAAGGGCTGAATGCGGCGGGTTATTTGAGCGGGACCTGGATCCGGCAGGGGAGGGAGATCACCTTTGGGATTCCAAAATCCCTGTCATTATCTCCCAAATTCATTTACAACGGTATACCGAACCTGTCACTAAGTGTTTCAGGCTTTTTCGGTGATTCCGGTCAGGAACGGGTCATTTCACGTGAAGGCGAAGAAAGAACCGTGAATGCTCCGGTTCGGATCGGTACCGGCTATGCCAAGTATGAAACGGGAAAATGGAGGATTGTCGCCATCGGAACTACCGGAAGCCTGGGAAATACGGCGGATATTTTTCAGCTCAGTTATGATGAAACGGGTACCGCCCAAATTATGGGAGACAAGACGTACGGTTACTTATTCGAACTGGGCCATGATATCCTTCCTTATTTCAAGAAGAGAAAAGAAGAGAAATCTGGCTTCTTGTACCACACAGGGGAATTCAAACTGCCGGTTTTCCTCAGATTTGAGAGACTGGACACCCATTTCCGGTATAACGAAGGTTTAATTCCGCCGCAGGGCCCGACCATATTCCCCATACGCCACCAATTGACCCATAATGACTTGAGGATATGGACGATAGGAGCCAATTTCAATTTAAAGGAAAACATTGTCCTCAAAGGAAATTACCAGTTTAGAAAAAACCTGAACACCGGGCCCGGCTCTTTTGAGGAAGGGGACAGACTTGAATTTGGTTTTGGGTTTATTTTTTAGCAGACCTACTCTAAAAACCGGAATTTCCTATCGTTCCGGGAAAAACAAATCGATTAAGTTATATATTTGCAAACTTAGGCGATGGGGTACCGCCTGAATGATGGTTTTGTTGTTTTGTGATGAAAATCAAGACTGTTTTTTGAACCGCACCTTACGGGTAGCTGATGACTCCTGCTTCAACACCTATAAAATATAGGCTGCGTTATTTTCATTTTACGGAACATGGTATACAGATGAAGTTGGACAGGACTAAAGAAGGATTTAAGTTTAAAAAATTTATTTTTCACGAATTCATACCCAATCTTAGATTTACCTTAAAATGGCTTTTGATCGCCGTTGCCGTAGGGCTATTGGCGGGATCGGCGTCTGCCCTATTTTTGATATCTCTAGCATGGGTCACCGCTTACCGGGAAGCCAACCTATGGATCATCGCCTTGCTGCCCCTGGGAGGTCTTATCATTGGCTGGGTCTATCACCGTTTCGGGGAATCGGTGGTTAAAGGCAACAACCAATTGCTGGAAGAATTTTATAATCCATTAAAGGTAATTCCGCTTAGAATGGCTCCTTTGGTTTTATTCGGGACGTTGATGACCCATCTTTTTGGTGGATCGGCAGGAAGGGAGGGCACCGCCGTGCAGATGGGAGGCGCCATCGCGGATCAGTTTACCAAATGGTTTAGCCTTGGAAAAACGGACAGGAAAATGTTAATTACGGTGGGGGTTGCTTCCGGTTTTGCTTCGGTGTTCGGCACGCCGTTGGCAGGGGCGGTTTTTGCACTGGAATGGTTGATTATAGGGAGGATCCGCTATGAAGCCATCTTACCAGCCTTTTTATCCGCTTATATTGCGGATTATGCCTGCGCCGATTTGTGGAATGTGGCCCATACACACTACAGCATTCCATTAATACCTGAACTTGGTATAGGCAATTTGTTATGGATCATACCGGCGGGGATATCTTTTGGCCTTGCGGGAAGAATTTTTGCCAAGGCCACCCATTTGTGGAGTACACTGTTTTCGGAAAAAATAAGCTATCCTCCTCTCAGGCCTGTAGTAGGGGGATTGCTGGTAGCGGCCGCGGTATGGGCTATGGGAAGTACAAAATACATAGGCTTGGGTGTCCCCACGATTGTGGACGCTTTCTCTGAAAATCTCCCTTGGTATGATTTCCTGGGAAAGATTGGGATGACCTCATTGACTTTGGGGGCAGGGTTTAAAGGGGGAGAGGTTACCCCATTATTTTATACGGGCGCTACGCTGGGCAACGCCTTGTCGGGATGGATTCCCTTACCCGTTGCGCTCTTGGCGGGGATGGGCTTTGTAGGTGTATTCTCCGGCGCCACCAACACCCCCCTGGCCTGTACTTTGATGGGCATAGAATTGTTTGGCGCAGCCTCCGGTGTATATGTGGGCCTGGGATGCGTCGTGGCTTATCTATTCAGTGGGCATGCGGGTATCTACAACTCGCAAGTCATAGGCTCTCCCAAACATCATCGGCTATCGAATAAAAAAGGAAAACACATTGGCCAATTATAGCTGTTTAATAAGTTATACCTGGTAATTCTGTATTTGTATTTTAAGTATTATCATATATTTTATAGCTTTATGGGAAAATAATTTCTCCATTAATGAAAATTCCTATTCTGTTTATTTATTTTTTGATATTTTCGGTGAGCATTTCCTGCAAGTCAGCAAAAATCCATGACGGGGTAGAAGATTTTCAGGGAGCATGCTATGCTTTTTTGGAAGATCTGGATGCGAGTAGGCCTGATCCTTTTGACGAGGAGGACTTTGATGAGGAACTGCTGGATTTCTTTAGTGAGAAGTCGTTGGTGATAGCCAACGCTCTCAACTTGAAGCAGGAACTAAGAAAGCATATTGAAATGGAAGGAAAGGAAACGGACAGGGTTGAACGTTTTATTTCCCATCAGGAGATTTTAAACAAAATCAATCTGGCTGCGTTGGAAATATCGTCACTTAACGCAGCCATCCGTTGTGAAGAAGACAAAACCGAGCAATTGGCCTGGTATCTGGATAGGTTGGAATCCACCAAATCCAACCGTAGAACCGTGTCAGGAATCATCGTGGATGCCTCCGCTAACCTCGTTAGCGGGGCCATCATTTTATGGATCGCGGACGGAAATACTTTTCGGCAGTTACTGGGAGTGGGTGCATCCCTTACCCAGATCATATTGAACGTGAACAATAAATTTCAAAATCATTTTATCGTGCTCGAACACGAGACAAACCTCATCAGGGAAGTATTTGATGAGGACAGGGAATGGAGCGAGATAATGCCTCCCGCTGTATGGTATTATATCAATGAAAAAAAGGTCGAGGTTGTTGGGAGGACAATCCGTGGGACACTGGTCCATAATTGGGAAGAGTTTAATATCCGGCAGAATCAAGAACTGTATCTCTCCGATGGGGGAGAATATGGAGTCAATCAGTTAAGAAATAGGGCATCTATGCTGGATCAATTTGCTTCCTATATCGATCTTATGAAGCAGGATTTGCTGATGTTTCGCAGAGAAGTGGCAAAATTAAAATAGGGCATTAAGGCTGATTTTGGTCAGTTTAACAAATTTTTAACAAAATTTTTTCCCTTTGTCACAACAAATGCGGGTCTTTCTTCGTCATTGGACTAAAATTAAACCAATTTCAACTACCATGAAAAATTTTGCAGCGTTAAGAAAGGCGATTGAAGTTTTTCGGTCATACGGTATACCCCTTACCGGAAAGAAAAAAGCAGCGAATTTTTATAATGATCTGCGGATGGACAAAATATTCGTTTCCGGGTTGATTTACGAATTGGAGCACGAACTCAAAACAGAGTTGGAGGACGAGAAGATTGCCAGAATTCAAACCCCGTCAGAGCTCATCAATACCTTGTTGAAAGCCTCCTGATACATTTATTTTTGTGATCTGGATTTCCAAGTAACCCATCATAGGACCGGATAGGCTGGGGCATCGCTATAAGCATAAGCTTCGGTTTTCTCCCCGCTATATTGTCCGACCGGCATTCCGGCCATCTCAAAATGATGTTTTCGAACTGCATAAATGCCAAATTTGATGAAGTAGAAAGGATATCAGGCTCTATTTGAATATCTTTTTAGATACCCTATTCTAATAATATTTTGGTTTTCAGATTTTTATGATAAAATACTTTATTTTAAAACCGAAGTTTCGGATTTTTACAAAAAGTTTGATGGCAAAATTAGTTCAATCCCGGTGGGCCATAAGAGGGTGCAATAAAATCAAAATTGATCAGGATTTACAGTTTGTAGTAAGTGCCGGTTTGCTTGGTGCTTGGTGGATATGTTGATTTTCTCTTGCTTTGAGATATTATGGAACTGTATGCTAAAGTGCTGAATTATACTATTCCTGTATTTCTCTTACTTATTTTGTTAGAAAAGTTCTTCGAGTGGAAGATGCAAAAGCAGGTAATGAGAAGTCTGGACAGCGTCTCCAGTATCAGTTCTGGCATGACCAACGTGGTAAAGGATGTTTTGGGCCTTACTATCTCAATTTTCACCTATGAATGGATGGTGGGACACTTGGCGATATTTGAAATCAAATCCACCTGGCTTGTGTACCTTATCACCTTTATGGTAGTCGATTTTAAAGGTTATTGGACACATAGATGGGAACACAAGATCAATATTCTCTGGAACCGACATGTCATTCATCACAGCAGTGAGGAGTTCAATCTGGCCTGCGGGCTGAGGCAAACTGTCTCTACCGTTTTTGATTATTTTACCTTCCTCCTGCTTCCTGCGGCGATTGTAGGTGTTCCGGTGGAGGTGATCGCCGTGGTAGCCCCGATCCATCTTTTCCTCCAATTTTGGTACCATACCCGGTTGATCGGCAAAATGGGATGGTTGGAAGATATCATTGTGACGCCTTCCCACCATAGGGTTCACCACGCGGTGAACAAGGTTTACATGGACAAAAACCTGGGGCAGATATTCATCTTCTGGGATAAAATATTTGGAACTTTTCAGGAGGAACTGAATGATGAACCGTGTATCTATGGCATCACGCGGCCGGCCAGAACGTGGAATCCCATAAAAATCAATTTCCAGCACTTTTTTCTTTTGGTCAAAGATGCTTACCACACCAAAAGCTGGAAAGACAAATTGAGGATCTGGTTCATGCCGACGGGCTGGAGGCCCCCCGATGTAATGGAAAAGTTTCCCGTGGAGCAGATGGGGGACCTGGGGCATTATCAAAAATACGATACCCCATCCTCCTTGTCCTTCCGGATCTGGGCTTGGATCCAACTGATGTTCAATTACCTGCTTTTGATTTACCTTTTTGCCTTTATAATGGAGATAGGAACACCTGGTGTTTTCATCTATGGCGCCTTGGTGGTTGTTGCGGTATATGCATTCACTGAACTGATGGACAGGAATCCAAATGCCATTTATATGGAACTTTTCAAATCCCTGTCCGTGCTCGCTTTTATTTTTATCCAGGGGGATTGGTTTGGAGCCAACACCTACCTTGGATCTTGGTTCACATTTATTGTGGGGATGTACCAGGTGTTGACAGTGGTGGTGGTCTGGGGATTTGTCAATGGCGAGTTGAAGGGCCATTTCAAATTATTCCCATCTAAGCTTGGGGGCATTTAGACGATAGGTTTGCCGTAGATCCGTTTATTTCAACTGGTTGACATCGTCCAAAAAATAGCAATTTTCATGTCTGCTCATCCCTATCTTGGGATAATAACCCACCGCCTTGGGAGCAGAAATCAGGATGACCTTGGTCTGGGGTGCCGCGAGCATGGTCTGACGTATCAGCTCTTTTCCGATGCCCATTCCCTGGTACTTTTCGTCAACCGCAAGGTCTGACAGATAAGTACAATAGGCGTGGTCAGTGATGGAACGGGCTATTCCCACCAGCTTCCCGTCCATTCGGGCCGTCACGATCAGGTTGGCATTCTGGAGCATCCGTTTTATTCTGGAGGTATCCTGAATAGGTCTTCTTTCTCCCAATGTGGAGGCCACTAACAACCGGATAAATTCTTCGGAACTTATCCCGGTTTCAATCCGGTATACCAATTCGTCATTCATGTCACAAAGATAATCCCTCCAAGCCAACAAGATGAGAAACCACCCTGTTAAATGTTCTTTATCTTTTAGCTAAAAAACAATATCTTGCAGATAGCTGAATGATTGCAGTTTACATTTCGTCTTTACAAACCTAAATCAATCCAATATGAAATCCAGAAGAGACTTTTTACAAAAACTTACACTTTCCGCCGTCAGTATACCTTTGATGCCGGCCTACGGTACCAAGAGCTTTGCTGCATATGCAGGTGAATCTTACCAAGGCACGATGTTACGTGTGGCGATCATGGGGCTCGGCAGTTATGGTACCCGTGTGGCTGATGCCATGAAAGATAGCAAAAAAGCCAAGTTGGTTGGCGTGGTCAGCGGGACGCCTTCCAAAGTCAAAGAGTGGCAGAGCAAATACGGCATCCCCGAAAAGAACTGCTATAATTACGAGAATTTCGATGCCATCAAAGACAACCCGGATATTGATGCGGTTTATATTATCACCCCGAATGGACTTCACCATGATCAGACGCTGAGAGTGGCAAAAGCCGGCAAACACGTTATCTGTGAGAAGCCCATGGGTATTAACGCCAAGGAATGTAGGGAAATGGTAGAAGCCTGCAGGAAGGCCAACGTGAAGCTCTTGGTTGGGTACAGGATGCGTCTTGAGCCCAATACGCTGGAAATCGTCCGGATGAGAAAGGATGGCGAATTGGGAAAAATCATGTTTTTTCAGGGACTGAGCGGGTTCAGGATTGGTGATCCGACCCAATGGCGGCTGGATAAAAAACTGGCAGGGGGTGGCGCCATGATGGATATTGGTATCTATGCGGTCAACGGGTCCAGGTACATGGTAGGGGAAGATCCCGTTTGGGTGACGGCACAGGAGACCAAAACGGATCCTGTAAAATTCAAAGACGGGGTGGACGAAACCATACAGTTTCAGTTTGGTTTTCCGAGTGGAGCAGTTGCCTCTTGCCTTTCCACTTACAGCATGAACAACCTTGACAGATTTTTTCTGAATGGGGAAAAGGGCTTTGCTGAATTGCACCCTGCTACCGGGTATGGACCCATTAAGGGACGTACCCATAAAGGCGAACTCAACAAGCCTCATGTAACCCATCAGACCCTGCAGATGGACAGGATGGCTGAAATTATCCTGGAAGGCAAAGAACCGGAGCTACCTTTGGATGGAGAAGAAGGTTTAAAAGACCTTATCATTATTGATGCGATATATAAAGCCGTGAAGAGCGGTAAAAAAGAAACTATAGAAATTTAAAAGTCCAACCGCCATATTATGAGGACGGAGATCGTACGAATCCCCGTCCTTGTTTTTTAATTCCATATAAAGAATTAATTTTGTCCGCTGACTTTCGGCCCCGTAGTACAATGGATAGTGCGTAGGTCTCCGGAACCTAAGATCCAAGTTCGATTCTTGGCGGGGTCACTCCATTACTTATAATTAATATCACTTCCCCCTAATTTCTTTGCTTAAAAGTATTGGCCACCCCAATACCTGGATTTCACCGATAGGAAAATCGGTGAAATCCCTTTATCGACAAACCGTTTCGGTGTAACAAGAATAGGATGGAAAATCAAGTTGGGATTTTTTCCCGTACCGCGTCTATTTTTTCATTGGCGGCCTTTAAAATTTCGCCGTAAGCATCATCATACCAATGGGTTTGCATGAAAACCACATAGTTGATATCATCTCCTTTATCTAAGCGAATATCCGAATATTCCTTTATCACTTTTTCTTTTATATAAGAATAAAATTTGGATTTAAATTTCTCATCGAAGCATTCTGCCACTGCGGTGTATAGGTTTTTCTGGTAGGAGTTCAGGTACCCGAAAAATTTTAACAGGTCAGAAAATTCTTTATCTGAAGTCAATTCCAAATAATCAGAGACTGAGTTATGATGGATCACATTCATCAATTCAAAGGGATGGGATTTGGCGATAATGTGAAAGTCGACGGGATATTTCTGATTATTCAAAAAACGGACGAGCCTTTTGGAAATTATCTCTAGTATCAACCTGTCAATTGGTTTGGTTAATTCTTCGATATAGGTAGATTTAAAAATATTGTGATTTATGTCTATGCCGGTTTCCTGAAAAATACTAAAAACGCTTTCCAAGATTCTCCTGTCATTCTTTTCGATTTCATGGAATCGGTCAATAATTTGCCGGATTTCCTGATCCGAAATCTTCTCAAAATCCAGATGGGAATACAGGTTGGAGAAGGTGGGACTTTTGATGTCATTTGTTTTTGAATTGTAGGTAACCCTCACATAATGAGGATAAATACCTCTTTCGTCCAATGGTCTGAATCGTTTTTTTGTGACTAATTTTACTGTAAACTTCATAGTTGTTTCGGTGTAACGGCAAAAAATAGCAAATAAAAACCTTTAATTCCAAATGATTGTATTAAAAAAGGTTTTCAAAAGGCTGACCTTTTGTTGGAAGTTAGGGAAATAAGAATGCATATCTCAAAAATATCAGGAGCCATGGGAAAATTATTTCTTACGCTAATACAGATTCTCTTACCCACCTACGTATTGATCTGTTCGCTGCTCTACTTTTTTCAGGAAAACCTTATTTTCTTCCCCGAGAAACTTCCCGGTGATTTCAGGTTTGAATTCGACCAAACTTTTGAGGAAATCCCTATCAAAACGCATGACAACAAGATTCTCCACTCCATTTTATTTAAAACCACTTCTCCGAAAGGGGTGATATTTTATTTACACGGAAATGCAGGTTCTTTACGCTCGTGGGGACAAGTAGCCGAGCTCTATACCCACCTCAATTATGATGTTTTCATGCTGGATTATAGGGGTTATGGCAAGAGTGAAGGCCGGATTTCCAATCAGACGGAATTATTTCAAGACATCCAAGCGGCATATGATTTAATAAAAAACAGGTATGGAGAACGGCAAATCATTGTGCTGGGCTATTCAGTAGGTACAGGGATGGCTACCCAGCTCGCCGCTTCGAACCAGCCCAAATTATTGATCCTTCAAGCCCCGTTTGTGTCAGCATGACTGATTTGATGAAGCGGCACATGCCTTTTCTACCCACATTTATTTTAAAATATAAATTGGAGAACCATAAATACATCCAGGCATGTGATATGCCGATAGTGATATTTCATGGCAAAGATGATGAAATAATCCACTGTGAGTCATCCGTTAAATTGGCCAGGCTTATTGAGACGCCCCATACCGTTGTTTTTTTGGAGAACCAGGGACACAATGGCATGACCTATCACCCTGTCTATTTAAAAGAAATCAAAAAGATCTTGCCATAAAGGAACCTGGGCTTGCCAGATCCGGGATCATACGCCTTTTTCCTTGTTTCGCCGAAATAAGTTGAAAGTAGCCAAGCTAATCACTCGAAATCCAAAGGATGATTGTTTTATTCAGCGGTGCCCCCACCTGTCTTGCCCCGGAAGGGAAAGGTACCGGCAATTGTGTAAGGTCCGATGGGGCGGCCCTCTTGCGTCCATTGTTTTTTTAAAAGAACCATTTCATCCGCCAAAAAAGCGGCATGTAAGGGTTGGTCCTGCCAGTCTTCCCAAGCACGCCTGAATTGCTCCTCCGTCATCCTTCTCGCAATGGTCATATGGGGCTTCGTGGAAAAGTGGGGGGTGAATTTTTTCCCAAGCCGCAACAACTCCTGGAATTGGGATTTGATGCCGTCAACAATGTTTTTAATCGGCTCTTGGGTTTTGACATCAGCGAACACGGTATGGGTGGGAAATTGTCCGAAACCATCCAATTCGATCTGTATTGGTGAAACCCCATTCGAAAGGTTTTGAAATTTTTCTTTGATGAGCGGTTCCCTCTCCTCAAGCTGAAAAAACCTGACCAAAGTGATGTGTGGTTTGAGGTGTGCGGCAAACCGGCATTGGTAAGCCTCCTTAAAATGTTGCTTGATGTTGACCAGTTTCTCAAAAACATCCTGATCGGGAGAAATGATCAACAGGTATTCGAAAGGTACTTTACCATCAGGTGTGGGAGTATGGGTTTCCATGGCGGGGTATTTGCGAAGCGGATAAGAACAGCAGAATCATTCCAAAAAATAAAATTCTTTTGGCTTTGAATCAATCGAATTACTGAAATAAATGATTTTTAAAGGATATACCGGGAGATAGGCTGTCTGCTATTGCCCGAATAATATGCTGTTTGCCATCACTTCAAACCCGTTGGTCTCCAATAACAGTATCTTTACTCCAACAGCTTTTTTTTATTACCTAAAACAGTACAGAGCAGGATGGATAGCATCCTGACCGCATGTAACTTACCGGCGGATTTAATTGAAAAACGGCTTACTTACCCGGTAAACCGTCCTGCACCAGGAGGGTAAATCAATGCCAAAACACTGGTTTATTTCCTTCTGGTGCTTATCTTTAAGGGACCGGACCAATGATGGCCAATAAAATTTTGTAAACCTCCCATTTAAACTCACTTGGATGAAAGTCGGCCTGTTTATCCCCTGTTATGTGGACCAGTTTTATCCCCAGACAGCCATTGCTACGCTTGAATTGCTTGAAAAATACAAGGTAGAAGTGGCTTACCCTTTGGACCAAACCTGTTGTGGACAGCCCATGGCCAATTCAGGGTATGAAAGTTCTGGTAAGGCTTCTGCCGAACTGTTTTTGAAAAATTTTTCCGATTTTGAATATATAGTGGCGCCTTCCGGTAGCTGCACCCTCCATGCAAAAGAGCATATCTTACCCCTTGACGGCAGCGGACCGAAAATTTATGAACTGTGTGAATTCCTGACGGATGTTTTGAAGGTTGAAACCATTGATGCCTCCTTCCCGCACAAAGTGGGCGTACATGCCAGCTGCCATGGCTTGCGGGGCTTACGGCTGGCCAAGCCCTCAGAGGTGGTAGGAACCGATTTTAACAAACCTCTGAGCTTATTGGAGAAAGTCAGGGATATTGAGGTGGTCAATTTGAAAAGAAAAGATGAGTGCTGTGGCTTCGGCGGTACGTTTGCCGTCTTTGAGGAGGCCGTTTCAGTGAATATGGGGAAGGACAGGATAGCTGATCATCAAGGTCAGGGAGTGGAAATCATTACCGGGGCGGACATGTCCTGTCTGATGCATTTGCAGGGCATTTTAAAGCGGGAGAAAAGCCCCATCAGGGTCATGCACATCGCAGAGATCCTCAACGGAAATAAACCTCAAAATAATTGATTCATGGCAACAGGAAGTGTCAAAACCCATGCAGCCGCGGCAGAAGAATTCCTTAAAGACGGGGAAAGGAGTCACTGGCACGACGAAACGCTCTGGCATGTGCGGCAAAAAAGGGATACAGCGGCCCAAAAACTTCCGGAATGGGAAAGTTTAAGGGATGTGGCCTCCCAAATCAAAGACTACGTTCTTTCCCATCTTGATGGATTATTGCTGCAGTTTGAGCAAAAAGCCAGAGAAAACGGCATCGAAGTGTTTTGGGCAAAAGACGCAAAGGAGCACAATGAACATGTCTACCGCATCCTCCAGGAGAACAATGTGACTAAGCTGGTGAAGAGCAAATCCATCCTCACAGAAGAATGTGGTCTCAACCATTTTCTCGAAGAAAAAGGCTATGATGTGGTGGATACCGACCTGGGAGAACGTATCATCCAGTTCAATAAACAGGTTCCCAGCCATATCGTCATGCCGGCCATCCACTTAAAAAAAAGGGAGATAGGGGATATTTTTCATACGCACCTTGGTACAGAAGCCGGAGCTGATGATCCGGGCTACCTGACCGAAGCTGCCCGCCAGCATTTAAGGCAAAAATTCATAGAAGCCGACGGGGCTGTTACCGGGGTCAACTTTGGTATTGCTGAAACCGGAGGATTTGTGGTCTGTACCAATGAGGGCAATGCAGACATGGGAACCCATCTGGCGGATATACATATTGCCTGCATGGGAATAGAAAAGCTTATCCCCCGGGCTGCCGATCTGGGCGTGTTTTTGCGGTTACTCGCGAGAAGCGCCACGGGCCAGAGCATCACCAATTATACTTCCCACTTTCACCGTCCAAGACCCGGCAAGAAAATGTATTTGATTCTGGTGGATAACGGCCGTACGGCCCAACTGGGCAGGGAGGATTTTAGGAATTCATTGAAATGCATAAGATGCGGGGCATGTATGAATACTTGTCCCATTTATCGCAGGAGCAGCGGCTTCAGCTACAATGCCACTGTACCGGGCCCCATCGGCTCCATTCTTTCTCCCGGTACGGATCTCAAAAAACACAGCAGCCTGCCTTTTGCTTCTACCTTGTGCGGTTCCTGTTCCGAGGTATGCCCGGTAAAAATCAACATCCATGAGCAGCTGTACAAATGGAGACAGGTGATCACTGAAGAAGGCCCCCCCCAGCCTGCCAAAAAGTGGGCGATGAAATTCGGAGGCATGGTCATGTCCAAACCAAGATTATATGATTTTCTGGGGAAACTGGCCAGAAGATCACTGAAGAACAGTCCTAAAGGCCTGATATACAACCGCTTCAATGCCTGGGGTAAGAAAAGGGATCTGCCTGACGTGCCTAAAGAAAGTTTCAAGGAATGGTATCAAAAAAACAGGAAATCATGAGCAGCAGGGAACAAATTATGGAAGCCATTCAGAAAAATAAGCCAAGGGCCACGCCTCTGCCCGAATTGCCGGCTTATGCGTCACCTGCAGACAGGACAGAACTCTTCAAAACCAGTCTCGCTTTGAATGGCGGGGAAGCGATTGAAGTTCAATCCCTTAAAGAAGTGGAGGCATGGCTGAGCTCGGAATTTTCTGCCGATAAAATCAGGGTTTCTATGATTTCCGACCTTGCGGGTGACCTCGATGTCCAAAAATTGGACGATCCGCATGAACTGGAGAATGTGGAGGTGGCATTGCTGGAGGGAGAGTGGGGTGTAGCGGAAAACGCCGCCATTTGGCTGCCTGAGGAAAAACTCCTGCACCGTGCTTTACCCTTTATTGCCCAGCATCTGGCGGTTGTACTCAGAAAAGATAAAATCCTGGGCAATATGCATGAGGTTTACCAAAGGATCGATGTATCGGATCCAGGCTATGGGGTGTTTATTGCAGGCCCCTCCAAAACCGCGGATATAGAACAGTCCTTGGTGATCGGGGCTCATGGGCCCAGAAGCATGAAGGTGTTTCTGATGGACTGAGTACTTTATCCCCGCAAAATTTACGGCGCCATCCAAGTTTTGGTCCACGTTTCCCCCTGCCGTACAAATTTGGCCCTGACATGCGTATGTCCGTCGAGCTGCAAAGCCCATATCTCATGCGGCAGTACCCTTATTACCATGAAATGGCAGTCAGCAAGATGGATGTCCCATTCGTAAGCTTCTTCCGGCTTTGAAATGGTTGTGCCAGGCGCGGCAATTTGATGGTAACCTTGCTGTGAGGGTCTATCCAGTGTTGCCCAGAAAGTTTTTGATGGCCGATCCTGGTGATGGAGTGAAACGGTGCCTTTAATCCGGATCTGGGTTCTTTTTTCCGGATGGTAAAAGAGCAGCGCCACCTGCTCATTTTTATTCAATTGCCCTATTTTATTGCTTCTGCTATCCGTAAAAATATAGAGACCAAGGTGTTCGTCCACTTCTCTTAACACCACGCAGCGCACATCCGGTCCATTTGCTGACTGACTTGCAAATGATACTAAGCGGAAAGGGTGCCGGTCTTCCGTCACGCCTTTGCGCAGTTCGGCGGCTACCGTTTCAAAAACGTGGTGGAGGGAATCTTTTGAGGTAAATAACATCACTTTTTCGGTTTTTTTAAAAGCTGTACATTTCAAAAGTGTTTGTTGATCCGCACGGCGTTTAAGATGGCGAGCAAAGCCACGCCCACATCGGCAAACACTGCTTCCCACATTCCTGCTATTCCTCCGGCGCCAAGTACAAGCACCAGTAATTTGACACCAAAAGCCATGGAGATATTCTGCCACACAATGGCTTTAGTGGCTTTTCCAATGCGCATGGCGACGGCGATTTTGCTGGGTTGGTCGGTTTGAATGACCACATCCGCGGTTTCTATGGCCAGGTCGCTGCCCATTCCACCCATGGCAATACCGACATCAGCCAAAGCTAACACAGGTCCATCGTTGATCCCATCTCCTACAAAGGCTACGGTTCTGTCTTTGGCCCGCTTCAGCGCTTCCAGCCGGGCCACTTTTTGTTCCGGAAGCAAGTCACCGTAACCTTTGTCCAGTTTGAGCTCTTTTACCAATGCTTGGGTGACCGCATCCCGGTCTCCTGAAAACAGAAAAATAGATTTGATGCCTGTTTTTCTTAGATCCCCAATAGCCTGCTGGGTATCCTGTTTGATTTCATCCGCAATAATGATACGGCCGCAATATTTTTCATCAACCGCCACATGGATAATGGTGGAGCTTTCATGATCCGTCTCGGACTCCGTGTGGATTCCATTATCCCGCATGAGAACCGCATTGCCCACCACCACTTTATGGCCTTCTACCAGGCCTGTTAAACCTTTCCCCGATACCTCTTGCAATTTCTGAGGTAAAAATACTGGCTTATTTGTTTTTTTGGCGAATGAGGTGATGGCTTTGGCAATGGGATGGGAGGATTTGCTTTCTAAAGAGGCTGCCAAAGCCAACCAATCGGCATGTGGGGTATCCGATGCATGCACCTTCTGCACTTCAAACACCCCCTTTGTCAAGGTGCCGGTCTTGTCCATGACCACCGTGTTTACCTTAGTAATGAGATCCAGATAATTGGAACCCTTGAACAGGATGCCATTGCGGGAGGCGGCGCCTATTCCCCCAAAATAACCCAAGGGGATCGAAATCACCAGCGCACAGGGGCATGAAATTACCAAAAAGACCAAAGCCCGGTAGAGCCATTCACGAAACTGGTAATCGTCTACCCAGAAATAAGGAAGAAGGGCCAATCCTATTGCCATGAATGTGACAATTGGGGTGTATATCCTGGCGAATTTTCTGATGAACTGCTCAGGTTTGGCTTTTCGGGAGGCCGCTTCCTGTATAGCTTTGAAAATCTTGGACAACGAACTTTCCTGAAAAGGTCGGATAACCTTCAACAGGACCAAACTGTCCAGGTTAATCATGCCCGCCAGCACTTCTCCCTCTTTCCTTCGGGTAATGGGCCGGCTTTCTCCGGTGATTGCCGCAGGGTTAAAGCTCCCGTGTTCTGTCACCATGATTCCGTCCAGTGGCACCCTTTCCCCTGCCTTCACTTCAATGGTTTCCCCCACCGCGACGGCTTCCGGAGAAACGGGAATGACATTTCCTTTCCGATGGACATGGGCCAGATCAGGCCGCATGTCAAGCAGGGCCTGGATGTTTTTTCGGGCCCGGCTGACGGCTTTATGTTGTAAGGACTCTCCTATAGTGTAAAAAAGCATCACCGCAACCGCCTCTGGATATTCGCCAATGGCAAATGCGCCCAAAGTGGCAATTCCCATGAGGAAAAATTCGGTGAACACGTCCCCCTTCAGGATGGATTTCCACCCCTTAACCAGTACCGGAAGGCCGACTGGAAGATAGGCGACGGCATACCAAGCCAGACCGGGTAAATCCGAAAACTGGCTGATATGGAAAAAATACTCACCCACCAATCCCAAAACCAGCATGACAAAACTAAAAATACTCGGTCCCCAAGTGCTGAAAAATTCATTTCGGGGAGGAGTAGGTTTTAACTCCCTGGGAGCTTCATCTGCCCGGGAATTATCACAACAGGAGTCTTTATAGGTTTTTTCAGTGGTCAGCACAATGATATAGTTAGAGATAAACGGGTACCTGATATCCGAAGGCAAACGCATTGCTCACTTCAAATGTACATCCTAAATGCATGCACGGAAATTGCATCTTGAAAAATCTTTATAAAATAGGTAGCAGAGCGAAGTTCAAGGTCAGACTTTAAGCCGTGGCGTTACAACATGCCTTTTTGCCGCCTTGGGACACGCACTTGCAACGACTAAGAAAAAATTATATAAAAAGCCCCCAGCAATCACCGGGGGCGAAACCAGAATCACCGTTCGTAATCCTGAAATCAATCAAAATAAAAGTATTTCATTTTTCCGGATGCATCGGTCACCCGCATGTAAACATCGGATGTTTTCAGATCCTTCAGTACATAATTTTTTTCGAAGCCACCTAAGACATGAATGTTATCAGTGGCAATTTTTCTGTGGCTCTGATTATAAATGGTTACGGATGTGCCAGGTTTTTCGATACCTACCACCTTGAGGGAGATGGTGTGGGCATCGACGACATTTGCATAGGCCAACAGTTTTTTCTCTATGGGTTTCCTGCTTGACACCTCAAAATTGACCTCTTCATCTTTTGTCTCCACCTTTACTCTGTATTTTCCCTCAGGCAGCTGACTGAGATTAAACGGAATCACCAGAGGCTCATTGGCGCGGAAAAGATTTCTATCTATCATCCGTCCTTTGCCATCATAGACTGAAATATGAACCCTGCCCACTGCTTCTTTCAGCGTTACGCTGAACCTTTGGTCTTTTGTTTCTATGGAAGTTACTTCCATCAGGCTTTTGTCACTGGCATAGCTTGTGAAAAATATGCTCAAAGCCAGTACTGCGGTCATTAAAGTTTTCATGGTTATGAAATGTTTAGATTGTTTCTGTTTTGATGACCCAATTGCCAAACCTGTACCATGAAAATTTTGGAAGGAGCCAATTAAACCGCGAAAAAAATTTTTTCAATTAGATGCAACCCTCTATAAATAAGGCGGTTATTGTTTCTGTATTGAGACTGGACAACTGTCCGGGTACTTTGTACTGTTACCGATCACTTATTCAGGTTTTTAGAAGCACTTAGTGTACTGCACAATCTTGGGACTATCGGAAAATAAAAAAAAATATTTTTTATAAATATTTCATTTTCTGATAATTAAAACGTAACGGTGTACGGTATTGTACAGTTGTTGTTCGCTCTACATACACTTTTGATTATCATCTTAATACAGATTATAGTGGGAAAAATGTAACCATCAAGGCTTCCAGAATAAAATATAGGATAAACGGGATGATCAAGTGGCCCAGTACATCCCTGGCCTGGAGGTATAATCCTTTACACATCACCGGAACGATCGTCAGAAAGAAGAAGGGCTGCAACAGGTTGGTCAGGGATTCCCCGTAAGCGATGGCCATGGAGGCCCGGGCCTGCAACGGCTCCGGATCCAATCCTGATTCATGGGCGAGATTGGCAACAGCTTTTAAAATACCAGGGGCCAAAACGGCAAACTCCCCTCCGGCCGAAGGTATCGCGAAATTAACGATTCCCCCTGCTAAAAACGCGTAAAAAGGATAGGTGATCAGATTGGCATGGGAGGCTAAAAATACCGCGATGGCGTCTCCCAGCCCTGTATGGAGCATGATACCCATGATGCCTGCATAAAAAGGATATTGAAAGACGATGCCGGAAATATTCGATGAGGCCCGCTTCATGGCCAGAACATACCTGAGCGGGGTTTTATGGAGCGTCATGCCGGTCATCAGAAAAATGAAAATCATAATCGGCAGGTCGAGACCAAACCCCTCTCGGATAAAGCGTTGAAAAATATATACCCAGCCCATGAGGACTACTATTCCTGTGATCCAACTATTTCCGTTGAGATAATCTGAGAATGTTCTTTTTCCTCCTGATAATTGTAACGCCTCTGTCTCAACCGAAAGCTTCTCCTCAGGTTCTTCCAAAATGCACAATTGATCAATAGGAATGGTTTTGTCTTTGGGCTTCAACAGAACCATCAGCAAAGGCGGCAAAGTAAAAATGAAAAGGATAAAAAACAGGTTCAGCGTGGAGCCGAGAGTGATCCCGGTAGATAGGGTGTCTGATAAAATGCCGCTTTTGATAAGAAAATTATCCGGGGTATTGAGCAGCAGGGGTATGGAACTGGAAAGGCCGGCAACCCAGCCATGAAAGGTCAGATAAACACATGCGACCAAATAGGGATAATCAATCCCTTCGACTTTTTCAGCCAGCTGTCTGGCAAGCAGCGCCGTCATCACAATCCAACTCCAGCTTACCAAAGTGAACAGCGCCCCGAACAGCATAACCCCAAGATACACCTTTGTGGGGGAACTGAGCCATTTGCTGAGATGATCAACCCCCTTTTGTATGGGGGGAGACAAAGCAATGGCAAAACCCGTCACAAGGATAAGGACCATCTGCATCCCAAAATCCAAAAGATCCCAGAAACCTGTGTACCATGCCTCCAGTACCGTCAAAGGACCCGAAGGGGTATAGATCAAGGCCAGAAGGACAACCAGTATCGTCAGCAGCAGGGCAAACACGAAAGCATCCGGCATCAGTCTTTTGAAACTTTCAGAAAAACTTTCTCCAAGTCGCCTTATCATCATTGGATTTATTGGTTTGATAGAACAAAGGCCAAGGTCCTGCTTGTATTCCAACCCGTAAAGTACTTTTTCAAAAGAGCGGACAGGCTGCATTCGTGGGTGAAATCCACCGCGGTTTTTCCCACTGAGTTGGAAGCTGCCTTATCCGTGCCTAATGGAGGCTCTTTATCGTGTTGTTGCAGGGCGATGAGATGAATTGGTGCCGCTAGGAGACAGGGTACTAAAAATAAAGCGTATAACCGGTGCATGGATAAAGGATAAAAGGTTATAGACGGTACAATTAACGGCGTAACTTATCTATGGAAAGCTATCCGCCACAATTAAAATTTCATTCTGCCCCGGTTCCTTCTTTTAAACGTTCCCTTTCGTCTTTTGTTGGTAGTATAGAAATTATACAGAAAGTTGATGCAAAACACGGTTATGGTTAGGGGAACAAAAAAAGAAGGCAGCATGCTTTTGATGCCCAACAGGACCAACAGGGCAGCGATGATTCCTATCTTAAAGGAGGTGTGCCCTTCAGGATAAGTTCCCGAAATGATGATCAGGCTGATGACCTCTATTACGACCAGGACCAAAATCATAATGGTCAGCAAATAGGGGGTGGTCATGCCGCCAGCGATAAAGTACCATGCCGCCAGGGCAAACAATACTGCGAGGCTGATACTATGCAGGGAGGTATTGATCCTTTCTTTCATAGTTTTGGTTTAAAGTTGGTTTTAATATAAAATTTCGTTGCGATTAATCCAACTAAAGCCCAGAAACTATTTGGAAAGGGCAGCAAAAAGCGCCATCCCCTATACCTTTTATAAAAGGCAGGATAGCGCTTCGTATGCCATTAAAGTTTTTCCTTAATAAAATCCGTCATCATGGAATAGAGATGCCAGCTGGTATTGCCCCCATATATACCATGGTTTCTGTTAGGATAATAGAAGGTCTGAAACTGCTTATCAGCCGCGATCAGCGCATCTACCAAATCAACGGTGTTTTGAAAGTGGACATTGTCATCTCCGGTTCCATGGATAAGAAGAAAGTTGCCTTTGAGCTTATTCACATGGGTAATGGGGCTGTAGTTATCATAGCCGGCAGCATTGAGCTGGGGGGTCTGAAGGTACCTTTCTGTGTAAATGGTATCATAATACCTCCATGTAGTGACCGGAGCAACGGCAATGGCGGTTTTAAACACGTCATTTCCCATCATGATGGCTAACGAGGACATGTATCCGCCGTAGGACCATCCCCAGATGCCGATTCGGTTGGCATCAACATAAGGCAAGGCACCAAGGTAACGCGCCGCGGCGATTTGATCTTCTGTTTCCAGTTTCCCTAGGTTGGCATAAGTGACATGCTTAAAATCCCTTCCACGACCTCCGGTACCTCTGTTGTCTACACAAGCCACGAGATAACCTTCTGACGCCAAGCTCTGGTGCCAAAAATCCCTGATACCTCCCCAGGAGTCCTGGACATTCTGGGAGCCCGGGCCACCATATACATACATCAAAACCGGATATTGTTTTTGCTCATCAAAGTCAGCGGGCCTGATGATATATCCATTTAAGGACGTTCCAGCCTCTGTTTCAAAACTAAAAAACTCTTTTTCCGGAAGATCATATTGGGAAAGTTTCTCCCGAAGTTCCCGGTTATCTTCCAACACTTTCAATTGTTTTCCATTATGGTCGCGTAAAGTAATGTTCAGTGGACTGGATGCCGTGGTGTGGGAATTGATAAAATATTTGAAGTCCGGACTCATGTTGATGCTGTGGGTGCCTTCTTCGGAGGTAAGCAGTTTTTTCCCCTTTCCATTCAGGTTGATCACATACAGGTGTCTCTCTAAAGGGGATTTTTCCGTAGATACATAATAGATTTTTTTATTTGCCTCATCTACTCCCACAAGCGCTGTCACTTCCCAGTTGCCGGATGTGATCTGCCGGATTTGCTGCCCCTTGCTGTCATAATGGTAGATGTGTTTATGGCCATCTTTTTCAGAGGTACTGATGATCCCTTGGTTTCCGGAAAGGTATTGAAGGTTATCATTGTAATCAAGGTCAACATAGGTTTCCGATTTTTCCGATAATAGGACGTGGCTATCCCCGGTTTGGCTATCTGCATGGAGCAGATCCATCCGGTTTTGGAGCCGGTTGAGCCGGATGAAGGCAAGGGTTTGGGCTTCCCCGGTCCAGTAGATTCTTGGCAAGTAAATGTCTTCTTCATTCCCTGCATCCATTTGTACGGTTTTTCTTTCTTCCAGATGATATACATGAATGCCGACCTTGGCGTTTTTTTCTCCTGCCTTGGGGTATTTGAAGAGGTAGTCCTTCGGATACAGACCACCCCAGCGCTGCATATTGAATTCCGGTACTTCACTTTCGTCGAACCGTATGAAAGCAATCTTCTTGCCATCGGGTGACCATTCGAAGGCCTTCGCCATGGAAAATTCCTCCTCATAAACCCAATCGGCGGCGCCGTTGATGATATGGTTTTTTTTGCCATCATGTGTCACCTGATGGATTTCGTTGTTTGCCAGGTCGGTATAAAAAATGTCGTTGTCTTTGACGAAGGCAACCTTGGTATTGTCGGGGGAAAGTGTGGCATAAGAAATTTTGTCGCCCCCCATGAGTTCAAGTGCAGTCCCATCTCCCAGATCCACCACATGATAAACGGCTTTGGTCGAGCGGCGATAAATACTTTCCACTTCTGAAGCAAGGAGTGCTTTGGTTTCATCGGGATTCAGGGAATATTCCGTGAAATTGATGCGGAGTTTGCCGCCATCCACCAGCACTTCCTCCTCTTCTTCCGTAGAAAGGTTGATTTTTACCACCTTTGGAGCAAATTCCCTTACCAGCGTGCTATAATATTGTCCATCCTTCATCCAATTGACACCTTGGACTGTCTTTTGATTAAATACCCCTTTTTTGAAGATATCTTCCAGCGTGACTTTTCTGCCCTGCTGGGCAAAAACAGGCACGAATGTCATCAGCAAGTAGAAGATTCCTGCGAATTTAAATCTGCTCATCAATCCTAAAATTTTATTTTTTGGCTTAAAGATAAAAAAATTGGTTTTACCAAAAAATCCCGGCCGTCCTGTAACGAATCCGCAGCAGTGGTCAACGTCCCATTCAGTTATTCAAAGACGATATAAAAAGACGGCGCTATTCCTATTGATCAGGTTCTATCCCTTTGTTTCCGAAGCAAGTTCATGACCGGATTTAAAGGACGGGTGAAAAAAATTCAGGCCGATTTTTCGCTATCATCGTCCGCCAACGGCCGCCATCAATGTGCTATTGTCGAGGCCTTACGGGCTGGGTCCAAGCCAGCTGGGAGGTCATATTTTCCACAGGGTTGTCCTGAGCTTCGGAGGAGGTAATTTTGCAGCGGACAAAAAGGATGTCTTTCTCCAGTTGATAATCCGCACTGACACCTTTTACTTCTTTGAGGACCTGGGTTTCTTTATCCCCGGTTCTGCATCCTATAAATTCGAAAATATACTCTACACCCTCTTTTTGAATGGCATTGATGGTGAGCGTATTGTTCTCGTAGCGGATTTCATCCAGTTCTACTCCTGTAGTGGCATAAAAATCCCCCGCTTCGAGGGCCTCGATCAAGGCACCTGCTTCCAGGGAGTCTGCTCTTACCATTACCCATCCCCTGCCTGCATTGCTGAACTGACTGCCTTTTCGATGATAATTGTGGCTGTCGTCAGTAGCCAGCCCAAATAAGAGCGGCTGGCCTTTTTCCAGGTAGGCAATGTTGATAAAATCCCACATTTCCTCGGTACCCAGGCTGCCCCTTTCTTTATCGCCAAGATTGTTTACCTGTGGATGCCCGTTATAAACTTCAAAAAACCGCTCACCCTTCAGCCGGACCATATCCTCTAAGGTGATTGCCCATCTGAAGTTAGGATGGTTGATATGGACCATCATAGGCTTGCCCGTTTCCCGGCGCTGTTCCAATACGGCATTGATGTTGTTTTGGAGTACTTCCACGATGCTTTCACCTCCCTGTGGCATGATCAGTTTCTCCAGGTTGGTGACATTGAGATGGAGGGGTTTCCCGTCGTAGCCATCCGAAATTTCCTCCGCCGGTAACATCAAAAACCGTTCTCTTTGCTCAAATAAAGGTGCATATTCCGCAAATGTTTTAAGTTTTACCTGTATTTTGCCATCTTCTTCCCGATAATTTACCCAATCTTCCCCATATTCATCCAGATAATTCTGAAAGCCGTTTTGGTAGATGCTATCGTCCCTTATGGTTACCCATTTTTCTCCTTCCGCAAAAATATTGTGATCCGAAAGCGCCACGAAATGATAGCCGCTTTCTTTATACCAGTCCATGATGATTTCGGGAAACTCGTCCCCATCGCTCCAATAGGAATGGGTGTGAAGATTGCCCTTGTACCATTTATGTCTATCCGGACGGATTTGTTCGCAGGAAGAAGCCCAACAAAAGGTAAAAAGTAGGCCTAATAGAATCATCCTTCCGGTCAACTTATCAGTCTTCATTGTTTTTCAAAATATTGAGGTTCAGGAGAAAATTTGGACACAATATATCAAATGCCGCCGCCATATCAAAGTGCTTTCTATGGGTAACCACTTGCGGTCCCCGAAACAAAATGGGGATTAATGCTTATATTGGTGATTATATTAGAGATGTACATCATGGATTTTACTATTGTATATGGCCCAGAATAAGAAACTTATCAATTATTTGAATGATATGTTGGCGCACAATGTAGATACTGTCCGAGGGTATCAGGATGCAGCCAGAAATGTAGTAAACGAAACACTGAAAAATTTTTTTATCAGCCAGGCAAAAAAAAGGCTGTCGTTGTCGGAGGAACTCAAGGCGGAAATAACCGCTCAGGGGGGTAAGCCGGTAGAGGAAGCCAGTTTTTTTAATGTGTTCCAAAGATCATGGACCAACTTTAGAACCTCTTTGAACCATGATAATGAAAAGGAAGTCTGTAAATTCTGCCTGTCTGCCGAAGAAAAGTCCATTAGGGAATATGATGTGATCCTTAGGAATCAAAATCTGGTTTCGGAACGTTTCTACAAGGCTGTCGAAAATCAAAAACAGATAACCTTGGAGGCGAAGGAGGCGTTACAAGCGATGAAGGAACAGTTCTAATGAAACGCCTTTTCCTTCACTTTGCCTAGGCTAACGAATGGGTATTTAAGAAATATTTTATATTATTGATACTTGTTGGCATTATTTTTAGAAGAAAAATTTAAAATTATTCATGGGTAAATCCATTGAAAACCAATAACCTAATCCCTATGAAAAAACAGGTTTATATGCTTATGTGGGCTTGTCTGGTGAGCGTTCAGGCTTTCCCGCAGAACAGTATTGAATTCGAAGAATTCACTTTGGACAACGGCCTGCATGTCATCATGCATCAGGACAACAGTATACCTATAGTGGTTACTTCTGTACTCTACCACGTAGGTTCCAAAAATGAAGACCCGGAAAGGACGGGGTTTGCCCATTTTTTCGAGCATTTGTTGTTTGAAGGTTCGGAGAACATCGAGCGCGGACAATACACAGACCTTGTTGAAGGCAACGGCGGTGCTCTCAACGCCTTTACCAGTAATGACGTGACTTATTATTATGAATTGATGCCTTCCAACTTTCTTGAAATGGCCCTTTACCTGGAAAGTGAGCGCATGCTCCATGCCAAAATAGATGAAGTAGGCCTCGAAACCCAAAGAGAGGTGGTAAAGGAAGAGAAAAGGCAGCGTTATGACAATCAGCCTTATGGATCCATTTTCCCGGAAACGCTATCGCGGGCGTATTCCCAACATCCCTATAGATGGGCGCCTATCGGGTCGCTGGACCATTTGAATGCAGCTTCTTTGGATGAATTTATGCAGTTTTACAAAGACTTTTATGTACCCAACAACGCCATATTGACCATTGCAGGGGACATAGATTATGACCAAACCCGTGAGTGGGTGGAAAAATACTTTTCTGAAATACCCAAGGGAAATAAGGAGATATACCGTCCTGATATCAAGGAGCCGAAAAAAACAGAAGAAATCCGGGATATCATTTATGATAATATCCAGATTCCGGCGGTGATCCAGGCCTATAATCTTCCTCCCAAAAACCACCCGGATGCGTATCCTCTGGAGATTTTATCCACCTACCTTACAGGAGGCAAGTCTTCTCTAATGACAAAGGAACTGGTAGATAAGCAGCAAAAAGCCCTGGTGGTGGCGGCTATTCCCCTTGACCTGGAAGACGGGGGCATTTTTATCATGTACGGTATCACCAATATGGGAGTAGAGGCAGGTGAATTGGAAAGTGAAATGGATGTGTTGATTGGTAAAGTGCAGGAAGAAGGCATCAGCGAAAAGGATTTCCAGAAACTTCAAAACATCATCGAGAATAATTTGGTCAGCAAAAATGCCTCATTGGAAGGCATTGCACAAAACCTTGCTGAATCCAGGTTATTTTATGGAGATACGGGATACATCAACAGGGAACTGGAAAAATTCAGGGAGGTGACCATCGAGGATATTCAACGGGTAGCCAAAGATTATATGACTTTGGATGCGAGGGTTGTCCTTTATTATCTGCCAAAATCCCAGCAAACGTCAGAAAATCAGTAATTTATTGCTTTAGCCTTTACCATTATGAAGATATTTAAGTTAAGTTTCAGTTTCCTTTTTGTCCTTCATTCCGCACTTTATGCGCAGGTGGACAGAAGCGTATTTCCGGAACCGGGACCGGCTCCGGAAATTGAATTCAATGATGCGGAGTCCTTTGAGTTGGATAATGGGCTCAAAGTCTTTGTGGTGTCCAATGACAAGCTTCCCCGGGTAGCCTTTTACCTGGTGTTGGACCGGGATCCACTATATGAAGGGGATAAGGCCGGCTTGACAGGCTTTGTGGGAGAGATGATGATGGCAGGCACTTCGGGCCGTACTAAGGACGAATTGGATGAGGAGATTGATTTTATCGGTGCCAGTATCAGTGCGGGTTCAACATCCCTTTCTGGTTCATCGTTGAAAAAGCATCAGGAAAAAGTACTGGAACTGATGACGGACGTGCTGTACAATCCGGTATTTCCTGAGTCAGAACTGGAAAAACTCAAAAAACAGGCTTTGACCAGTTTGGCTTCTTCCAAAGATGATCCGGATTATCTGGCAGGGGTGGTTTCCAGCGCCCTGGTATATGGCAAAGATCATCCTTACGGAGAAACCCAAACGGAAAAAAGCATTGAAAATGTGACTCTTGAGGACATCCGCGAATATTACCATACGTATTATAAACCCAACATCGCCTATCTGGCCATTGTGGGGGATATCCAAAAAGACGAGGCAGAGAAGCTGGTAGAGCAGTATTTCAGCAAATGGGAAAAAGGAGAGGTACCTAAAAAGAGTTATGAAATGCCTACCCCGCCAAGTGAAAGCCGCGTGGCTTTATTGGACCGGTCAAACGCCGTGCAATCAGTTTTGAATTTGGGTTATCCCCTGGACATGCACGTTACCAACGAAGACTTTTTGGCTACCAGAGTGCTGAATTTTATCCTTGGAGAAGGGTTCAATTCCAGGTTGAACGCCAATCTCCGGGAAGACAAGGGATATACCTATGGGGCGAGGTCCAGCATCGGTTCGGATCGGCTGGTGGCCCGGTTTTCAGCCAATACCTCCGTAAGGACCGAAGTAACGGACTCCGCAGTTTACGAGATGATCTATGAAATCAGAAATCTGGCGGAAAACGGCATCACAGAGCAAGAACTCAAGACCGCCAAGGCCAATCTCAGCGGCAGATTTGGAAGGTCACTGGAAAATCCCTCTACCATCGCCTCTTTTGCCATCAACATCGCCAGATACGGCCTGCCTGAGGATTTTTACAGTAGCTACCTCCAACGGCTGGATGCCCTCACCGAGGAGGAGATCAACCACGCTGCAAAAAAATACCTCAAGCCTGAAAACCTGCATATCACAGTAGTAGGCAATGGATCCGAAATTAGAGAAAAACTGCAGCAATTCGGAGAAATCCGTTTATACAATAATAGGGGAGATGAGGTTCAGGAAATTCAGCTTTCTGAAGCAGACCTGACCGCAGAAGAGGTAATATCGAAATATCTGGAAGCCATAGGAGGCAGGGATGCTGCTGAAAACATAACTACTGCCAGAATCTCCATGTCCGCCGAAATACAGGGAATGAAACTTGACATGATCTCTCTTCATGATGCCCCTAATCAAAGGATGATACAAAAAGTAGTGATGATGGGAAACGAAGCATCCAAGACGGTACTCAAAAACGGTGAGGCCGTAGTAAGCGCCATGGGCCAGTCACAGACGTTAACAGATGAGCAATACGAAGATGTCAAAATGTCTTCGCTGTGGATCGTTCCCGAACTGCATTACGAATCTTTAGGATATACGCTTTCCCTGGAGGGGATTCAGGACGTGGATGGCGAGGCCGCTTACAAAATCACGGTTGGCAATCCTACAGGAGGTAAACTCAGCAATTATTACAGCGTGGATTCAGGGCTTAAACTTCGGAGCGAGAATGAATTGTCCGGGGAAACCGATTATATTGCCTACGAAACGTTTGAGGGAGTGAAACTTCCCGTGGAGATTTCTCTGAAAAACCCTATGATTCCCGTTCCCTTAAATTCCAAAATTGAAAGCTTAGAAGTGAATGTACCGTTTACAGATGAAGATTTTAATTGATTCAAACGGCAAATTTTAATTATTCCTAGCAAACAGCATGATGTACAATAAAATGAGATTCTGGATGGTACTGTGGATTACGTGTACCACTATGTATCCCGTGGTTGCTGAACAAGTGACTATGGACGGGGTGAAAGAAAAATCCCCACAAGAAGTTATTGATGATTATATCCAATCTGTAGGCGGTGTGGAAAAGATCAATGAAATCAAGACCCTGGTTACGGTAATGGAAGCGGAGATCCAAGGCATGTCTATTGAAATGAGTACCAGCAGGGACCTTGAAAAAAAACGGCTGATGCAGCAGACGGTCATGAATGGGAATGTGATGCAAAAAACCGTGGTAAAGGATGGTGAAGGTTATATGTCTGCCATGGGACAAACCCAGACCCTGGAAGGTGACCAGCTCGAAACCATCAGTACCCAGTTGTACGCTTTTCCTGAGATATATTATGAAGATTTGGGATTTGAGTTGGAGATGGGAGAAGTGGAAGAAATTGAAGGGGAACAAGCATACACACTTATCGTCACCACTTCACAGGGATTGGAAACCAAGGAATATTATAGCGTCGAAACCGGACTGAAACTGATGATCTCCTCCGAAGTAGCCGGCGACATTTTATTCAGTAATTATGAAGAGGTGGAGGGGATAAAATTCCCGATGAAGATGAGCATCACCAATCCCATGCTTCCTGTTCCCATGGAAGCCGAGGTTATTGCTGTACAGATCAACGAATCCCTGGATGATTCCTTATTTCAATGACTCCGCCTTCTTTTCTTACCAATGGGGATGCTTTTTCATAAATTCATCCACTGAAAATTTTCCTGATCCATAAATAAGAAATACGATCAGCAGTATTAAAACGGACAACGAGATTTCGAATTCCAGATTATTGGATACGGATAGGAATCCCTGATCAATGTTCACAAAGAATACAGCTCCCAGCAAAATAGGGATTTGAAAGATGATGGCAAACCGGGTCAACAAACCCATTGCTATCAATATTCCTCCTACCAGGTGGGCAAATGCTACATAGTGCGCCAAGGCCATATGAAAGAAACCGAGATCCATCTCGTGGATCAGGCTAAGCAATGCATCCGTATTCGATATAAACAGGATTCCTTTATATAGAATAAACAGTCCCAAGGCAATGCGAACGAAGTCGATCCATCTGGGATGATGGGTGTCCGCCCAATGTTCAATTTTGTGAAGTGTGTCCATGGCCAGTGTTATTTTGTGTTTACAGTATTTTATACGATTTGATGGTGGCCATTGTTGTTGCTCACGAAATAATTAATAATCCTGTGATCAGCTCACCCAAACTTTCTGCTTAGGATTTGAACCCAAATCGTTTAATTGAAAATTTTTATAATAGATAACAGGGGTTCTTTTAAGTTGTATGGACATGGGTTTTTCAAGCCTTATTATTTCAGTCTGAAGATGCTGTTCAGTCAAAGAATAGGAAACTATTTTGTCACCCAACATAAGTTTCTGATAGGCTTCACTTTCCGGATGTATTTTTTTGATTTCTCCCTTTAAATCGTGCACAATACCGAATAGACCTTCAAAGGGATTTTCTCTCGGCGAGGATTCGATGAAGATGCCGACACTTTTTAACTGGGAGGTCAATACCGGAAGAATATCTTCACATCCGTAAACAAACTTCCTGAAAAATTCAGGGATGTAAGGATCCCCTTTTGCAGATTCAAACACTTTCCTTTCAAAGTCAGTCATTTCATACCCTTTTTCCGGTTTACCGAAATCCCGCCACATGGCATTCATGACCTCCTGTAAAGTTGAGCCTTTATCTATCAAGATCAAATCCATACACAAAGCGATAAGGGCGCCGCGGTTATAAATACTTACTTTTTTGTCAGGTACACCTGCCTTATAGCCATCTAACCACAAATCGAGGCTGGATGCTGCAATGGACTGATTTTGCCAGCCGGAAGTTTCAAATTCCCTATTGACCATTTTTGACAGTTCCTTTAAGTAATCAGACAAGGAAAAATATCCCGACTTTAACAGAAAAAGGTCGCCCATATAGGTGGTGATGCCCTCTGCGATCAGACCGGCATCCATATAGGCTTCTTTGGAAAAATCATAGGGAAGGAGCACTTGGGGGCGTATCCTGCAAACATTCCAAAAATGATAAAGCTCATGGGAGCAAACCCCAATAAGTTCGTCATACAGGTCTTTTTCAGATAGTTGGGCGGCCGGCCCGATGGTGATGACAGTGGAATGCCGGTGTTCCACGCCATGGTAATGTTTATAGGGGAGGAGATGGATCAGGAAATGGTATTCATCGGCCGGAAACTCCCCAAAAGCTTCAATTTGTCTTTGGGTAAAAGCCAGGAAATGATCAAGTAAAACATGGAGGTCAAAGTGAATTTCTCCCTGTAACCATACATGAAAGGTCACACCATGGGTCAGGTAAGTTTCATGGACGATATCGCGGGAGGCGATAAGCGGAGTATCCACCAGATGTTGGAAATCCCTGGCCAGAAAAGTGCGATGGCCTATATGAGGCAAAGCCGTGGCCACTTTGTAATCCTCCGGCACCTGTAACCGGACCGTGACCTCCTCTTCCTCCCTTCCTTTGATGGCAAACGTGAGGTTGATAAAATTAATATACATCTGGCTGGGGTCGAGCCAACTGCCTCCTGCATCCATCTGACGGGCATAATAGCTATATTGAACCGAATAGATCCCGGCGGATTTTGCCTGGAATATCCAATTGTCCTTGGTAACCTTCTGCACCTGTATTTTTTCCGAATCAAAGAAAACAGCGAGTTTTTTAATAAATTGGGCATAGTTGGCCATTTCATATCTTCCCGGTCTCCAGGCAGGCAGTTGCATGGACACGGCTTCGTTTTCACGGCATTCCAGTTCTAATGTAATATTGAGCAGTTGAGCGGCGGGGTTTTGGCTGAAAAGGGTGTATTTCATATGTTTATAATTATTTTTCATTGGCCATAACTTGCCCCGTACCGCAGGTCGGGGTGGAATCTCGCAATCTATAATCATCCCAGTTTGTGACGATCCCGTCATGCTCGATTTCATATTAGAGATCGACTGAAACGGCAAACAAAAGTAAGCTGGTGGTTTGTAAATAAAAAAAACCTATCTATCTTTGCACTCCTTTTATTTTAAGGAAGTATCAGGATCAAAGCACATTCAGGAAATAAAATATAGCAATAATGAAAAGAACATTCCAACCTTCCCGCAGGAAAAGAAGAAACAAGCATGGTTTCAGAGAAAGAATGTCCACTGCAAACGGCAGACGCGTATTGAGGGCCAGGAGAGCCAAAGGAAGACATAAACTGAGTGTTTCTTCCGAAAAAACACTTAAGAAGTAATGCTTTTAATTTCGTATCTTCATGCGGAATTAGAGACATCATGGATTGTAGATTTCCAAAAGAAGAAAGATTACATTCTAAAAAATCAATAAAGGAACTTTTTGATAAAGGTTCCTCTTTTTTTTTATATCCTTTTAAAGTTTTTTATTTGCCCAACCCGCATACAGAAACTAATCAGGTCCTTATTTCTGTTTCTAAGAAGAGGATAAAAAAAGCAGTGGATAGGAATTTAATCAAAAGGAGGATCCGGGAAGCTTATCGGCTCAACAAGCATTTATTGTCAAGCCAAAATGAAAATAAAAAACTAATTGGTTTGGTATACGTATCTTCAGATTTAATGGGGTTTGCCTCCATAGAGCCTCAACTTCAAAAAATTCTTCGGCGGATCTCAGCATTATAACGTGAAAATTGGACAGAAATGAACCTAAAAAACAGAAAAAACCGATCACTTCTTACCATCTTGGGTGTCATATTAGGAATGACTTTTTTATTGTCGTTTTACCCAAAGAACGACAAGCTGTTTTCCATAGCCAAGAATCTTGATATTTTCGCTTCTCTGATCAGAGAGCTTGATTCTTATTACGTAGATGAAATTGATCCGGACAAATTGGTTTCAGTAGGAATCAATGCGATGCTGGAGGAGCTGGACCCCTATACCGAATTTATTCCTGAAGAGGATTCTGATGATTTCAGGATGATGACTACAGGGGAATACGGGGGGATAGGTGCATTGATCGGAAACCGCACAGGGTCCAATATGATACTGATGCCCTATAAGGGTTTTCCCGCCCAGGAGGGAGGATTGAGGATCGGAGACGAAATATTACAAGTGGATTCTGTCAATGTAGTGGATAAAAATACAGCGGATATATCCAAAATGCTCAAGGGGCCTGCCAACACCGACGTCAGTGTGACCATTAAAAGAGGGGTTGATACCGTACAGGTCAAATTGAACCGGAAAAAAATTGTCATCAGCAACGTTCCCTACTATGGCATGTTGAATGAAGAAACGGGCTACATCAAGTTAAGTGATTTTACCACCAACGCGGCGATGGACGTAAGAAAAGCTCTTGTTGATCTTAAGGCGCAGGGAGCCCAAAAGCTTATTTTGGACGTTAGGGATAACCCCGGGGGAATTCTTCGGGAAGCCATTGAAGTGGTTAACTTGTTTATACCAAGAGGCAAAGAAGTGGTAAGAACGATTGGCAAGTTGCAAAATGTCAATACCGTATACAAGACGGAGAAATCCCCGGTAGATAAAAATATTCCTTTGGTGGTGTTGATCAATGAGCGAAGCGCCTCTGCTTCAGAGATTGTAGCAGGAGCACTTCAGGATTATGATCGTGCGGTTTTGATTGGAAGAAAGACTTTTGGAAAAGGACTGGTGCAGAGCACCATTCCGTTGTCTTATAACTCGCAGGTAAAGGTGACCACAGCAAAATACTATATCCCAAGCGGACGGTGCATACAGGCGATTGATTACAGCCAGAAAGATGAGGAAGGCAATGGCAGAAATGTACCGGATTCGCTAAGGAACGAATTCAAGACAAAAAATGGAAGGATCGTTTTGGATGGTGGTGGAATTGAGCCGGATGAGGAAATAGAATCTAAAATCTATGCACCTATTACCTATAGTCTGGTGACCCGGAGCCTGGTTTTCAGCTATGCCAATGAGTTTACCCTGAAAAATGAATCCGTTCCTTCTCCAAGAGAATTTCAGATAGACGATCAGATATATGATGACTTTGTAGAATGGCTGTCAGACAAGGAGTATGATTATACTACCCGTGTAGAAAAGACAATAGCTGATTTGGAAAAATATGCTGAAAAGGAGAAATATTATGAGGATATAAAAACGGAATTGGCGTCATTGAAAAAAAGTGTAGGTCACAGCAAAGAGCAGGATTTGGTTACTTTTAAAGATGAAATCAAAGAGGCACTGAAGGACGAGATAGTCTCAAGGTATTATTATCAGGAAGGCATCGTTGAGGCTTCTTTGAACAAGGATGCCGAAATCGAAAAATCCATACAGGTGCTAAGGGACCAAAACCTGTATGCCATGATGCTAAAACCTTAAAATCATTAGATGCCGGTTATACTTTCCATAGAAACCGCAGTCTCGGTTTGCTCAGTAGCTGTACATAAAGACGGCAGTTTGCAGGGTTTGATAGAACTCCACCAAGCGAATGTACACGGTCAAAAATTAGTTCCCCTGATCAAAGACCTTTTAACCCAACTTGGCATTAAAGGGCAGGAACTGGATGCTGTTGCGGTTTCCAAAGGCCCCGGATCATATACCGGTTTACGGATCGGGGTCTCTACGGCAAAAGGACTTGCATTTGCCCACGGCTTGCCCCTTATTGGAGTGGATACTTTGGACGCGTTGGCCAGGAATGTAAAAGAGATACTGCATGCAGGTGAATTTGTTGTCCCTATGATGGATGCGAGGAGAATGGAGGTGTATTGTAAAGTTTATGATAGTGACCTGAAAATAGTATCTCCCTTATCCGCGCACATTTTGAGCGGTGATTCTTTTTCCGATTTTTTGGAAGGGGGGAGGGTTTATTTCCTGGGAAATGCCAATCCCAAAACTTCGGCGTTAATCGTCCATCCCAATGCTTGTTTTTTGGATTTGGTGAATACAGCATCCTCTGTGGGCGAAATTGCTGCCGGGAAATTTGAAAAGGGAGAGTTTGAAGATTTGGCTTATTTCGAACCGAACTACCTCAAGGATTTTATGGTTATTAAATCTAAGAAGAATCCTTTGTTGTCATGACAGAAATTGTAAATAGGGTAGCTAACAGTCCGATCGTGACCATAGATCTGGACAAGTTTTACAGAGAGGGTGAAAGGGTCATATTTGACCTTAAGCCGTTTTTATTTCAGGAGATGGTACTGAGGGAGAAAGATTATAGGCAACAATTGAAGGAACTTGACTGGACGTACTATAAAGATAAATTTGTCGCAGTTACCTGCAGTGCTGATGCCATCATTCCTTCATGGGCATATATGTTGGCCATGACTTACCTGAAGCCCGTTGCGGCTGAGACGATATTGGGTGACCAAGTAGCGTTGGAGCAATATTTGGTTTCGAAGAGCTTACAGAAAATAAATCCTGAGGATTTTCTTGACAAACCGGTGGTCATAAAAGGATGCAGCAAATTTCCCGTAACCGGATTTGTTTATGGGGAATTGATGAATTTGTTGATGCCCTTCGCAAGGAGCATCATGTATGGAGAGCCATGCAGTACGGTACCTATATACAAGCGGGCAAAGCCCCAGCGGGACCAGGGTGAGGAATAGTTTTGTGGGGCGCTCAGGCATTCATGAAATCACTAAATAATTTTCCGATATTTTTTGCTAATTATCAGAAAGAGCTATATGTTTGCATTCCCTTTTGAAAGAAGTTCGATTTGGGGGGTTTGGCACGGTAAGATATTTGAAAATTTCAAATAAAATTTTTTCAGAATTTTTGATAATTTTATTTGAGATTACGAAATAAAAATCCGATCTTTGCATTCCAATTTCGGAAAAACAATTCAAAACTGGTTTTATTTGATCAGCACGCAGGTTTGGAAAGCAAGCCTGGAAAGTTCTTTGAAGTATTGTAAGACAGCAAAAAACAATAACCTGGGTAGACCAATTTTATTGGTCGTAGAAACATATATTCTTTTGATAATATTTCAAAAGGAATTCAAACACTTTACAACGGAGAGTTTGATCCTGGCTCAGGATGAACGCTAGCGGCAGGCCTAATACATGCAAGTCGTACGGGAATCCCCTCTTCGGGGGGGATGAGAGTGGCGCACGGGTGCGTAACGCGTATG
>NZ_JBHSJJ010000002.1:0-606418 GCF_042652345.1 Negadavirga shengliensis
CGATCAGGCTGATAATCACAGATAATCCGCGCAGATCCGCGTCATCTGCGTTCTATCCTTATCGAAGAATCAAGTTGAACCACGATCTATAGTCCATCGACTATGGACTAAATCACAAAAGTCCTCTTACCCGAAATCCCTCAATAGATAAGCGGGACTGTATATGGGTAAATAAGGGGAAGACAATTTGATAAATTCCTTATCCCAAGTAACTATCGCATCCATTTCATTCTCCAGGGCAATGAAATAGTGAATGGCATCTTCAATGTCCTGTTGCCTGGATTTTAAGGCGTTCAATACTGTTTTTGCAGTACCTTCCAATAGCTGGAACTTCAAAACAACCATCTTCAAAATCTCCTTGGCTACTTCAACCCCATTTACTGATGTCAAATAATAAGCACAAATCTGAAGTATGGGTAGGGTTACATACCCCTCTACTGTTTTGTCGTCAATCAGACTAAACAGCCTTTCTATTTTTTCAGGTTGGGGGGTTTCGCTCAAGAAAAAAATCCAAAAGAACATTGGCATCAAACAGGATTTTGCTCATCGTATCCCTTGGCTTTGGATTTATAATACCCCTTTTTGAAGTCAAAATCCTTTGGATAAGCAACCTTTGATTTTGGCAATGTTTTCACATATTCCACAAGAGACATTTCTTTGTGAAGCGTGGATGGCCGTTCTAATAACGCCTCAAAGTGTTCTTCGACAATGTGGGAAATACTGGTTTCCCGGAGCGTTGCATATTTCTTCATTTTTTCGACCAGGTCTTTATTGATCGTGATGTTGAGCCGCTTTCTCATGGGGACATGCTATAAACACATTATGCGCATGAATATACATAATACGTGTAGAAAAGTCAATGACTCCTACTTAGCAGACATAAAGAGGCTTTGATGTGGAAAACGGGGAGTCTAAGAAGCCCAAATACATAACTGCACTTCTACTGGATTGGTTTTGTTACAAAATATAGGTTATTCTGGATTGGTTTTGTTACAAAATATAAATAAATTTGGGTTGGTTTTGTTACAATTCTGAAAAACCATTCCTGTTATGTCATTTAAAAGAAACGCTGAAAATTATCTTAATAGCTGGAAATTAAGTGACAACCGTAAACCGCTGATCATTAGGGGAGCGCGTCAGGTTGGGAAAACGACGCTGGTTCGGGATTTTGCCAAGACATATCAATATGGAATTGTTCTCAATCTGGAAAAACTTAGCGATAGGCATTATTTTGAAGATTTTGACGATGTTCAAACGATTTTAGAAGCACTGTTTTTAGCACATGCTATTCCCTCATCTGCCATCGCAAGTACACTTCTTTTCATTGATGAAATTCAGGAAAGCCCAAAAGCTATTCAGTTATTGCGTTACTTCTATGAAGAATTACCGGAACTTCATGTAATCAGCGCCGGTTCTCTTTTGGAGTTTGCGATGCAAAAGGTACAAAGCTTTCCGGTGGGCAGAGTGGAGTTTCTATATCTCCATCCGTTAAATTTCCAAGAGTATCTGGAAGCTACAGGTAAACAGGATTTATTAAGGTATCTGCAATTTGTCCCAATAAAACCAGTCGCCCATAAGTTGTTGATGACTGCTTTTCATCGTTATGCAATTATCGGTGGGATGCCGGAAGTGATTAAAATGGATGTTCAGCAACAGAACCTTTCAGACTTAGCAAAAACATACGAAAGTATTTGGGGGACATATAAAAATGATGTAGAGAAGTATACATCTAATGATACGGAAAGGAAGATCATCAAGCATCTGATGGACACCGCCCCACTTTATCTTGATGAACGTGTCAAGTTTCAGGGTTTTGGTAATTCCAACTATCGATCAAGGGAGGTAGGAGAGGCATTCAGGACACTTGACGACGCAAAAATTATACGGTTGATCTATCCTACAACGGACTTACAGCCTCCTATAAAAACCGATTTAAAGAAGTCACCGCGTTTGCAATTTCTAGATACCGGTTTAGTCAACTACTCTCTTGGCATCCAATTGGAAATGTTGGCTATGAGTGATTTGAACAGTGCTTACAAAGGTGCTGTTATACCCCATTTGGTAACTCAGGAACTTATATCTCTTCAAAGTATTTCTGCACATAAACCCAATTTTTGGGTAAGGGAAAAGTCTCAATCAAATGCAGAGGTTGACTTACTTTATTCCTATCAGAATTTGGTTATTCCTATAGAAATAAAATCAGGAAGCACGGGCAGTTTGAAATCACTTCACCAGTTCATTGATGCAGCAGGCCATCCTTATGCCATACGTATGTATGCAGGTGCTTTCAATATTGAAAAAGCGGTGACGCCAGGCCAAAAACCGTATTTGTTAATGAATTTGCCTTACTATGCCGGGACTTCCTTGCCACGGTATATCGAATGGTTTGTGCAGCAGGAACTTTAATTCCTATGGTTAAAAAGGTTGTCATTGTTGTCCGGGAACTGTGTTCCTGTTATTCCCGATTCATCGGGATCATTGTAGATTCCGACCAACGATGCAGGTATCTTTGCCTAACGCAGGCCATCCGTATCTGCCTGTCTCATCCGCCTTGATTCCGTAAATTGGATCCGTTGCCGACATTCCTCCCGTAATCTTCCCGAGCATCTGGAACAATGGATCGATCCGATAGGATCCTGACAACACAGACAATAACTTTGCGACGCAAATAACTAAAGAAAGTCCCACATCCCCAATACCCCGTAAATTCCGAAATCGCCCGCCAGCGGTCATTTTTGTTCGGAAAATCAAGCTTTGATGAGGAAAAAATCACTTATCTGTCCTGTTCAAGGACTTTTTTACTGGCACAGAAATCGTGTTTTGACAGACGGAGAAATTTCACGCTACCCATATGCTACGCCACAACCTCCTTCTCATCTTCCGAAGCTTCAAGAAAGACAAAAGCACTTTTTTGATCAATCTGATAGGCTTATCAACCGGTTTGGCCTGTGCATCGCTCATTTTTTTGTGGGCGCAAGATGAGCTGAGTATTGATCATTTCAACGAAAAGGACGTTCGTTTGTATCAGGTTATGCAAAATATTCCCAATGCGGATGGAATTCGAACTATTGAATCTACCCACGGATTATTGGCCAAAGCACTGGCTGAAGAAATGCCCGAGGTGGAATCTGCAATATCCGTGATTCCCGCCTCCTGGTTTCCCGATACAGGTATTCTTTCTTTTGAAGAAACCCGAGTCAAAACAAAAGGGCAGTATGTAGGTAACGGTTTCTTTCAGATTTTCTCATATGATTTTGTACAGGGAGATAAAAATCAGCTACTCAACAACAAATATAACATTGCTATCTCGGAAGAACTGGCGATGAAGTTATTTCATACTACAGACAACGTGATCGGCAAAACAGTAGCATGGGATCATGAGACCATGAACGGGCAATTTATCGTAATGGGTATCTTTAAAAACATTCCGCTTAATGCTTCCGAACAATTTGACCTGGTTTTCAACTACGAGTTATTCTTTGAAAACCGGCCCGGTTTGCAAAGTTGGGGAAATAGCGACCCATATACCTATCTATTGCTGAAAGACGGCACAAATATTTCCGAATTCAATGACAAAATCGCGGGTTTCCTCCGGACAAAGGATGAAAGCCATACTTCCAGCCTATTTGTCAGAAAATATTCGGATAAGTATCTCTACAACCACTTTGAAAATGGAGTGCAGGCCGGAGGAAGGATTGAGTATGTTAGGTTATTTTCCCTCATTGCCATTTTCATTCTGGCGATTGCCTGTGTCAATTTCATGAATCTGTCTACGGCCAAGGCCTCCCGGAGATTGAAAGAAGTAGGGGTTAAGAAGGCAGTAGGTGCAGGGCGGAAAACGCTAATCGCTCAATATCTTGGAGAGTCAATGCTTATGGCTTTGGTATCGATGTTTATGGCAATTCTGCTTGTTGAACTTTTTCTTCCCCGGTTCAATGCGATTACCGGAAAACACCTAGAGCTTGCATGGGATGGTAATCTGATTCTGTCGCTACTTGCCGTTACGTATGTTACAGGACTTGTAGCGGGTAGCTATCCGGCATTTTATCTGTCCGGATTCAATCCGGTTACGGTGCTGAAAGGAAAGTTGAATACTTCTATGGAGGAGGTGTGGACCCGGAAAGGGTTGGTGGTTTTTCAGTTTGTGATTTCTGTAATATTGATTGCATTCGTAGGAGTGGTGTATAAACAAATTGAATTTGTACAAACCAAAAACCTGGGATACGACCGGGATAATATTCTCCATTTTGAAATGGAAATGAAAATTGAAGACGATCCAGACTTTTTGATGGAAGGTGGAATTTGGGAAAAACGAGTGGAAGCTTTCCTGCACGAAGTGGAAAACATACCCGGAATTGTAGATGTATCCAACTACTACCATGACCTGACAGGTAATCATGGAGGACTCTCCGGTGTTGATTGGGAGCCAGGAGACCATGATGAAAAACTCAATTTTAGTAACCTGCAAGTGGGCTACGATTTTATTAAAACCTTGGGTATCGAAATGGTAGATGGGCGAAGTTTTTCAAGAGAGTTTAGCTCGGAAAGATCAAAAGTCATATTAAACAAAGCCGCAATCGACGCCATGGGACTTTCTGACCCCGTAGGCAAAACCATCAAGGTGTGGGGACAGGAGAAAGAAATTATCGGAGTGGCAGGAGATTTTCACTATGAATCCCTTTATGAAGAAGTAAAACCTTGCCTCTTTCAATTGGAACTCCGTTCAAGTAATATCATGGCGAAGATCAAAGCCGGAACAGAAAGTGTAACCATTGCACAGCTTCAGGAGCTTTATCATCAATATTATTCTGGGCTTGAGTTTGATTATCAGTTCCTGGATAACGATTACCAGGCACTCTATACGGCGGAGAAACGCGTATCCATACTTTCACGTTATTTTGCTGGACTTACCATTGTCATATCTTGTCTCGGCCTATTTGGATTAGCTGCTTTCACAGCCGAACGAAAAATCAAAGAAATCGGTATCCGGAAAGTCCTGGGATCCAGCGAATGGAAGATCATCAAACTGCTGTCCGGGGATTTTGCTAAAATGGTACTGCTGGCCATCGTCATAGCGCTGCCCCTCAGTTTCTACATGACCAAAAACTGGCTGGATAATTTCGCCTACAAGATCGATCTGGAGTGGTGGTATTTTCTAGGAACCGGTTTGCTGACGATGATCATTGCGCTGCTGACCGTAAGCTTCCAGTCGGTAAAAGCCGCGCTGGCCAATCCCGTTGAGTCCCTGCGATCAGAGTGAAGAGGGACGGAATCCCCGGAAATTGGGCTGGATAGTTGGAGAAGCGGGTAGCAAGGATGGAACGCACCTGCCTGCCCTCGGTGATAACGCCGATCAGGCTGATGATCACAGATAATCAGCGCAGATCCGCACAATCCGTGTCATCCGCGTTCTATCCTTATCGAAGAATCAAGTCGGTCGGTCGACTTAGGACCAAATATCTAATAACTAACGATCAATATCCATGTTAAGAAATCTTTATAAAATTGCCTTGCGAAACCTGCGCACCAACAGGTCCCTTACCCTGATCAACGTACTGGGAATGGGTGTGGCGCTGGCAGCCTGTATGCTGATCGGCCTGTTTATCTATGACGAACTTGCGGTAGACAGGGATATTCCCGACGGTGATCGGATCGTCAGGATTGCCACCAATGCCGGGGGAACTCTTTCCCTTTGGGCGGGCACGCCGGCCCCCATATCTGCTGCCGTGGCCCAGGACTTTCCAGAGGTGCAGGCGTCTGCAAGGCTGATGAAATTTCCAGAGCTGGATCAGATGCTGCTCCGATACGAATCCGGCGAAGAGGTAAGGCAGTTTTATGAATACAAGGGATACTATGCAGACTCCTCATTTTTTGATGTGGTGGAACTTCCCTTCGTCCGGGGTACTGCTTCCCTTGCGCTCAAAGCACCCTCCAGTATCGTCTTATCGTCACGTATTGCTGATAAGATATTCGGAGAAACAGACCCGATCGGACAGTCTCTGATCTTAGGTCTTCCTTTCGGAAACTTCGACTATACGGTCACCGGCGTATTTGAAGCCGAGTCGGTCAATTCACACATTGACGCCAACTTTTTCCTGTCTATGGAAAATGAAGATTTCGGGAACATCATACGACAGTGGACCAACTGGGCAAGCAACAATATTTTTTACACTTACGTGAAACTCCTGCGCGGGACTGACCGGGATCAATTCGAGAGCAAATTGAAGGCTTACTACGACCGGCGGGCAACTTCGGATATGAACGCCCTGGGCATCCAAAAAACCGTATTTATCCAGCCATTTCAGGAAATATATCTTCGGTCCCGTCTTGATTTTGAGTTGGGAAGGACGGGCAATATGACCACCCTCTATGTCTTCGGCACAGTGGCTTTATTTATTCTTCTTATCGCCTGCATCAATTTTATGAACCTCACCACCGCCCGCTCGGAACGGAGGGCCAGGGAAGTAGGGATACGTAAACTGTTGGGAGCCGGAAGAGGGCCGTTGGTCTGGCAGTTTCTGATGGAGTCGGTCCTGGTGGCGTTGCTTGGCTTTGGTCTTGCCGCAATCCTGGTGGTGCTGGCCTTTCCTTACTTTTCCGGCCTGATCGGCAGAGAGCTTATGGGCCATACCCATTGGGAACCCTGGGCGGCAGCATTGGCGCTGTGTGTGGCCGCTGGGTTGCTGGCCGGAACCTACCCCGCTTTCTTTTTATCCGGATTTCAACCGGTCACCGTGCTGAAGGGACGCTTCAAGGGCAGGATGTCCGGATTTTCCCTCAGAGAAGTGTTGGTCGTGACCCAATTTTGTATTTCGGCCTGTCTGATTTTAATGGTTTTGGTGATCAAAGGACAAATAGAATTTGTGAGGGAACGTGATTTGGGCTTCCGCAAAGACCAACAACTGGTGATCCCCCTCCGCACCGAAAAAGCCGTATCGAGTTATGAGACTTTGAAAAACGGCCTGCTTCAAAACCAGGGAATCCATTCGGTAACGGTGGCATCCACTTATCCGGGGATAGAATCCTTGGAAGATATGATGTATTATGCGGATGGCAAAACGGTGGATGATGTCGTCCATGTCAGGCATGCCTTTGTCGGAGATGATTTTATCGAGACCCTGGGATTTGAGCTGATCGCCGGGAGGTCCTTTACCCAGGAGCTCACTGCAGAAGCTCCCTTGATCATCCTCAATGAATCCGCGGTCAGGGAATTTGGGTATTCCGTCGACGACGCGGTCGGTAAACGGGTCCATTACGAATGGCTGGATGGCAAATACACCTTCGAAATCATCGGGATTGTCAGGGACTTTCATTTTACGAGCCTGCATCGCCACATTGAACCCTTTGGTTTCCAAAGGGGGAACCGTGGGGGACACCTTATTGCCAATTTCTCCCCCGGCAATACATCCGAGGTATTGGATAAAGCCAGAGATGTATGGGAGTCGGCAGGAATATCCGAGCCATTTACCTATTCCTTTTTGGATGAGGATTTTACGCGGAATTATGAAAAGGAAGAGAGAACTTCCAGGATCATCGTATCATTTGCCTTGCTGGCCCTCTTTATAGCCTGCATGGGTCTCTATGGGCTGGCGGCGTTTATGACCGAGCTCAAAACCAAAGAAATCGGCATCCGCAAAACCCTAGGTGCCAGCAACTGGAGTATTGTCCGGCTGCTTTCCAGCGACATGGGAAAAATGGTGCTATTGGCAGTGGTCATTTCGGTCCCTATTGGCATCTACCTTTCCCACAGCTGGCTTTCCAATTTCGCTTTCCGGATACATGTGGGCTCGTGGTATTTTCTGGCAACAGGGCTGGTGGCATTGGCTGTTGCCTTGCTTACAGTGAGTTTGCAGTCTTTGAAGGCGGCGCTGGCGAATCCCGTTGAGTCACTGCGATCGGAGTGAGCAGGGACGAAACCACCGGAAATCGGGATGGATAGCTTGAGAAGCGGGTAGCGGGAATGGAACGCGGATGACGCTGATCAGGCTGATCATCGCAGATAGACCTAAAATGGCTATTGGGACAGTGCGGGACCGCTTAGAGTGGCCGCGGCGGATGGTGGATAATGGGGTGTTATTGTTGTGATTGTTGTCGGGATTGTCGTGGTTGTCATGGCTGCTGGGTTGGGAAGTTGAATTGCAAACAATCGTGGAAAAGACACAAGACCAAAAGGCCTGAATCGCTAATAACACATACTATCATATGACGGAAAACGCCTTTAAAATTACGATACATATGGTTTCAAGCCTCGACGGGATTATTGCCAAAAAGGACAATAGTGTTTCGTGGTTTGAAACATCTGACTACTATGAGAAGGGAATTGCTGAACCTGCCGCTGAGGAATTTCTTAAAACAATAGATTGCTATGTGATGGGTTCGCGAACCTACGAACATGCTTTGGAACTTTCAAGATCTTATGGTTGGGCTTATGGAAACGTGCCGACAATTGTAGTAACTCACAGAAAGCTGTCGATCGTCAGACCGAACATCGAAATTTATTCGGGCGATCTGAACAAACTTGTCAATGAACGACTAAAACCAAACTACAGGAATGTTTGGATTGTCGGAGGGGCAATGCTTATCAAAGAATTTATTCGTTTAAACTTGGCCCACGAAATACGACAATCAATTTTGCCAGTTATTTTAGGGGAAGGAATACCATTTTATGGCCATATAGGACAAGAACAAGCATTGCACTTGAAAGACGTGACAGCCTACAAACGTGGAATGGTGGAACTGTGTTACGAAATAAGAAAGCAATAAATGTTCTAATGAGCTTAAAGCTCTACTGCCTGTATCAGTGGCTATACATCAAGTGCTTTGAGCGCTTCTCTGCTGATTTTCATAGAAAAATCTTATCTTGTAAACACCAAAATCCAAATCCATCATGACACCACAACAAAATCCCTTTTCGTGGGTGGAAATCTATGTCCAGGACATGGAACGCGCCCAAAAATTCTACGAAACCGTATTTGGTTTTACCATGCAGCACGCACCGATGCCCGAAGGGCAGGAAGGGTTTGAAATGACATTTTTTCCGGGTGGGGAAAACCTCACCAATGCCAGTGGGGCCCTCGTAAAAGCCAATGGCGTGCCGTCCGGTGGAAACGGTACCATGACCTACTTTACCAGCGAGGACTGCAGTGAAGAGAGCCGGGTGGAAAACGCTGGCGGAAAAATCCTGAAGCCCAAGTTTTCCATTGGCGAATACGGCTTCTGTTCCATATGCCAGGACACCGAAGGCAACGCTTTTGGGATACATTCGATGAGGTGAGGGTGGGTCGCCACAGCCTGCCCAGATAGTGACCGTGGCAGGCCGTGACAAGCTGGACCTGCTGGTGATATAAAAAACCATTTGGATGACAAATCAGGCTGAAACGCACTATTTTGCTTACTGCCGTTAGCTGTTGAGAGCAGCTTGAATGGGGCAGGAACTTTTGACCACCTTTGAACAAGAGCTTCATGAACTCAACCTGCGCCCAGGGTACGGGAGAATATTTTATCAAAGCCAATGGGGTTTTGATTTGGTCAAGGGAAGGCATGGAGTGTTTTCCCGAAATCACCAAACTTCAACTGGTTCGCCACGGGATTGCCCCTGACAAATTACTGGGCCATTCCATTGGAAAAAAGAAAGAATATTAACCGTGACACGACAGTTCTATACCATCCCGCTTCCAAATGGAAAACTTTTTTAAAAACCGCAAGTGCTTATCCAACCGTTCCGATTTTTTTGGACTTTTGGGAGAAATCCACATTGGAAGACGGCTTTTTTTCCTTTAAACCATGTAAAAGATGAACAGCATATTTTACCTACTTGTATTACTGATTTTTATTCTCATGCTAACTTCATGCATGACAAATGAAAAGTCAGAAAAGCTATTACAGGAAAGACTTGAATATGATAGCGCTGTATTAACCGATTCGACCCGTTCTGTGATTTCCGGAATTGATGGTTCTGAGATAGATGCTTTCCTTCTGGAGGAAAAGATCAGATCATTGATGGATTCAGCCAAGGTGACCGGTCTGGCTATTGCCATTCTTAATGACAATCAAATTGTTTTTAGAAAGGCTTTCGGATATGCCAATCAACGAAAGAAAACTTCCCTCCAGATTAACCATTCGTTTTATGGCGCGTCATTTAGCAAAGCTGTTTTCGGATACATAGTTACGATCCTGGCAGATGAAGGTGTTATCGATTTGGATAAGCCTCTCCAGCAATACCTTGAATTTCCTTTATATGCGTTAAAACCGGAGCATAAATGGCGTGGTTTTCAGGATTTGGAAAATGATAAAAGATATGAAAAAATCACCGCCCGGATGTGCCTTACTCATACGGCCGGATTTCAAAATTGGCGTTGGATACCCAGGCCAAATGACCCGGAAAACAGGGAGAAGCTTAAAATTTATTTTGACCCTGGTACCCAATATTTCTATTCAGGAGAGGGGATTATGCTATTGCAGTATGTAATTGAGCACATTACCGGAAAAGGGATTGAGGAATTGGCAAAGGAGAAAGTTTTTGACCCACTTCAAATGAGAAACACGAGTTACGTGTGGCAGAAAAAATTTGAAAGCAAGTATTGCCAAGGGCATACGGAAAACCAAAATGTAATTAAAAAAAACAGACGGGATGAAGCGCAGGCAGCAGGTTCTATGGAAACCAATCTGATCGACTATTCGGTTTTTGTAAAACACATTATGCAACTGTACAAACAAGGGTCCGGAATAACAAAAATGATGTTAAATCCAAGTTTCCGGATTCGGACCAAAGCGCAGTTTGGTCCTTTATCACTCGAACAATCCGATGAGAATGACGACATACAGTTGAGTTATGGACTGGGATGGGGGCTGCTGCAATCGCCTCACGGACCCGGAGCTTTTAAAGAAGGGCACGATGACGGGTTTCAACATTACAGCATCATCTTTCCAGATAAGGGGACCGGCGTGGTAATACTATCGAACAGTGACAATGCTGAGAGCATCTTTAAAGAAACATTAGAAATTGCAATAGCTGATATTTATACGCCATGGCAATGGGAAAACTATATACCCTACCAGATGAAAAGAGAATAAGCCTGTTGACATTAAAAAGTGAATGAAAAATAAGCTGCCTATGATGTCTTTTGTCGGATACATATTGCAGATCGTGCATTTTCAATTGAATGAAGGATAATAGCAAACTGAAACAGGAAGAGCGAAATTAAACGTTGTAACCCCGAGCTGATGTCAAAATAAAAATTAAATTACCCGCCTCCCAGGGTCAGCTCCAAATAGGGCTTTTCAATTAGTGGAGCTCTATTTTGAAAGTATAAAGCAGCACCAGCCGAATCATATTGCGCCATTTCATTATCATCCTCCTCCAAATTGCATCCTTGAAAAGCAAACGGCAATAAAACACATATTAAAATAGCAATCCTCATCATAGCGGGAATCGGAAATGGGGTTTTAAGAGTTTTGAATGAAACTCATGTTAAATATACTGATTCGACGTTAACAATCACTACAAAGATTGTCCGCCCGAAACTTCGACACGTTGTGCGTTTATCCAACGTGCATCATCGGTACACAAAAATGCCAGGGCTACCGCCGGTAACCAATGCGATTTTTGTTCTTGTGCTCACTTCTCAATACTCTCAGTTATTTCACCACTACAGCTTCCAGTTCTACTTTCAGGGTTTCGAAAAGTCCTTTGACTTCCAGCAAGGTACTGGTTTGCTTGACACCATGCTTGGTAGCCCAATCCAGGAATACATCAAAGCATCCCGTAAATTCCTCTGAAGAAGTGGTATAGACGTTCAGCTTAACGATACCATCGGGGCGGTAACCGGCTTCGCGTATTACGAGTTCCAAATTCTGAAGGGCTGCCGTCAATTGAGTCCGCATATCAGCAGCGCTCGACTTGCCTTCGGCATTGGTTGCGGTCTGCCCTGAAATGTAGAGTGTGCTTTCAGCCCGCCTTACTTCAACTGCCTGGGCATACCCACGCTGGTCTTGCCACTGCCAGGGATTGATAATTCGCTTTTCCATTTATCTTTATCAGGATATTCAGTAACAAACTCGTCTTTCGGTGTCCGCCATTTTTTCAGGTTTAGCAACCAATCGTTTGCTTCTTCCCGATAACCTATCGGCATGATCACCACACTTTTTAGCTGCAATTCCTCCAGACCGAGAAACTCGTCCATTTTGGTGTTGTCAAAACCTTCCATTGGTGTTACATCTACTTTTTGCTCTGCGGCTGCAGCAAGGGCCAGCGTAAAAGAAATGTAGGCCTGCTTGACACAGCGGTTTTCCTGCCATTCTTTCCCCATAGGTTCATACAGGTCCAATAGCATCTTTTTATAATCGGTTGCCTTATGGTCGGGTAAACCTCTTTCTCTTGAAGTCTGCAATAGTACATCACCAACTCTTTCCTCGTCATAGCTGTCCCAGGCTGCCCCAACCAACTGCGACAGCAGAAAATAATTTCCCGGCGGGCAAGTCCGTCGTATCTTGAATAGCCATTGTCCGCCGTGTCCTTAGGGGTTATTAGTTTATCGTTTTCCCCTGTTTTGACGTAAAATGTCTCGATGGATGGGTTTTGATGTGTTTCATTTCTCCATTTCTATACGCCCGGTAAAGCCCTCGTATCTCGTCTTGTGTATCGGCAACAAACGGGCCGTGACTTACAATGGGTGCATTTGTCGGTTCTCCTGCGTAGAATACAAATCTTGTTCCCTCGTTACCTGCTTTATAGGTTATTTCGCTCTCTCCACTTTGACCTGATTTGTTTAGCCAACCCGATTGATTTGCTTTAATTTCCGTGTCGCCAACAAACACACTTCCTTCTGACACGAAAATAAAACCATTGTAAGAAGACGGAATGTGCTGTGTGACTTCCACATTTTCAGCTAAACTGAAATCAACAATGGTAATCGGTGTGTTGTTTACCAGTGGCGATGATAACCCAAAGGCATTACCGCTATAAACCCGAATTACGCTGTCCTTGGCCTTTAAAGTTGGTACATTTTCCAAATCAATACTTTGTAAAAAAGGTGCTGTCCAACGTTTTTCCGGTGGTAGGGAAACCCAAAGCTGTAAAATGCGCACTTGTGTTTTCTCTTTAATTTCATCTGCATGAACAACGCCTTTTCCTGCCGTCATCAACTCCATATTTCCCTTTCGGAAAATTTCATCGTTTCCTTCCAAAACGAGTGTATATATTTCAATTCCCGCATGTGGGTGTTGTCCGCCTGCAATTTCAGTTCCAGGCAAATTAAGCTGGTCATCCATGAGGACAACAAAAGGGTCTGTAAATTCAAAACCCTGACTTCCCACTATTTGGGCCGCCTGATGTCCTGTTCCCAAGAATCCTTGCTGAAGTGAGTGGTTACTCACCTGCTCAATTTTTCGTTGTATCATATTGGTTACTGAATTTTTCATTGATCCACTTTTTAATATTTTTCCGGTTGGACATTGCTAAATTACGATATTTTATTTATTTTAGACACTTAGTAACAAAAAGTAATGGTAACTTTGAGGTAACCTGGTAACTTATGGCGGACAATAAACTTCAAAACGATTGTAAGAAAAAATTAATGGCCATCCATGATGCTATGTATGTCCTGAGCGGTAAATGGAAAATATCCATCATTGCTTCTTTGTGCTACCACGACAAAAGGCGTTTTTCGGAGATACTAAACGATGTCAGCGGTATTTCCAACAAGATGTTGAGCAAGGAACTGAAGGAGCTGGAAATGAATAAGCTTGTCAAAAGAACCGTCTTGGACACCCAGCCAGTAACTGTGGAATACCAACTTACACCCTATGGCAAATCCCTGCAGACCATCATTGACAGCCTGACGGATTGGGGGACTGAACACCGGAAAGTCATTATCGGAAAATAATGGTTATTGTATAATTCAAAACCCTCTCCATATGAAACACCAACTTTATCGCAAACAATTATCAATAGTGGCTGCCTGAGAAAATATTCTTTCAGATAAAAAGCATCAAGAATAATTAGTTTTTATTTTTTTTCGAAGCTAATTCTATTCTCAATGGTACGGCACTGTGATCACAGCCCCCACTCTCTTTCAAATACCTAAAACCCGCAGTAAATTCATATTATCTGCTGATTCTTGTGGAGATAAAACCCTCCAGGTTTCACCCATTTAATTTTAATAACTTACTGATTATCAATAAATACGACACGGAGGATTGCGGATTTTAGGAAACATTTAAATATTTCGCATTTTTCTACTACTTTAGTTTTACTTTACCACCGGGAACAAAACGGGCATTAAAACTCCGCCAGGTATATTATCCAGTTTTTTGTACACCTTTCAAAAACAACATGAGCGATCAACAAGATGAAATCAACAAGCTCACCGATAGGTTGGAAGCACTTTTAAAAAGACAAGAAGACTTTTTGAGAGAAATAGACATTTTACGAATTGAAATTGACAAGCTGAAAGGGCCGGAAATCCAACAAGCACCTGAAACAGGCAATAAACCGGCCGCGACTATGTCTTTTGATGAAGGGAAAGCAAAAACCACCGGCTCCATATCCTCTCAAAAACAGCTAAAACCTCTCCCCGCAAACTGGGACTTTCCTGCTAAGCCGCGTAAGACCAAATCGGATATTGAAAAGTTTATAGGGGAAAATCTGATCAATAAAATCGGGATAGCCATTACGATCGTAGGGGTAGGCATAGGCGCCAAATACACCATCGATAACCAGCTTATCGGGCCGTTGACCAGAATTATTCTGGGGTACCTGGTTGGTATCGGTTTGCTTGGGTTTGCCATAAAACTCAAAAAGAAGTACGAGGACTTCAGTGCCGTTTTACTGAGTGGCTCCATGGCGATCATGTATTTTATCACTTTTTCAGCGTATAGTTTCTATGGCCTTATTCCCCAACTTTTGGCCTTTATGCTTATGGTCATATTCACGGCATTTACCGTAATGGCCGCCCTTACTTACAACAAACAGCTCATCGCCCATATCGGACTGGTAGGCGCTTATGCGGTACCGTTTCTGCTAAGTGACGGATCAGGAAATGTAGCTACACTCTTCACCTATATGGCCATCATCAATGGCGGTATTCTTGCCATTGCTTTCAAAAAATACTGGAAACCCCTGTACTACAGTTCGTTTGGCCTGACCTGGCTGATATACCTTTCCTGGTATTTGTTTAACTATCGCTTGGAAGACCAGTTTGAGTTGGCGCTCGGTTTTCTTTCCATCTTCTTCGCCATATTCTACCTGACATTTTTATCCTATAAACTTCTCCGGAAAGAAACGTTTCAAGTGAACGATATCATCCTACTACTGGCCAACTCCTTTATCTTTTATGGTATCGGCTATGCCACTCTTGAAGATCATAACACAGGCCACCACTTGCTAGGGGTATTCACGCTTTGCAATGCAATCATTCATTTCTTTGTCAGCTTCGTCATTTATCACCAAAAACTCGCTGACAGGAACCTGCTCTATCTGGTAGCCGGATTGGTGCTGGTTTTTATTACCATCACCATCCCTGTTCAGCTGGATGGGAACTGGGTGAGCTTACTTTGGGTGGGGGAAGCGGCGTTGCTTTTTTGGATCGGGAGAACAAAAAGTATCCCTATTTATGAAAAAGTATCCCATCCCTTGATGGTTTTGGCATTTTTCAGCCTCCTCCACGACTGGTCCCTTGGATACAATGCCTATAATTCCGAAAATATAGAGGTCTGGACGCCTCCTCTATTTAACATCTACTTCCTGACCTCTGCCCTATTTATCAGCACGTTCGGGTTTATCAATATACTGAACCGTAGCAAAAAGTATCCCCCTGCCTGGCAGCCGCAGCATTCTCTCTTCAAACTTGTTTCGTTTGCCCTTCCCTCGATATTGCTGTTCACCATCTATTATGCCTTTCGCTTCGAAATATCCTACTACTGGAACCAGCTGTACATCGCATCCCAAGCCATTAGCCCTCCGGAAGACCGGGAAATTTTCCTGCAGTTTGGAAATACGGATTTATTAAGGTTTGAAACCATTTGGATTATCAATTACTCCTTGCTTTTTGTGTCCCTGCTGGCCTTTGTGAATTTCAAAAAATGGAAAAGCAAGCCGTTGGAATGGGTGAGTCTGGGCCTGATTGCCATTGCTGTCCTGGCTTTTTTGACAACAGGGCTTTTTGAACTCAGTGAGTTGCGCGAAAGCCATCTGGAGCAGACATTCTCATTCTATGGCCAAAGCGGTATTTTCAATCTGGTGATCAGGTATATCTCATTTGCATTTGTCGCCCTGCCGTTTCTTAGTGCCTATAAGTACACCCTCCTCCACCAGGACCGGGCTGATGTGAAAATCGCTTTTGACCTTTTGTTGCACACGACAGTCTTGTGGACTGCCTGCAGCGAACTGATCCACTGGATGGACATCGCCGAATCCACCCAATCCTACAAATTAGGGCTAAGTATTCTCGGAGGAATTTATGCGCTGTTTCTGATTGTATTAGGCATATGGGAAAAGAAAAAACACCTGCGGATCGGGGCCATAACCCTTTTTGGTCTTACACTCGTTAAGTTGTTTTTCTACGACATCTCCCATCTTGATACCATAGCGAAAATAATCGTATTTTTATCATTGGGGGTTTTACTGTTGATTATTTCTTTTCTTTACAACAAGTACAAGCATATCATTTCGGATGAAAAAGTACACTAAAGCCTGTTCCTTTTTACTGCTTTTTGTATGTTCGTTTGCCCATGGACAAATGGAGCGATACAGCCATAAGCGGGAACTGAAAGGAATATCCGAACAATGGCATAAAATCGTCTTGCCGGATGAGATTTTCGGAAAGGTTTCAAATGACCTGGCAGACATCCGGGTTTTCGGCTTTACCAATAGCAATGACACCATTGAAGCGCCTTATCTGATTGATTTAAAAGCGGATAAGGTTGATGCCAAAGAAATCGCCTTCAGAATGCTCAATGCATCCCGGGACGATAGGGGCTATTATTTTACTTTTGAAGTTCCCACTAGCGAGCCGGTCAACCAAATCCAACTGGACTTCGAACAGAACAATTTCGACTGGAAGGTTAGCTTAGAAGGCAGTCAGGACCAGCGGGAATGGTTCACCATCGTCTCGGATTACAGGATACTGTCCATTAAAAACGACCTGACGGATTTTCGGTTTACCCAACTTACCTTCCCCCGTTCAGTGTATCGCTATTTCCGGCTGTCAATTGACAGTGATCAAAAGCCCAGACTGAACACTGCCCGTATTACCCAGCGCGAAATTACCGAAGGGGTATTCAGAAAGTATCCTTTTAAGATCACGGGAAACAAAGAAAACAAGCAAACCAGGCAAACGGAAATTGACCTGGAGTACCCGTTACCTGTTCCTGTCAGTCAACTTCAAATGGTTATTTCAGATGAATTTGACTACTACCGGCCGGTAACGGTCCAATACCTTGCCGACAGCTTTCAAACTTCCGAAGGCTGGCGATACAACTACAGGACACTTACATCGGAGACATTGAATTCCCTTGAAGACAATGTATTTAAATTCAGCAGCACGGTATCACAGAAGCTTAAGGTATTCATTCACAATCAAAGCAACCGGCCCCTGAACATCAACAGCATCCATGTAACAGGATATGTCCATGAATTGGCCGTCCGTTTTACGGAACCCGCGTCCTATTTCCTGGTTTATGGAAACAAAGAGACGACAAGACCATCCTATGACATCAAACATTTTACCGACAATATCCCAAAAGAGCTGTCTCAACTGACATTAGGGGATGAGCTTTCAATGGAAACAACGGCCGGGAAAGCATCATCTGCCCTTTTTGAGCACAAGGCCTGGCTATGGGGCATTATGGTTGTCATTATTGCATTGCTGGGCTGGTTTTCTCTTCAAATGATGCGGAAAAAATGACCAATCAGTAAATTTGCCCCTGGCCGTATAAACACCGTCCTTATGAACCTTCGACTATCATTTTTATCTTGACCCTTGTATGGGTACAATCACTTATGGCACAAGATAAAATACCTTAATCATTTTCGAGGGATATTCTCCCACAAACCCATTAGATTACCTTCGCTATCCTTGAAATAGGCATAATATCCCATATCCGGCACCTCACCTTTTTCTACGACCATTTTGCCGCCTGCGGCTTCGATTTTTTTGGCGTGCTCATCGATGGAGGGTACTTCGATCGTGATGATGGGGTTGGTGACCGGCGCTTCTCTTTTGAATATGCCTCCGTTGATGGCACCACTTTCTTTATGCATATAATTTTCATCTACCGGTGAGGTGATGGCAAACGTATAGGGTTGTTCCCCGGGCATATCCTGTACATCCCAATCGAATACAGATGAATAAAACTGCTTTGCCCGGTCCTGATTGTCTGAGGGGATTTCGAAGTGTACTACCTTGTTCATATTTGTTAGAAGTTTAAAATTTACAGACCTAACCAAAGATAATGAATTTCAAGGAGTTGCACTATCAATCCCATCACTAATACCTGGGTTGCTTTGTGGATATTCCCTAAAAGTTTTAACCGGTTTCAGGACAGTTTCATGTAGGGAAGTGGATCATGTTGGCCTTTAGTCATGCTTCCATCAAATCGCAATAGTTTACATTAGTAAAATAAACTTTTATATATTATTAAAATAAACCTACTTCCTGCCTATGAATTTTTATGGGCGAGGCGGTTTTGGGTATATTATAGATCACCGGCATCTGCCCTTTCCATTGCTCCCACAAGTCCTCATCTGTGATAAGCATTGCCATGAAATGCCCGACATTGATGCGGCTTGTTTTTCCCGGATTGAATATCGCGCTTCTGGTGGGGGAAGCTTGTACGGCATATTCGGTTACTTCCCTTTCATTGGTTAAGGTGTCAGGACGGACAACCACCCATTCCATCAGCGGGTTTTGTTGACCAATGCTGTTCCACAGGTAATCCGCCGCCTTTTCGTTGTCGGTATGGGGTGGCAGGAGCAACCGGATCAAAGCCACCGCCATTTTCTCCTTTACTGAAACAGACTCATTTACACTGCTGTTTCCGGCCGTATTCATCAGGACGAATTTAATGGGCCTCTCAGGAGTACTCTCTAACGCCGCTTTGCATAACAGCCGCACGGTATCGGTCACAAGCTTTCGGGGTTTCCCAAAAATGCCTTTCAAAGTCAGGTTATGTCCAAGACAGGAGGCAATTGCCTGACAGCCCGCAAGATGTCTTGCTATCTCGCCCACGCTCATTTCTGTGACGTTGGATGGGATGACGGTGATACGGTCATGGTTATTCCAGGCATCCGGAAAATTACTTGTGGGGCGGACAATCACTTTGACCTTTTGCCCTGCTTTTAACAATTGTTCTACAAGCAATTTCCCAGTTGCTCCGCTTGCTCCGACTATCAGTGTTGTCATACACATAAGATTTGATGCACTGCCAATTATTTCAAGATATATTATTTATTCCCGAAACCGCTATACAGCGGCATTTTATTTGTACCCGAATATGGTGAAGGTTCCGCTATCTTCTTCGTAAGGTATAAAGCATTCTTTCAGTATCTGCTCAAATTGTCCGGATTCATCAAGTATTTCGGGTTTAACCAAGCGCCCCCTGTACCGGGCATAGCGTGGTCTTATTTTCATCCACTCGATTTCAAAAAATAACGGCAATCCTTCATTGTAAAATGGTGTCCAATCTCCCAAATATTGTGGAGCATCGCTTAATATCAACTTTTTATAATCCGTCTCGTCCAGCACAAGCTTTTGGATATAAGGAGGTGGAAATGGCAACTTCTTCACTGATTCCTGGAGCTCCATCCATTTCGTATCATTCATGATCGGCGCTAAGCCTTTTTGATGGACAATGCGTTCTACCTGTTTTTTCAAATTCAGGATATGGGGGTCGTTTTCGCTAAAGTATTTGTACTTCTCTCTTTCCGTAACATGATCCTTTCCATCAAAATAAGTGTACAGTTTTTGTCTTTCTTCAATATTCATAACCTAACCTGATGTTTAAAAACTACTTTTTAGATGCTCCGTAGCGGAACTCGGTTTACTGTCTTACCAGCCGCATTACCTGTCCGCCGCCGGATGCCAGTTTCAAGGTAAGCACATCGTTCCTATTTACTGTTTGAATCTGTTTTATCAGGTGATTGGGATTTTGTGCAACATCCGGCGCATCGGTATAAATTTCGGCAGTATAATCACCAGGCGCCAAAAAATCCAGCGGCACTTTGATGGTCCTTGGCTCACCATTATTCAGGCTGCCGATATACCAGTCAGTCCCCTTACGGCGTGCAATTGTAATATAGTTGCCAACTTCCGCATCCGGCACCAGGGTCTCGTCCCAGGTGGTTGGCACTTCTTTCAAAAAACCGAAACCTTGCTGACCTTCATAAGCCGCAGGATAATCGCATAAGGAAGCAAGGTAACTTTCCAGTACCACGTACATGGCAAGCATATGGCATCGGGTACCCACCATAAGAGGCCGGGTATATTGTGTCTTAAACTCAGACTCGGGAACGGCCCTGAATCCACCTAAATGATAATCCGTGGGCCCGGCAAGCAGGCGTGTAAAGGGCATGATAATGTCGTGATCGGGACTTAACCCTTCTTTCCTCCATTTGTTGACTTCATAATTTAAGGTGCCCTCACGAGTGAACTCATTGGGATAGGTCCGGCTAAGGCCTGTTGGCTTAAAAGAGCCATGAAACTGGATATAAAGCTTGTGTTTGGCTGCACTGGCTAAAATTTCTTCCTGAATGTTCACCATTTCCTGATCGTCCCGATCCATAAAATCCACCATCATTCCGCTTATGCCCCATTTCTCGAACTGGGCAAAATTCTCCTCCAGCTTGGGGTAAATGGCTTCCCAATGAACCCATACATGAATCCCCACTCCTTTCTGTTTGGCATAATCACAAACCAGCTGCATATCCAGTCCCGGCACCTGCCTGATCACACCATCGTCTACCCGGGCGGTACTATAATCCGTACCGTCATGCACATACCAGGCCATGCCCCCATATCCGATCACAGCATGGTAATCTATGTTGTTGCGGGCGCAAAAATCAATATAGTATTTATTTGTCTCAAAGTTAATTCCGGGCGCGAAAGTCGTGTCGGGCGTCACATCCCCATTCCACCAGTGGAAAGTGGTCTTTCCCGGCTTTATCCAGGAGAAGTCCTCCATTCTGGCAGGCTCATTCAAACTGGTGAGCATATTGGATTCAATAAGAGCACCGATCCGGCCGCTGATCATCATTACCCGCCAAGGCGTGCGATGAGGCAAACTTGCTTTCACCTTCGCTTCATTTTGCCCGGGAAGCGGAGACAGCTGGCTCCTGAGGATACCATCATGCTTGACCAGATACATACCGGCATAATCTCTCAAAGCAGCTTCGGTTATGGCCATGTAAGTTTTTCCCGGGAATTCGAACAGCGCAGGCATGTCCATAAGCAGACCCGGTTCCACCTGGCTGAGTGGAAGCATATGATAGGGTCCCTCGTGACTGTGGGTATAATTCTCAAAAAGAAGGGTGTATACGGTGGGGTCTCCCGATAGGTTAAAAGTGCTGTTTTCCTCTGTCAGCGTATATACTGACCAGTTTTTTTGCTCAGGAAATTCATACCGGAAGGCCAGCCCGTCATTAAAGACCCGTACCACCAGGTTAATCTGTCGTTTTGCCTCGCTTCCTTCGACTAAAGGAATAATAACTTCATGGTACTGGTTCCGCACACTTTTTGTCTTACCTACCACCAGATCGTACATTTCATCAACCTCAGTAAAAAGCGGGCCAAGGGAATGCAGGCCCGGCCCGAAATCACCTTTTTCTTTAAAAGAAAGACCCAATTCCGAATCTTCTATAAGTATGCTCCCTTTGTATGCCACTTGGTAAACAGGCGCTTTTTCCGTGATGCTGAACGAAAACAGGATATTGCCGTCAGGCGATTCCAACTGGATGTTTTTTTGAGGGAATACAGGCCCTGCAATGAAAAGCAAAATAATTAGTGGAAGGGTAAGAAAGAATTTCATGGTCTCCTGATATTGAAATTATGCAGCAACAATATACTTGATTGGTTTTCTTTTACCAATTTGTGGCTGTTCCTATTGAAGAAACCAATCTGTTGGGAGGTCGAGACCAGAGGATCATACCTGCTTCAGGCGCAAACCTGATGAAATTTCATGCTTAAATAGCCTGGCGATAGTGGAGGAAAAGTAATGATGGGAGGAGGCCAACTGGATTAAAACGACCGTTGGCGGACGGTTTCGTCCGAAAAGAAAAGACTGAAGCAGGAAAAAGATGAGTTATTGGTCTATACAGGGCGATTTTCACTGGCATGGAAGTCGCTAAACAGATTTACTGGTTGCCGTCAATCTGTATCCGCTGATCTCTGATTCCGGATCTTAACATTACAACCATGTGGAAAAACTATCTTAAAATTGCCTGGAGAAACCTGCTCAAAAACAAGGGGTATTCGTTCATCAATATAGGAGGACTGGCCTTGGGGATGGCTGTTGCTATCCTGAATGGCCTGTGGATATGGGACGAACTGTCCTTTAACAAATACCACGATAATTATGACCGGGTTGCCCAGATAGCTATCACTGGAACCTATGACACTGGAACCTATGAGGGAGAAGAATATATCGGTACAACAATGGTTTATCCATTGGGGACGAAACTTATCGACCACTATAAGGAAGATTTTGAACATATTGTCAGGATCTCCTGGAACAGTGAGCAAATCCTTTCATCCAGTGAAAAAAGTTTAGCGGGAACTGGTCACTATGTGGATGAAGGAGCACCGGAGCTTTTCACCTTTAAAATGACCCATGGTTTCAGGGCCGGATTAAAAAACACGCATTCCATCATGCTTTCTGCTTCAATGGCAAAGGCCCTTTTTGGTGGGGATGATCCTATTAATAAGGTAATCCGCATGAACAACAAAACAGATGTAACGGTTACCGGGGTTTACGAGGATTTTCCGCATAACAGCAAATTCCATCATGTCAATTTTTTTGCACCATGGGACTTATTTCTTTTGGAGAATAAATGGATAGAAGAAAACACATTGACTGACTGGCGGAATCATTTTATCCAGATATATGTGCAAATTCCCTCCACTTCCACTTTTCACAAAGTATCCGATAAGATAAAGGATGTTCTGGAGGCTGATCCGGCTGATGCCGAACAGTTTATGCAACAAGGGCGTCATGTCATTCTATATCCAATGAGCCGGTGGCATTTATTCCCGCCTTACACCGGACCCTCTGAATTAGAACCTGTCAAAATGGTCTGGCTGGTCGGTTCTATCGGGATGTTTGTTCTGCTTTTGGCATGCATTAATTTCATGAATTTAAGCACCGCCCGTTCTGAAAAAAGAGCCAAGGAAGTAGGTGTCAGAAAAACGGTCGGTTCGGCACGAAACCAATTAATCTATCAATTCTTCAGTGAATCTTTTTTGGTGGTGATTTTAGCATTTGCAGTCGCCCTTCTGCTCGTTGCCCTCCTATTGCCCTGGTTTAACGGATTAGCTGCCAAACAAATGGTCCTGCCATGGTCTCTTCCAGGCTTTTGGCTTCTAAGCGGGCTCTTCATTTTATTTACGGGTTTATTGGCAGGCAGCTACCCTGCTTTGTTTTTGTCTTCTTTCCAACCTGTGAAGGCATTAAAAGGTACGTTTCGTCTGGGACCTTATGCATCCGTCCCCAGAAAAGTATTAGTCGTAATTCAGTTCAGTATCTCCATCGTCCTGATTATCGGCACAACTATTATTTATCAGCAGATCCAGTTTGGCAAAAACCGTCCAGTCGGCTATAGCAGGGAAGGGCTGATTACCATGCAGATGAAATCGGAGGATTTCTATAAAAAGTATGAATCCCTGAGAACAGAACTCAAAAACACGGGCTTGGTAGAAGAAATGTCCGGATCCATGGGCAGAATAACCCAATTGGCCTCAGGTAACGGTGGTTTTGACTGGGAGGGCAAGGATCCAAATAACGATGCAAATTTTGGAACACTGGCCATCACACACGAGCATGGTAATACGATTGGTTGGCAGGTTGTGGAAGGAAGGGATTTTTCAAGGGAATTTGCAAGCGACTCTTCAGGCATGGTGATCAATGAAGCGGCAGCAAAACAGATGGGCCTGGAAAACCCGGTAGGGCAATCGGTAACCTGGAACTGGTGGGAAGGTAACCGGGAGCCGATGGACTATAAGATATTGGGAGTAATTAAAGATATGGTGATGGAATCTCCATATGAACCGGTTAAGCCCACGGTTTTCTATATAAAAGGGCATAACGGCAGGATTAATTGGATCAACATCAGAATGAACCCTAAAGTCAGTATCAGTGAGGCGCTTCCTAAAATAGAAGCTGTATTCAAAAAGATAATCCCCTCAGTACCGTTTGATTATAGCTTTGTTGATGAGGAATACAAAACAAAATTTACAGCGGAAGAGCAAATTGGAAAACTGACCACGTTCTTTGGAATCCTCGCCGTTTTCATCAGTTGTCTGGGATTGTTCGGACTGGCATCTTATGTGGCGGAACAGCGTACCAAAGAGATTGGTATCCGGCAGATTTTGGGGGCCACCGTAGCCAACCTGTGGGGCTTATTGTCTAAGGAATTTATGGTACTGGTTATCATCTCATGTGTCATTGCTATTCCGATATCTTCCTATTTTATGAAGAACTGGTTGGATAATTTTGTCTACCGAACAAACTTATCAGTATGGATATTTGCAGGAGCGAGTCTCGGAGCGTTCTTGATCGCCTTATCTACCGTCAGTTTTCAGATTTTAAAAGCTGTTTTCACCAATCCTGTTGAGTCTTTGCGTTCGGAGTGAAAGGTGAGGGATGTTATCATGATCTTGGCATCATAGGGGCTGGGCTGGCATTTATAAAGTTATGAGAACATGGTGAAAACTATTTTCGCTCAGAAACATAAATAATATGTGGAAAAACTATCTTAAAACCGCCTGGAGAAACCTGTGGAAAAACAGGTTTTATTCTTTGATCAACATATCCGGCCTGGCTATCGGTCTGGCTGCCTGTATAGTGATTCTGTTGTTTGTCTTTTATGAAAGGAGTTTTGACAGTTTCCATACTAAAAATATCTACCGTCTCAATGAAGTTCAGAAATGGGAAGGAATGGTCGCTCCTCAGAACGTGGCCTTGTCCATGTTCCCCATGGGACCCACCTTAAGGGATGAATTTCCGGAAATACTGAATTTTACCCGGATCAATAATTTTGGGAAAGTGGCTTTACGGACCGAAACAAGAAGTATCACCATTCCGGAGGCTCTTTGGGCGGATTCCACATTCCTGCAGCTCTTTGATTTCGAGCTGATTGCCGGAGACCGGAACACGGCCCTGCAAAAGCCCAACAGCGTGGTGCTGACCAAAAAATCGGCCTTTAGCCTCTTTGGAGAGGAAGATGCCCTGGGCCAATCTGTAACCCATTACGGACGTGATACCCTTTCGTTTATGGTAACCGGTATTTCGGAAGATGTCCCGGATAATTCCCACCTGAAGTTCGGGGGCCTGTTTTCCTTCAATACCATTACAGGCCCCCGGCATATGGAAAACTGGGGAGGCAATTGGTTGGTGACCTATCTGGAACTGGCCAACGGTACCGACCTGAAAGCATTGGAGGATAAATTTCCTGCCTACCTGCAAAGCCATATGGGAGAGGAAAGAGCCAAAGGCTATGAACTCTTCCTGCAACCCCTTCAGGAAGTCCATGCCTATTCCACTAATATCACGCACGATTACCTCAATTACCAGAAGTTCGACAGCAACTATACGGCCGTTTTTTCCATTATCGCCATCATGGTGTTGATCATAGCTTCCATTAACTTTATAAACCTTTCTTCAGCAAGGTCCGCCGGCCGGGCAAAAGAAATCGGTGTGCGGAAAACCGTCGGAGCAAAACGGTTGCAACTTTATTTTCAGTTTATCGGTGAATCCGTCTTACTCTGCTTCATTGCCTTGCTGTTGTCCCTTGTCTTGGTGGCTCTGCTACTTCCTTATGTCAACCACTTAAGTCAAAGACAGATTGATTTTCCCTTATTCAGTGATGCCCGGTTTGTGATGGCTTTATTGATAGGCACGCTTGCGGCGGGTGTTTTATCGGGACTATATCCGGCGGCCTACCTTTCCTCTTTTCAACCCACCAAAGTACTGAAAGGTACGCCACAAACCGGCAGGGGCAAGCCTCTTTTCAGAAATATTCTTGTCATAGGCCAGTTCTCCAGTGCAGTATTTCTGATCATAGCCACCGTATTTGCTACAGAACAGCTTCGTTTTATGCAAAAAAAAGACCCGGGATTTCAGCGTGAACAGGTAGTCACTGTCCCCTTAGACAGCAAATCAAACCCCAAATATGAAGCCCTGAAACAGGAACTTCTTTCCAGTACCTTTATCAACGGTGTCACTGCATCACAGCAAAAGCTGGGCAACAACCTTCATCAGACGGGAGTCAGCTACCATGGCAACGGCCCTGTAAGGCAACTGGCAACCTCACAGGTTGTTGTTGATCCGGATTTCCTGAATGTATATCAGATTTCTTTGGTGGCTGGAAGAAACTTTTCCGCGGATTATGACAGCGAAAACGGCAGGACCTATATTATCAATGAAACCCTGGCCCGCGAACTGCTCAGAGATGAGCCGGAAACACCTATTGAATCTTTGATAGGGAGAGGTTTTGGCTTTAGCGGATTAGATTCTTTGGGGAAAATTATCGGTGTCGCAAGAGACTTTAATTTCAATTCTCTCCACCATAAGATAGAAACCCTTTGCCTGTTCAACCAGAAGGATTGGGGATATGGAGAGGTATCCATCAAAATAAATGGGGAAAAAGCCAATGAAGCCGTGGGCTATATCCAATCCACCTGGAACAGGATCGTTCCGGAAAGTGAATTCGAGTATGAATTTCTGGACGACCATTTTGCCAGGCTATACCGGGCAGACAATACCCTTAGCGAGATCGTCGGTGTTCTTACCATACTGGCCATACTGATCTCCTGTTTGGGTCTGTTTGGACTCGCTTCCTTTTCGGCAGAGCAAAGGATCAAGGAAATCGGAATCAGAAAGGTACTTGGCGCTACAATACAGAATGTCGTTGCCATCATATCCAGGGATTTCATAAAACTGGTGTTTATTGCCAATCTGATCGCCTGGCCGTTGGCGTGGTATGCGCTTGACAGGTGGCTGCAGGATTTTGCTTTTAGGATCGAAATCGAATGGTGGGTATTTATCCTGGCGGGAATTGCATCTGTATGCATCGCCTTGGTCACCGTCAGCTTCCAGTCCATCAAAGCCGCACTGATGAATCCTGTTAATTCACTACGGACCGAGTAAGGTATGGAATATTGGTTAAATAGAAAGTGATTTAGTTTTTGTCAAACTGATTAATCCATCAACGGCATTAAAAAACCATAGGGATGATTAAGAATTATTTTAAAATCGCATTACAAAACCTCCGGAAAAACCCGGGATATGCACTGATCAATATTGGGGGACTGGGTATCGGCATGGCATGCTGTCTGCTGATTTTTCAATATGTTGCGTTCGAATACAGCTTTGATGAATTTCATGAGAATGCCGGGGATATCTATCATATTTCCTGGGCACGGGTACAAAATGATGGGGAACCGAATATCATCGCATCTACAGGATGGTCCGTGGCCCCTGCCCTCGCTGAAGAGACACCGGAAGTGCTTCGCTTTGCCCGGGTTCATCCGGAATATGGCAGTGCGGTAATATCCAACCCCATCCAGCCGGACAAAACTTTCGAAGAAGATCGGCTTTATTATGTTGACTCCTCCTTTTTCCACATGTTCACTTACCCCCTGGTTTCCGGAGATCCTACCCGGGCTCTGGAACCCGGCACACTCTTGCTATCCCAATCGGCGGCACAAAAGTATTTTGGCAACGAAGACCCCATAGGGCAAATACTGGAGGTCAGGGGCTGGTTTGGTGGTGGTTTTCAGTTTAGCGGTGTCGTTAACGGTGTACTCCGGGATATTCCGGCCAACTCCCATCTCCAATTTGACTTTCTCCTCCCGGTGGCAGACCTTTTTCAAAAAAGTGACTACAACAACCCTTCAGCGGGCTGGGGTTGGAATAATTTTATCACCTACGTCCAGCTTCGCCCTGATGCAGACCTCACTGAGGTAGATAGAAAGTTTACAGAGATCTATATGCGTAACCGGCAAGAAGACTTCTGGCAGAGCAATGTAAGGGCATATGTCAATTCCCTACCCCTTCGGGATATTTATCTTAATGAAGACTTACCGCTTTCGCATGTGGCGAAAGGAAGTTCCCGCGCGGTGTATTTCTTTACCGTCATCGGTTTGATCACCCTGCTGATTGCATTGGTCAATTACATTAACCTGGCTACAGCAGGTGCGCTCAGCAGGGCACGGGAAGTAGGCGTTCGCAAGGCGATTGGTGCACAAAAAGACCAGTTGGTTTTCCAGTTTCTTTGCGAATCCGCCCTAACGGTTCTCGTCTCAACGGTACTTGGGTTTGCGCTTGCGGGATTAGCTCTGACCATGGTTAATACCTGGGCGGATGTCAATCTCACATTTGCCTTATGGAACAGTTCTGGCTTTTGGACCGTATTTCCACTTCTCTTTTTAGTAGTTGTACTCCTCTCGGGATTGTATCCCGCATTTATGCTTTCCTCATTCAAGCCCAGGGAGGTGCTCAAAGGAAGCACCGGTACGTTTTCCGCCACCACGGGGATGAGACGGGGACTTATCGTGTTTCAGTTTACCATCTCCATCGTTCTCCTCGTCGGAATCACAGTAGTTTATAAGCAGGTCAACTATATGCAGCATATGGAACTGGGAATGGATTTGGAACAGGTATTAACCATACCCGGACCCAGGCTAATCCCGAATGGAATGGACAGAGTAAATGTTGTCGAAACTTTCACCCAGGAATTGTCCAGCCTCCAATCTGTAGGGAAGATCGGAACCTCCGGAACATTACCCGGAAAAGGATTTGCTTTTGGGACAAATAGCTTCAAGAAGGCCACAGCCGATCAATCAGAGGAAATAGCCGCTTCAGGGACCTCTATCGACACGGCCTTTGTGAGTCTTTATGGACTGGAATTGGTAGCCGGAGACATTCAAAACAGGTCTTACTCAGTACCGGAGGGAGAGCCCTCCCCTATCCTGATCAACGAAACCGCCGCTTACTCCCTGGGCTTTGATACACCCGAAGATGCACTGGGAGAAGAGCTGTCCCACGGCCGGGTGATTGGTGTCCTGAAGGATTTCAACTGGTCCTCGGCCCACCATACCCGGGAGAATATCATATTTTACCTGGATCCATACAATCATCACATTTCCATTAAAGTAGGAACGGAGAACCTGTCCCAGACCATTGCCGCGGTAGAAGCGCTATACAAGCAGCACTTTCCCGGAAACCCGTTCCAATACACCTTTGTGGATGAGCAGTTTGACCGGCAATACCGGAATGATCTGCGATTTGCCAAACTTTTTACCGTATTTACTTCACTGGCTATCTTCATTGCCTGTCTGGGGCTGCTGGGGCTGGCCACTTACACCGCCAGGCAACGGACCAAAGAAATCGGCATCCGGAAGGTATTGGGTGCATCCGTCAGTGGTGTCGTTGGGATGCTTTCTTCTGATTTTATAAAATTGGTATTGATGGCGTTTCTGATCGGTTCTCCCATCGCCTGGTTCGTGATGAACAGATGGCTGGAAAACTATGCTTACCGCATTGATATGGAATGGTGGATGTTTGCCATTGCCGGGTTGGGAACTGTGGTCATAGCCTTATTGACCGTGAGTTTCCAGTCTGTCAAGGTTGCGTTGGCCAATCCTGTTGAGTCACTTCGATCGGAGTGAAGGTGATCTGGTGATTGGGGAAGATAAAGAATGGGATGAGATGTAAAGTGTTGAACATTGTATAAAATATAAATGACATTTGGAAAAGCTGTCTTATAGTTACCCTGGCTGTTTCAATGTAAGACGAAACCCTTTCGCCCAATAAATCCGATTTTATATTTATCCCTTTCTAAAATTTTTTGTATTTCCAAAATTCAAATTAAACCCATGGAAACCAACACCTTGTAGATACTTAGCCATCCCAAGCCCAAGGTAATCAGCCATACTACCCATGTGAGGACATTGACGGTTGGGGAGTTGGTATAACGGCCCATGAGTGTTTTTTTGTTGATGATCCAGATGACATAGGCTGACAGAAGGGGGAGCAATATGCCGTTGGCCAACTGGGCTATGGTGATCAACTGTACAGGTTTGATTCCCAACGATGAAAACAAAAGACCCAAACCCAGGATCAGCGACACACTCCATTTCATGGATCGGCTGTGGAGAGCAGTGGACCAGCCAAAGCATCCCGCGATCACCAGCGCACCGGCCAACGGGGCAGTCATGGCGGAAGTCAGTCCCGCGGCAAAAAGTCCGAAAGCCATAAAATATTTGGCATATGCCCCCATCAGCGGCTCTAACCCCACAGCCAGATCAGCAGCCCGGGTCACCTCCAGTGACTGGCCTTTTACTCCCGTAACCACGATAGCCATGGACACCAGCCCACCTATGATAACTGCTATGCAGGTATCCATCCTGGCGTATTTGAGTCCACTGATATCCTTCCACCTTTGGGTCACAAGACTTGAATGCAGAAATAAGTTATATGGGACCACCGTGGTTCCCACTAATGCAACCGTGGTGATGATGTTACTTTCACTGACGGTGGGAACAAACCCCTCTATAAGGGCAGCCCAGTCAGGTGCACTCAAGAAGGCATTGACCAAGAAGGCCAGACTCATCGAAACCACCAAAAAGGTCAAAACCCGGGCGATCTTTTGGTAGCTTCCCGTCAGCAAAAGCATGAATGCCAATATGCCGATCAGCAGATTGATCAGGTTTACCTGAATTCCTCCGAAACTTATAAGGGATATGGGAACAAACATCTCTGCCCCCATGGTGGCACCGCTGATATTTCCCGCCTCGTAGGCTGCATTACCAAGGACAACAGCCAGTAACACGAGACTTAGCGACAAATATTTCAAAGCACCCTGTCTGACGGTAGCCGCTATATTTTCAGCCAGTCCCCTCTGCGTAACCAGGCCTATCCGGGCCGACATTTCCTGCAAGACGATTGTGGTGACAGTCGACAGACCCAACGCCCATAATAACTCATAACCAAAATTCACCCCTGCCAAAGTACATACTGTCACTGTACCGGGGCCGATAAAAGCCGCAGCAACAATAGGCCCCGGACCAAAGTATTTTTTCCAACTACCCATTAAACCTGCGTAAGGTATAAACCGTGTCTATGGTTTCACATGCTATACTCATTGTACACACTTTCCACCGGCGGCGGATTTCTTTTTCTTTCATACAAATTACAAGTAGGTCAAGCCAGGCCTTACCCCGATCACCCGCTACCGACAGCGCGGAAAAAAGCCATGGATAAATATGCTGCTTATTCCAATCAACCTTGCCCATTAAATAAAGATAGGAATATCCAAAAAAATAGAAGCCAAAGGATCACGGAATTATTCGTGATCCATGAAATTCCGCTTATTGAGGTGATAATCTGTGCTCACGGAAACCCGAAAGGAGGCATCATTAAATTTCAACTATTTGTTTTTACCAATCAAGGATTTTGTAAATTAGTGAGGTATCCTAAACTTTTTCCTATGTCCAAATTGCTGAAATCCTCTTACTTTTTGCCTTTACACGTCACTATCGATGACAGGGAACCGGCTGACATGGAAAATGAGTTCCTGAAAATGGGAAACATGATCATCCTCCGGCAGCGGCTGACTGCAGGCGATTACCTTTTTGACGGGGATTTATTGATAGAAAGAAAGACCATCCCTGATTTTTGCAGCTCGATAAAAGACGGAAGATTGTTCGGTCAGACAGGAAGGCTGGTTAGAGGCCAGGTGCCCGCCTGTCTTATTTTGGAGGGAAAGAACAGTGATTTTAAGAAAACGCATTTTTCCTCGCGGGCCATCCAAGGTATTTTGCTCTCGATTTCTCTGGCATTCAGGCTTCCTGTCCTCAGGACCAAAAACATCAAAGAAACCACTCGGGTGATGTTGCAAAGTTTCAAACAACTTACCCGTGACCGGCTGGAGAATCAAAGGTTTTACCCCCGAACCACTTTTTTCAAGAAGAGAAACAATCCCATGCTTTCCCAGAAAATCCATATCCTAGAAGGGTTTCCGGGAATAGGCGCCGATAAGGCAGAAAGGCTGTTGACGAAATTCGGCAACCTGCGTGCCGTGTTTACAGCAGACCCCGGGGAACTTCTACAGGTACCGGGTATCGGGAAAAAGACCGTTGAGACTTTAATGGAAATTTTGAAAAAATGAAATTATTATATTGATTTTGCAACTATAAAACAGTTACTTTTGTTATGACAAAGCTGGATAAATTAAAACAAAGGCTATTGAGTAGACCAAAGGATTTCACATTTGAGGAATTGGTAAGTCTATTGTCAAAGATTGGATATGAGGAAATAAAACTTGGTAAAACAGCCGGATCCAGGAAAGCGTTTTACCATCCCGAGAACCAACATATCATCAGGTTGCATAAGCCACACCCTAAAAATATTCTCAAAATGTATATCATCGATATGGTCATAAAAGAGCTTCAAAAAGTAAATGGGTTATGAAGAATGTACTGAAATATAAAGCATTTATCGGATCTGTATCTTATAGTGCTGAAGATGAGGTTTTCTTTGGGAAACTTGAAGGAATAGATGATCTGGTTAGTTTTGAAGGAAAATCCGTTGAAGCGCTGAAGTCGGCTTTTGAGGAAGCTGTGGATGATTACTTGGATTTATGTAAAGAAACGGGAAAGCAGCCTTTGAAGTCATTTAAAGGAAGTTTCAATGTCAGGGTACAACCCATCACCCACAGGAAAGCATTTTTAAAAGCCACGGAATTGGGTGTATCCTTAAATCAATTGGTAGAAAAGGCCTTGGAATCTTATCTTACAGATCAAAAAAAACAGTGGACATCTGATTGAGTGAAATAAACCTGCTCCTACCCTTTAACCAATGACATTCACTCTCAAATATGCTCCAAAAACTCCGATGGGGTAAATACGGGGAGTATAGGGGAAGAAAATTTGTGATCTTTTGTATTTCTGGTAACGAAATAATCGGCACCATGATGAAGGGCTGTATAATATTGCAGCGCGTCTTCTTTGTCTTTAAAGTTTGAAGCCGGCGCTTCCATCATGACTGATTTCCCTCCTCCCGCAATGCTGCAAGCTGCTACGAAATCCAACAATTTAGACGCCGCATCTGGCAATTTGTAGATATTAAAAGAAAGGTAAATGAGATTGGCCATGCTGCTTTCGGAAATAAGCAGCGCTACTTTGTCTTTCGATGTCAACTCAAGCAGCTTGACGGCGTTCACAAAATAAGGCTTTCTTTTTGAAATGATATCAAAAGCAACATCAGTATCAAGAAATACTTCAGGCAAACTTCCTTTTAACATGGGATTTAATTTGGGACTTAAGAGAGAGGGTATACATTTGATAGCCATAGGTTGAAACCTACGGCTATCAGATCGGCCGTGCCTATGGCACTTGTAACGAGTTCGGGGTCCTAACAAGTTTCCCGTATATTTAATGTTCTATGAAAAAGTGTAATTGCTAAATGGTTTTTCTTTTGGATTTCTAAAGCTCCTTAGGAGCGGCGGATGTACTGACCATGGGTTTTAACCCTTGGCACGGATAGGGCTGTGTCGACGGCCTAAGATATACCAGCCCCTGGGCACAGATGTCCCTATCAACTTGTAGGTAAGGCCCCCTGTTCTTCCTCGGGGTTAAGAAAGCCGGGAATCATCGCCATTAATAAATCTGTTTTTTGGATAAGTGCCGTATGTATGGTTCCTGGCAAAATCGCTAGCTGGGAAACGGGCATCGATAACTCGCCTAAGCTGCCACCGCCCAAAAGCTTGTATAATGCCAGGACATGCTCTGCCTGCACGATATCCGCATCACCAGCAACAATCAAAGCCGGAGCCTTAATGGTACGGATCTCATCCACTGGCCAATCTTGCTCTTTTTGTTCAAAAGCCCTGATTTTATCCAATTGTCTGGACCAATCTCCGGGGCTTTTGCCCGCGTTTAGATATTCCCTATGATAAGGACTGCCTTCCAGTGCCTTCTCCATGAATTCCGGACTAAACAGCGTTTTGAGATCCGGATGGTGTCCACTGCTCTTGATACTCACCGATGCCAAGATGAGTTTTCTCACCACAGTCGGCTTACGCATCGCTACCTGCAAAGCCACTCCGGCACCTGTACTGTAGCCAAAGATATCCGTTTGGGGTACATCCAAAACACGGAGAAATTCAATGACATCATCGGTAAGCTGCTCGTAGGAAAGTGGCCGCTCCGGGATATCAGTGGTATGGCCATATCCTTGAAATTCAGCGGCAATGACCTGTCTTTCTGCCGCCAGCAAAGAAATTAACTTCCCCAACGCAGTGCTGATCCCTGAAAATGCCCCGGGCAAAAGCAACAGTAGCTTGCATTTACCATATACTTCATAATACATCTTCAGCCCATTCACATTCGCATGGTTTCCACTCTTTTTCATCGTTGTGTTGCTTTATTCTAGTCTCCCTCCTGTGCCGAATATTTCACAATGTCGATCCCGACACCGTTAGGATCCTGTATGGCGAAATGCCGGTCACCCCATGGCTCGTCCCGTATAGGTATTTTAATTTCCACACCCTTTTCTTTTAGCGCGGTGTAAACCTTATCCACGTCGTCTACCTCAATGGTGAGATACACGCCCTGACCCAGAAAAGCTTGATGGAACAAGGGTTGCTGACTTGGATGATCGGGCAGCAAAAAGCTGATCTCAGCTTCCCGCTCAGGCGTGTGAAGCAAGAGATAAAACTCATTTTCAAAGGTTACCCCAAAACCTAATGTTTGGGTATAAAATGCCTTTGTCTCCGCCATTTTTTTGGTGATGATGCCTGCGTTTAATTTCATTTTTATTGGGTTTTCAGCCAGGGGGCCTGATTGAGAAAATACGTTTGCGGCCAGGCAAATTGCTGTGATGATGAAGGGTATTTGTTTCATTGTTTAGAAATTTTTGTTTGCGGGAGGAAGATCATCTGGATAGACGGAATGGGACATTAACTTAAACCCCTATCAAAAAATCCGTTTCCCGATCGCCGTTTATATCATTTCTCACCTGCTGGAAGCATATCGGCCGTATCCACAGGCCAGCTATCATATTTTTGATAGAGTTCGAAAAACTTCTGCGGATCAATGGGATTTTCACTCATTACCTCGTATAACCCTTCAAAAAACCCTTCTCGCTTTTGGGCAGGGTTAAACAAAAGCATCAATTTCACCGTCTCCTCTGTGTCATTGTGGAATCCGTGTGGCGTAAACCTTGGAACATACACCACGCCACCCGCAGGAATCTTTGCCGTTTTTTCAGCGAGGAGAACGGTCAAAGTACCCTCCAAGATGATGAAGGTTTCATCCATAAAACGGTGATAGTGCTGCTTTGCTCCTGTGAGGCCCGGGGCAATTGTGATTTCGTATACTCCCAACTGATCATTGGAGTCCTCACTGGTGACTTTGAAAGTGGTGGACCCTCCTACCGCATCCAATATCCTGCCTTCACCCGGAAGCCTGATAAGGCTTCGGTCGGTCAGGACATCCGTATATAAATTCTTCTCAGCCATATTGAAGTGTTTTAAGTGCCTGACCTACCTGCTGATAGATATTCCCCTCGCTGGTATCGAAAAAACGGCCAATAGCAAAAGCCCCTACTACTTCCGCTCCCAGAATGGAAAAGATGGCTTTGGCATGCTCCAGGGCACTGGCACCCCCGCTTTCCGCGGGTGAGGTGCTCAATAGCCAAACCTGCTTTCCCAGCAGGATGCGATAGTCTTCCTGACTGCGGGATACCCAGTCCATTGTGTTTTTTAAAGCAGTGGTTACCGAAGCATTGTGCTCAGCTACGGATACTACGAAGGCATCGTGTTCCAGGAACAGCTCCCTCAGTCTGCGGGCAGGTTCGGGAACCCCTTCCTGTTTTTCCAAATCAACTGAAAAAATCGGCATCGGAAAATCCCTGAGGTCTATCAGGCTGGCCTGATGGCCGTTAAGCATTCCTGCCGCCTGCTCTATAATTTTCCGGTTGATGGACTCGGAGCTGTTGCTCCCGGCAAACAATAAGACTTTTTTCATGGTAATGATTATTTTTAGTTAAGTGAATCTTCTTATAATAATTTGATTTAATTTTACCCATGAGATACGTTCTTGTATCCATGTCAAATATGAAGGGAATTTTGCTGGTCAAAAAGTGGCATAAAAGACATTGTGAATAGGTGATCTTGCCAAAAAAGGAAAACCCATGATCCGAACCGTTATCGTATTCTTGAAAGGGGGGACACCAACCACTGCGGTGACCCCTGTGGAGATCTTAAGCAGCGCAGGATTTCTGTATGAACAGCTGAAAGGATTGAAGGGCAAACGGTTTTTTGATGTCCGCACCGCATCGCTGGATGGTCAGAAGGTCCAGACGCTTACCCCCTTGCAACTGGAACCGGATCATTCTATCGACGAAATAGACGCCGCTGATCTGCTGGTGATATCAGGCGGTGGCGGTGGCCTAAAAGACATCTGCAGGCAGAACGAGAAACTCATTCCATTACTGAGGCGACTTTATGAACAAGGTACGGCCATAGCCGGAATCTGCTCAGGTGTACCCTTGCTGGCCGAGTCAGGCCTTCTGGACGGCCGCCCCGCTACCACGCACTGGGCCATTGTTGATGACTGTAGGAAGCGTTATCCGCAGGTGGACTGGCAACCGGAACGGTATGTCACCGAGTCGGGTAACATCTTTTGCAGTGGCGGCGTGTACAGCGGTGTGGATTTATGTCTCTATATTGTGGAGAAATACTGCGGTCATCAAACCGCCATGCATACCGCCAAGGCGCTTTTGCTACGCACGCCCCGCATCTGGCAGGCCGGATATACTGCGGAGGCGCCGAAAATCCACCACGAAGATGAGCAAATCAGAAGCGTGCAGGAATGGATATTCAAGAACTTCAGGGAGTCTGTTGATGTGACCGTATTGGCATTAAGCGCCCATATGAGTCCCCGCACCTTTGCCCGCCGTTTCAAAGCTGCAACGGGTGAAACCCCCATCAATTATCTCCAGCGTGTGCGGATCAATGCAGCAAGACACCTGATTGAAAACGATCTGAAATCCGTCTTGGAAATCAGCCGGAGCGTGGGGTATGAAGACCTGGCCTTTTTTAACCGGCTTTTCAAACGCTATACGGGACTGTCGCCGAGTGTCTACCGGGAACGTTTTTCTGTTGATTCCCCCAAAAAGATGGCCGCGGGGAAGCACGCGCACCATCATTAAGACTTGCTGACTTTTCTGGCTTCCGGAGGCCTCTCCTCAAACACCCGGCAAAGGAAAATCCTCTCAATTTGCCCGCCCACGGGCATTTTTATCCGGAAACTCCATCATCCAACAGCAAAAACAGGCCGAAATAGGGATAAAACCCCATTTTTTGGTTGGCATGAATGTCGTAAGCAAAGGATGAGCGCCAACCTATCAGAAGGAGCTCAATTCCTAGTGTTAAGATATTTTTATATAACATTATCATTATAATGAAAAAACTCATTGCGTTATGCATCTTAAGCGCCTGTCACTTTAATTTGTTTGGCCAATCTTCAGGCCTGGATAAGTTTATTGAGTCCTATACTAAAGAAAATGATTTTAACGGAACCATCCTGATTCATCAACAGGCTAAAACTATTTATCATGAAAGTTTCGGCTGGGCAAATTTTGAGTTTAAAGTACCCAATACGACGGATACAAGATATAAGATCGCTTCAATAACAAAGTTGTTCACCTCCGTACTCATCATGCAATTGGTTGAAAAGGATATAATTGACTTAAATCAATCCATTAACACCTACCTGCCTGCCTATGAAGGTGAGGGCGCAGATAAAGTCTCTGTACGACAATTGCTTAATCACACATCGGGAATGGTTAATATTGACGCCGGAACGTCTTTAGAAAGCGCTTTACACAATGGAATCCCATTGTATCAAAAACCCAGAAGCCCGGATGAACTGCTAAGAGATTTCTGTAGCGGCAAGCTGGAAAATAACCCGGGAGAAGTGTTTGACTATAACAACGCAGACTATATCGTATTGGGAAAGATTATTGAAAAAGTATACAACAAAGCATACGAACAAGTTTTATTTGAAAATATTTTACAGCCTTTGGAAATGATAAACACGGGATTAATACATCAAGGCAAAATATTTGAAAACCTGGCCAACACCTATTTTTTCAGAGATGATCTGGAAAGACTTGTACCTGACTTACCTGTATATATGGAGAATTGGTATGCAGCAGGTGCCATGTATTCAACATCAAGTGATATTCTTCAGTTTTCGGAGGCGCTATTTGGTCTCAAACTCCTACAACAGGAATCCCTGGACCAAATGTTTGTTTCCGGGCTTGGTGAATATGGATATGGTGTTTGGGTATATGAAGATTATCCAATTAATAACAAAATGTACAAAATAATCAAAAGACCCGGACGCATTATGGGGGCTCAGGCGATGTTATTTCATGTTTTAAATGAAGATGCTACAATTATTATACTTAGCAACACAGGGACAACCAGTTTAGACAACTTTGCAGCAGATTTAGCGGATCAAATGATCAAATAAAACAACGTACAACAACTGAAGATTTACGTCTTAAAGTCGGATATGGCGCATACCGCTTCGCTTCTTATCAAAAACTTAAATGTCATAGCTAATGTGGAAAAACTACCTCAAAATCTCCTACCGAAATCTATACAGAAACAAGACCTTCACTTTTATCAATATCAGCGGGCTTGTTGTGGGAATGACCCTGGCCATGCTTTTGCTGCTTTGGGTACGCTATGAATTTACCTATGACCAGTTTCATCCTAAAAAGGACAGGTTATATGAGGTATACCACCAGGGCATTTATAATGGGACGATCGGTACCAACCATTTCTCTCCCCAACCCTTAGGTCCTGTTCTGGAAGCGGGCTATCCGGAAGTAGTCCGGGCAGCCAGGAGCATGGCGATGGAACTGGTCCTGAATGCCGGGGAGAGCCAGTTGACAGAGGATGTGACGGTGATCGATCCGGCTTTTTTGGAAATGTTCGATTTCCCGCTAGTCAGCGGTGATAAAATGCACATTTTCGCTTCCCCCCTCTCCATCGTCTTGACGGAACGATTTGCCCATAAACTTTTTGGTACCGAAAACCCCATCGGGAAAACCATCACCCTCCATGGCGAAGTGGACGTCACGGTGACCGGCGTATTAAATGACCTGCCCGACAACACAAAATTCAGTTTGCAGGCCCTACTGCCCTGGTCACTGATAAAACTAATGGGGTATGAAAGTGATTTTTGGGGAAATAACAGCGTATCCACTTACGTGGAACTGTATCCGGAAACCGATTTGGGGCTTTTCAATCAAAAAGTAAAAGATGTTGTTCGCAGACACTCGGATGTTGAGGCAGACATATTCTTGCATCCATTGGACAAATGGCGCCTTTATTCCAGGTTTGAAAATGGCGTTCAGGCTGGTGGGAGGATTGCCGTTGTCAAAATGCTTTGTAGCGTATCTGCATTGGTATTGTTGATTGCCTGCATCAACTTCATGAACCTGAGTACCGCAAGGAGTGAAAAAAGATCAAAAGAAGTCGGTATCAGAAAAGTATCCGGTGCCGACAAGGGAGGCCTTGTACGCCAGTTTTTGATGGAATCTATCTTCATAACCTGCATTTCCGGGTCTATTTCCCTGTTATGCGTAAAACTACTTTTGCCAACTTTCAACAATTTTATTGGCCAGCAGATAGCTGTCCCCTGGTCAGAACCGGTCTTCTGGTTGGCTTATCTGGGTTTCATTGGTTTGACGGGTATTCTCGCAGGAAGCTACCCGGCTTTCTTTCTTTCATCTTTCAATCCCGCAAAGGTGCTAAAGGGCGTATTCCGTCCGGGCAAAGCCAACCTCACCCCCAGGCAGGTACTCGTGGTGGCCCAGTTTACTTTTGCCATTACCCTGATCGCCGCCACCATTGTGGTCCACCAGCAATACCAGCACGCCCTCCAAAGAGAATCGGGTTTCGACAAGGATCAGTTGGTATACATTTCTTATTATGGCGGCGTGAAGGACAGTTTCCTGGCGTTGCGCGAAGAACTTCTGCAATCCAAAACCGTTACGGCTATCAGTCGCACGCTTTCCCCGATATCCGAAGGATACGCCGCCGGGCATGATGTGGATTGGAGCGGTAAACTATCCACAGATAATACAATTTTTGATTTTTTTTCAACCGACGCCAATCTCGTACAAACCGCAGGCCTGGAATTGACAGAAGGGCGGGATATCGATATGTATACTTTTCCCTCGGATTCTTCGGCCGTATTGCTCAACGAAACGGCGGTCAAAACCATGCAACTCTCAACTCCTGTAGGTGAAAAAATACGGCATGCCGGAAGGGAATGGGAAGTAGTAGGCGTAGTAAAGGATTTTGTGCTAAGGTCTCCTTTTGAGGTCGCTTCGCCGATGATTATTTCAGGACCGAATTTTTGGTATGAAATCGTACATTTAAAACTAAATGCCGAAAATGATGTCAAACACAACCTTACCCAAATAGAAGCGATCATCAGCAAGTTTACTGGAAACGCGAATGTGGATTTTCATTTTGTGGATGAAGAATATGGCAAAAAATTCCACAGCACTGCCCGCACAGCCACAATAACCAGTATCTTTTGCCTGATAGCTGTCTTTATTTCCTGTATGGGACTTTTCGGATTGGCCTCTTTTATGGCTGAGCGGCGAAGCAAAGAAATTGGCGTTCGGAAGATTATAGGTGCCTCAGTGATTACCATTGTGACTTTGCTATCAAAGGATTTTGTGAAGTTGGTAATGATATCGATGATTTTTGCTTTGCCGGCTTCCTGGTATGCCATGAAGATTTTCCTGCAAAGTTTCAGTTATCGTGTAGAGTTGGAATGGTACTATTTTGCCGGAACAGGCCTTATCACTTTGGTGATCGCGTTACTGACAGTAAGCTCACAGGCGATACGGACGGCAATGGCCAACCCGGTAAAATCATTGCGGTCAGAGTAGGAAACCCAAGCCATGCCATCGGCAAATCACTGGACTATGAAATCAATTCATAATTCAAAAAAGCCTGCATCAATTTAAAGTGTTTGTCAAAACTAAAAAGGGAAATTTTCTCTTCTATTACTTGTTGCAAAATGATCAAATCCGGTATACCCACTCTATTGATTCCATTTTGAAGGTTCATCAACTGATACCGCCTGATCTCCTCCCACGCTATTCTTAAAGGGATATTTTCAATGGCTCGAAGATTTTCCCAGATATCATTTCTGCCCTGATGTTCCAAAAACGGCCCAAGCTCCGTTAATATAAGTTCGTTGGTACATATCAAATCTTCCTCAATAAGGCGGTCAAGGCGATCCAGGTCCCCTGTTCTGAAATAGGCTATCCAAACAGAACTATCGACTAAAACTTTATACCTTGACATCCTATCTTCCCCGAAGTTTATCCAAATCGATACCCAAATCGATGCTCCCTTTGAATGTCAGCAAACGTTTTCTTTTTATACGGGCGATTTGATCTTCCAATGCCTCCTTTATCAATTGGCTTTTCGTCTTGGCGCCAGTAAGCCGCATGGCTTCCATGATAAGTTTTTCGGGAATATCCAATGTTGTTCTCATAATTTTCGATGCTTATATACATAATTATTTATGCTAATATAAACATATATATTTTGAGTTTGATTCCGTTATATAAAATTCGACTTTGTCCGTCTGCGAACATTTTTGTCCGAAAACCCGACTTTCAAACAATAGGAATCAGGCTTGACCGGGAAGAAAACCACTTTTTAGTTGGTACTAAAGTTGCAGGTTAGAACTGAATACCGCTCATTGAACCCAAAAAACATGTGGAAAAACTACTTCAAAATTGCCTGTCGCAACCTACTGAAAAACAAGGTTTTTACCTTGGTCAATATACTGGGGTTTGGCAATAGGTATGGCGGCCTGTTTCCTGATCTTGCAATATGTTCGTTTTGAACGGAGCTATGACAGGTTTCATGAAAATGCAGATCGGATATACCGGGTAATACTGGAAAGAGACCAGGACTTAAGTGCGGCCAATCATCCGGGGGTAGGACCTGCTTTAAAGGCCGATTTTCCCGAAGTGGAAGAATATGCCCGTATGGCACATCAATCTATACATTTAGGAGACAATGTGGCCGTATCATATGAAGATGAACAAGGGAATATAAAGATGTTCAATGAAGATCGCGTGTACAATGTTGACCCGTCTTTTCTTACCCTATTTTCTTTTCCTTTTGTTTATGGCGATACTGAAAATGCGTTGTCGGATGCAAGTTTGATTGTGATTTCAGAGTCAATATCAAGAAAGTTTTTTGGATCTGAAAATCCCATGGGAAAAACACTTCATTTACTTGGGCGATTTCCCTTTACAGTAAATGGAGTCTTTCAGGATGTACCGGAAAATTCACACATCCAATTTGATATCCTGATAGCATCCTGGGCATATCGCAACGAAGGTGATTATAATAAGGAAGGGAGTTGGAAGTGGCCCGAGTTTTATACCTACGTCAAGCTAGACCCTTTGGCTGATCCACAACAGTTGGAGGCCAAGTTTCCTGAGTTTATGCAGAAGTATCTGGGAGAACGTATGAAGGAAATGAATAATGAAGAGCGACTTCATCTACAGGGGATTTCAATCCCTGGACAACAGACGCAATAAAGTCCCCAAAGTCCCATGGGGACGGCCGATCCTCAACCAGCGTAAATCGGCCGTCCCTATGGGACTTAGAGAGAGGTGTACATTTAGGGTCCGTAGGTTGAAACCTACGGTTATCAGACCGGCCGTGCCTATGGCACTAAGGAATTCGGGTTCCAAGGGAGCCCCTCCTATCTATTCGATGTTTCTTGAAAAAGTATAATTACCAAATGATCTTTCTTGCAGCGTTGATATGTTTTTTTTAGTTCAGTAAGCCAATAAACGTCCACAGGTGATCACAGCGATCCATACGACGATGGAAACCAGGGCGGGGAGTTTATAGCGTAACGGCAGCTTGCCGGAAATCTCCGCCTCACCTTTCCTTTTGAAAACAAATCTGTGAAATACAAACACATTCAGCGCGGCAATAATCAGTAAAGTCATCTTTAACCAGAAGGTCGGATCCAAGCCCAGCGTTTTGGCATTGGTGATGAACAATAACAAACCCGAAGGAATCACAAAAATCAATCCCCGCTGGGACCAAGGCAGAAGATGGCGGGCTAAACCAACTAAGGGTAGGTTGGCGGAAAAACCCAATAGGCGAAAGTCAAATAGCAATGCGGCACCGACAAGCATGACGATACCCAGAATATGGACAATCTCCAAGGCGGGATACATCCACAAGGATTGGCGGATTGTAAACGCCCAGGAGGTGTTTTCTAACCAGTCAAGGTATTCCGGCACGATTACCTCAGCTCGTACTTCTCGTCATCAACATATATCCTTTCGGCCCGCATTTCCCCCTTTTCCTTTTTATGAGGGTAAGCAACCACTCTCACAGCGGTCCCCTTTTTGATCATTTCCGCCGAAAGTCCCCGGGCAGTCATCCGGCTTGCAGGTGCCAGAACCACGGTCCAGGGTTCACCCTGATATTCCATCTTGGCTATCGCATGAGGGTTTTCATAAGTCGACTCGGTGATGACGCTTTCAAAGTCCAGCACTTTGGTCTGATCATAATTGGCCCATCCATGATGAAGTATTACAAATGACACGCTTAAAATAAATACGAGTACAAGGGAGATATTTTTTAAGTAATCCATGGCCTCTTGTGTTTTTGGTGTTAGCTAAAATTAAGCAAATCCATCCGGAGTTCGAAGTGTTTATTTGACTATTTAACCTATAGTGGTTGTTTTTTGTCGATGCTGCTTATGTCACAATATCTGTATCTTTATTACGACTGGTTCACAAACCTCAAAACGGCGCTAACGCGCCCGCTGGAATCGCGAAGGTCCATGTAACCGGGAGGCACATCATTTTTGCAAGTTTGCCCCGACAACCCATATAACCCGGTCCAAGTACCAAGATTGCCTTTCCTTTAAAAAAGCCTTTAATTCTGTTTTCCAAATACGCATCGATAGCAGATTTTGGTTCGGGATCATGGATGTCCAGTTAGGAAGTTTTGATAAAGCCCTGTTTCCCAAACAATCCGTGGAAATCAGGGCAATCCGTGGACCCATCCTTTGGTCAGGCTCCCAACGGTTACCGGAAGCCGTCATAGCCATTTGTCCGTCAGCGAACGTTTCTGTCCGAACTTTCCATCTCCAAATTGGTGCGTAAGCCTTCTACGGTCTTATTTTCCGCATTTTAGCCTGGCATAATAGTAGAAGGGAAAGGCTAAGAGCACTTTATCTATCTGAAAACCATGTGGAAAAATTACCTGACCATCGCCTGGAGAAACCTTTTGCGCAACAAGGGCTTTTCTGCCATCAACCTGACCGGACTGACATTGGGTTGCACATGCACCATCTTCATCCTTTTATGGGTGTATGATGAGCTTACGTATGACAAGTTTCATAAGGACTACGACCACCTTCACCAGTTAATGGCCAACCGTGACTTTAATGGTCAGATTTTCACCGATCAAAACATGGTGTTGCCCCTTGCCTTCACCCTTGAAGAAGAAATACCGGAGATAGAAAAGGCTGTGGTGGTCACCCATCCCGGATCACATGTATTGGCTTATGGTGATACAAAATTCAAGAAGGAAGGGCTTACCGTGAGCGAACACTTTTTTGATATGTTTACGTGGCAATTCATCAACGGAAACAGGGCAACTGCCCTACCCGATGCTTACGCCATTGTGTTGACCCAGTCGACGGCCGAGGCCTTGTTTGGTGATGAAAATCCCATTGACAAAATCATAAACGTCGACAATGAGTATGATGCGAAAGTTACCGCCGTAATCGCCGATGTGCCCGGAAACTCCACTTTTCAGTTTGACTTCATCAATGCCTTCAACTATTCCAATGACTACCTGAACCGAGCCATGGGGAACTGGACAAACTCCTCCTGGCGCGTATTTGTACAAACCGTGCCTGGCGTTAACTTACAGGAGGTAGCAAAAAAAATAACGGATATTAAAATTGAACGTGACCCCGGTGACAAAAACATCAGCACCTATTTCCCTTTCCCGATGAACCGGTGGAGACTGTACAGCGAATTTAAGAACGGGGAAAATACGGGAGGCATGATCGAATACGTAAGGCTTTTTTCCGTTATCGCTGTGATCATACTCCTGATCGCCTGCATCAATTTCATGAACCTTTCCACCGCCAGGTCGGAAAAAAGGGCAAAAGAGGTGGGTATACGAAAAACGCTGGGTTCAGGCCGAAAGCAACTGATGTTACAGTTCTTTTCCGAATCCATGATACTTGCCCTAACGGCTTTTATTTTGTCCATTGCCGCGGTTTATGCAATAATGCCCGCTTTCAACACCTTGGTAAACAAAAACCTGTCTTTGGATATATCAAAGCCAATCTTCTGGATTGTATCCTTTGTCATTATCGCGTTCACCGGTATAGTGGCTGGCAGTTACCCTTCATTGTACCTTTCCTCTTTCAATCCCATAAAAACGTTGAAGGGAACTTTTCTTTCGGGGGAAAAAGCCGCTTTACCGCGCCACATACTGGTTGTCGCGCAGTTTGTCGTTTCCATCTTACTTATTTCATCCACCATCATTGTCTACCAGCAGATACAGCATATCAAAAACAGGGACATTGGCTATGATCCCAACAACCTGATGATGATATCCACCAGCCCGGACACGCAAAGCAATTTTTCCATCATAAAAGAGGAACTGCTAAAGACAGGGATGGTTCATTCGGTAACCAGAACGCTTTCTCCCATTACCAGCATCTGGTGGAGATCTCCCGCACCGGATTGGGAGGGAAAACCCGCGGATCTGAACATGCTTTTTGCGGGTATATATTCAGATGTGGACTTTTCAAAAACCATGGGCATCAGGATACTTGAGGGAAACGATTTTTCGGGCATGCCATCCGATTCATCTTCCATGTTGTTGAACCTGGCTGCCGTTGAGGCCTTGGGACTGGATGACCCCGTGGGTACGGTAATGAGATACGGCAATACTGGTTATACCGTGATCGGTGTCACGGATAATGTCACCATGGACTCTCCGTTTAAACCTGTCGATCCGATGATGATCTATTTTGCCCCTGAAAGTTCTAATATAATCAGCATACGTCTCAATGAACAGATCCCCCTACAAAGCGGACTTCAATCCATAGAAGCCATTTTCAAAGAATACAATCCGGCAGTTCCGTTAGAATACCAGTTTGTTGATCAGGAATTTGCCAAGAAATTCCTCGCCGAGGAGCTTGTAGGCAAGATTGCCAGCATTTTTGCGGCACTGGCCATTTTCATCTGCTGCATGGGTTTGGCTGGTCTCGCGTCCTTCACGGTAGAAAAACGCATTCGGGAAATTGGCATCCGAAAAGTCTTGGGCGCATCAGTCTCCCAGGTATTGCTGCTGATCTCCAAAGATTTTTTAAAGCTGGTATTGATCGCATTTTGCATAGGGGTACCTTTTGTATATTGGAAGATGAACGACTGGCTGGAAAATTACACCTATCATATTGCGATCGATATCTGGTTGTTCACTGGGGTAGGGATGATCATGCTGTTGCTGACTTTAACTGTGGTGAGCCTTCACACGCTACGCGTCGCCGTGGCCAACCCGGTGGAGAGTTTAAGGAGCGAATAGGCACAAAAATCAGGAGATTGAAATAAGGTTCCAGCTTGGAAACAATGGAATCAATAATAAAAAGCAATTGATAACATTCAGGCATGCTAACGAACCGATTAAATACGACAGCCTATGTGGAAGCATCATGTTAAAATTTTCTTCAGGAATTTTTTCAAGGCAAAATTTTACCACCTGATCAGCATTTTGGGACTTGCTGTCGGACTTGCTTTTGCTTTTTTGACCGGCAATTATCTGGCCCAGGAGGCTTCGGTGAATGCTTCCATAAAAAACCTGGAAAACCAATACCTGGTAAAAAGCCGGTGGAAGAACCCTGATCTCGGGAGGGACTTCACCGCCTTTGGTCCGTTCGGGGAAGCATTGAAAGAAAACAATCCGGATAAAGTCGCCAATTATTACCGCTTTGATGCCATTACAAGTATAATGGTCGTAGATGACAAGGAATTCCGGGAGGAAGTACAGCTCGGAGATGCTTCGGTCATTTCCATGTTTGGGTTGCCCCTTCTTCATGGTGATCCTGACCATGCCCTGGCGGAACCCAATTCCATGGTCGTCCCTGTAGAGACCGCAAGGAAGTTTTTCGGAAAAGAAGATGTGATCGGGGAAACTGTCTTGATAGAAAACTTCAATTATGAACGGGAAGCATTTATCATAACAGGGGTATTGGATGAGATGCCAAAAAACACCGTCCTCAACATGTTTGTGGATGAATCCTCCCCCATCCTACTCCCCCCAAAAAGTGTGGGGAGAGGAAATTTTGACAACTGGAACAACCCTTATGTCGTCAATTATGTGGAATTGATGCCTGGGGTGCAACCTGAAGAACTGGATGATGCCATCCGCCATGTCCTTCAAACCCATCTGCCAGAAGAAGTCAGGAGTCAGGTTTCCCTGTACCTGGAACCCATGCGAACGTCTTATTTCAACGCTAACAACGGCATGGTAAGGAAAGTCATTTGGGTGTTGACCCTGATCTCGGTTTTTGTGCTTTTGATGGCCGTTGTCAATTTTGTCAACCTTGCTGTAGGCAATGCATCGGCCAGGATAAAGGAAATAGGGATCCGGAAAGCCATGGGGGTCAGAAAAGCCCAGTTATTCGGACAATTTATGGCCGAGTCCATCCTGCTTTCCTCCAGCAGCATGTTGTTGGCACTGCTTTTTTATGAATTGGCCAGAACTTATTTTGGGGAAATATTTGGCGTAAACCCCCATCCGGTCTGGTATTGGCCAGACTATTTCATCGGGGGTGCAGTTGCGTTGACAGCGGTTGTAGGTTTTTTTGGGGGTATCTATCCATCGCTTGTCCTTTCCGGCCTGCCTTTGGTAGATTCGCTGAAAGGCAGGTTAAAATCCGTACAGGAAAATGTGTTGTTGAGAAGGTCACTCATCGTCTTCCAGATGATCGTCTCCCTGACGGTCCTGGGAACGGCCATCGTCATTTTAAAGCAGGTGGATTATTTTTTTAACACGGAATTGGGTTATTCCAGAGATGCCATGGTCTCCCTGGTGTTGCCTCGGGAGTGGAATGAAAAGGGACTGCGGAAGATGGAAACCTTTAGGGAAAGTATCACTTCGCTCCCGGGAATAAGAAACGCCAGCCTGTCCTATGAGCTTCCCAATGGAAGAGCGGGTTTCAGCAACAGCCTGTACAGGGAAGGGGGAAAGTCAGAGGACGCTGTATCCCTTAAAGTGCTCCAGACAGACGAGCACTATGCCCAAACTTACCAGATTGATGTATTGGCGGGACAATATTTCCACGGGGAAGCGGCTGCTTTTAAAGCAGACAGGATAGTGCTCAACGAATCGGCAGCCCGCGCCTTGGGATATACAGAACCTGAAGAAGCGATTGGAGAAAAGGTAATCTTTCAGGGATCCGAATCTCCTGTCGAAATAGCAGGAATTGTACGTGATTTTCATTTTGAGTCCCTGCACGAGGCGATACGTCCCCTGGCATTTACCCATGTAAAGAATACCAACACTTATCGGTACCTGAATATCCGTACCGATTCTCCCCAACTTCAGTCATCGATGGGTAGTGTTGAAGCAGCATTCCGTGAGATGTTTCGAGGTGCGATCTTTGAATATGAAATGATGGACGACACTTTCAGGAAACTGTATCATACGGAAATCCGCCTTAAAAAATCGGCATTGGCGGCGACGGTCATTGCTTTACTGATCGTCATCATGGGCATGCTGGGCGTCGTTTCCCTGGCGCTGTCCAGGAGGGTCAAGGAACTGGGCATCCGGCAAGTCCTGGGAGCATCAGCCATACAGATTACCTCCCTGTTTTTGAAGGAATACCTTGCCATCTGGCTGGTGGCGACATTGGTTTCCCTTCCTTTGGTCGCGGCATTGATGAACAATTGGTTGGCAGGCTTCGCTTATCGAATCGAACTGCAATGGTGGATGCTGGCGGTGACGGGTTTGGCTGTTGGCACGGTAACCGTCCTTACTGTAGGTATCCGGTCCCTAAAAGCTGCCCTGATGAATCCTGTGGAGTCATTGCGGACGGAGTAAGCCATAAAAATCCAGCAAGACGGATGGCGGAATGAGAAGGGATCTGCGTAAATCCGTGCAATCAGTGGACATTCCACAATTTATTCACTCTTTAAAAACTGACCTTTACTGGACATTTATGTCCGCTTAGTGTACGGAATTATCAGGTTAAATATCTGATTTATACCATTTTACCGGCATTAGGGCCGTTTTTTGAACTGGCACGGATGTGGATTCACATCAGGACAGGATCACCTGGAATACTGTTAGCCAGTGAAACAAAGGACGATAAGATGGTGGCGGGTCCTGTTTTAAGTTTGAATTCTAGACAAGTTCGACGGTCATGTGGAAAAATAACATCCGGAAAAACACCATCCTTTTCTCTCTGATAACCCTGTCTTTGATATCGTTGTCAGTTGGGGCAGGAGCACAGGAGGAACACATGACAGCCAAACTCTGTAGCCTCCATCCTAAACCCATTATAGAAGTGGCGTTAAACGGCAAGCCGGCTTATTTCTTACTGGATACCGGGTCGGACATCAATGTGGTCAGTATCAAAGGGGCAAAAAAATACAATTTCGGGACGATGTCACGAAAAAACAGACAACATTTTGTTTCTACAGCCAATGGCCTTTTATCCGACTACATGCATGTTTACAATATGGACATGACTTTGGGCGGAATAAGACTGGAAGGGAGTTTTGTTTCATTGGACCTGGGAGTTATCGCGGACTCCATCAGACAAAAATGTGGCATTACCATAGATGGTGTACTGGGTTCGGGAACGATGAAAACCCACCGGTTTGTGATTGATTACAACCGGGAACAAGTCGCTTTCATTGGGAGCAAAAGGCTCCCCTGACATCTTCAGAATCCTGACGAACCATAAAAACGCATTTCCCTCCTCCCCGCGCCAACCAACGTCAGACCACTGCTCCATATTTCCGGTCTATTTAAGTTGCTGAGAAGCCAAAACGTGACTTCTGGTTTTCCCCTATATGGACCCGGGAAAAGTTGCTTATGCCCGACAAGGCATTGGAACAATTATTGACGCAGTTAAAGGGTTGAAATAGAGTAATTGTATTATGAAAAAGCTATTTGACGATCTCTGGCAGACAACTCCCGAACATCCTCTTTCCGAATTTCCTGACATCATCTCCCATGCTTACCTTCTCGTTCGGGATGAGGGAAATATCATGTTTTACAGTACAGGACGCGAGGCCATAGATCCGGTTACGGACGAGGATGACCTTGAATATATACGGGCTTTGGGTGGCATCAGGCGCCAGTATCTCGGGCACTGGCATGAGGCCACTCCTGCTTTGGCACGCATCAAACAGATTTTTAAGTCGGACCTGTGCTGCCATACTTTGGAAGACGAAGCCATACATAAAGCATCCGGTGTACATGCCGACCTGACATTTCACGACCATGCGATGCATTTGGGAGCCATTGAAGTCATCCCGAGTCCGGGCCATACAAAGGGAAGTACCTGCTATCGTTACCAATCTCCTTATGGGAAAACCTATCTTTTTACCGGTGATACCCTGATAATTAACGACGATGGTGTCTGGAACAACGGTTATTTACCCGGAGGAGAAAGCGACAAGACCGACCTGAAAGAAACGCTGGGGATACTGCGCGAGCTGAAACCGGATGTGGTCTTCTTTGCCGCGTCAAACGACCGCTTCCCCTTCAAAGAAGTCACCAATGAAGAATGGGAATCCGCTATAGATGAAGCCATTCACCCATTGAAAAAAGAAACATCATGAATCAAACCCGGCGGCCGTCAGTAAGGAAGTTCAGCAGTGAAGGTCAGAAGACCTGGATGACTGATGATGACCAGAAGATTCTTTTCGGAGAGTGTTGGATGAATCCGAAGACGCCAGGCTGGATGTAACTTTCATTCGCTGGAGCAAAGGTGAGCGGGGTGAATTTGAATTTCCGCTTCCTTATGACGAAGTCTTTATTGTGACAAAGGGATCCTAAACCGTCAGGACCGCAAACCGGGAAGTAACTGCCAAAGTGGGGGAAATCCTCTACCTACAGAAGGGAGTGACAGGAGCGTATTTTTCCCATGAAGACGCTGAAATGATTGCGGTGACCTGTCCGCCATACCGGAAAGCACTCAGAGAAGCAGGACGTGGCGATGATCTGAACCAACTCCGGGAAGTAAAACTATAAATGAAATCCGAGGATAGCGTGCTGTAACGGAAGGTTTTGGTAGGAACCATGGAATATGATTGCCCTGCTTATGCGAAAAGCTACCCATTTCTATCCTGTCTTCAAACCTATCCGTGGCAATAGTCTCTATCTTTCTGTTCCCTTGATCCGCAGCCCTACTCTCAAAGTTCATAGAAATTCTCTCTTGTCTTTCGCCCGTCAACGGACAATTTTGTCCGCCGAAACTAGCAAAATCATAGATAAAACCGGGATTCAGGACGATTTGAAGGGTTTTAGGTTGGCACAAAACTGGTGCATGTCCACTTACCATGATCAGAAATTACTTACTCATCGCCTATCGCAACGTCAAAAGATATAAACTGAGGACTTTTGTACATGTCCTGGGACTCTCCCTGGGTATCGCCGTCTGCTTGCTGGTATTCAGTCTGGTCTATTTTGAGAACAGTTTTGACAAATTTCACCCAGACAAGGAAAAAATTTACCAGGTCAACACCCTGACTTCCTATATGGACCAATCCTGGCCCAATAATGGTGTCCCGGTACCTTTGGCCTCGGTCATTCAGGATGAAGTGCCGGAAATCGCGACAAAGACGCAGTTTTATACCTTATGGGAAGTAAAGGTTCAGGATCCGGAAAAAGACCGCATATATCAGGGTGGCGATGTGATTTTGGCAGACAACGGTTTTTTTGAAATATTTCCGAGAAATTGGCTGGCCGGCGATCCCAAACAAGCGCTATCAGGCCTAAATCAAACCGTGTTGACCGCTTCCTCAGCAGAAAAATACTTCAGTGGCCTCTCTCCTACGGAAGTAATCGGCAAAGAATTAACCTATTACTTTTTTGACACTGTTTACACGCAGGTAACCGGAGTAGTTGCCGATTTCTCCGAAAACACGGATATCATGTTTACGGATTTCATTTCCCTTCAACACATGTCCACGGATTCCAAAAAGAAGTTTTATCAAACCGATAACTGGAATTCGGTCAATTCATCTTCTCAGCTCTTTGTCAAACTGTATCATGAGGCCCAAAAAAAGGCGGCTGAGAAAAAACTTTTGGCTATCGTGGAAAAGCATGTACCCAGTGAGGATGAAAACAGGAACATGGAATTTTCCTTGCTTCCTCTGAAAGAATTGCATTTTCAGTCCAACTTCGACAGGCCCAGTGCCAGCAAGACCGTACTGAAAGGCTTGATCATCATTGGTGTTTTCATTTTGGTATTGGCCAGCATCAACTTTATCAACCTGGAAACCGCCCAGTCCATTGTCAGGTCGAAAGAGGTGGGGATCAGGAAAACCTTGGGCAGCAGCAGACCGCAGCTTATCTTTCAGTTTCTCGCTGAAACCGCCTTGATCGTAGGCCTCTCCCTGCTGTTGGGGATTTTTATATGTGAAATGCTGGGAAGGTATTTTCAGGAGTTTTTGCCAAAAACCTTTGACATCAATTACCTGTCTTCCAGCACCATAGGCTTCATGGTAGTGGCAGGCATTGCGCTGACCTTGATTTCAGGATTTTTTCCTTCCCTGATCCTGTCTGCTTTTCAGCCCCAACAAGCTCTCAAAAAAGCATTCAAGAACCCGAAAGGCTTTTCAATAGGACATTTCATCCAAAAAAACCTCACCGTTTTCCAGTTTGCCCTTTCCATAGGTTTCATCATCGCTGTTTTGGTCGTTTCTTCCCAAATCAAATATTTGACGGAAAAGGATTTGGGTTTTGACAAAGAGCACATCGTGTATGTCAGGCTCCCTTTTTCCGCGCCGCAGCATCAGGCAGAAAGCTTCAAAAACACCATTGATCAGCAAAATTCCGTGAAATACTCCAGTCTTGGAAACGATATGATCGCTTCTATGGCCTTATGGACTTCAATTGTCACGGTGGAAAAAGAGGATGAAAAAACAGAATACGAGGTACAGGTCAAGACCATAGATAAAGACTACCTTGATGTATATCATGCGTTGCCCCTTGCGGGTAACAATCTTCGGGAAGTGGAGCATGAAATTTTGATCAATCAAAACTTCGTCACTGATCTGGGATTTGAAATACCGGAAGAAGCAGTTGGAAAGTTTGTTAACTGGAACGACGCTGATTATATAATAGTAGGTGTGGTCCCTAATTTTCATTCAAGGCATTTAAGAGAAAAAATCCTCCCCATGGTCATGGTTTACAAACCGGACAATGCCAAAACGTTGAATATCAGGCTACAGGAGGGAACGGATCTCCTGGAGACCAAAGCCACTCTGGATACCTTGCTCCATTCTTTTTTCCCATCAGATGAACTGGAATTTCAGTTCTTTGATGAGACCATAGCCAATTTTTATAAATCCGAATACCAGTTTCGGAAAGTCCTGACCATGGCGACGCTGATGGCTCTGGTCATCAGTCTTCTGGGTTTGTTTGCCCTTACCTCTTTTACCATCGCACAAAAGACCAAAGAGATCAGTATCAGAAAAATACTGGGAGCCACTGTCTCACAAATCCTTCTGGGTATTTCCAAAGAATATGTTGTGCTGCTCATCCTTTCCTTCTTCCTCGGGGCCGTGCCCGCATGGTACCTTCTGGGCAGTTGGCTGGAGGATTTTCAATTCCGTATAAACATGCCGATGGAAATGTATGCCCTGGCCGGATTGGGTACATTGATGACCAGCTTGTTCATAGTGGCCCTGCACGGATACAAAGTGGCCCAAAAGAATCCGGCCGAGGTGTTGCAAAGCGAATAGCATTTTGAAGCAAAACGGGTTATTGATATGGTCCATTCCTACTAATGCATCAGAAAGATTCACACAAACATGTGATTTCACCTGGCCGGTGCTGTGACGAAATTTGTTTTGTCCCTTTTAAAAACACAAACACTTGACAATCAAAACAAACCCATCATGAAAACCAATGAGTGGTATACGGAAAAGCGGCTTTACCTGGGATGCCTGGTGCGGGATCCCATCGCTCAAAAAGAGGTATATGAAAGGTATTCCCCAAAAATGTATGTCCTTTGTTTCCGGTATGTCAAAGAAACGGCAACAGCAGAGGACATACTTATCATAGGCTTTATGAAAGTCTTCGAAAAAATTCATCAATTCAGGGAAACAGGAAGCTTCGCCGGATGGATCAGAAGAATCATGGTCAACGAATGCCTGATGTACCTGGAAAAAGAAAAAAGCCTCTATAATGAAATAGGGCTGGATGGTGCTTTATCCCCTACCGTCGACCGTATTCCCGGAGACGATTTGGCGGTCGAAGACTTGATGAAACTTATCAACAGCCTCCCCCTGGGATACAGGACGGTCTTCAACCTGTTTGCCATAGAGGGCTTCCCCCATCATGAAATAGCGGAAAAACTCCATATCAGTGAAAATACCTCAAAATCCCAATTGAGCAGAGCGAGGGCTCTCCTCCAAAAAATGATCACCAAAGAACGGCAGGAAAATCACCACTTAATACCTTCTTGACGGCTTTGGCCCTGCGCATTTTACTGGCTCCAATGATATAATACTCGATGAAGTCAACCAATACTGGCACGAAAATACGGTTGATAACTAAAAATTTAACCTTCCGCTACCTGACGAAGGGCTGGGGATAAAAGTTGGCAAAGTAGGATTATCATCCGTATATTGTACATTCCCAACAACTTTTAAGTAAATGAGTAAATATTCAAAGGTTATCCTTTTCATCTCCCCTTATGGTATATTTTTGCTTCTTATCATTATACTGGAAAGCTGCGGGGGCGAGCCAGAGCGGAGCGAAAGCCCACCGGCTTCTCTCTTGAAGATGGAAATATTGGACTCCCTCATGGTGGATCACATAGGCAGCCTTGCCTGGTGCGACATCAACGGCGAAAACAATCTTTTTTTGGGAATGGATACCCAAACAAAAGACGTTTTGATCATTGACCGCAACGGCAAAACCCTTCGTACTTTCAACAAGACTGGGGAATACCCTGAAGCAGTCGGCAGCACGCCTTTTGCCAGCCCAAAATTCAGAAACGGGGATGAATGGATACTGGCTGGTCAAAGAGGCGTATTTACTTATGATATCCATGATGGCAAGCCGGTAAGCCAGACCCGCCCCGAATTCACGCCGCTCTCCAATGTGTTAAACGTTGATGCAGACTTCATCCAAACCGCCTCCGAAGAAAAAGCATTGGCGTATTACCCTGGGCGGGAAGGGGAATTCAGCTTCTATACCCGTGCCGAAGGCCTCAAAATGGAATGGATCGATTTGAAGAAAAATACCTTCGAAGGTGTCATCCCCTATCCTGAAGCATCCAAGTTCAACAGCGAAGAGGTATACATCATTATCTTTGCCCAACCTGTATTTGCCACTTCCGGGCAGCAACTCTTTCTGGCGTTTAAAAATGATCCTGTTTTGTATGAATACCATTGGGACAACCTGGAAACCCCGGTGGCGACTTACCCCTTGGATTTGATGGATTTCCAGCAAAGACCCGGTGTGGATCCCAACAGTGTCAATCTGGGAGCAATCAACATCGATTACAGGGATTTCTTCTTTGGTTCTTTGGACAAACTTTTTAATTACGAAAACGGCAGTCTTGTCCTCCAATACCGTAATGGCCTAAACCAGGAAAAATACAGTGAACTGTCCAGAACATACCCTGATTCCAAGGATTTTTTGTGGAATGCCGGGCTGAATAACAAGACCCGGTTTGCCCTTATCGATAGTCTGGGACAGATCCATGAAATTGGCGCCCCGCCTATTGTGGGCAGCCTGGAATTTATTGACAACAAAGGTTTTCTCTGGTCCTCTCCCACTGAAACCTTTGAGAGGGATTACGAAGTTATCTACAGGACCCGGCTCATATCGGAATAAAGATAGGAGTCCAAGAAAAGGCAGAGACCGATTTTCATTACCAATCGGGCGATGTGCGGAATTCACAGGGATCTTTGAGGAGATATGCTGAAGGCGTTTTCTATGTCAAACCACGGAAGCCGTGGTCGAAAACCAACGAACTACCGTGTTGCACCCCGTTTGTCTCAGAACCAGTCCGAAAATGCCATTAAAAAAGCCACCGCTTATATACATAAACGATGGCCTTTCGATGGTTAACAAATCACCTAACTTATTCAAATATCTCCGTCAATGGCGGCACATTGTTTTCGTAGCCTGAATAACCTTTGTTCTGGTTAATGATACCTCTGGTATTGCCGTTGATCGCAGCGGCCGGAATAGGCCACAATACGTGGTAGGGGCTCATGGTATAGGTATCGCCATGGCGGGTAAACACGCCTTTATTATAGTAATCGGTTTTCTCCATGATCCTGTCATAGAAGAAGTTGTCGTCCGAGAAATTCTGCATGTTATAGGTTTTGCCGTTATAAGCCGGTTTTCCTGTTTTGGCAAAGATATAGGCCATACGGGTCAACTCGGTTTTTCTGGGCTCCTCATAATACAGTTCTCTGGCCCGCTCGTCCAAAACAGTGCCAATATTGATATCGGCAGCGGTATAAGGCGCACATCCGGCACGGGTTCTTACCGCATTGATATCGGCGGCGGCTTTATCCAGTTCATCCTTCCAGGCATAGGCCTCAGCCCTTAGCAAATACGTCTCTGCTAACCTGAAGATATACCAGTCGCTATGACCTCCCTGAGGCTGAACCCTTTGTGGATCAGGAATATAAAGTTTGTAATGCGGCCAAGAAAACCAGCTTCGAATGGTATCCACCACCAGTAAAGTACCGTTTTCGTCTCTAAACTGGAGATTTTTTCCATAATAAGGGTCTTCTCCTTTGATATTGGGGTTATTGTAGACCAAATCCTCCATGTTCATCCAGTTCCCCGGCGCATGTCTAAGGTCATTGGGATCATCCCAGATCATGGATTGATGGTACCATGTACCGCGGAGACGTCCAATTCCTCTCCCGTATTCCACTACTTGGTTAATTTCGGCCGTCGCTATGTCAAAAGTTCCCCTGTTTCCGGCAGGTGTATTGATGCCGGAAAACCAAAATGGCACACCTTGCCTCATAGAAGTCATCCCCCCGGAATTGCCATCGGTATCGATTCGGTCCATGACCAACAATATTGTCTCCCTGTTGTTGTTCGAGGCCTTGTTCTCCGGCCTGTGCAGATCCCATATCACATTTTTAGTAGGGTCATTGGCATAACTCCCAAACCGCTCCGTCATCAATGCATATGGGCCCTCATCTATTAACCTGCTGGCAGAAGCTATGGCATCATCAAATTCGCCCAAAGCCAGGTTGATCTTGGTCAGAAGGTGCTGAATGGCTCCCTTGGGGGCTCTACCCCTGTCCACGCCGTCCGGCACCCATTGTTCTGCCCATTCCAGATCCTGTTTCATTCTTCTGAGGATCACCTCACGGTCGGTAGAATAGAAATCCAGTTTGGGTTCCATCATTTCCTCCAGGACCAAAGGAACATCCCCGAATTGTTGGGTCAGACGGTAATACCGCAGAGCCCTGTGGAAATAAGCGGTACCCAAAAGGTGGTTCTTTTCGGCTTCGGATCCATAATCCTGTGGCTCGTCAATACGGGTAATGATGGTATTGGCGTATTTAAGCGCCCTGTACCCTTCCAGCCAGTACCAGCCTATCCTGTTGTAATCCGTGTGATTAAGCTGGGCGTCAGGAGTGATCAACAAATTCAGATCCTGTGCCGGGCCTGATTTGTCCGTAGTGCCTTCTACCGCCACTTCAGAGAAAATATGTTCCGTGAGAATAGGAGGTGCATCTCCTGTATATTCATGTCTCATATTCCGCTCACAGGCCACCATGGCACTCCAAAGTCCGCTGGCTTGGTTATAAGAGTTTTCCGGTGTGTAAATGGACAGAGGCTTCGGATCCAGCCATTCCTCGCTACACCCCATAAAGACAGTCGTAAGGGCCGCAGCCGTCAAAAGTGTACTGATCTTTTTTAGTTTATTGTAGGTTTTCATATGTTTATAATTTTTTAATAGGCCATATGGAATATCGCATGATAGATAATCATCCCTCCGTGTGGCGACCTCGTCATGCTCGATTTCATCTTTTTTCAGGTTTAGTCATTTTACAAAGTCAGATCAATTCCCAAAGTCCAGATTCTCGGGATGGGCCCGGACACGGAGGATCCTCCCAGATCATGTGGGGAGACCGATTTTTCTGGATCCCAGAAGTTCCATTCCGGGGCATAGAAACCGACGTTTCTCACCGTGAAATACAGTCTTAAACTGCTGACTTTGGCTTTTTCCAACACCGGTTGGGGGACATTGTAACCCATGGAGATGTTTTCAAGCCGGATAAAGGAACGCTTACGGTATACGTTAAACCCGCCTGCGCCACCTTCACTGGAATACAACCTGGCCCATTCGTTGTTGGGGTTTTCTTCTGTCCAATAGGGGGTCAGGTACGAACTGGTCCTGTCCAAAAAGCCGTCACGGTTTTTCATCTGGTTAAAGCTATCTATATGTCCCCAATAGGCATACATCATAAATGACAGGTCAAAATTTCTCGCGATGTTGAATTCATTTCTCAGGCTCCACCTGTAGCGTGGTTCTGAATAGCCCAAAAACTGCCTGTCGGCATTGGTGAACCGGCCGTCCCCGTTCACATCTTCAACCTTGTAGTCGCCTGGATGCACACCGTACTCGGCGGCGGCATCCGCCTCATGTTGCTGCCATATCCCAAGCGTTTTATAATGCCAGACCCTATCAATGGCCTCCCCGATGAACCACCGGTTCTGAATGTCATCCAATTCGTTGCCGTTTTCGTCCAAATCTCCATACAGACTGATGATTTTGTTTCGATTAAGCTGGAAATTGAACGTGCTGGTCCATGTCAGGTTACGGGTGGTCAGATTGGTGGAGTTCAGCGTGATCTCCAAACCCTTGTTCTGAATCTCGCCGAGGTTGTCTGTGATCCAGTCAAACCCGATCACATTAGGAAGAGAACGTTCCACCAAGAGGTCTGTTGTAGAAGTCTGGTAGAACTCAAGGGTACCCCCTAATCTGCTTCTCAAAATGGAGAAATCGAGTCCAAGGTTATAGGATTGGGTCCTTTCCCACTGGAGAAACCTGTTTTGCATCCTGTTCACCCATAATTGGCTGACAAAATAGAGATCCCCGCTGGGCCGCTGGTAAAAATATTTTCCGGTAGACAGATCGGCCAGTGCAGCGTATCTCCCGATATCCCGGTTGCCGTTGCTGCCCCAGGAAAGCCTCAGCTTACCAAAATCAAGCCAGTCGATGTCGACAAAGTTTTCATCCGAAAAGAGCCAGCCCACTGCTGCGGAGTAGAAGTTGGCCCTGGGATTGCTTTGTCCAAAGGCTGAATAGCCGTCACGTCTGGTAGAAAGGGTGGTGGAGTACTTCCCGTCGTACGTATAGATCAACCTTGCCATTAAGGCATCACCGGTACTATACTGATCGTGCCGGTTAGAAGCTATTATGGGGTTGACGCCGGCACTGAGATTGTGATACCCCAGTCTGTCATGTGGCTCAAAACCATTGTTGGATATTTCGCTGTCCCATTGCTGGAATTTTTCGGCGTTGGCCAGCAGGGTCACGTTGAAGTCATGCTTATCCGCAATGAGTTTTTGCCAGGAAAGAATATTATCAACCTGCCAATAATAGGTTTTTTGGTTCCGCCTGGAAGCGTTTCCGCCTCTCGCTCCCCAATCTGCGTGGGCCGCTGATTCATGATTATACCGCTCGAAGAACGTCAATCTGGGCGTGAAATTAGTCCTGAAGTTAAAACCAAAAGGAAGGTTAATAGAAGCGTACAACGTTGAATTAATCGTGAACTCTTTCTGTAGTCTGTCGATATGACTCCTGGCATACGAAGGGTGATTACCCCCACTCGCCTCATCATTTGGCCTCCATTTGTACGTTCCATCCTCGTTGAACTCGGAACCCCAAGGGGAAAGGGTTCGGAGGAGATTCCAGTTTACCGGCACCTGGCTCTCGTCCCTGTCGGCAAACTGCGTGTTCATCCCCACCGTAAGAAACTTATTGACCTTGCCTTCCAAATTAACCCTGCTCCTGAATGTTTTGAACTCATCACCCACCACTACGCCTTCATTGTGCAGGTAGCCGAGCGACCAATAATATTGGAAGTCATCCTTTCTTCCCGAAAGGCTCACCGTGTGATCCTGTCTCAATCCATTTTGAAAAACTTTGTCATACCAGTTGACCGAACGGCCATTCATGTAGTTTTCTATTTCCACCGGCTGCATGTTCAAACGCTGCAACCAAACCCTAACGGGGTCTCCAGAGGAACCGTCGTAAGCCATCCACTGCTCCTGGGAAACATTGCTTGGCAGATTTCTCGGATCGGAAAACTGATGAGGCTGGTATCCTCCCGCGTTGATGCTTTTCATCACATCTTCCCGCCATGAGATAAATTCATGGGGACCATAGACGTCGGGGAACGTCGCCATGCTGGTCAGGCCCACATTGGAGTTGATGTTGATGACGGAGCGTCCTTCCTTACCCCTTCTTGTGGTGATCAGGATGACCCCGTTGGCGGATTTGGCCCCAAATACTGCGGCAGCGCTGGCGTCTTTCAGTACCTCAAGGTTTTCTATGTCATTGGGATTGATGTCAGCCAGTTGTCCGTAATAAATCGCTCCATCCACTACCAGAAGCGGGCTTCTGTTGGCGTTCAAGGAACTCCGTCCCCTTACTTCCAGGGAGCCTCCTCCTTTGGCGGTGGCATCCATACCGACAATCAGGCCCGGTGCATTTGCCCGGAGAATGTCCTGTACAGAGTTGGGGTTTTCGTTCAGGAATTTGTCGGCATTAACCGAGGAAACCGCACCGGTGATATCCCTTTTTTTGGCTGTACCATAGCCAATAACCACCACTTCCTCCAGTGAAGAAGTATCCAGTTGCAAAGTGATATTGATTTCTGACTGGTTTTCTACCACAACCGTTTGGGATACATAACCAATATATGACACCGTGATCTCAGATCCTTCCGGCACCGTAAGAGAGTATTTTCCGTCCAAGTCAGTTGCAGTTCCTGTGCTCGTTCCCCTTACAAAAACAGTGGCGCCGGGAATCGGATCACCCTCTTCATCCACCACCGTACCCGATATGGTGATGTCCACTTCGTTGATATTGATCGAAACCGGATTAGCTCCTGCCCTTTTCGATTTGTTGACGTGGATGTTGTAATTGACCTGCTTGAAATCCAAACCAAATTGCTTTGAAATCGTTTCCAACAGTTCGTATACATTATCAGGATGGCTTCCAACATGTACTTTTTCTTTTTTGTCGAAATTTCTGTTTGTATACACAAAATTGAAACCGGTGTTTTTTTCTATGGTTCTGAAACACTGCATCAGAGAAAGACCGTCTATGGAAAAATCGACTTTGACTTCATCGATTGCCTTAATTTGATCATTTACGTTCACGTCAGCGGAAACTGCCGGAACCCATAAACAAGAAGCAAATAAGTATAGACAGCATGCAAATACTTTCTTCTTGCAATCCTTTAGTAATTTGTTTATCATTTTTTATCGGGTTTTGTTAATCAATAAGTTAATCGCCCCCTATTTCTTTTATTATGAAATCGATTTCATTCCGGGGCAAAATAAAAGCCTTAATGCTAACTGGTATCAAACGGACACTTTTTCATGGTTCTTGGTTTTGGTGTTTAATGAAAATCTATGGTTACTTCTTTATCTTGTATGGTAAAATCAAAGTCGACCGAATGGCTCAGTCCCTCAAGGATATTCTGGAGCGTCTCGTTTCTGAATTTACCATACAGTTTCAGTTTTTTGTTGGGATTACTTTTGACGAAAATCCTCACTCCAAACCAGTTTTCAAGGATTCTGACAGCTTCATCTACGGGAGTACCATCAAATAAAATAGTCCCATCGGTCCATGCCAACACTTTTTCCATATCGAAATTCTCCTTGGTGATGGTTTGCAGGTCCTGATTGATGAAAGCAGATTCCCCCCTCTCCAGGGTTACCGCCGAATCCTGCTGGGAAATATCCTCCACAGTGACTTTGCCTGTGACCAGGGATACCTGAATATTTTTTCCAGGGAAAGCGTTGACATTGAAGGATGTGCCCAAGGCCGTGGTTAAAAAGTTGTCTGTCTTGACTATGAATGGTTTGCTTTTGTCCTGGACCACTTCAAAAAAAGCCTCTCCTTTAAGCAGCACCGTCCTGCTGTCCCCCTCAAATTTCTTGATGTATCTCAACTCGCTTCCCGAGTTCAACCGGACACTTGAGCCATCGGGCAATTTGAAAGTGGACTTGATTCCTTTCTCGGTTTGATGTACGGCGTAAATAGGCTCCTCTTCGCCCCCTGGCTCCAGTTGATCCACTTGGTGGAAAAACAGGTAGGCAAGACCCAAAAATACCAGCAGAATGGCCGCCACTCTCCATACAGGAGAGAATTTGCTTACTTTTAAAGCCGTTTTTCCTCCGGCTTCCCGGTTACCTGCAGTTAACTGAACGGGCCTGTCCGGGGATCGACTTTCCGGGATTTGGATATCCCCCTCAATCCGATCCCACAATTTCCTCCTATCCTGATCTGAAATTCTTCTTTTCTTTTTAGAAAGAAGGATCACAATGTTTCTGGCCATCTCCATTTGCTCCGCCTTATCCGGATATTCCTGCTGTATTTGTCGCCAGAATTTCTCAGATTCCATATCCGGAGCCATTACCCATTTTCTAAAGTGGGTATCAAAAACAAAATCCTCTGTTTTATATTTAGATATATCCATTTTTTCCGATTTCAGAGTTAAAAGAGAGAAATGGCCAAAAGTTATCCTCTGATTTTGGAAAAAAAATTAACTTTTACATTATTTTGAATGTATAGATAATATATTACTATTATTCCAACAAAAATTCTATTTTCTTAAATAATTGATAAAATGATGCGTGTGAAAGATACGCGAAAAGAAGGGCAGAAAGCCGGAATTTAAATTATTGTAAGGAAGAGGCCAGCCAAAGCATCATGGCATGGGTCATCATGTTTTTCAGCTTGGAAATGGCTTTCCAAGACAATGTATACACAGACCTTAGATTAATCCCCATGACTTTGGACACCTCCTTATAGTCTTTGTTTTCATAAAACAAAAAATGAAGGACTTCTTTCTGTCTTACAGGTAAACTGTCCAAGGCTTCAAGAAGTCTTTTCTGTAATCCATCCTCATTTTCTTCCCATTCAAATCCCATTGAAAAATCTTCCATCAATCCCTGCGGGTAAATCATGTTTCTTTGTTTTTGGTGGAGCTTCTCCGCGGCGTATATTTTGTTTTTCAAACATTTATACAGATAAAACTTTACATTCCCGGTGTCTTTCAAGTTGTTTCTGTATTTCCACAGGTCCAAGAAAACTTCATGGATATAATCCTGGATGAGGTCCGAATTGGATATAATCGACATACCATAGTTGAACAGGTCATCCACATAAAGGGAATACAATTTTTCCAGCCCCTCTTTGTTGCCCTCTTTCAAAAGTCTCCAACAACCCACTCCTTCCTTAATATATGTATTCCCCCCATTTAACATTCTCTATGCTTGTAAACATTCAAAATTAAAAGATATGGAAAACCAACCCACACCCGTAACCCTATTTTTTTTCGGTGGGTCAAATCATTTCTCCGGAACAAATCGCTTCACAAATGGATAACAATAGCGGCTCAGACCTCAAACATCTTTTCATAATGCTCACTCCTCCCCATGATTCCTCCGCTGTGCTGGTAAAAGCTTTTATCCGTGGGATAGACACCTTCTTTGGTTCTGACCCAGGTAGCTTCCGGCATGGGATGGTACCCCACCATCTTTTCCCAGTTTTTATAATACTGGTGCCCGTTTGTTTCCTGCAGGCCCAGGTTCATGTCGGGAAAAGGCGCCAGTCTCGCTGCCACGTTTTTGTTCCAATCCACCAATATGGGATTCACCGTCAGGTCGGCGCAAAAACAAGGCACGCCTTTTTCATAAGCTGCCTGGGCGATCTTCATGGTCATGCTCAGGGTTTTGGCAATGGCCTTTACGGCTATGGCCGTATAACCCTGTTCAATCCTCGCCAAAGCATCCTCAACCGTATGGGCACTCTCGTCCGCGGCCACCCTGACGCCCAGATCCCCCACATACACCTCGTTGTCTTCGCCAAAAGGCTCCTCTATCACCGCGATCTGATCAAAAGCGCCGATCTTTCTGGCATGGTCCAGAAAACGCTCCAAAGTTTCCTTGGATTCATAGCGTTCATTGGCATCAAAATAGTAAGGTATCCTGCCATTGGCAGTATATGGGGTTTCCATATGGCCTATGGCTTTGTGCACTGCCGTCAAAAATGCCATATCCTTTTCCAGCATCTCCTTTTGGGTTCCCGCAGAGCCTGTCTTCAATTTCATGATGAAGTGTCCTCTGTCAGCAGCCGCTTTGATGTCCTCCACAGCGGCTCCCACACTGAATGACGGGATGCTGGCTACTTTATCATGTCTGTGCGACAATCCCTGCCGGTAAGCCTCCGGCACCATCTCATCAAACTGCTTCATCCCGTTTTCCTCTGCATACAGGAGCCATGCGGCATTGTCCACAGGCACCAGGGCATTGAGGGCAAAAGTGGTTTTGAGATCGGCATTTCCTGTGATCTTGACGCCGTAATCATATACCTGAGGCAACAGGTCCTCCAACAAACTTACCGGATCCTTAAAGCTGTTGCCATTCATAAGCTGTAGGGCCCGTTCGGTCATGGCATACATCAGGGCATTGCCCGCGGTGGTGGAATGGGCTTCAAATACCGCCTTATCTGACCATAGGGTTCCCTGTGTGCCTATGCCTACTTTATGAATGCCACTTTCGGACTGCATATAGGCCACTGTCTGCCAAGCCTCCGTAATGGCGCTGCCTTTAAACCGGTATGGTGTCAACGGTTCTCTTTCAAAATTGGAGTCTGTTCTGGTGATTCTGATGTCTTTCAGCGTTTTTTTCATGTTGCTTTCTTTTGAAAAAACCGATCCTGGGATACCCACTGTACCCAAAGCCAAAGCGGCTCCTGTTTTCTGTATAAATGCCCTTCGGTTTAAACCGTGTATATTTTTTTTCATATGATTATAATTGTTTTTTATCGGCCACATGGAATTTCGCATGCTTTCCCCGATAGCTATCGGGGCATTCCTCTGTGTGTCGCTTGCGTCATGCTTGGTTTCATTGAATTTTGTTTTATGGTGATGGAATCTGGTTGAGCGTATACCACGCCTCGGAGGACCAGAGATTTTGGCCATCGGCACTTTGAAGATCCTCAGCCAGCCTGAAATAGACTACATGTTCCTGCTTGAGCCCGGGTATATCCAAATAAATTTTCTTTTTGTCCTGGGAAATGTCAACCTTGGCAGGCATCAGGTTTTGATGGTCCATTTTGGGACCGCCATAAGCAGCCGTAGGCAAGTACCACCATTGCTCCACTTTGATATCCTCCGCCGCCAATTCCCTGTCTGCCAAAGGCTCGGTAAATTCTATTTCAAATCCCCCGGGCTTTGCCCTGATCGCCAGCATTTCAAAGGTGCTTTTCCCATTGTACTTGATTTTTTCCAGACCATATTGGTTCTCTTTCCAGCTCCACCCGCCGACCATACCCACCTCCCCTACATACAATGCCCCATCCGGACCCCACGCCAGCCTGTTTACTCCAGCGGTGAACCCTTGGGAAAACCGGAAAACAGCTCCTTGATAAACACCGTTTACTTTTTCGATAAAATCCCTTTTTATCCCGCCATTCGTCACGTCTCCGTGCAGCATCTGACCTTTGTACGGACCATCGCGCATCAGGATGGGTTCTGAGGGCGAGTTGCCTATTTCTTTATCAGGAAGCCATATGGCGGGAGGCACCATTGCCGGAGGGTTCTTCTCCTCTGCTTCTGATAATCCCCAGGCCATGCCGTTGTAAGCCCCGGGCTGCACATGGATCAATTTGTTGCCCGGCAGCCACTGCCCCTGATTATCGGTGACAAAGATCTGTCCATCCACGCCCTCCCCAATGCCATTGGGTGTTCTCAGGCCATAATCCAAGGCTTCAAAACTTCCATCTTTGCTGATTTTCAATGTCCTGCCTCTGTCAGGATGCTGTCTTTCGTTGGCCATTAGGCGCATGGCCATCGATAGGGTAATATAAAAATGGTCATCCTTATGCAGCAAACCAAAAGCAAATTCGTGAAAATCATCCGTCACCCCCCACGCGTCACATACCACCTGGTACTCATCGATCATATCATCTCCATCTGTATCCACCAATTTCGTGAGCTCATGCTTCTGGAGCACGTAGATGTCACCATCCACCACCTCCAAACCTAATGGTTCTGCCAAGCCCTTCGCAATGCGTTTGATCTCAATCTTTTCGGGATCATTGCCCTCTACCCCTTTAAGCAGATAGACAGCCCCCATGCTGTCCCATGTGCTGACCAGCAACCCGCCATCGGGCAGGAATGCCAGGGCGCCTACCCTGGGTTTAAAGTTGTCGTTGTGAAGGGTCACCAGGTCATAGCTGGGATGGACGCCTTCAAGCGGAACCCCAAAACCAGGTTTGGGAGGCGTTAATGGCAGATCTTCCTGAACGGCTGTTTGTTGTACCACAGGCTGACCCCTGTCTTCCCGCGAAACTGCTGTTTTAAAGGTGAAAATATAATCCAACATGGTTTTGATCTCTCCCTCACTCAAGTCCGGGTGGGGGTTCATAGGTGTCTCTCCCCAAATTCCTGATCCGCCTTCTATTATCTTCCGGCCAAGCTGGGCATATATCTCCCGGTTTTTTTCATATTTATCCGCTATATCCACAAAAGAAGGCCCCACCATCCGGTTTTTTTCCTCATGGCAGGTATAGCAGTCACTGTTCTCCATCCATAAAATTCCCAAATGGTCATATTGATCTCTCAGGGCTGAGGGATGTTGCTCCGGCAAGGGTTCAAAAAAAGCTTTCCATTCACTTTCCGCGTTGGATCGCAGGTAGAAGACCTCGTCTGCATTGCCCACTCCTATCGCGATATTTTCGGGCACATTACGGGTCAAAAAGGTCCTGGAAAAACCCGGACTTCCCTGGTTATCTCTGATAAATTCAGGTTTTTCGTGTAACTGGATGATGGTCCCGTCCCCCAAAACCATCTCAAACTGGAGGGTAATCTGGCCGTTTCGAAAGACATACCCTTTGTGCCGTATTTCAAAATCAATGGCTTCCCCGTTTTGGAGTACTGTCCACCGGTTAGGCAATAGGTCTTTCTCTATATAAGGTGTGCCCCAACTGGTGGGCTGGATATTTTTTTTATTGGTATAAACCGTTCCTTCCAGCGTCACTCCTCCTTTCCACAGTTTATAAAGCCGGCTTGTTGTCAAGTCATAAGCTGCATAGCAGGCGGTATCCAACGCCAATGTGAGCATCCTGGGTTTTTTATCCAGGACAGACCTGAATGCCCAGGGGTCCAGGGGCCTTTCTTTTGGCTTTTCGGGATGGGAACAAGCACTGAGCAATGCCCATATCATGAACAGGAAAAAGCCCTGCCTATAACCACGGCCTATCCCCTTCGTATGCTGCCTGATATATTTACTCAAAAGACCTAACATCAAGTAATGTTTATGCTGGTTTTAATATGCTTCTAATTTATCTACAAGTTTTATGGCTGCCCTGATATCATAGTCATTGTCATCCGAAACAAGTTTACGGGCTGATTCCATGGCGGGCAAAGCATCTTTGTCCATGTTTTCCAGAATATTAAGGGCCATCACCCTGGCCATCAGGTTATCACTCTCCAATCCCCCGATCAGGGCCGGCATCACTTTTTCCCTTTCTCCCAAAACATACAATGCTTCAGCCGCTGCCAGGCGAACGCTGATTTCCTGATCTTCCAATTTGGATTGTAGCTTCTCCTTAGCGGCATTGGCAGCTTTTCCCCTTACCACACAGCCTGTCACTGCCCAATACCTGACAATCGGGTCCTCATCATCCAACAATTCCATCAGGCTGCCAATTTCATCCATCTCCCTGGCTGCCGCCAACTCAGCCGTGGCCAATACTTTATCGAAATCATACTTTGCCGATCTGGCAAAATCATAAAGGGTCTGTGTTTTGGAAATCTCTATCATCATGGGTTCGGGCACAAATCCCACGTCCCTGATTTCCCGCTGCCAATCCTGGGTGGCCTTTCTCAATTCTTCCAGCACATCCCCATAATTGGGATCCCCTGCCAGATTGTTGACATTGTGAGGGTCTGCTGTTATATCGTAGAGTTCCTCCACGGGTTTGGGTTTCCAAAACCGGGACTGAACCTCGTCAAGTCCCCCTTCCAAAAACTCCCTTTCCCAGGACCTCATGGACGGCGCACGCCATAGATATTCTATATACTGACCATATATTTTGTGGGGCATATAATGCCTCACATACCGGTATTGCTTATTGGCAGCCGTCCTGCTAAGGTCAAACCGCTCATCCATCCTCCCCCTGAGGGAAAATGCATAGTCCCTGGGTTCCACAGCCTGTTCTCCCAAAAAGGCTTTCCCCTGCATATAGTCCGGTATAGGGGCACCCACCAAACTGAGCAAGGTAGGCGCGAAGTCGGTAAATGTGACCAGTCTGTCTGTTTGGCCACCTGCCTCGTCAGGAGCAAGATGCCTGAATTTTTCAGGAAAATAAACAATCAAAGGCACCCTCAGTCCGGATTCATACAAAAACCTTTTGCTTCTGCCCAAAACCCCGCCATGGTCCCCATAATAGAAGACAATGGTACTTTCTTTCAGCCCAGCATCTTCAAGCTCTTGTAGAATGGCTCCCACCTGATCATCCATGTGCATTACTTTGTCATAATACTGTGCCCAGTCCCTTTTCATTTCCGGAGTATGGGGATGATAGGGAGGTATAGGAACGGTTTCGGGATCGTGGTGCAGTTTTGCCAAAGGCTCATGCAGCGAACTCTCATGGGATACCCCTAAATTAAAAATGGAAAAAAACGGTTGTCCCTCTTTCCGGTTTTTGTACGTGGCCTTGTTGCTGGACTCATCCCATACTTCCGGCTGGTCGGTGGTATTGTAATCTTTTTTTGCATTGTTTGAGGTGTAATAGCCCAGGTCTTTCAGGTATTGGGGATAAAAATGTATCCAATTTGGAATGGGATAAGTACTCCTCATGTTTTCTGTGCCTAGGGAATTCGGGTACATCCCCGTGATCAGGCTAGACCGCGCAGGGGCACAGACAGGGGCTGTGGCATAGGCATTCAGATAAGTAACGCCCTCTGCTGCCAGCGCATCCAGATGGGGAGTGGTGGCATATTCATCACCATAAGCGCCTAAAAAAGGACTGTTGTCCTCGCTGACTATCCACAGAATATTGGGTCGTTCATCATCCTCTACCGCTTGGGAACATGCAAAAGACCCAAGGAGGAAGACAATAATCAAACAAAAATTTGAGCTTATATTTTGGGTTATCATCATCAATTGGGTTTAAAATGGTCCTTTGGCTTTGGTTGTCATAGCGGCGTCCCCTCCGGGCATATCACCTCTCCGTTGCTCTACATCCAGAGCTTGGCCGGTTTCTTTATCATACCAGTCATAGGTCAGGTTTTGAGGGGCCGTGTCATGGGTTTCTGCCCGCCATTGTGCCAACACTTGCCGTAAATGATCAAGCTCATTTTCATACTTTTTTAGGGATGCCTGATTGAGCAGTTGCTCCCCGTCTCTTTCACAGTGATAAAATTCTTCAAAGGGCCTGGGCTGCATAAACACATCCGCTTGGGCGGCATTCAGCCTTCCTTTGTCCCTCAGCCTTTTGAGATCCCTATAAGAAGGACTGGCGTTGGAATCCGCAGGCCCCGTATTGCTCAATGAAGGCCTGAGATTCAAGACATACATATAATGATCCGTCCGCACCATTCGCTCATATGCCTCGTGGTCATGCCAATTGTGTTCTGCAAATACGTATTTTCTAAAGGGAAGATCGGGCTTTTCTATAACAGATAAAAAGCTCTTTCCCTGAAAATCCCCGGCTATATCCAGTCCAGCCAAGTCGAGAAAAGTGGGGGCCAAATCCACACTGCTGACCATGCTTGTGGATACTGCTCCCGCTTCTGTGATTCCTTTCGGCCATTTCACAATCAGGGGCGACTTGATGCCGCTGTCGTACATTCTGGTCTTGCTTCTGGGAAAAGGTCTGCCGTTATCTGATAGGATAAATATTACCGTGTTGTCCAAAACACCCTGCGCCTCGAGCTCTTCTTCTACTTTTCCTACAAAATAGTCAAACCTGGCTATCTCATCATAATACTTGGCCAGGTCTGACCGGGTGTCAGGTGCATCAGCCAAGTAAACAGGCACCTGAATGGCTTCCGGATCATGCATACCGCTAAAGTCGTTGGGTCCCCAGGGCCTGTGCGCATCCAGTGCTGCCAGCCAAAGAAAAAACGGCTTCTCCTTTGGTCTTTCCTGCAGGGTAGCCAGCCATTTGTCCTCTCCGCCGTCCCCTATTTCCTCCCTTTTATCATAGATAAGATCAAAGCTGTTTCTAGCTGCCGGGCCCATATGCCATTTACCCGACTGGGCCGTAAAGTATCCCCCCTCCTTCAATACCTGCGTAAAGGTAAGTATGCTCTCCGGTAATGGGGTGTGCAATTCCGCCGCGCCGGTATTGTGGGGATACCTGCCTGAAATGATGCTGGTACGGCTGGGACTACAGGAACTGGTAGTGAGGTAAAAATTGTCAAACCGGACACCTTCCAAGGCCATTCTGTCCATATTGGGCGTCTTTACCACTTGGTTGCCATAACAACCCATATCATCCCATCCGATATCATCCGCGATAATCATGACCATATTAGGTAGACCTTCCTGGCACCAGCCATGCATCATCATAGCCAGAAAGCCGAAGCAAAACAGTCCCAACCTGATCCGTGCTTTTTTCATTCTTTAAAATCTTTTTCAAAATCGGTGGGATTAACCCACCCGGTATTGATTTGCTCTCCCTTCATAAACCGGTTATAAAAATCCGCTGTGTTGGGCTCTGCATACTCATAAGCATCAAATAAATCTCCCTGGCCAAACATCCTTGGGTCATCTTCTTCCCTCAACCTTTCAAACAATTGATCTTTAAGGTTCTCCTTTACCGACTGGTACTCTGGATGGATGGCCAGGTTTTGCATACAGGCAGGATCCTTGGCCCGCGCATAGAGCTCTTCTGCAGGTCTTTTTCCAAACGCCATTTCCCAATAATGTTTTGTATCCGCATCACTCCGCCCGTTTAGGATAACGGTCTTGGTGGGGCTGCCATCCGTGTTCAGATAACCTGTTTCCGGATTGCCGGCAGGCCAACGATCTGTCTCGAAGTTATGGAGATAAATGTAATCTTCCGTGACGATCCCCCGAATAGGATAACCTTCGTCATTCGGCCTACCCACATCATGTCTTTCCTTTCCTATAAGCACCGCATTCCGGCGGGGATCGATTTTCCCGGATTGCTCTGTGAAAAATATATCTGATAAGCTTCTCCCGGTGATGGAAGCCATTCCCGAAGCCTCTTGGTCTATTTCAGCCAGCTCCAAAAACGTGGGGGAAAAATCAGCAAAACTGATAAAATCATCAATTACTCTTCCCGGATTCTTGATTCCTTTTGGCCACATAATGGCCAAAGGCAGGTGGTGTGAATATTCATAACCCTGGCCTTTGACCCTTGGAAACGGCATACCGTTATCTGAGGTAACCACAACCACGGTATTATCCAGTTCACCCCTTTCTTCGAGTACAGCCAGAATACGTTGTAAGTGCCGGTCAAAGTACTCAATTTCATAGGCATAATCCAGCATGTCATTTCTTACCGTATCATTATCAGGCCAGAACGGAGGCACTTCGTCGATCATATCCACATGCTTTCCCCCTAATACTTTTCCCGTTTCATATTCATAAGCCCGGTGTGGCTCGTAGCCTCCATACCAAAAATAAAAGGGCTGGCCTTCCTCCCTTGCGTCCAGAAACATTTCAAAATTAGCCGAATAATCGATTTTACTGATTTTTGAGGAGGGCGGCTCCGTAGTAAGCTCATTGTAGGCGATTCCGGTCAACTCCCTCCGCTTGCCATCCAACTCTCCGGGATTACCGGGAGCCCAACCCTTCCCGGTATAGCCGGTATGGTAGCCAAAGTTGCCCAACACTTCTACGTGAGAAAGAAATTTCTCTGGAAAATGTGGGATATGGTTGGCGGCCTCTTCCAGTTGCCAGGAATTACGGCCTGTGATAATGATGGACCTCGAAGGGGAACATTTTGCATTGGGAGTATAAGCACGGGTAAAAAGAATTCCTTCTTTGGCCACCCGATCAAAAGCAGGCGTCTGAACCCAATCCGTTCCATAGGCCCCCATATGGGGAAAGGACGCATCATCTGCTATGGCAAAAAGAATATTGGGTCTTATGTAAGGTTCATCTTTTTCTCCTTGGCAGGCAAAAAAAAAGAAAAGAACGAGACTTGCCGGAAACAAAAGGCGGTCCCTTGATTTCATGATTCCAATAACTAACGGGAAGATACGCATCTGAATCCTGTGTGTTCTAAACCTGTATCCGGTGATGACTTCATTTTCGCACTGACCCTATATCCTTCGCAATAAGATACATTACACATGAAGGAACCTCCCTTGACCACCTTTTTGGGTACCGTAGGTTCCTGGGGATCATAGCTTTTCCCCGGACCCTTAGGGTTTACCTGCATTTCATCACTGAGGTTTGCATAATAATTTTCATGGTACCAGTCATGGGTCCATTCCCACACATTTCCCGCCATATCATACAGGCCATAAGGGTTGGGATCGAACGACTTGACAGGTGCCAGCCCCTGATACCCGTCATTCCCTGTGTCTTTAAGCGGAAAATCACCTTGCCAGGTATTGGCTTTTGTCTTTCCGTTTTCCAGGGGTTCATTTCCCCAGGGAAACGACTTGCCGTCAGCACCTCCCCTGGCGGCATATTCCCATTCCGCTTCGGTGGGAAGTCTTTTGCCCGCCCACTCCGCATAGGCGACCGCATCTTCCCAGGCTATATGAACAACGGGATAATTTTCTTTACCTTGGATGGTACTGCCTGGCCCTTGCGGATGTTTCCAATTAGCCCCTTCTGTCCAGCTCCACCACTGGGCAGCGTTGTGCAATGAAATCGGCTTATTGGGTGGATTAAAGGTCAAAGACGCCGCTACCAGCACCTCATCCGGCGGCTTGGGAGTTCCCGGAGGCAATTGCTTCTTGATCTCCTCCCAATCCGGCTTTTTCTCCGCTACAGTCACATAACCTGTTGCTTCCACAAACTCAGCAAACTGACGGTTGGTCACTTCGGTTTCATCCATCCAAAAACCATCCACCTTTACCTTATGGGCAGGTTTTTCGTCTTTTCTCCCTCTACCATCCTGATCGCCCATGACAAACTCCCCTCCTTCTATCCAAATCATGCCCTCATGGGATACTTCACTTGTCGCGGATCCATAGAGGGTATCCGAATCAGCAGACCGTACACCACCGAACCTGTCGGGGATATTATCATGGCAAGAGGCCGGATCATCCTCCTCCGCCTGTCTGTTTTTGTCGGAGGATGAGCAGGATAAGCTTAATGATGCTGAAATAAACGTGATATAAATAAGCCGGTGATAAAGGATCATGGTGACAGTTTTACTATTTTTTCGCTCCAATTTAACCAACATCCACAAAATCCCCTATTTATACCAGGTATTTTTGATAAACAGCAAATAAATGGTATAAGAAAATCCGTTACCATTCCCCTTTGAGATAGGCCAACCGGCGCAAAACCTCATCATTGGTGGTTTCAGGATTTATGAGATCCGGAGCCAGTACAAATTCATAAGAAGAATGGTCCCTGAAATAAACCAAGGTGTTAAGGGCCAAAAGAACTTCCACAGGATTTTCGGCCGTATTGATTAAATCAACCAACCGGTCATAAGGCGATGCCTGTTCGATAATCCCCATAAATTCTATCGCCCTCAACTTCACCATATTGTCCGGAGCTGATTGCAGTGGGCTTATTTTGGCAGTGAGGGGTTTGGCCTCTTCTCCAAATGTGGAAGCTACGGTCAGTGCCCAGTATATTTCCAGAGAATTGCCGCTTTCCAGTATTTGTGAAAGCTTCTCAAAAGCTTCCTGGAAGGGCATGCATGCCCAAGTATTGATTGTTATCAATTTGTCCAATTGATGGTGAAATCGATTGCCAAAAAGCACGGGGTTGCCTATGGCCTCGGTCACCAATACACTCTCGGGCAAAAAACCCAGATCATGGGATTCCAATAATTTTTGATTAATCATCCCCCGCATTTTCGAGAGATCTTGTTGATGTGACGCTACAGGTGCCAGGTTGTTTAACTCATACGGGTCTTTTTCCAGATCGAAGAGCATTTCCACCGGTTTGCTTTGAAAGAACCTTTGCTGCGACTCATCCAGGCCATGATCATAAAACATGTCTCTCCATTCGGCAAAAGCCAGCATTTTGTAACGGTAGTTGTTATGCAGGGCGTCCGGGTAAAAGGGCTGAAAGCTGCGTATGTATTTCCACTTGCCTTTTCTTATTGAGCGGACCATCTCATATTTTTCGTCAAACCGGTCCGCATAACCTACCGCTTCGTCCCTGCTTTCCAATTCCCTCACATCAATTCCCTGGCCTAGAAAAGGCATCCCATCCATTTGGTCAGGTACAGGAATTCCCGCCAGATTCAGAACCGTAGGAGCAAAATCCACAAAGCTGACAAACCCTTTCACCTCTGTCCCCTGTGGAACCTGAACCAAATGCTGCCAGTTTTCCGGGACCCGCACCACCAGTGGCACATGCAAGCCCGTTTCATAAAGGTACCCCTTGCTTCCCGGCAACACGCCGCCATGGTCTCCAAAATAGAAGACAAACGTATCTTCCAACAAACCGTCTTTTTCTAATTCTTTAAGAACATTTCCTACCCATTCATCTATTTCCCTGATCTTGTCCCTATGGTAGGCCACCGTAAAACGGAACGTCGGCGTATCGGGATAATAAGGAGGTAACCAAACGCTGTCCGGTTCGTCCGCAGGCTGGTATTCCCGCATCAGATCCCGGTCAAAATGCAGTCTGCTTTCATGGGATTCCATAAAGGTTTCCTTATGGAAAAACGGTTGATCCACGGCTTTTCGGTTCTTCCAGGTGGCCCGGCTGGAGGATTCATCCCAAACGCCTTCCCCTTCCACCGCATTGTAATCTTTCTTGGCATTGTTGGTGGTATGGTAGCCGGCTTTTCTAAGATAAGCCGGAAACATTTCCAAACCATCAGGCATCGGGGCTATTTCAATCTTCCGGTGCAGGTGCATGGCGGTACGGGTGGCCAAGGTACCGGTAATTAAGGTACTTCTGGCCACTGAGCAAACAGGCGAATTGGAAAAGGCATGGATAAAGGTAAGCCCCTCTTCAGCCATTGTCCTGATATGAGGCGTCGGCACTCCATTAGGGTCAAAAAGATCCATGTGATGTTTGGAATTGTCTTCCGAAATGAGAAATACCATATTGGGTTTTTTCGCGTTTTTCGATTCGCTTTCCCATGCTGTCCCGGCTATATTTGCTTGTGGGTAAGTCTGCTGAAAACCTGTGAAAGTGAAGGTCAAAAGGTATAAAAGAACTTTTATGGATAGTCCATGTACTTTTTTTAATTTCATTGGTTAATTGGGGTTACGGTCATCTGCACTGAATCAATATCATGACAATTAGGAAAAAACATCTCCTCTATATATTTTGTCATCTTCATCACATTTCCCTCTCAAAGTGGCAAAAATAAAGAATGTAAACAAGATAATATGGAAATTTACAAACCAAAGCCCATCAAGGGAAACTGGTTTTGGGCCGGCCGGTAGCAAACCCTATCCGAAACCGCCAAATTTTATTAACTTTCAGGAAATGGCAGTCTATCATGGAAAAAACCAAGACATTTACCACCACCCTTGAAAATTTCCATTCCAATTTGTGGCAACACCACCTACCTGTTCCTGAAGATATTGCCACGTTCTTTATTGAAGGCGACAACAGACGGGTTCTTTGTCAGGTAAATGGGTTGGAGGGGTTTCATACCGCACTGATGAAATGCAGGGACTATTGGTATATCCTCCTCAATAAAGCATTAAAGGATAAATTAGATATATATGAGGGGGATAAAGTCCATGTTTTTCTGGAAAAAGACCGGACAACCTATGGGCACGGGATGCCCGAAGAACTGCAGGCATTGCTTGATCAGGACGAGGAGGGCAACCGTCACTTTAAAGCGCTCACTATGGGAAAACAGAGAAGTCTTATTTATATCGTCAATAAAGTGAAAAGTTCTCCATCCCGTCTCAACAAGGCCCTTGCCATTGTCCATCATTTAAAGGACGCCAATGGGAAACTGGATTTTAGAAAACTCAATGAAAAAATCAAGTATTACAATAATCTGGAAAGGGGAAAGTAGTGGACAAAGAAAGTCTGCATATCTAAAATCATTCAAATGCTTACAAGAAATACGCTGTTGGATACTTCTCAATATCCAAAAAAAGAGCGGTAGAGGAAATCCACCGCTCTTTTTGTATTTATACAATCAATTGAATTATCAGTATCCAGGGTTTTGTGGTCCAAGGTTAGGGTTCACATCCAGTTCTATCCGTGGAAGCGGCATCAGGTAATCCCTTGACGCGTCAAAATTAGCCTGTGGCTCCAATGAATTGGGGCCTTTAAAAACCTGATCCCCCATTCTTCTTCTTTGGATATCATACCATCGTTTGAATTCAAATGAAAGTTCAATCCTCCTCTCTTCCAACACCAGGTCAATGAAAGCGTCCTTGCTCAATCCCGACTGAACATCTTCAGGAAAGGTACTCACCTGTCCCCCGGCGTTTCTTGCCCTCTCCCTGACTTCATTTACATATCCGATCGCCTCTGCGTTCGGCCCGTTATTTACCTCGGTCAAAGCCTCAGCAGCCGTCAAAAGGATCTCCGCATACCTCATAGCCGCATAGTTGTGGTCTGAATACCTGCCTTCCGCGTTGCTGTTGCCAGGATACCTTCTGTATTTGGCAATATGGGGCCGTTGGGTATTGTCAAACTGACTATAAGGAGTCATTACGCCGTTTACGGGCGCTTCAGCAGCAAAGCTGACCCCTTTCCTGTAATCACGGTCATCCCAGGTATTGTAAACAGCCATGGAAGGCACACATACACTCCAACCCAACTCATCTGCACCCCGGATGCCGGTCATGGGCGCCATCAGGTCATCGTTGGCTCCGCCACCGCCATTTTGCTGTCCCAGGAATTCCACAGCAAAAATGTGTTCCCTCATGTTGTTGGCCAGTTCGGCCCTGAATAGATCCTGGTAGTCTGCTTCCAGGTCATAACCAAATCTGCTTTTGTTGTCAATCACCCATTTGGCTTCATTATAAGCTTGCTGATAGTTCTCAAGCGTCAGGTGTACGGTCGCCAGATAAGATGCCGCAGTTCCTTTTGTAGGTCTGGAGCGGACATCCGACGGTTGGGTATCGGGCAACCACTCTTTGGCAAATACCAGGTCTGCCAAAATCCCCTCATAAACCTGCGCCGCCGGCGTCTTTGAAAGTTCTTTGACTGATTCAGGATCAGTGATGAAATAGTCGATATACGGAATATCTCCAAAAGTGCGGACAAGGTGGAAATAACTGAATGCCCGGACAAACCGCGCTTCCGCTACAAGCCTGTTTCTGTCTGCATCAGACATGTCAACGATATCAGCCCCGGCAATAGCTGCATTGACGGCACTGATCACCTGATACCAATAAGGCCAAAAGGAACGGATCATCCCGTTATTGTCGTCCATATTGAAATCGTTCACCTGCTGCCGTTCAGCAGGGGTACCCCTATCTCCAATGTCCACCATATCTCCACGCAGCATCAGGGCAGTGACAAACTGCCTGCCATACAGTCGCTCGGAGGCAATCCAGCCATAAGCACCAAATATGGCTGTTTGCACGTCATTGGCTGAATTGAATAGACTTTCCGGCGCCAAAAGTCCCACCGGCCTCTCTTCCAGGTCTGCACAGCCCGCAAAAAAACAGGTCATTGCCACTGCAATCGATTTATATATTTTGTTTTTCATGATATTGTCTGTTTAAGTTCAGGATTTAAAAGCCCACGTTCAAGCCAAAAGTATAGTTTTTGGCATTGGGATAACTTCCGTAATCAAGTCCCAGGTTTCTGTTGCCGTTAGTGGCACCGCTTGACTGGTAGTTTACCTCGGGATCGTATCCTCTGTAACTGGTGAAAGTCAATATATTCTGGGCACTCGCATATACCCTCAGCCTTCTGACTTTCAACTTGTTCAGCACAGGCTGGGGAAAATTGTATCCCAATGATAGGTTTTTAAGCCTTGTAAAGGTGCCATCATATATCCATCTGGTAGACACCCTCCTGGTACGGCCATTGGCTGCCTTAGGGATATCTGTGTTGGTATTGGTAGGTGTCCACCTGTTGAGGGCGGCTGTGGTAGCGTTGTTGATACCGGACAACAGGTCCAATTCCATTAAGGTATAACTCAGGATATCATTACCATACGAACCCTGAAAGAAGATATTCAGGTCAAAATTCTTCCACCTGAAATCATTGTTCCATCCCCATATAAAATCCGGATGTGGATTCCCAATGATATCCCGGTCATCACTGTTGAGTACGCCATCGCCGTTCAGGTCCCTGAACTTTTCGCCACCGGGGGTCTGCTCAAAACCGCCACCGGGTATAAATTCATCCCCTTCCTGATATACACCATCATATATCCAGCCGAAGAAGCTGCCTACGGGATAGCCTTCCCTCAACAGCTGAGTATTTCCCAAACCTACCATATGACCAGGTCCCGAACCATACTGGATTTCATTGCCGTCCGGTAAGGAAAGCACTTTGTTCACGTTTCTGGAGAAATTGATATCTGTATCCCACTGAAATGCTCCAGTCAGATTTCTTGAAGCGATTGTAATTTCGAACCCTTTGTTTTCCACCTGACCAATATTCCTCAATTGATTGGTATAACCCGAGTATTGGGGCAATTGCACTGCAAACAATAAATCAGAGGTGACCATCCTATAATATTCAGCAGATAAAGTTACCCTGTCATTCCAAAAACCCATATCCGTACCAATGTTCAGTTGGGCGGTGGTTTCCCATGTCAGGTTGTCATTGGCAACCGTGGTAGGCCGAACTGCATTGACTGGCGCATTATTGATGACGGTAAACACGGGAGAGAACCTGGCCAACGTTTGGTAAGGCGAAATAGCCTGGTTGCCGGTGATTCCATAGCTCCCTCTCCATTTCCAGAAACTTATCAGGTCTGAATCTTCCAGAAATTTCTCGTTCTTCATGTTCCAGGCTACGGCACCGGATGGGAAAAATGCCCATTTATGGTTACGGCTGAAAGTAGAAGAACCATCATACCTGGCGTTGAACGTAAACAGGTATTTATCACTTAGGGAGTAATTTACCCTACCATAATAGGAAGAAATCTGCCAGTCAGTAAACCCTGAACTTGGAGCCTGCCAAACTGCCGATGAACCCAGATTCCAGAAAGAAAAGGCATCTGTGATAAATGAAGTGCCTCTTGCACCCCAATTCTCACTTTCCGATGCCTGGAAGGAATAACCTGCCATACCGGTGATGGTGTGGATTTCATTGAAGGTCTTGGAATAAGTCAGGTAATTTTCATTTAGCACCAAGGTACTTCTTGAGGCATTGATCCGGGCGTCGCCACCCACATTCCTACCTTCGGTTACTGAAGTAGGCGAATATAAACCGTTCCTGCCTGAATTGGTGGTGGCTCCAAAAGTGGTTCTGAATTTGAGATTGTCCACGATATCATATTCCGCATATAAATTACCCTGAAACCTGTCTCTCACATCTTCATTTATCAAAGATGTGGCCACAGCATAGGGATTATCGTGTGGGTCATTCAATCTGGCTACGGTGAACGAACCGTCCTCCCTGTATATCGGCTGGTCAGGTTCAAATTTAAAAGCGGAAGCCACTACCCCTGGCGTCAAGCCGCCGGATCCTTCCTGGGTTCTGACGCCATCGCTGGCACTTCTCTGGGCAAAGATATTTAATCCGAAACGGAGTTTATCGGTGGCTTTTACATCAAGGTTACTGGTGATGGAAAAACGGTTGAAGTTGGAGTTGATGATCACCCCTTTTTGGTCAAAATAGGCACCGGAAACGTAATAATTCACCGCATCGTTTCCACCGGATACGGACAACTGGTAGTTTTGGATCCCACCTGTTCTGAAAATCTGATCCTGCCAATCCGTATCAGCTCCCATAGGCTGTATGTTGGGTCTGGCTTCTGAAATATAGTCAATAAACTGGTCCGCATTCAACAGGTCCAGACGGTTAATTTCGTTTTGAACGGAGTAAGAGGAGTTGAACTCTATTCTGGCTTCGCCTTTCTTACCCCTTTTGGTGGTGATCATAATGACACCATTGGCCCCCCGCGAACCGTATATGGCTGTAGCGGACGCATCCTTCAACACTTCAATGGATTCAATATCTTCAGGAGGGGGCATGGCAGCACCGATAAAGCCATCCACTACAAATATAGGATCACTGCTGGCATTAATGGAAGTCCCTCCTCTTATTCTTACTTTCAAATCCGCCCCAGGGGCACCGTTGTTAGCCTGTATTTGTACACCCGCGGCCCTACCCTGCAGTGCCTGCACCGCATTGATGGCAGGATAAGCCGTGAGCTGTTCGGATTTCACCGAAGAAACCGCCCCCGTAAGATCGCTTCTTTTCTGTGTACCATATCCGATAACCACCACCTCTTCTAAGGAAGAAGCATCCATGTCCATGGTCACGTTGATTTCCGACTGGTTGCCGATTGGTATCCGCTGTGTTTCATAACCGATATAAGAAAATACCAGAACGGCATTGTCTGCCACCGTTAGCGAGTAGCTTCCATCCAGATCCGTTACCGTACCCGTCGCGGTGCCCTGCACTGAAACGGTAGCTCCTGGCAATGGTTCTCCGGTTTCGTCCCTTACCACCCCCCGGATGGTCCTGTCCATTACAGAAACCACTTCTACAACGGGTTTGTCTACTTTTTTTACGTCTATTTGGTCATTGACCTGGCGGAACGTCAAGGATGCCTGGCGGGAGACCTGCTTGAGGAGGTCTTCGACCGTGGCCGATTTAGGTTCCAGCGCGATAAGCAACTCCCTGTCAATATCTCTTCTGTCGTAGGAAAATTTGAATCCGGACCTGGATTCTATGTTTCTGAAGAACTGTCCCAGTGTGAGCTCATCCCGGTCCAGTGAAACCCAAACCATATCAATGGTCTTGTACTGAGCACTCACATTTACTGCCAATACCAAGTTGAGGAAAACTAATTGCAGTAAAAATCCATAAAGGAAGTACCTTGACAACATATAAATTGTCTTTTGTAATTTTAATTTCATAATTTTATTAGGTTTATTGATACATTCATTAAGCCTGGTCCGTGGGTGGCGCCATTCCCCAATGTCTATCCATCCCGGACCACTTTTGGTTTCCTTAAACCAATTTCAACATTCTAAGAGGTATCTGCGGGTGTTTTTATCATATTACTGAAATTTGATGTATACTTTTTTTTGTTTGATTGAATATTCAAATGCCTCTATATAGGCCATTCTCTCCAGGACCAGATCGAGGTTCTGGTTTTTATAGTCACCGGTAAGGAGCCACGAGTTACCGGGTCGGCCGCTCACGGTAATACTCACCCCATACCATCTTTCCAATGATTTTACTACCTCCCAAAAAGAAGCGTTGGAGAACTTCAAAACACCTTCTTTCCATGCCATTATATCCTCGGCAGAGAATTTTGCGATCGAAGATTTTCCTGATTCCGGAAAATACCGCAATTGCTGCCCGGGATCCAACGTGATGTTTTCTTCTGTAAGGTTATTTTCCACTTTCACTTTGCCGTTTATAAGTGAAATGCAAAGTTTTTCCTCGTTGAACTGATTGATGTTAAAGGCGGTGCCGATGGCAATCGTGGTCAAATCACCCGATACAACTTTAAAAGGTCTGCCACTGTCCTCCACAATTTCAAAATAGCCCTCCCCAATAAGAGTGACAACTCTCGAGACCGAGTCAAAAGTCACCGGGTATCTGAGCTCACTGCCCGAGTTTAACCAAACAGATGTACCATCCGGCAACTTAAAATTCAGTTTTTCTCCAAAAAGCGTGCTTTTGGAAATCATCGCAATTTCGGGTGCCGTTTCATTCTCCAAAGGTGCCGGAGCATATGCATACCATTGCGCGATCAGGGAAAACAACACCACGAAGATCAAAATGGCCGCTACTTTGGTCCATTGATCCATATGTACCCACAAAAACTTTTTTTGTTTTAATTTGCCCGAAACAGCTTTTTCAACCCTCAAAGCCGATGGGTCCTCCATGAGCGCTCTTTCCCCGGCCAATATGCGATGAAGAACGTCTTTTTTTAAACCGCCTCCAACCTCCAAATGCGAAAACCGAATTCCCAAAATCATCTCCTTCGCCGTTTTTACCTCACTTAAGCGGTCAGGATGTGCAGCAATCCAGTTTTCCCAATAGATTTCTAAATCCCTATCCGGTTTTTTTACCCACCGTACAAATTCGGGATCAGATAACAATATATTGATTTGATCTTTACTCTCTTCCATTTCAGAAACTGTTCAAATATATAAGGCAACAATTCCTTAAATGACATGGTTTTTTTGGTAAAAAAGTTAAAAATAAATTAATGATTCCGTAATATAAAAATTTACGGAATATCACATGGAATTAATGACAATGACCATCCTGTGTCAGAATTTTATTTCAACGCTTCCCGCAAATAAGATATGGCTTCATATACGAGGTTTCTGGCAGACTTGATATGCGATAGCTCCATCATCTCCTTGATCTGCTCATAACTCAACCCCTCATAATAAAAATAATATAAGGCTTCCTTTTTTCTTCCCGGCATATTCTGTACCGCTTGATTAAGTTTCAAGGATTGCTCTTCACTGATTTGTCTGTCAATCAGTATCTTTTCATGTGAAAAGGTCACCTCAAACGGAAGGCCTTCCGCGATCGTATCGCATTGGTTATACCAACGGGCAGACTCTCTGAACAGCTTTCTTTTGAGGCTCTTCATCAGATAAAACTTGATGGAATGGGTATCCCCTAACCTTTCCCTGCTATCTCTTATATCAATGAAGAGATCCTGGATAGCATCCTGGGTCAAGTCTTCCCTTCCAGTCAGCTGATAACCGTAATTTAAGAGCACATCAAAATACGACTCATATATTTTGATAAAGGCAGACTCGCTACCCGATTTAAAACGCCTCCACAGATGCCTGTCATCCAAGAAGGGCTCCGCCTTCTCGTAACGGATTTGTTCTTCAAAATCAATCATTGATTTTGATTTTTTAGGTTCCATTCCGGGCATCATTAAGTTTAGCGCTAAAAGTAAACCAATTGGCCAAAATAAAAAAACCGTTCATACTAATTTTGGGAGGCCGCTTTTTTCAGGAAGAGAATATTTTCAATTTCAACCAGATGGGCGGGATCAGAGCCCGCCTTTATTAAGAAAATCCGGAATATCTCTGGGATTAGGGTGCAAGTCACATGATTTTTATCACCTTTTATAAAAAAAAGAAGGGATAACTCCTTTATATCCAAAATACAGCGTAATTTTACAGGGTTAAACAAAAATTTAAAATTAAGTGATTCTAGTTGTCTTATTTCTTCTTCACTGGTATTTCTCCCTGTTTTGTCAAAGTTTTTTTCTCCACAGATATGCAGCCCATCAAATGTTTGAGATGAACAAATTCTGGGAAAAGTTCTTTTACTTTTTCACGTGGATATGCCAGGGAAGTTCCTATCTGTCACCCAGAGCGTATGCCATTCTTCATCGCATGCACCATGCTTACAGCGACACCCCAAAAGATCCCCACAGCCCACACCATACGGAGAATCTTTTCACGATGATGTGGAAAACGAAAAAGATTTACAATGACCATTTCAGCTTTAGGATCAAACCGGAAAAACGGTTCTCAAAGGATGTTCCCGATTGGAATAAATTTGATTTATTTGCAGATTCCATGACGGTAAGGGTTGCCTGGGGACTGCTATATGTATTGATATATGTGCTCAGCATCAGTGTATTCGAACTTGCCGGCACCCATTGGTGGATGTATTTTCTATTGCCGATTCATTTTATGATGGGGCCGGTCCACGGGGCTATAGTCAACTGGAGTGGACACAAGTATGGTTATGCCAACTTTGACAACAACGACAAATCAAAAAACTCCCTGTTTTTGGATTTCCTTATGCTGGGGGAATTGTTTCAAAACAACCACCACAAACTTCCGAAAAGACCCAATTTTGCGGTTAAGTGGTATGAGTTTGACCCTACCTATCCCATCGTGAGACTCCTCCATGCATCGGGAATCATAAAATTAAAGACAGCTTAGTGGAAAGCCTCCCTCTTTAGGGCACCTGTCCCGCATCGGGAGGCCTGAGGGATAAGCGAAGAAAAGTGCCCCGTTCAACATAAGACAAGGCACCGATGTCTTTTCATTGGGTGTGAAAAGAGGTTTTGTCATGTATTCTCATACCACTTTCACCAAAGCTTCCTCCGTGGCGCGCTGTTGTTTCGTCTTTGAATAAACCTTTTTTACAAAAACAACGCTTCATCCGGGTCGGGCCCGCGTCCATGGCATCATTGGCGTTGTTAAAATATTTTGATTCAGCCAAGGCATCCAGCCGAAACCAAACTGTTTACGTTACCTCAATTGTCCCCTCAAATCAGCCTTTTTTTCTTCGAAAAAAATAAATTCATGCAAAAAAAAATGTGAAACGTAAAAAAATGGATACCAACTTCATTTTTGTTGCCAAAAGATATTTACATAAAAATATCATCTATACAAGAATTTTAGTAATATTACTTTTTTTAAATAATTATTTAAAAATTAATTGCATTTATAAAACTAAATGGTTAAGTTCATGGAAAATCACCTACTTATATGAGAGAACTAACTAGAGCAGAAGAACAAATCATGCAGATTTTGTGGGACATTGAGAAAGGGTTTGTCAAAGATGTCCTCGAAAAGATGAAAGAGCCGAAACCGGCTTACAACACCGTTTCCACCATTATCCGTATCCTTGAAAGAAAAGGATTTGTGAAGCACAACGCTTATGGGAAATCACATGAGTATTATCCCATCGTATCTAAAGATGAATACAGGAGTTTTTCCATTAAAAACTTGCTGTCGGGTTATTTCGGAGGGTCCTTTGCCAAATTAGCATCCTTTTTCGCCAAAGATGAAAATCTTGAAGTGAGGGATATGGAAAAAATACTCGCAGAGGTAAAAGATGATGTAAAAGACAAGAAATAAGTTTTTTGCTTCAATTTCAAAAAAATCCCAAAAACTATTACAAAAACCCATTGTGTAAATATTTCACACTGCTACATCAGGCAGTCATAAAAAAGCTTCAGGATGATCCTGAAGCTTTTTTTTTAGAGCCTATACCCTTTTACGGTCATTAATCAGATGACCCTATGACGTGGACCTGAAAACCAATCGATTTCAACTTATCTTTGTCAAGCAGATTCCTGCCATCAAAAACATGCGCGGGTTTCAACATGCTGTCATAAATACGCTGCCAGTCATAGCCCGTAAACTCGTCCCATTCCGTCAGTACGGCTACAGCGTGGGATCCTTCACAGGCTTTATAGGGATCTGTCTCCGTTTTTACATACTTTCTGTTTTCTTCCGGGTTCCGTGTATTCAGGCGATCAAGGTCCATAAATACCTGTTCACTCTTTACCTTAGGGTCAAATACCGCAATATAAGACTGTTCATTAAGTAGATAATCGGCTACATATATTGCCGCGGATTCCCTCGTGTCATTGGTGTCCTTTTTAAATGCCCAGCCCAGAAATGATATCTTCTTCCCGCTGACGGTATTGTATAAAGTCCGGATGATCTTTTTGGCAAACCTTCGTTTTTGATGGTCATTCATAAGAATAACCTGTTCCCAGTAATCCGCCACCTCGTGAAGTCCATATGTCCGGGAAATGTACACCAGGTTTAAAATGTCCTTTTGAAAACATGATCCGCCAAAACCCACAGAGGCTTTCAAAAATTTTGGGCCGATACGGCTGTCCGTCCCAATGGCCTTAGCCACCTCATTGATATCCGCCTCTGTATGTTCACAAAGTTCAGACAGAGAATTAATAGAAGATACCCGTTGGGCCAAATAAGCGTTAGCAGTGAGTTTGGAAAGTTCCGATGACCAGACATTGGTAGTCAATATTTTTTCCTTAGGCACCCAGTGCGCATAAATATTTACCAGTTCCTGTATCGCTTTCTGTCCGCCCTCATCCTGGCTACCTCCTATCAGCACCCTGTCCGGTTCCAAGAGATCCTGTACCGCGGTTCCTTCAGCTAGAAACTCAGGGTTGGAAAGAATCTGGAAATGGGGGCCGTTACCGGTATGTTCCAAAATATCCTTCAACGTACTGGCGGTACGGACCGGGAGCGTTGATTTTTCCACCACTATCTTATCCCCTTTGGCCACTCTGGCAATTTGGCGCGCACAAAGTTCTATCCATTTCAAATCGGCGGCCTGCCCTTTTCCTTCACCATAAGTCTTGGTAGGAGTATTGACGGATATAAAGATCATATCCGCTTCATCTATGGCGCCGTCCACATCGGTGGAGAAAAATAGATTTCGGCCTCTGGATTCAGCAACGATCTCGCCAAGACCAGGTTCATAAACAGGAATATTATTTACGTCTTCATCATTCCAAGCGGCTATTCTGGCTTGGTTAATATCCACAACTGTCACTTTTATTTCCGGGCACTTTTTGGCGATCACTGCCATGGTAGGTCCTCCGACATAGCCCGCACCGATACAACAAATATTTTTGACTTTCATTTTAAAACAATTTTCCAATAATTTAATTTATCTCTCTAACAATCAAGTAAAATATCAATATCTTAATTTCATTCTCTTTTTCGGTAATCATGCCGTGCGGCTCGATGCCGGTCCATTGATCATTTAATCGGTATAAGCGTCAGCCCATGCTTACACTTTCTTTTAAATACCATTGAGGTAATCACGTAACAAATAAGGGGAGCGCATGGCCATCTATCACAGAAAAACGGTGTCCATGCTAATGCGATACATTAAATTCCAACTGAGCAAAGTTCACAAACATTGAATTCATGATCAAAATCAACTTCATAATTTTTCGTAAAAGTATAGCCATGACCCAACAATTCAAAATTTTTGAAGGTTTAAAAAGCAAAGGAAATTGTAGATTACACCGATAAATATCTGTTTTTTATATATTATATACTGTTTTTAATAAAAAATTCCGATATAAAATATAAGCCGATCAAGTGACTTTCCCGATATAATCCTTAATTTATAACTGAAAATAAAGCTTTATCCCCATCAATGTCACTAATGTATAAATTATCGTCAGGGGCAGACCAATTTTGAAATAGTCTTTAAATTTATAATTTCCCGGCCCCATGATCATCAGGTTGGTCTGATATCCGATAGGTGTCATAAAATCCCCTGATGCCGCGAAAGCGATGGCCAGGAAAAAAGCCGCAAATGGCGCCTCCAGCCGGATGGCCATTTCCATCGCCATCGGAAACATTATCGAAACTGCTGCGGCATTTGTGATCATACTTGTTAAAACCAATGTCAGCACAAATAATAACGAGATCGAAAACATCACACCCGCTCCGTCCGTCATCCATAACATGCCGTCCACCATCAGAGATGCTGCCCCCGAGTTTTTCAGAGCCACTCCTATGGCCAGGGAACATACCAGAATCAGCAGTAGGTCCAGATCCACTGATTTTCTCAACACAGTTAAATTGAGCACCCTGAAAAGATAAAGTACAATGATGCCACCAAATGCGGCCATAAAAAGGTCTATCCACCCAACAATTCCTGTCAGGAGAATCCCTACAGCCAGGACAGAAGGGAGAACGTTGTTTTGAACCGAACGGGCATCAATCTCATCCTGAAGGGTGATTACGATCAAATCCTTATTGCTTTCCTGTTGAAAACTGTTTTCCCCTGAAAGCATCAGCAGGAGATCTCCCGCCTGTATTTTTGTCTCCCCTATATTGCCCCTAAGTTTTTCCCCTTTACGGTAAAGAGATATAATGGAGGCCTGAAACCGCTTTCTGAAATCACTTTTTTTAATTTTCTCCCCGATAAGATTGGAAGTACTGGGAACCACCGCTTCGGTCAATCGGAAATACCCGTTCATATTGATATAGGTCTCCTCCGGTAACACCAGACCCTTTTCCTGACTGATCAACTCCAAAATGGCTTTGGTGCTTCCGGTAAAAAAAAGTTTATCTCCCGGCTGAAGCACTTCCCTAGGGGAAACGGGAGAAATTTCCCTTCCTTCTCTCGAGATTTCAGCCAAAAATATCTCTTTCAAACTCCTCAGTCCGGCGTCCTTCACGGATTTCCCAATAATACTGGAGTCTCCCACCACCACGGCTTCTATAATATATTCATTGATATGAGCCATTACCTCGGTCTTGTTCCCCTCCCTTTCCGGAAGCAACCTGTCAGAGGCAAAAACCAAATAACTGATACCGATCAGGGCCACCGCAGAACCAATGAACAAAAAATCCTGGAATCCTAACATCGGCAGTCCATACTGGCTGATCAATCCGTTGAGTACCAAGTTGGTAGATGTGCCCACTACCGTAATCATTCCTCCCAATATCGTGGCATAAGAAAGCGGAATCAAAAACTTCGATGCCGGAAAATTGTTTTTTTCCGCCCATTCTTTTACGTAAGGTATCATAAACGCCACAATAGGAGTATTGTTCAATAACGCCGAAAGGCTGCCTACTAAAAACATCAACTTGGTACGGAACCTTGTCGGAGTGAGTTTTTCACTGAATATTCTATAAAAAAAACCTGAACCTATATTTTTTTGAATACCGGCGGTGACTCCTATCAGCAGAAAAATGACAATAATCTGCTTGTTTGCCAACCCCGCTAAAAATTCCTCGGGGCTGATGATTTGGGAAACGATAAAAACAAAAGCCGTAGCCAAAAAAGCGAAAGCAGGCCGAAGCAGATCTTTGTACAATACAAAAACCAACATGATCACTAAGAGAATAACAAATATTGCCTTATATTCCATATATAAATCATCAAATAATAACCAGCTTTTGACTTCTACCTATTTTACCATTTATCAGACAGTTTTGGTAGGGTATTCGGTGCCTCCTTAACAACTTTTTTGCTTTTTCAAATCACCTGATTGTTTCTTGGATACAGTAAGGAAACCTGGTCGCCAATTCTGAGTATCCTTTGATTCTTTACCCAAAATAGGTGACCCAATTCTAATACCAAAATAAAGTCAAGCTGCAAACTGAGAAAAGAATATTTTACAATTTAAGCTGTAGTAAAGGCCTGGCCTACAAAACTACTCCAGCCCCGGTTAATTTCAAAATTTAAAAGTGCCCAAACCCCGAAACACGCTCCATATCTTGAAGGTCGTGCAACCCCGAAACAAACTCACAAATGTACAAAAACGTTTATTTTTGCGAAGTTATCCCTAAAATGCCGTTTAATAAAAAAACATAATGAAACTGCCTGTCTGAATGCCAACTGATACTAAATACCGGATCCTTATTGCGACAAACCACCTGGACACTGTCGGTGGCACAGAGGTGTATACGTATTACTTTCTTGGATCCCTTAAAAAGGTTCCCGGCTTAATATTGGAATACTTTACTTTTAAAAAAGGAGATACGTCTGAAAAAATAGAAAAGGAGCTGGGCATACCGTTCAAATCCCACAACGATTATGACCTGATTATCGCCAACCACAATACCACGGTCAATTACCTCTTTGGCCAGGGACCGATTATCCAGATCTGTCATGGTACGCTGCCTCCTTTGGAACAACCCTCCCCCCTGGCGTTTCGGCATATTGCTGTTTCGGAAGAAACCGCAGCCCATCTACGCGTCAAAGGTTTCGACGCTGAAGTGATATTAAATGGCATCGACACGCGGATTTTTCAGCCACAACAAGCCCTTAATGATCCGCCTGAAAAATTACTGTCCCTATGTCAAAGTGAGACGGCCAACGAACTTCTGAAAAAAGCCTGCGAATCAGAAGGCATTTCGTTTCAATCGATCAACAAATTTGTGAACCCCACTTTTGACATAGCCCCCGAAATCAACAGGGCTGACATTGTGGTTGGGCTTGGGCGGTCGGTTTATGACGCCATGGCCTGCGGTAGACCCTGCATTGTATTTGACCAGAGAAGTTATAATGGTAACCTTGGTGACGGCTATCTGGACCCCGCAGATTTTGACAACTACGTCCGCTACAACTGTTCAGGAAGATACCTTAGAAAAAGCTTTTCAGAGAAAAACCTCAGGGAAGAAATCAAAAAATACAACCCACGGGATGGGGCGGGATTAAGACAGATCACGCTCAAAAAACTTAACATGGATGAAAATGCAAAGCAGATCCTGCATCTGGGTTTACAAATCCCCTACCGGGGAAAATTTATCCATCAGTTGAAGACCGTTGCTATTTATTATAAATACAAGTCCATTTTCAAGGAACAAAAAAGACTTTTCAAAGAAAGAATCCGTGAAGCATATCGGGAAGGGAAAACAAAAAAAAGCCTGATGGATATGGTTCACGGTGAAAAATTTCCTTTTCACATCAGACTCAGTCTGTATTTATTTATTTTCAAACTGAGTTAAACCTAATTTTTCATTTCATAGATTATTTGGGTAAAACTGATTATTTTGGGCTTAAAATAAAACCGTCACCCAAATTTAATATTATGACGTGGATAATCTACCGAAAATTTTTACTGTTTCTGTTTATTCCAATTCACCTGTTTTCCCAAACGAGTCCATCCGGCGTTTCCATCATCCTTCCTCAACAGTTTGTACACCCGGGAATGATGCAGAACCATGACGACCTCGAATACATGAAGGCAAAAATCCGGTCAGGAGAAGAAAATTGGGTAAAGGCGTACGAAATTTTGAAAGCCGACACCCCTTTGGATTTTGAAACGGAGCCCTTCACCCATGTGGTGAGAGGATCCTATGGGAGGGAGGGACACGGTCATAGGGAACTTTCTGCCGGTGCAGCCCAGGCCTACAGACATGCCCTGTTGTGGTACATTACGGAAGACAAAGACCATGCAGAAAAAGCCATTGCCATCATCAACGCCTGGTCCAAAACACTCTGGGATTTTGATGATAATGACGCCAAACTGATCGCCGGACTTACGGGACAAAATTTCCTCAACGCCGCTGAAATATTAAGGTACAGCAAGGCAGGATGGGCGGAAAGCGAAATCCGGGAGTTTTCACAGCTGATGCTGACGGTCTATTATCCTTACATTCAGGATTTCTTTACGGAAGCAAATGGCAACTGGGATGCAGCCATGATCAATACCATGCTATGCATCGGTATTTTTACTGATCGACCGGATATTTTCCAAAAAGCTGTTGAGCGATTTTATTGGGGTCCCAACAACGGTGGGATTACAAAATACATTTACCCCAATGGCCAGATACAGGAAAGTACCCGCGACTGGCCGCATGTTCAGCTAGGTCTGGGGGAGTTTGCGAAAGCAGCGCAAGTGGCCTGGACCCAGGGGGTGGACCTTTACGGTGTGGCGGACAACCGGCTGGCCCTGGGCTTTGAATATACTTCCAAATTTATGCTGGGAGAAGAGGTAGCCGTGTACGGTACCATTTCACAAAGGGGGAGAGGGGAATTCAGGGATATCTATGAACCTGTGCTTTTCCACTATACCCAGGTGAAGGCTATGGAGATGCCCTTTACAAAAAAAGCTGTTGAACAAACCCGGCCGCAATCCTCTTTGAACTTTCTTGTATCTCAAAGAGCCCAGACGCCTGCCGTTGAAGAAAACACTCTTCCTCCCCCTCTCCAACAAGCACGGCCGTACACGGGGGCTATGGAAGGAACCATTGACACCGGTGAAAATATGATTCTTGTAAAGCCGGGAGAGCCTGTCCAGGCAGCTTTGGATATCGCTTCCAGAAGTGGGAAAAAGGTGGTGCTGGGGAAGGGTGTCCATGTCTTAAGCGAGACATTACTGGTTCCCAGTCAAACCGTGATAGAAGGGATGGGTAAAGAGACAGTGCTGATGCTACGGTCCAACATGACCGGTTTGACCATGGGCAATAAAGATCCTGAGCTTCAAGATGTGATTTTAAAAAATTTTGTGTTGGAAGGGGCCACTTCCCTGGATCCGGGGACTGATCCTAACCAGGGCAGAAGGACCCGGGCAAGAATGTCTGCCCCGCGCAGGGAAGGGATCGTTTTTTCCGCAGAAGAAGAAGGAAAGATCCAAAATATCAAATTGGAAAACCTTACCGTCAGAAATTTCACCAAACACGGGGTGTCTGTCCGGGGTGGAAAAAACATTCAGATCGAACGTTGCGATTTCAGTGACAATGGTTCCAATGTGGTGCCAGGCGAAGGACTCCACCACAACCTGCATCTTACCCGGGTAACAGGGGTCAAGCTGTCCAACAGCCGATTCAGCACATCGCCCTGGGGAAGCGGCATTCATCTCTCTTTCGCCGGGGAAGTCATAATTACGGAAAATGAATCCACACGTAATAAGTTGCATGGAATCCATGTGGCTGAAAGCAAGGACGTCCGGATATACAAAAACTTTATCGAAGGAAACGACCGGCATGGCCTTTACTTCGATAAATGGATGGATGGCGTGGCTTTGGCCAAAGTCAACGACAACATCGTCAGAAACAATGGCGGACAAGGTATTGGCCTCGAGATAGGGGAAAATCAGGAAATCGGCTATAACCAGCTTTCTGATAACAGGGAAGATGTGATTTATGGAAAAACCACCGGGGAATTCCATACAAGATTTGAAAACCTGGTATCCTTGCTGGATATCCAAGCAAAAGAGATGGATGAGGTCCGTAAAAATCTGGACAACCCTCTTCTGGCTGCCAGAAAACTGTTGGATTATTATAGAAAAAGAAACTCGGTAAACCACCCCATAGACCGGGCAAGGAAACAAGCATCCAGGGGTAGTTTTGCCAACGGGAAAGAACTGGAAACCGCCGATAATGCCCTCGTCCATATCATGGTTGGGCAACCTGCCTACCCACCCTTTTTTGTAGGCAGAAACATCAACTGGGCCAGCAGACCTGTGAGTGACAATGAATGGGTTTGGCAATTGAACCGAATGGGTTTCTGGGAGGCTATGGCCAAAGCCTACTGGCATAGCGCCGATGAAAAATATGCGGAGGCGTGGGCACGGCAACTGATGGACTGGGTCCACAAAAACCCCCGGGATGAAGCACACCGGCATGCCTGGCGATCTATAGAAGCAGGAATCCGGGGATACCGGTGGACGTCGCTTTTTCAATATTTCCTGGACTCGCCGCATTTTACCGTGGAAACACTGGTCGCCTTCCTTTCTTCTCTGCATGAACATGCTGATTACCTGATGACCCAGTACAGGAAAGGAAGTAATTGGGCGCTAATGGAGGCTGAGGGGCTGGGCTATATTGCCATGACTTTTCCTGAATTTAAAGCTTCTGAGGAATGGCTGGACGAGTCGGCCCAAAGACTTAACCATGAAATCCATAACCAGGTGTATTCAGATGGACATCAGAGGGAACTGGCATTTGGTTACCATATGGGAAGTATCGGTTGGTTTATGCGCACCTACGAACTGGCGCAGATGAACGGCCAGGAGAAAAAATTCAGTGAAGATTACCTGAATCTTATTGGGAAAATGTGCGAAGTCCCCATGAAACTGGCATTTCCTGACGGGACAACACCCCAATTCGGCGACGCTTGGACAGGAAATCCAGGACAATATTACGAAAGGCTGAAGGATTGGGCCAGACTTTTTGACCGGGAGGATTTTCTGTTTGTCGCCACAGAAGGAAAGGAAGGAAGTATGCCGGAAGCTACCGCATTTGCCTTAAAGGAAAGCGGTTTGTATTCCATGAGAAGCGGCTGGGATAAAGAAGCCATTTGCCTGGTGCTCAAATGTGGTCCTGATGGAGGCGGCCATTGCCAACCTGATAACGGCACTTTTGAACTGTATGCAGGAGGAAGAAACCTAATGCCGGACTCGGGCTCCTTTATATACAGTGGAGACCCGGAAAACCGCGCTTGGTTCCGCCAGACAAAAGTACACCAGACCATGACACTTGATGGGGCCAACGCAGCCTACGATCCTAAGCTGTTGCTTTGGAAACCGGGTGATGACCATGATATTCTCGTGGTGGAAAACCAAAGTTATCCTGGACTGGCACACCGGAGATCTGTCATTTTTGTAGACAAAAGCTATTTTGTCATCATTGATGAAGCCATCGGTACGGCCACCGGCCAACTGGATCTGAACTTTCAGCTTGCACCGGGAAAGGTCCATATGGACAAAGAAGGACTGAGTGCCCATTCTGCTTTTGAACAGGGATACAATGTTCTCATCCGTACCAATCCTCAGGAAGGTTTGCAGATGGAAGAGACGGAGGGACAGGTGTCTTTTATTTACACCCAAAAAGAACCGCGCCCCGCATTTACTTATAGCATCGAGAAAAAGTCCGGATCAAAGGGCCACAGGTTCACTACGCTGGTAGTGCCTTATACAGGAGATATCCCCGAACCCAAAGTCCGGATAACCCGAAAACATAAAATAGGAGGCCGAAAAATGGAGTTGGAGATACAACATAACGGGGACACCAAAACTATCCAATACCTTTTATCCAAACAATAATCGCTTCCCTTGGATTCAACCAAAAAACCTAAGTTCATGCTTTTCTCCTCCTTTAAAAACACATCGATTCTTCTTCTTTTTCTTTTTTATACAGCCTGTCGAAGCAATGAGCCGGAAAGGTTCGACTTCATGGCCATCGGGGATATTCCTTATCATCTCCCCGAAGATTTTGACAGGTTTGAGACCTTGATCAAGGACCTCAACAAACAGCAACCGGCCTTTACCATCCACATCGGTGATATCAAATCCGGAAGCACACCGTGCAGCGACGAATACTTCGAAAGAATACATGGATATTTCCAGCAATTCGAACATCCGCTGATCTATACTCCGGGCGACAATGAATGGACAGATTGTCACCGGGATGCCTGCGGCAATTATGACCCCGAAGAAAGATTGGACAAACTCAGACAGCTGTTTTTCAGCGAAAGCCGTAGCCAGGGAAAAAAAAACATGCCCTTACAGACCCAGAACCAGTTTGAAGGATTTGAAAAATTCGTGGAAAATGCCTTATGGGAAGCCGGCAAAGTCTCTTTCGGCACCATCCACGTGGTGGGTTCCAACAATAACCTCCAACTGGGAGAGGAAGCACTGAATGATGAATTTTACGAAAGGGAAATGGCGAATCTTTTTTGGTTGGCCCAAATTTTCAACCAAGCCAAACAAGGCGACCACCGGGGTGTGGTCCTTATGCTGCATGCCGGCCTGAACTACCATAGCCAAGAGGAAAGCAACGGTCACAAAAGCTTCGTGAATCAGCTCAGAGAGGAAGTAATGGATTTCGGAAAACCGGTATTGTTGGTCTACGGGGATTTTCACAGCTTTATGATAGATAAACCCCTGGTAGATGAAGACAGAAAGGTCTTGACCAATTTCACCGCGGTGCAGGTATTCGGTGATAGAAATATGCACGCCGTAAAGATCAAAATAGACCCCAAAAACCCCAACCTGTTTGAAATCCATCAGCATTTGGTGAAAGGGAATTAACTTTAAAAAAATCAAGCCTTGGCGTTTACTTATCACTATTTAGCTAGGAAATAGGGAACGGGGAACAGGGAATCGGGCGAAAACCTCCTGTTCCCTTTTCCCTATTCACTTTTCACGGAGTACTCAGGAAACAGGGAATCGGGAATGGGGAACAGGAAACCGGGCAAAAACTTCCTGTTCTCTTTTTCCTATTCACTCATTATTCAGAAAACGAAAAACACGGAACAGGTAACAGGTAACAGGGAATCGAACGAAATCTCCCGTTCTCTTTTCCCTATTCCCTATTCACTGGGCATTCAGGAAACAGGGAATCGGGAATGGGGAACAGGAAACAGGGCGGAAACTTCCTGTTCTCTTTTCCCTATTCACTCATTATTCAGAAAACGAAAAACAGGGAACAGGTAACAGGTAACAGGGAATCGGACGAAACCTCCTGTTCTCTTTTCCCTATTCCCTATTCACGCAGTATTCAGGAAATAGAGAACCGGAAAAAGAAAATCGGGCGAAAAACTTCCCATTCACTCCCCCATTAATCTTGAAAAATTTTATTTATCTTTAGCTGATAATTTAAAAAAATAGGTTTTTATACCTATTCGTTAGTCAGATCAAAAAAATGCTATCAAAGCGCAACGAATTAAGTCAACCCAAATCAAATGAACTACAAAAAACTACTCTTCGGGCTTGGTATGCTGTCCATAGCGTATTGCCAATCTTATTGGGCGCAGGCCCAAAGCAGTGTCAGCATCATACCCCAACCCAAATCGATAGACGTCAGGGAGGGCGCTTTCATACTGCATCCAGGAACTGCCATTGTGGCCAAATCAGACGACACCAGAAAAACGGCCGCCCTCTTTAATGAATTTCTCAAGTCAGGCTCAGGTTTTGACTTGAAAATCAGCCTGATCGATCAGGACCGGCAGGCAATCATTTTGGAAGAAAGCAATAAATTTGACAATAAAGAAGCGTATTCCTTAACGGTCAATGATGAAAAAATATTGATCAAAGGGAGTTCGGCCGGCATATTTTATGGTATGCAGTCCCTCTTGCAGTTAATGGAAAACCATGATGGACAGGTGGTTATTCCTTCGGTTAACATTGAGGACGAGCCTGCGTTTGGATACAGAGGCATCATGTTGGACGTGGCCCGCCACTTTTTCACCACTGACCAGATCAAGAAAATGATCGATATGATGGCTTATTTCAAATTCAACCGGCTGCACTGGCATCTCACAGAAGATCAGGGCTGGCGTTTGGAAATCAAAAAATACCCCAAATTGACAGAAATCAGCGCTTGGCGGGATTCTACCATCATTGGCCAGTATTACGATTTTAAGCCGTTTATCTATGATGGCAAAAAACACGGGGGTTATTATACCCAGGAAGAGGCCAGGGAAATTGTCCGCTACGCCTCAGAAAGGAAGATTACGGTGATTCCGGAAATAGAACTGCCCGGCCACAGCTCAGCTGTTTTGGCGGCTTATCCCGAACTCGGGAGCTTTGAGGTAAAAGAAGGAAAGGCGCTGCCAGGCTCCATTGCTGCGACCAACCAAAAAGGTGAGCCATTGGACAACGATTTAAGCACCGATGTACCCGGATACTGGGGAGTTCATTACAACATTTATGGACCGACGGAAAACGCATTCAGATTCCTGGAAGATGTGTTGACGGAGGTGATGGCTATATTCCCGAGCGAATATATCCATATCGGGGGAGATGAGGTTCCCAAAGACCATTGGGAAACTTCTGAAATTGCCCAGAGGGTCATCAAAAAGGAAAAACTGGAAGACGAACATGAATTGCAGAGTTTCTTTATCCGAAGGATAGAAAAGTTTTTGAACAAAAATGGCAGAAAACTGATAGGATGGGATGAAATTCTGGAGGGCGGCCTCGCTCCCAATGCCACGGTGATGAGCTGGAGAGGGGAAAAAGGCGGGATAGCCGCTGCCAAAATGGGACATGACGTGATCATGACTCCCAACAGCCACCTGTATTTTGACCATTATCAGGCACAGGACAAGTCCACCGAGCCTCTTGCCATCGGAGGATTCCTTCCCCTGGACAAGGTTTACAGCTATTCTCCCATTCCTGACACGCTGAATGCGGATGAAAGGAAGCATGTGCTCGGCGTTCAGGCGAACCTTTGGACAGAATACATTCCCACCAATAACAAAATGGAATATTTCCTTTTCCCACGTGCCTTGGCCCTTTCAGAAGTAGCCTGGAAAAAGAAAGAAGAGAAGGACTTTCAGGAATTTTCCCTGGAAAGGTTACCAAAAACCCTAAAGGCGCTTGAAGAACGAAACGTGTTTTTCAGAATACCCGAAGCAAATGTACAGATAGAAAGGGACAATGAGACAGGCAGGCATAAAATAAGCATCCAGCCGATGGTGGCCAATGCAAAAGTGTACTACACCGTAGATGGCCACAAAGCGGATCAAACAGCCGCCTTGTATTCCGCTCCTTTTCTGGCTCCCATCACAGGGGAAGGCCAAGAAGCATTGACCCTGAAATACATTGTGGTGACACCAAAAGGCCGGAGCAGCAATGAATTTTCGGTTACCATAGAATAGAAAAGTTCGGATTTACTCCCAAACGGCCCCTCGGAGGAAACTTCAGGGGCTTTTTTTATGACACAGGCGGCTTGCCCAACCTACCCGTCATCCAACTCAATAAGACCCAGTCAAATACCGCATGGGCAGTCATGGCTGTGTATATGCCTGTCCTCTCAAAAAGATAGCCAAAACAGGAAATGATAAAAACCATAACGACTCCATACACACTGATCCTCCAGTTAAAAGGATTGAGATAGCCGTGTAACAAAACAAAAAGGATTGATGTTTCCCACAGACCCAGCAAAGGCTGCAGTCCTGCGCGGAAAAACAGTTCTTCTCCCACGCCGGCACAAAAGGAGACAAAAAGAATAGTGGAAGGTGTCCATGACCACCGGTTGATCATATCCCGGTAAAATACCCTCTGTTTGTCAAAAAAACTTCGCGTAATCAGAAACCAGGCGATACCCGAAGCGACCATTCCCGTGAAAACCCCTAAAAGCAGCTGCCAGCCAAGCGGCCAGCCTCTGGAAAACAATTCCCCGATTTCAATATCCTGAAAAAACCAAACCAACGCCAAGCCGACCAGACCAAAACCCAACACCGTGAACCAACCTATCCATATAATTTTATATTTCACTTAAGTCTCTGGAATGTGTGCTGAATAGATTTTCACAAATGGGTGGCTTTATATTGCCCTGCTATCAGTTTGCCACAGATCGGCATTCGGCCCCAATTTTTCCTTCAAGGGCTCCGTGATTTCGTTCAGTCTACTGATTATATCCGGCGTAAGTTTAACCTTCAATGCTTCCATATTTTTGCTGACCTGGTCGGCATTCCTTCCACCGACAATCACCCCTCCTACTCCCTGCTGTGCCAACAGCCAGGCAAGGCTCAAGCTCCCCATGGGAATGTTCACTTCTTCGGAAAATGCCTTGATCTCTGCTAAGGTCTGGAAAGTTTCCTTCTCACAGCCATCCTCCTGATGCCTTGCCTGGGATCTGCGGTGACTGAAGTGTCTCGTTCTCGCCCGGTCATCCGGCACTTCATTTTCCGAGGCAAACTTGCCGGTCAACAATCCCTGCATAATGGGAGAATAACAAAGAACAGGCACATTATCCTTTACACACTGTGGCAAAATGCTGTACTCAATGGCCCTGAAAATCAAATTATAGGCCATTTGGTTGCTACTGATATGAAACCCTGAGTGCTTACATATATCCAGACTTTTGTTCCCAAAATTAGAGACCCCATAAGCCCTGATCTTACCTTGGTCCTTGAGGGTTTGCAATGCGCCTAAAGTATCTTCCAAAGGGATATCCGGATTTGGCCAATGCAATTGATAAAGATCAATATAGTCGGTTTGAAGATTTTTTAATCCCCGTTCGCAAGCGCTCATGACATTTTCGGGAGCAAAGTCCATCGGTCCAACCTTCGAGGCGATCACGATTTCCTTTCTTTTTCCTTCCATTGCCTTTGCCAGAAGATTTTCGGATTGACCGCTTCCATAGGCTTCCGCCGTATCAAAGCAATTGATCCCCAGATCAAAAGCTGCCCTTATGGCTGTCAGTGAGTCCCTTTCATCCTGAGGACCCCAGTTGAATCCGCCTACGATGGCCCAGCATCCAAAGATCAACTTTGAAATTTCAAAATCGGCATGAGGTAGAGCGGTTTTGGGTACAGTTGGCATAATTCCGGTTGATTTTAAAGTTATTGGATAAAAAGGTAATTTTAGAAGTGCATGAAAATACGGCTAGAGAATTACTTTACCAAACCCCTGGCATGAAACCTGCTTTTTCTACCGTGGATTTTAACCTTCTGTCGTTGCCGCGATAGGGTTGACATACCATAGTCGAGCTCAGTCCTTTTAGTATCTTTGCGCTGTGATGGAAGGCTTCATTGCAGCAGGACAGAAATGTGAGCGGTTATCCTAACCAAAAAGTCGAATATTTGATAGCGTATGATACAGGTAGAATTTGTAAACAGAGCTAAAACAGTCTTTGAATCCGATGACGATGTAATCGGATTGGCTGTGGGCGGTTCCTGGTTGACAAACCAAATAGACGAATTTTCAGACCTTGATTTAACACTGGTAACAAAGACCAAAATATCCGGCGACAGGAATTTAATGATGGGTTACGCCAAGCGGCTAGGTGATTTTCTCTCTGGCTTCACGGGCGAACATGTTGGGGAACCAAGGGTTCTTATTTGCCTTTACGACAATCCGCTTTTGCACGTGGATATAAAATTTGTAACCCTTGACGAATTTCATTCCCGTGTGGAAACGCCAATTCTTCTTTTGGACAAAAACGGGCAACTTCAACATGTAATAGACAATTCCATATCAAAATTTCCCCATCCTGACTACCAATGGATCGAAGACCGCTTTTGGACTTGGGTTCATTATTCGCTGCTAAAAATAGGGCGTGGAGAATATTTTGAAGCATTCGATTTTTTTGGCTTTTTAAGAATGGTGGTTTTGGGGCCGCTGTTGCACCTCAAGAACGGCAACCTGCCCCGCGGGGTGAGAAAAGTTGAAAAAGAATGCAATGAAGACGACTTACATCACCTGAAGCAGACCATTCCAACCTATGACCGACAATCTTTACTGGACTGTTTACGCAACGCTGTGTCGCTGTATAGACAGCTCAGGACGACGCTTTTTGATGATAATATTGAACTACAAAATGCAGCTGAGGAGAAAGTTATGCTTTACTTCGATGAAATTGAAAACAAAAAATAACAGAAGGTTTTCCTGATCAAAAAAACGGTAACAAAATGACAATTTATGGAAATGGTGAGCGCTCATTTTAGGGAGTACCGGGAGAAATTTGCCAAAACCCAACCATTCAGCTGTTTTAACCGCCATACTCCAAACCCAAATTTCACCATTGGCGATAAATCCACTTGTACAATAGCTCTCAGGATTGTATATTAATATCAATTTATTCCTTTAAGCTCAATCCAAAATACCGCACCCATTAAACCTATAAAAAACCATGAGGACACTGTTTTGCCTGCTGATGACAATCTTCTTTATTTCCGTTTCCCTGGCCCAGGAGCTGACCCTGGTCAAAAACAGAAGATCCAGTTATAAAATCATTATCCCTGAAAACCCGGATGTACAGGAGATAGAGGCAGCCAAAGTGCTACAGGATTATTTGCACAGAATCTCGGGTGCTTATATTCCGGTAAAACATGATGACGCCGGCACCGACCCACATGAAATCCTGATAGGAAATGTAAACCGGCCGGAACTTGCCGCGGTACCCAAGGAGAAGCTGGGGTTGGATGGACTGTATATCCGCAGTACCGGGCAAAAACTCCTTATAACGGGCGGTCCAAAAAAAGGGACCATCTATGGGGTCTACACCTTCCTGGAAAAATACCTGGATTGCCGGAAATACTCCTCGACTGTGGATGATATCCCGAAGAAAAAGACTATTAAAATAAACCCTATCGATGATCTGGATATCCCGGCATTTTCATTCAGGGAGGTCTTTTACCATGATGTGTACACTCCGGAGTACATGGACTGGCATAAACTGCACTCTCATGGCGGAAGGGGGACTTCTCCCACGGAATGGGGATATTGGGTCCATACCTTTCACACCCTGTTGGATCCCATGGAATACGGCGAGTCAAATCCTGAATATTTCAGTTTTTATGACGGTAAACGCCATTCCGGTCTCGTCCCCTCCTGGGATGGCAAGAGTGTACAACCAGAGGCCCAATTATGCCTGTCCAATCCCGAGGTGCTGGAGATAGTCTGCGAAAACCTGAAGGTGGCCATGGATAAAAAACCGGAAGCGCTTTATTGGTCAGTCAGCCAAAATGACAACGTAAATTATTGCCAATGTGAGCACTGTGCAGCCTTGGACGCCCAATATGCCGCTTATGCGCCCGAGGAAAAGATGTATGCCACCCATGGCGGCCAATATCCTGCATTGGGCATGGGTTCCTTGCTTACCTTTGTCAACAAGGTGGCGGAACGTTTTCCCGATAAAATCATTTCTACCCTGGCCTACCAATACACCCGGGTGCCTCCCAAGGGAATTGTTCCCCGGAAAAATGTGAACATCATGCTTTGCAGCATTGAAAGTACGCGCAACGAACCCATCGAAACAGGGGATCTGTCATTCAGCAGCGACCTGGAAGGCTGGGGAAAACTAACAGACAATATCCTGGTTTGGGACTACACGATACAGTTCTCCCATTTGCTTTCCCCCTTCCCCAACCTCCGTACCCTGCAGCCTAATGTGCAGTTTTTGCGCAAAAACAGGGTCAGCGCCGTTTTTGAACAGGGAAACATTCAGAGCGGAGGGGAATTCGCGGAATTGAGGGCTTACTTACTGGCCAAATTACTTTGGAATCCGGATGTGGATATAGAAAAGGAAATGGATGGATTTCTTGATGCCTATTACGGCAAAGCTGCCAGGCATGTCAAACAGTACATCAATCTACTGCATGACAATAATCAAGGCTATACCGGCAGGAAACTGTCCATATTTGGAAGCCCGGTGAAAGAAACAGACAGCTACCTTACTCCGGAACTGATCAGTGAATACAATACCATCTTTGACAATGCCGAAAAAGCCGTGCGAAAACATCCGGAACAGTTGGACCGTGTCAGATCCGCCCGTCTGCCTGTGTTTTATGCCATGCTGGAAATCATGAAGGACAACCAAGTCTCCAGCCCCAGGCCTGTCGGATCATTGCAGAACGGGAAGGCCAAACTGACGCCTGAGACAAGCCAACTCCTGTACGATTTCATCTACCACTGCCTCCGGACCAATGTCAGCCGGCTCTCGGAGTGGCATACGCCCCCACGGGAATACCTGGAAAAATACCCGCTTCGTTTATCGGGGTTACAATAGGTTGAAACAACCTTGCTTAGCGGATGATTATGGAAAACATTATTGATAACATCCGAACAGAACTCAAAAACAATACGGATGAAAAAACCCGGACGACCAGTCAAAACTTTTTTAAAGAAAGGATAAAGTTTTATGGCGTAAAAGTTCCAACGGTGAATAAGATAAGTAAGACATTTTTTAAACTCATTGAGTTTCGGACAAAGTCAGAAATATTTGATCTTTGCGAAATTCTATGGCAATCCGGATTTATTGAAGAATCATTCATCGCATGCAATTGGTCTTACTATGTTCATGAAAAATAGGAACCTGAAGATTTTCAGATATTCAGGAAATGGATTAATGATTATGTGAACAATTGGGCGTCATGCGACACGCTTTGTAACCATTCTCTTGGAGAATTCATCGAGATGTATCCTGAATTTTTACGAAAGTTAAAGGACTTCGCTAAATCGGATAACAGATGGATGCGGAGGGCTTCCGCGGTAAGCCTGATTATACCTGCCAGAAAGGGGAAATTTCTCAGGGACATCTTAGAAATAGCCGATGTTTTGCTTTTGGATAAAGATGATTTGGTTCAAAAAGGATATGGTTGGATGCTGAAAGCTGCCAGTGAAGCCCATCAACGGGAAATATTTGAATACGTCCTTAAGAACAAGGCTATTATGCCCCGAACAGCATTACGATATGCTGTGGAAAAAATGCCGGAAAATCTGAAAAGCAAGGCATACTGAACGAAATCGCCGGAAACTGTAAAACAAACCGGGCCGCCATTGTGGATTTCAAAGGCAAATCCTACTATATCTACCATAATGGGGCTTTAAAAGACGGGGGAAGCTACAGGCGTTCTGTCTGTATCGACTACTTGCACTACAATCCTGACGGCACCATGAAACGGGTGGTGATGACTTCGGAGGGAGTACAGCACATAGCGGGTTAATACATTCTAAACCTTGCAAGATGAAAAAAAATACATTTGAAATAAAACCTTACACCGATGCTTTCAAAAAACAAGTAGTTGATGTGTGGGAAAAGTCCGTGCGTGCCACGCATGGATTTTTGGTACCATCCGATATTGACCATTATAAAAAAATCGTAGCCGTGCTGGATTTTAACGCTTTTTCGGTTTATTGCATGGTCCGGGAGGATATCGTCGTTGGCTTCATCGGCGTGGCAGACCGGAAAATCGAAATGTTGTTTTTGTCACCGGAATATTTGGGACAGGGATTGGGCAGAACCTTGGTCAATTTTGCGATCAAAGAACTTGATGCTGATAAAGTTGATGTAAACGAACAAAATCTCCTTGCCGTAAAATTCTACGCCGGATTTGGATTTGAACCCTATGGCCGGATGGAAAAGGACAGTGAGGGGAAAGACTATCCCATTCTAAAAATGAAACTTTCCACCTATCATGAATCCATCATTAACAGCTCTTAGAACCGTACTTGGTATCATTTTTATCACACACGGAGCCGCACGGATTTATCACGCTTCCGTACCGGATTTTGGGACTTTTTTAGAAAGCAAAAACATCCCTTTGGGAATGTTGGTTGCCTGGATCATCACCCTCGGGGAAATGGTTGGCGGGACATTATTGATACTGAATAAGTATGTAAGATATTGTGTACTATTTCACGCGGCCGTCATTCTGGGGGGCATTGTATGGGTACATTTGCCTAATGGCTGGTTTACGGTTGGACATGGCAGCGGAGGAGTTGAGTATAGTCTTTTGATCCTTGCAGTCCTGGCATTCTTATATCAGCATGACCGGGAAGTAAAACCTTCTCTCTTCCAAAGATAAATCTGTGAGAATCCGTGCAATCGGTGGGATAAAAAACAGTTCCATAATTATATTTCTCCAACGTTATACAACGAAAAAGGCTGAAGTCGGTCTTTGTACAGCCATCAAATCTTAGTATCTTTACTAAGGCATGATTGCCATATTCTTTTGGTAAAGTGGACTGATAAAGACAACAACCACATGGATGACAAAACAAACGACGGCGCAAAAAATGAATCGCCTGCAAACGAAGCCACACCCAAAGTTACAGGCATTGGCGGGATTTTCTTTTTCTCCGACAATCCCAAGGAAACCAAGGAATGGTACGGCAAAAACCTCGGGCTGGAAATTGACGATTACGGATCTGCTTTTGAATTCAGAAATGCCAACAGGCCCGAGGAAATCAATTACCTCAGGTGGAGTCCTTTTGAGAAGGACAGTCCTTATTTTGCCCCCTCCAAAAAAGACTTTATGATAAACTACCGGGTGCAGAATATAGAAGGCCTCGTAAAAAAGCTAAAGGAAAACGGAGTGACCGTTGTTGACGGGATTGAGGCTTATGACTACGGGAAATTCGTTCATATACTCGATCCCGAGGGCAACAAAATAGAACTTTGGGAGCCGGTGGACAGTGTTTTCACCCAAATGGGTGGCAAAACGACCAAATGATACATTCAAATTGCTTGGCCACCCAAAACAAAAATCCGTGGAAATCCGTGTAATCCGTGGACAAAAAGGCTACAATGCATACGGCTTTTATCCATGGACATAGAGATAAAAAAACTGTCATTTGCGGATCTGAACGACTTTATCGACCTCATCAGGGTCTTTGAAGACGTCTTCGAAATGCAAAACTTCAACCCGCCACCCTCAGCCCACTTGCAAAGCCTTCTTGATAATTCCGGCTTCCTGGTTTTTGTGGCCAAGTTGCAGGACAAAGTAATAGGCGGATTGACCGTCTACATACTCGACCAATATTATTCCGCCAAACCTTTGGCATACATTTACGATCTCGCGGTTTCCGTTGCCCATCAGCGGCAGGGAATAGGCAAAAAACTCATTTCATATCTGACTGAATATTGCAGAGAAAACGGGTTTGAAGAGGTGTTTGTGCAGGCCGACAGGATCGATGATTATGCCATCGATTTTTACCGCACCACCCGCCCGACAAACGAGGAACAGGTAGTGCATTTTTACTATACCCTTTGACCTGCCGCTTCAATCAAATTCCACCACCACGCTTTTGCCGGCATATACGCCTTGAGGCAGCTCCACAACGACTTGGGTACCGCTATTATTTGGATCCGGCGAGGTTTTAATCCCCTCCCTTCTGCTGAGATAGCTTCCGGAAACCATCAGCACAAGTTGATCCGATTTTCTGGAGGGATCGGAAACGGCCATGGATTTTAGCCGGCCACCTTCCATTTTAAGCATGGCCATGCCGGGACGGTCCAGGGCAACCCGCAAGCCGTCGGCCATTTGCAATTCCCCCGGTGCATAAAATGCGATCTGACATATTCCCAGCTTCCTGTTGACCACCGCCTGCATCTCCGAATTGTTGGCAAGGACCTCGATACCCCGGTTGTCGGCACTGGTTCCGGATAATTCCCCCTCAGTAATATTGGGGACTACAATGTATTGATAAGACGCATTTTCCGGGTTGATGCCATGGTCAAACCACAACATGAAAACATCTTCCCTGACGACTTCCTCTGATATGTTTTTCTGGTCGGTGATATCGGACCAACGTCCCTTTTCCTCCTGATTGGACAGTTGTATACTTACAGGTTCCGGGAAAATATACCCCACCTTATCATGATAGACATATTTGACCGCATCCAGCCCGCGCCTGCCGTGGGGGATTTTTTTCGCTTCCCCCTGCTGCATGACGGTCACATCACTTCGCATCAGCACCTGGTTAATGGTCGTGGCCACCGGCAAACCCGCGTCCGACCTGATATCCGTTCCCAAACAGACATACTCCTCATCAAAAAAGAACCATGATTTTTTGGCCTCCACTCCATCATGGGGGCTTTTAAAATCAAATGCGACCGCCCCATACAGACCATCGGTAACTGCGCCCACAAAGTCGGTCAGGCCATCCAACTGGATATTGTCCGGTCCATGGAGCTTTGGTTTTTGCAGAATGGTGGTGCCGGATATCTTCTGCCAGTCGTAGACCGGCCAAATATCGTGGTACTCATCTCCCTTGAGCATGAGATAATTTGTGCCGTCCGCCCTATGGTGGGTGGTGATCCCGGGGCCGTTGTAAGGCTCCTCCATATTCCTGTTTCGGGTAGAAAACATCCTCACCGTGGTATAGAATTTCGGTCTTTGGAAAACAAAATGTTCTGTTTGCCAAAAGAATTTGCTGAAGGACCGGGTGGGTGATATCTCCCCTTTTCTTAATTTCAGTATCTCCTCCAATTCATCCCTCCGGTAATCTGTGCTGAACAGCATTTTTTCTACCTCATCGGTCCCTTTGGGTTGAAAACCCGCTTTATTGGATATGCTTCGGTTTTTTACACTGATGTCTTCATAGATACCGTATACCAACTGCTTGTATACCCCATCCAGATAATAGTCGGCCAGCTGGTCGATTTTCTCTTTTGAGAAGGCATATTTTGTCCCGGCGACATAATAGGACCATTCCCCGAAAGCATTTGCGTATTTGCCATAACCGTAGGAGGTGGTGTTGTTTACCCTGTCATGCCTATGATGGAAACTGTAATCATGCTGCATGCCCCGCTCGCCCGTGCTGAACTTTATTTCTCCCTCTATGATTTTGATCACCTCATCAAATCCCTCATGATCTTCCATGAACAACAGGTTTTTGGCCAAGATCCCCGCAATGACGATCCTGTCACCGCTGGGCCTGGCCCCGGAAGCTTCCATGTGTGCCCTGCCAATGATCGGCTGCGCCCCCTGCACCAGGTCACCGGGCAGTTCTTCTCCCATTAACAGCATCAGATGCACCAGATTGGTGGGCGTGGTGATTTGGTTGTTGTGCCAGTTATCGCCAAAAAAATCATGGTCCACCCAATATTTCAATGAGGCGGTGATCCTTTCCTTCAACATCCCATTTTGATGGTATGTTGATCCTTCTTTTTTATACGCTCTGGCAAGATCAACAAGATCCTCGGTATGTCTCCTATGTGGAAAACCCGCTGTTCGGCTTAGGTCAGCATAATTGATATCTCTAAAACTGCCGTCCTTGCTCATTCTTCCCAAGATCTCTTCAACGGCCTCATCCTCGACATCCATCTTCATCAGCTCATCCACCACCTTTTTTTTGATGGTAGCGAAATCATTTTGTTGGGCGGAGGCCGATAAAAACATAAAAAGGCAAACCAGAATTAAAACAGGTGTTTTGTAAGCTGAAGTCATGGATTTAAGGTTTTGGGTGAATTGCCGAATCAGTCAAAAGGCAAATTATATTTGCCTTTTGGAAAGTAACAAAAATCCGCAAGAATGTCCTTATCCAAACGGATGAATGGCAAAAGTTTGGTCTAAATTGCTACTTTTGAATAAATTATTTTACAAATGAAACCCCGGTCATAGCCAACATCACTGTAACTGTGCTCTATACACATGATCCAAGGAACCCACAACGCCATAGAAGACCCCAGAAACGAACACATCAAAATTTTTATCAATGGGGAGTTGCTGCCCCGTCCGGACGCCAAGATATCCGTTTATGACAGCGGCTATCTCGTGGGAGATGGTGTTTGGGAAGGTTTTCGGGTACATAAAGGCAGAATGATTTTTATCCGCCAGCACCTGGACCGGCTCTGGCAGTCGGCCAAAGTGGTCGGAATGAATTTACCCTTCAGCAAAGAGGACCTGGTCGCCAATGTCCAAAAAACGCTCGATGCCAACGGTATGGAAGACCATATCCATGTGCGCGTGATGGTCACGAGGGGCATCAAAAAAACCCCTTCCCAGGATCCCAGGTTTACCGTATCAGGTCCTAATGTGGTGATCATCGCCGAACACAAAAAAGCATCCGCGGAAACCAAAAAGCAGGGTGTCTCCCTTTTTACCTCCACCATCAGGAGGGGATCTCCGGACTATCTGGATCCACGGCTCAACTGCCACAGCAAACTGCATGAAGTGCAGGCCCTTATCCAAGCCCTGGAAGCCGGCGCGGACGAAGCCCTGATGCTGGATATCCAGGGCTTTGTGGCCACCTGCAATGCCACCAACTTTTTCATGGTAAAGGGAAATGAAGTCTGGACCTCCACGGGTCAGTACTGCATGAACGGCATCACCCGCGGCCATGTCATTTCGCTCTGCCACCAAAACGGGATCATTTGCAAACAAAAAAATTTCTCTCTTTTCGATACCTATGGGGCAGATGAGGCATTTGTCACGGGCAGTTTTGGCGGGATCACACCGGTCAACAAAATCGACGGCAAACCTATTGGCAACGGCGGCATGGGAGAACTTACCCGGAAAATCCACCAGTTGTACCAAGACCTGATCACCTCTGAAATCCACTCCCAATGAGCACATCCCCCTTTGTCAAACGCATATCCCTGTGGTCGGGTCCACGCAATATATCCACGGCGCTGATGTATGCCTTCGCCCAAAGAAAAGACACCAAAGTGTATGATGAACCGTTGTACGGCTACTACCTGTCCCATTCACCGGCAAAAGCCTATCATCCTGGAGCCGAAGAGGTGATCCAAACCATGGAAAACGACGGTGGGAAAGTGGTGGAGATGATGCTTCAAAACACAGAAAAACCGGTGCTTTTTTTCAAAAACATGACCCATCACCTGCTTGACCTGGACCGTTCATTTATGAAAGGGCTTGTCAACATCATTCTAACCCGCGATCCGGTCGAAATGCTGCCTTCTTTTGCCGAAGTGATTGACGCACCTTCAATGGACGACGTGGGGTACAAAATGCACATCGACCTCCTCGGAAACCTCGAGGCTATGGGACTTCCTGTCATCGTTATTAATTCCAAATCTATTTTAGAAAACCCGGAACACCAATTGAAAAAACTATGCGAGGCCATAGAGATTCCTTTCGATAAAAACATGCTTCAATGGGAAACCGGTCCGCGTCCTGAAGACGGCTGCTGGGCAAAATACTGGTATGGCAACATCCATCGTTCTACTGGCTTTATGCCCTACAAGCCCAAAACCGTTCCTTTCCCTGAAAAATTAAAGCCGCTTTTGAACGAGTGCCTCCCCTATTATCGGCAATTGATGGAAAAGGCATTGTGAAATTATTATCCCAAGTGGTATTTATATGCGCAGCTGCTTCGCACGCCAAAAAAAGATCTGTTCTTTCCATAATAAGCCAGGCATTGCTGTCTATCTGGCTGTACCGAATGTGAAGTGTCCGCTTTAAGGTTTTTCTATCAATTCCAGAATCTGCTTTTTGGCTTTTCTGGATTCCGGTAAATTGAGCAGCATCCAGGTGTGGAACATACCAGGAAACTCATGGTAGCTGAGTGCAATGCCTTTTTCATCCGCCATTGCTTTTAGCTTTCTTGCATCTGCTGCCAAAATCTCTCTCGATCCCATAAAAACCGAGATCTCCCCAAGTCCATCCAATGGTCCGTTGATGGGGCTCAGCAGATAATGATGAAGATGTGCGCCGCCAGCATATGCCTTTCCGGCTAGCTGCAAACCATCCACGCCCAAAAAGGAATCAGAGGGGTCTATGTCCCTTATTTCAGGGTTGAGCAGGCTTAAATCCAACCAAGGGGAGAGCAGTATTATCCTGTGTGGTTGGGGGATCTTTTTGTTCTTCATGAACTGGGCAAGGGCAAGGGCCAAACCGCCTCCGGCAGAGTCCCCCATAAGGATGAACTTATCCGGGTCCACCGAGCCCACCAGCCTCTTATAAAGTTCGCTGACCATGGCTATGGTATCCTTATAGGTATGGACAGGGGCAAGTGGATAATCAGGGGCGGTTATGGTACACCCCGACTTGTTCACCAACATGGATAAAAACCCCCAGTGAGGACGGGAAAAACTTTGAACATAGGCCCCGCCGTGAAAATACAGGATGTGTTTCCCTTCTCTGTCCGCGCAATGTTTCGGGCTCAAAGTAAAAACATTATGGTCCTGTAGCTGGTATTTCTTCACGTTGCAGACTTCCCGTGCTTTTCGGGTAGGTTCAGAAGAACTGAAAAGATCGAATTTATTATACTTAAACTGCCTTTTAAGTAGGGTTTTCTTATTTATCAGCTTTAAAAGAACATTGAACAGCCTGCTTTCTAAACTTACCAAGGTATTGGTTTTTAAAATGTAAAAGGATAGATTTATCTATCCCTATGCTATCAAACAAAATCAACCGTAAAAACGTTTTTTTTTGTTTATCATTATATCGAAAACCCACATTCCAGGTACTTGCTATGGCCGACAAAAATGAATTGGAATATGGCTTTTGGCTGAGATTGGACAATGCAGCAAAAATATACCCTGCAGTCACCAGCAGTGAATTAACCTCTGTGATACGGATTTCCGTGGAACTGAAAGAAAGAATAAAAGCAAAGCAGTTCAGTGAAGCCATCAGGGATATTGAAGAAAGGTTCCCATATTACAAAGTAAAACTGAAAAAAGGTTTTTTTTGGTACTACCTGGAACATCAAAATCTCCCGGTACAGGTGATAGCGGATCATTGGATGCCGTGCAGGACATTCGGAAATGATGAATTGATGTACAGGATATTGGTAAAAAAAAATAAAGTAAGCGTAGAATTCTCCCATATCTTAACTGATGGCACAGGTACGTTTGAATTTCTGAAAACCCTTTTATTTACCTATTTCATAAAGTGCGGACACGCCATTCCGGATGAAATACCCTGGCTTCAACCCGGTGAAAAGGCTCATCAGGAAGAATATGAAGATGGGTTTAACCGGTTTTTTAAAAAAATCACTTCTCCAGTGATTTCTGTCCCGAATGCTTTTCATATGCCTTTTCCCTTAAAAGAAAAACCCCGCTTTGAGGTTTTGCTAGGTATAATACCGGTAAAGGGGATTTTGATAAAAGCAAAAGCGTATGCCGTCAGCCTTACCGAATATCTGGTTGCTGTCTACTTGTTTGCCTCACAGAAAGTGTATCAGGAACTTCCCCGTCAGAAAAAACGTCACAGCAATAAAATAATAAGGATAGAAGTGCCGGTAAATCTGCGTAACCTGTACCGTACGAAAACAATGAGGAATTTTTCTTTGTACGTAATGCCGGAGATTGATATGCGCCTGGGCTGGTACACTTTTGAAGAACTGCTAAAAGTCGTACATTATCAGATGCAGTTGGAAACCGACAAAAAACTGATCGGCAAGATGATTTCCAGACATGTGGGTGGTGAAAAAAACCTCTTCGTCAGAAGTGTGCCTCTTTTCTTGAAATCCCTCATCCTTAGCAAACTATATGCCCGGGGAACCAGCAAATACAGCGGCGTTGTCACTAATTTGGGAAAGGTGGATTTTGGCACAGATCTTAATGCCCTGATTAAAAGGGTGGTTTTCATACCGCCCCCACCAAGTAAAATTTTGAAGACCAACTGTGGAATAGTGGGATTTGAAAACGAGTTGGTGCTGAGCTTCGGTAACATTACCACTTCCAGAGAGCTTGAAAAGCATTTCTTTAGGTTTCTGAGCAGTCAAGGAATTCCCGTTAAAATTGAAAAGTACTAACCTTATGAAACCTAGCATGACGAAAACGTCAGACACTGTGATGCCCGAATCGAGTTCCCCGAAACAAGTTCGGGGCAGGCCAGGATAGGCTATCCCGGTCTAAGGCGCGGGACAAGTTATGGCCTATTAAGAAAAAATTATAATCATATGGAAATTTGCAAAAATTGTGGTGTGATGCTAGAACCTGACATGAAGGTTTGTCCTCTATGTGAAACGCCACTCGGCGTCGGCCGTGCTGCTGATAAGGATGTCTCTGATAATGAACGAGACCACTTTAGCAGGAGGGCGCGCTTTGATGACCGACGAATGAGCAGCCCTCAAAGAAAGGCCACATGGGAACTTGTATCCATCATTCTTATCCTTTTAGTCATTACTACAAGCCTCATCAATTATATCATTAATAGAGAAATTTCCTGGTCAGAATACCCTGTGGCTGTATTCCTGATCATCTTCTCTTATGTTTCATCCTTTGCTTTTCTTGATAAAAAAAGGGAAATCCAGGTGTTTTGTGCATTCCTGACAGCTTCTTTGGCTATATTTATGCTGGATTCCTTTACTGGGGGCAAAAGCTGGGCGATACATTTGGGCATTCCCCTTTTATTTTTTTCAAATATGGTTTTCATCGGAGTATTGGTGGTTTTTAGAAACGCCATCCAAAGAGGAATTAACCTCATCGCCTATTCCTTCTTTGCCACCGCCCTGCTCTGCTTATGTGTAGAAGCCAGTACCGACCTGTATATAACCGGTCGCATCAACCTGTTCTGGAGCCTTATTGTGAGCGCCTGTGTACTTCCGGTAGCAGCGGTTTTGCTTTTCATGCATCACAGAATGAAGAAGGGCAGGGACCTTAACAGAATATTTCACGTTTGAGAGCCCATATACTTTCGCTGATTTGATCTAAATGAAATTGTACAATTTCATTTAATTACCAAAAACAATAAACATTATTATATTTAGCCTGTTAAAAGTCATATATTAGTTCTCTTAGTTGGATTCATGGGCAATGGATTATTCATCACTTGAAAAAAGGATTAAATGAAAAATATCGCTATCATCGGCGGGGGAGCCTGTGGGGTATCTGTTTTTATCGAATTATTTTTAAAAATCACCTCCATGGACCTGACCGGAAAAGTCAGCATCACCTGGTTCGAAAAAAACAAAGACCTGGGGTATGGCCTAGCTTTCGGAACCAGGGAAGAAGGCCATCTTCTGAATACACAGGCCGATTTAATGGGGATTTATGCCGATGAACCCGATCATTTTGCCGAGTGGCTGAAAGTCCATGGCGGCAAAAAACGCGAAGAAGTTAAAGGACAGGGATCCGAAGAAAATGCATATACGGCCCGCATCCTGTATGGACACTATCTGGCCGAACAGGCAAAGAAATACTTGAAAAAAAGCGAAAAAGTGGGCTTACGGGTCAATGCCATCCATGCAGAAATCATAGATTTTGACCATACTGCCGCAGGCTATATCCTTAAAGATCATGCGGGCAAGCAATATGAATGCGATTTCACCATTCTTTGTCTGGGCACTCCGAAACCCAATACCTATAAGGAGTTTCTAAAATATGAACTATACATTGATTTTCCCTGGCCCTCGGAACCGATTGTTAGAAAATTGGAGACGGACATAGGGCATGTCGGGGTTCTGGGATGCAGTTTAAGCGCCATTGATACCGTGATGACTTTGGAGGATCACGGTTATAAAGGCAAAATATTGCTTTTTTCTCCCGATGGCCTCATGCCCAGGGTCCAACCTGCCGGGCACAATGAGGTAGAAAGAAAGCATTTGACGATCAAAAACGTTCACCAGTATAAAAGAAAATTTCTCAAGAGAATCAATACCAAAGCACTTTTTAGAATGTACCGGAAGGATGTGGAACATAATCTTGGAAAAAAGGTGAACTGGAAATCCCTCAACCGGATCGGAAAGGACGCCTTCAAATTGTTGAAAAAGGATGTTGAGGAGGCCGGGACAGGTGGAGATGCCTTGATGAACTTGGCTTATTCACTTCGCTATGATGCTTCAAAGATCTGGATGGGCATGAGCACGGACGAAAAGGTAAAATTCATGAAGTGGCTTGGGCCGCACTGGGCCATCAACAGGCATGGCATGCCTTTGTACAACGCCAAACGGCTCCTTCACCTGATGGAAAACAACACGCTTAAGGTGGTGCCCTTCTTGCAAGAGGTAAAATATAACGGGCGGGAAGGAAAATTCTCCATCCGTTGCGCGGATAGGGAATACCAGGTTGATCTACTGATCAACGCCACGGGAAGCCCCTCCAAACTGGAAGAGATGAACACAGAGCTGGTAGGGAATATTCTAAAAAAGGACATCATAAAACCTTATCCGGCAGGTGGTGCTGTAGTGAATGAAAGGACCATGCAGCTTATGGCCAAAAACGCCGGCGATGGATTATTTGCCCTGGGGCATCTGGTCAATGGCCAATTGATGGATGTAAATGCCATTTGGTTCAATGTCAAAACGGTCAAATTATTAAGCCAGGAGGTGATCTTCAAAATCCAGCAGGATGCAGTTTCTTGAGTTTTACAAAAGCCTGCTCCCCTACCTGGCACTGATTCCGGTTGGAATATTCATAGGAAGGAAACACCTGATACCCAAAAGCTGGATTACGCGGCCCCTGCTCTTTTTTTTAATGCCTTGGTTGGTGATAAACCACTTCCAGGAAGCTGAAAGTGACTCCCTCTTGACCCTCGCTGCTATGGGATTTTCGCTGGCTATCCTGATGCTCATACCTGGAGGTTTGCTGAATAAGCATGTTGACAACACCTATAACCCCAATCTTATCAGAAGTTCTTTTTCTTTTTATAACGTGGCCTTCTTCGGCATCCCGACCGTTATCGCCATTTTCGGTGAGGACAGTGTGACCCATTTGATTTGCATCTATATCGGAACCGCCCTGTATGGCGACCTGATCGGATATTTCCAAGTGGCCAGAACCAATTCCACCGCAAGAGAGGCTTTCCACAAATTGTTAAAAGTCCCTTTTTTATATGCCTTTATCTCAGCGATTCTATTCCGTGTCAATGAGGTTGAAATACCTCCTATGGTAAAAGACCTCTCTGAAGTTTTTGGGGTGGTGGTTTCTGCCACAGGCATGCTGATCGTTGGAATGAACTGTGAAAAAGTGAATTTCAGAAAGTTGGACTGGAGTTTTATCCCGAAAATGCTTGGCACAAGACTGCTGTCGGGCGTCATTTTAGCAGGCGTTTTTCTTCTTTTGGAGAATACGTTTGTGGCATCCCTGGAGACCGAACAACAGCAAATGTTTGCCCTCCTCCCCCTCTTCCCCATCGCCGCCAATATAACGGTATTTGCAAGCTACCTTAATGCCAATGAAGAAGATTCGGCCATTTGGATATTGGCCTCAATGGGGCTTTCGTTGGTCCTTATCCCCTTGGCCATCGGCTTTTTTTAACCTAAGACCTATCCATATGATTTTTTAGAAAATGATATTTTTGTATACTTGTCAAAACATTCTTTACATCAACTCCTTTTTCTAACGAATAAAAATGAATCAAAACAAGATTATTGCAGTAACCGGAGCCACGGGCAAACAAGGTGGCGCAGTCGCTAAAAGTCTTTGGGAAGCAGGTTTTCAGGTGCGTGCCCTTACCCGCAACCCGGCAAGCCCGATGGCCGCAAAACTCAAGCAGCAAGGGATGGAAGTAATCCCAGCTGATATGGAAGATGTCGAATCACTTAAAAAATCGTTGGATGGGGCTTATGGTGTGTTTTCCGTACAAAACTATTGGGAGAAAGGTGTAGGATATGAGGGAGAAATCAGACAGGGGAAAAATCTGGTTGACGCCGCCAAATCCGCCGGCGTAGGTCATTTTGTCCAGGCTTCTGTTGCCGATGCCGAAAAGCCCGAAGGGGTCAAACATTGGGAATGCAAAGCCGTGCTGGAAGAATACATAAAAGAGAAACAATTACCCTTCACCTTTCTGGGAGAGACTTTTTTTATGGAAAATTTCATGGCCCCCAAAAACGGTAAAATGATTTTTCCCTTCCTTTCCGGAATTTTAAAGTCAAATACCCGCTTTCACATGGTCTCCGTAAAAGATATAGGCGCCGTCACTGCTGTCGTGTTCCAAGAACCGGAAAAGTACATCGGCAAAAAAGTCAACATCGCAGGCGACTGCTTGACCATTTCGGAAATGAAAGCGGTATATAATAAAGTGATGCCCAAAAAAGCGCCGGGCTATGCGATACCGGCATGGCTTTCCAATATCCTGAACCGGGAAATGGTCAAACAGGTTAAATGGAACAATGATCCTGGCTGGCAGTTTGATTTAAGCGAAACCAAGGCAGTTTATCCGCAGCTGACCAGTTTTGAAGATTTTCTCAAATCCCAATCGGCCTCATGACCATAATCCCTTGAATACCTCCCTTCCCTCCTATTGGCAAGAAACGGTCTTCCGGCGACCCTCGGATCTGATCATCATAGGGGCCGGTCTTACAGGGCTCTGCTGCGCTTTTCATTACCTGCAGCAGTATCCGGAAAATACCGTGACCATCCTGGAAAAAGGACCTTATCCATCCGGCGCTTCTGTCAAAAACGCGGGCTTTGCCTGTTTTGGTTCTGCCGGGGAGTTGCTCGCCGACATGGCCCATGAAGATAAAAACGCAGTGCTAAAAAGGGTGGAAAAACGGATAAAAGGCCTGGAGGGGTTACGCAATATTGTGCCGGATGATGCAATGGATTTCAGGGAAAAGGGAGGCTTTGAACTGTTTACGGATCAGGAAGCCTATCACCGGGTTTTCGGGCATTTATCTCACTTGAACGCATCGCTGGCCCGAACTACAGGTACGGACACAACCTTTGAGCCTGCCTCCATCAATGGCTATCAAGCTATTCTGTGCCGTAAGGAGGGCGTGCTGCATTCAGGCAAGCTCGTTAAAAAACTCATCCAAACCGTCCTGGAACTGGGGGCCAGGCTAATTACTGGAGCGGACGTTGTTTCTGTAACCTCCGGCAAGGTATACCTTAAAAATGAAACCACACCCTTGGTAACGGGGAATACAATCGTGGCGACAAACGGCTATACTTCTTCTTTGTTCCCCGACTCGAAAATAAAACCTGCGAGAGGTTATGTGTTGGTTACCCAGCCCCTTTCCAAGCTGCAATGGAGGCATTCTTTCCATTATTACAAAGGTTTTGTTTACTTCAGAAACGTGGGAAACCGGCTACTGATCGGCGGCGCAAGGCATCTGGACCCGATTACCGAAAACACTTCCCAGGACGGCATCAACCCAAGCATCAAATCCTGGCTCATGCATTTTGTAAACCACATTCTCAAAATCGAAGAAGGATGGCGCATTGACTACGAATGGACCGGGATCATGGGATTTGGTGAAAAAAAAGACCCATTGTCGGCGGAAATTGAAAAAAATGTATTCATTCTCGGAGGTTATTCCGGCATGGGGGTATCCATGGCTTTTGAATCGGCCAGGGAATTGGTTTCAAAAATAGGCAATTACCATGAACCGGATTGACGTCATGGGACCTGCTTAAACATATGGCTGCCCGCCCAATATCATATCACATGTATCATTTCCTGGGGTGGTTCATTTTTTTAGTAAAACATCGGAAATCCATGCTTTCGAGGATGTAGAACGGGCTGTCGGGTGGTTTATGGATTAATCTCCATGTATAAACGGGAAATTCATTAAAAGCAAGTTAAAGCCAAGTCTAAAGCAAGTTTGAAGCAGGTTACAAGCAAGAATACGCTATACTATATCCCTATAAAAGCCGGAGTCCATCTATAATACCCCATCCCCCAGGTAATCTCCTGACGATCCCCACAATAACTGTCCGAGAGCGTCTTAATCTCCATTTCTACCTGGAAAAAGTCAATCACTATTCCTGATCAACTCCCAAGCTTTCCTGCAACGTGAAAAACCGGTATCTTTTTGGGATGTAACTCCGTCTATAAATACAGGAACAACAATTCACTGCATCCAAAACCTTCGTCACAAAAAAGAGACTGTATTTAACCATTTAGAAAAGCAAAACGATTATATTAGAAGAGGATTTTTAGCTACTTTTCATAAAATATAACGCCATGAAAAAAATCGGAATTATCGGCAGTGGGAATGTGGGACAGGCCCTTGCCAATGGATTTAAGGAAAGCTGTTATCAGGTGATGGTGGGCACCCGGGAGGCGTCCAAGCTTGAAGGGCTGGCAGGAGTGGAGAAGGGAAGCGTGGCGGCAACCATAAAATTTGCGGACTTGTTGGTTTTGTGCGTAAAGGGCAGTGTCGCCATTGAGATCCTGCACGGGCATCCGGTTGATGGCAAGGTGATCATCGACACCACCAATCCCATTTCAGAACAACCACCTGAAAATGGGGTCCTGAAATTTTTCACCAAGGACGGTGAGTCACTGATCGGGCTGCTGCAAAAGGCATATCCCAATGCGCACTTTGTAAAAGCCTTCAACAGTGTGGGAAGTTCTTTGATGTACAAACCGGACTTTGGCGGTATCAAACCCACCATGTTTATCTGCGGAAACGAGGTCTCTGCCAAATCCCAGGTGGCCGGAATACTGGAAGCATTCGGCTGGGAAGTGGAAGACATGGGCGGCACTGAGGCGGGGGCATGCCTCGAAAATCTGTGCGTACTCTGGTGTATTCCCGGGTTCAGAGAAAACCGGTGGAACCATGCCTTTAAACTGTTGAAAACTTGAAGGCAGCCGTTTACCAAAAGTACGGTCCACCCGAAGTAGTTCAGGTAAAGGAAATCGAAAAGCCCGTTCCAAAGGATAACGAGGTGCTTATCAGGGTACATGCCTCCACCGTGAACCGCACCGATTGCGGGTTCAGGAGCGCCAACTATTTTGTATCACGGTTTTGGAGTGGCTTGTTCAGGCCCAACAACCAGGTATTGGGGAATGAATTCGCTGGGAAAGTTGAAGCTACAGGCAAAGCCGTGGCAACTTTCAATCCGGGAGATAAGGTTTTCGGCTATGACGATGCGAAGTTTGGTGCCCATGCGGAGTACATGGTGTTGGCTGAAAAAGACGCCATCACCACCATGCCCAAAAACCTGTCTTACGAAGAAGCCGCGCCCATCACAGAGGGGGCGCATTATGCCCTGTCCTATATCCGGGCCATTAAACTAAACAAGTACAAAGGAATACAAATGCTGATATATGGGGCAACCGGGGCCATCGGCTCCGCGGCGGTACAGCTTTGCAAATACTATGGTGCGGAAGTCACCGCCGTCTGCAATACCAAAAACCTGGAACTGGTACGGTCCCTGGGCGCAGATGAGGCGATCGACTATACCCGGCAGGACTTTACCAAAACCGGTAAAAAATTTGACGTGGTTTTCGATGCCGTGGGCAAGAGCTCGTTTGGTAAATGCAAACCTTTGTTAAAGAAAAAAGGGATCTATATGTCCACAGAACTGGGCCGAATGTCCCAAAATCCCTTTTTGGCCCTTTTCACCCCGCTACTTGGGGGTAAAAAAGTGCTTTTCCCTCTCCCCACCATCAGCAAGGAGGATGTCGTTTTCTTAAAGGACCTGGTAGAAAACAAACAGTTCAAACCGGTCATAGACAGGACCTATTTCCTGGAGGAAATCGTGGAAGCACACAAGTACGTGGAAACCGGCCAAAAGACGGGGAACGTGGTGATCACAATGGAATGAAGAAAGGTTTCACCTACCGGCCCGAGATATTCCTGAGATATATTCCATGCCACAGCCGCTGCATTATTATTTTATTTTACATCTTCTACCGTCGACTTCTGACCGGTTGTTTTCTTTTCAATAATTGTTATTTCGCCGGTTGTTTCTAGAATTACCATATCGATGTCATCCAGTCTCGATATGCCTTTTTGCCGGCCTGCACTGTAAATTTCCTCAACAGTTATCCTTTCTTTTTTCATAACATGATGAAGAAAATTGCCATTGTAAAAGATCAGCGACGGGCTGCTGGTTATTAACTTCTTGATGGTCTTTATTCTCACGGAAAGCCAAGTCAGCAAAAGCTGCAATCCGATAAATAAAGTGATAGCGGTTACACCATCGGCAAGGGAAATGTTTTTATTAAGCGCAATGCTGGCCAAACAAGACCCCAACGCGATCGTAACAATAAAATCAAAAGCATTCATTTTCGATAGCGTCCTTTTACCGGAGACCCTTAACAGCAATACCATAGCACAATATCCCAATGTGGTTAAGCAACCTGTCCTGATGATACTGTCCCAGCTGTCAAACCAAATATTTTCCATCCTTTTCTTTTAATTGAAACGGCACAACAATTCGCGCTGGCTATCCTATCCAGAAGGGGATGAACACCGCGCTACAGCCTGCAACCAATCAAAGTTAATAAAAAGCAGGTACGTGTCAAGCCACATGTCGCCAACTAACGCCCGTAAGCAGCGGGATCTTTTTTTTGTCAAACTCTCCATCAATCAGTTCCTTGTTCATCAAGGACATTGCCGCGGAAACTGATTGTCACCTAGCGCATAAGCTCCAGGAGCCGTTGTCCATTGAAAGGCCAATTTGGAGATAAATTTTTCCGTCATTTCACCACCCCATTCAACAGGAATTTCATAGGTTTATTTGAAACTGGCCTCGCAAAAAGTACTTTGACCGCTTCCCGTTGTTCCGTCTTCTACTTTTTATGTATCCTGTCCGATTTGCGTTGTCAAAGACCTTATATATAAAACCTGTGCGGAAGGAAACATTAGCCATACGAAAGTCTACCGAACGGAAATTTTATCTGGACAGAAAAGTGCCACGATTGGCGACTCCTTTCTTCCCGACTATACTCGGAAACAGGCAACTTGCACTATTCCGGCGCTGGTCATTTTACATGCCTGGTTTTCAACTATGCCGATCCGTATTGGGCTTTTATGCAGGAGGATCAAAAAGAGCAGGTTTCCTTGGCTTTTGCCTCCGGCCAGTTTACCGGAAATTATCATTTGGAGCTGAGCGGCCAAATCGGAATGATAGGTATGGCGCTCAAAGCTTCCTCTCTCTATAATTTTTTCGGTCTGAATATGGTATCTATGGTCAACAAACGGCTTGCGCTGGATGGTTTGTTGGGAGAGGCCGGCAACAAAATCCATCAGGAAATCAAAAGCGCTACGTCCACAGAGGCGAGAATCAAAATTTTGGAAGACTTTCTGTTAACTCATTCCGAAGCCGCAAAGAGAAATCTTTCCCTCATAGATGAAGCCATAGATTTTATAGATCATAAAAACGGGATGTTGACCATTGATGAAGTCTTGTCCCGGTTCAAATTCAGCCGAAGATACCTTGAAAAAAAATTCCGGGAGAAAGTAGGGATTTCACCAAAGTTGTACGCCAGGATCAAAAGATTTGGCTATCTGTCCAACAGGGTAGTCCATAATCAGGAGGTGGACTGGCAGGATATTGTATTTGAAAACGGCTTTCATGACCAGTCTCATTTGGTAAAAGATTATAAAGCTTTCAACCAAATGAACCCGTCGGAGTACTACCAAAAACACCGGGAACTGATCCGCTTTATGGACAAATAAATCCCGTACGCATTTTTACAAGTAAATGGGTTGCCCATTGGATAATTTTGATCATCGGATTTCAGGAAAAGATAATTGACAACCTTCTTTGGAATCTTGAATCAATTTTATCAAGTACAATTTTCAACTGGATTATGAAATCAAGCATGACAAAAGTGTCACACGTAGGGATGACTATCATCATGCGAGATTCCATAGCCTGCCCCGACTATCGGGGTGACCGCTAAAAATCAATTACAAACACATGAAAGAAGTAACATTAAAAAGCATCATCTACATTCCTTATCTCCTGTTTGGGGTAAGCCTTGCTTTTCATTGTCAGGATGTCAGCCAAACCAGGCAAGTTCTGACGGATCCAAATTCCTGGATCAGATCAACTATGAGCGGGAAAAACACGAGATCATGCAAGTGATCGCAAATGAATCTTCGGCATTCTGGAAAAAGGATTTTGAAGATTATGTCACCTATTGGGTTCATGAGGATTTTATCAGGACCATGGGATGGTGGGAAACAGGTGGCGTGACGGTGGTAGAAGGCTGGGAAGAAAGAAGTAAAAGGACCAAAAGCCATATGGAAAACAGCCCGGAAGAGAATCCAACGGCCACTGCCGTCAGGAGAGAAAACATCAACTTGCGGATTTACCGGGATGTGGCTTGACTGACCTTTGACCAATATGGAGAAGATACCGGCGACCCCACCATGGACATGCCTGGATTGAGCCGGGAAACAAGGATTTTGGAAAAACATAAGGGCCAATGGAAAATCGTTTACCTGGGCTGGTTGTTAGAAGGTTGAAAAACAAATAAAGAAACACAGATATCAAAAAAACAAAATTAATCGTATGAAAACTATCTCAAAATAAAAACAGGAAAGCCAGGAGGAAGCCGTCAGAAAAGGCGTTTGCCTGGAGTTTTTCTCTGCCTATCAAGACATGGAGCTTGACCGCATGATGGAGCTATGTGCCCCTCAGGGAAATGTCGCATTCGTACCGCTTGGCAGGGATTATGCAGGAAAGATACATGAAGTGGGCAAAGGTGTATGGGCTGCGCTGATGGATGCCTTCCCGGATTTAGGCAATACCGTCATTGACCAGCAATACGCTGATAAAGATGACGCGGTAACCTGCAAAGTGGATATCTTTGGTACCCAGGAGAAAGACTTTGCGGGATTGCCTTCCAAGGGAAAACGCTTCAGGTCCGAGCACATTTTTATATTCCGGTTTACTGACGAAGATAAGATAAAGGACATTCAGGTCGACTGGCGACATGACCGGTTTGTAAGTCAGTTATCCTAATCTTACTTGCTTATTGAACAAATTTTCTTCTGTCAACGGAACAAGATGATAGAATGAAGCCCTTCACGGGTTTTGAACCCGTGAAGGGCTTTTTTTCCCTTATACCAGGATCCAAATAATAACTTTGGTCCCGGGTTTCACCCGCCACATTTTTTTGTTTAAAACACCATCAAACAATTCACTATTCAATATCGATATCAATGGGACCTTTCAAGATATGCTTCTATTTCTTCCCTGGTAATATTCAGTTTTTTTGGATATTGGTCCATCCATTGGCGAAATTCATTTTTAATGGCATCGGACCAGCTTCCATGGACTTCCCCTGAAGGATATCTTCCCTGTTGAAGGAGAACCCTTTCGAATTCATCCCGAAGACCAGTCCATTCAGAACTGGCTACCAGTTCTTCCACCAGATAGGCTGGAATAAAGACCACACCATACTCATTCGCAAAAACCACGTCCCCCGGAAAAACGGTCACTTCACCTATCCTGATAGGGGCATTGATGCTGGTGGGCACAAGGTCTTTGATGGCTGAGGGGTGATGTCCTTTAACCCATGCATTGAATCCCTCGGTTTCCTTAAGTTCCTGCATATCCCGGATAGAGCCGTAAAAAACAACCCCTTTACCTGTTTTTCCGAATATGGCATTCCCTAAGCTGGAGCCGATTAATGTCCCGTCTTTTACCTTCCCGATACCATCAGCAACATAAATATCACCCTCGGTCAAAATATCTATTGGCCAGGTGTTGATCCCTCCTTTTTGAGGACGGCCCTCCACCTTACCCTGTTCCCTGATTAAACTGTCAAGATCCGGCCGGTATGGCATAAACTGTGCAGTAACCGCGCGACCCACCATTGTCTCACCTGGCTTGAGTACTATCCAGTCATTTTCGACCTGATTTCTAAACCCCCTGCGGTTCAAAAAACCCCAAATTTGCTCCAAGGTAGCATTTTCTAAACTCTGCAGGTACTGATCCGGTACCATCGGACGGCCATCAGGAAAACGCTCCCCTTTCCAATTGAATGTCAGGTGCTTTACATATTCCGGTGAAGATCCAATCTGTTGGGCCTTGGCAAAATAAATATTCGATAGAAGTGCCAGGAAAATAAAAATGTTTTTGTTCATATTTTGGGTTAGCAGTCGCTTTTATGTTTTGGGAAAATCGAATATTGAATGAATTGGGTATGTTTCAGTGATTATTTATTAAGCGGAATCCATGGATTTGAACCTCTTATGCCCTTGATTGCTGTTGCACGATTTCGGCCTCTCTCAACCCTTCCGAATGGGGCTGCAAGTTGAATTCCTTCACAATGTCTTTAATGTATATTTCAGGAGAGAGGGATTCAATAATTGTCCACTCCTCTTCATGGAAAATCGTGATTTTCACTTTTCTGCCGTATTTCTTCTCAATATCGCCGCATTCCTTTAAATACATAAAGGTGGGCAGAAAAACCTTTTCCATATTCACCTTTCCGCAATAAAAATTGGGATTCCAAATTCCCGTGGTCGCAACGGTTTCGCCATCGATATCGCAGACTTTTGAGTTGTTTTTGTTGGTACTGGAAGCCACAATACACTTGTTCTGCAATGCTTTCATGTTCAACTGTTTACCGCCATCAAATGCTGAAGGCCAAAAAATGATTTTTGCTCCCTGATCCCTAAGCATTTTCCATCCGTCTTCCCAGTTGATATCATAGCAAATCTGGATGCCAATCGGGCCAAATTCAGTTGGAATGACCGGCTGCTGCAATGCGCCGCAAACTATTCCGTCCTGTATATATCCGGTTGTTTCATGAATTTTTTTATAGTCGCCTATCCGGTTCCCCTTTCTGTCAAATACCACGGCGGTATTGTATATTCTCCCTTCAGAAGAGGTAAAAACAGGACAAATGGTATAACAATTCAATGTTTTTGAGAACTCAGAAAACTTTTTCAACACCTTCTCTGAAACAGCGGCTTTTTCTGCGAATGTGAGATTTTGCTCAACATTTGCGAACGGGAAAAATTCGGGCAAGCAGACAAAATCAGGCTGGTATTTTACTGCCTGTTTCAGCACCTCCTCAACCTTGCCTACCATCAATTCAGGCGTTTCGGCTTTGATTCCCATCTGTGATACACCGGCTATCCAAACCTCGCGGGGAGGTTTGACCTCATTTGTTCCAAATTCCGGTGGATTGGCAGACAATGAAGAAGGGATAAATGAAGCCATACCTGTGGTCAGGGCTGTTTTTTGAATAAAATCCCGACGGGAAATTTCATGGGTTTTCATAATCTAAGGGTTTAAAGGTCTGACATAATTTAGGATATAATTTTGAATTTTATGAATAGATTGATCTATAAATCAAAGGATTATAGCTTTCACTGGAAACACCAGTCCACCATTTCTCCCGGGATTTCTGCTAAAGGCAATATCTTCAGGTTGTCTGGCACTTCGCTTTTTGAATATACCGACGTCGGAAAATCCATTTCCTGTTCAATAAAGCTTTCTGAAGCGGATTCAAGAACATGGTCTTTTACATTCAACAATGCAACTTTTCTGGGGGAAATGCATCCTAACAGATCCGGTAAGTCATAGGCGGTTAATACCCCCGCGATTGTCGCACTGAAATCCATTTTATAAGGCAGCCCCGGACCTTTGTAGCCGGTCGGAATCATTCCCAGTTTATAAATCCTGTTCATGGCAACCGCCCTGTAGGATAGAGGTAGACCCGATAGTAATATACCCTTGATGGAAGGGTCAAATGCGGCCGCATGAATGAGTGGAATACCCATTTCATCGATCCCGATTGCCCCGATTTTTTCGGAATTCACATCGGGCAGTGCTTTCAGATAGGTCACCACCCTCAGTATGTCTCCTGCCTGTATCCCCACCACACTCCTTCCAATTAATGCCGCAGTATTTCCGGCATCTGCCGTCCCTTGCCTATTGGCAACCGTATTTTCCGTTTCCCCCACGCCCAGAACATCTGCTGCGGCCACCACATAACCTTTTTTCACCAGTCTCTCTATCTCCCCTCCCGGTTTTGCCTCTGTCACCTTTCCTTTTGGATGAAGGTATACAATCGCCGGATGTTTTTTGGGGTTTCCCTCAGGGACAAACAATAAAACAGGAATGGCATAATCCCCCTCTCCCATTATGGCATACTTGCCCACGGAATAACCTTCTCTCCTGTACTTTCCATTGATAAACGCCTCCACTGCTCCCGGGGCTGGAGCAATAAATCCCGACAGTTCCTTTGCCCTGACTTTCACCTGACCCAGGTGGTGATCCATATTTTTCCGGGATTTTTCAAGTTGCTCCACCAGTTTCTCCGTCTCTTTCCGGTTTACATCAAAAATCATGTCCCCCCCATAAGAGGTAAAAACCTGGCCTGTCGGCGTTACCCTTAGCTCTTCTTCCGAAAATACCTCACCTTCCATCTCGGCGGGGTCACCTGGTATGTTGAAATGTTTCATAAAGAAAGCGTATATGGCCAATCTTATTTTGGCTGTCATCCAGTGCTTGGAATCATCTTCAGCCATTTCTATATTATCTTCCAGTCCAAAGGCCTTATAAGCCGATTTTGCCTCTGAATAGGCTTCCCTGGCCCCCTGGAGGGTGAGGTATTCGTCCCGTGAGGTAAAGGTCAGTAAAGTGGGCTTTGGTGCCCTTACTTCCAGAAAATCCTCCAGGGTAATTCCTTCGGCGAGTCCACCGATAAAAGATGCCTCTGCATCCTGGATGCCTTTTGTTTCCAATTGCCGCCTGTTTGTGGTGGACCAACTGCATGGCACGGATACCTTTACCCTGTCGTCAAATGCAGCAATGTAGGAAGTTACCGTTCCTCCTCCCGAAAATCCGGTCACCCCTATCCTGTCCGGATCCACGTCGTTTCGGGATACCAGGTAATCAATGGCACGTATCCCTTCCCAAATAAAGTATTTGGCTGCTGAGACTCCAGATATGGCACACTGGTTTCCAAAATAGTTATGCTCCATCACGGTATACCCAATCGCAGAAAAATTAATATCCGGGTCAAAATATTGAAGGTGTTCCCCCTGTCCCGGAGGATCGATTGCCAATACAATCATTCCCTTCATGGCCAGATTATGGTTAATTACCTGGTATAAGGGGTTCCTGAATGCTTCCTGGTTATGGCCGATTACATTTAAAATAGCGGGAGCCTTTCCCTGCAGCCCTTCGGGAACATACAGGCAGCCAGTCACATAATACCCTGGAAAGGCTTCAAAAACAATTTTATCGATCCTGTAGCCCTGTCTCTTGATGGTTCCTGTGATCTGCGGCTTCAGGAGGGTCTTTTCGGGAAAAGTACCTGCCAACTCGTCCAGTTTATCCCTCACCGTACGCTGCCTGTTCATCCAATCGCTTTTGGTCCTCAGCTCAGCTATCTCCCTGTCCCTTTTCTCATAAAGGTCTCTTGCCTGCTTTGTCAGGTGATGGATCAGCAGACTGCCGGGGTTGTTCCACCTTATCCACTGCTGGAAAACATCAAGGTTTTCTTCCTCAGGGACCAGATCAAGGTGGGTGTTTATGGGCAAAACCTTCTCCTGCGCAAAGAGCGTCTGGGCTGTAAAACACACACAAAAAAACAGCATATAAAGTTGATATTTCCCCATATTTTTTTGGTTTTATGCTTGCATTGCTTTTTGGTGCCTGGAATGACTCTGCGCTCCCGGATTGCTAAATCATAAATTTAAAATTCTTTTCGCATTGCCAGACCGCAGCATTTCCTTGGTGGGTTCATCTGCTTCCGCTTCGCTCAAGGATTCAATACGCAGCCTTCCTGTGAGATAATCCAGTATAGGTGAATGGCTTCCAAATGCAAACCGGTTATTTCCAAACCTTTTTAACAACTCATATAAATTATCTTCCCCCCTGATCTGTCTACCCGAGGTATCAAATAAGACATCGGCTCTCTTGATCACATCCATATCTTCCGGATCCAATTGAATACTATTGGCGATATTGAGTATTAAGTATCTTGCGTCGGGCACTTCCTTTATAATGGGCATAATATTTCTGACTGCCCATTCCCTGGTGATGATATCAAACTTTACAGCTGCATTTCCTTCAAAGACCGGAATGTCCATCCAGGACCGCTGCCTGCTGTCCACCATCCGGATATCCAATGCAACCGGCAGACCCCAGTCCCTCGCGCGTTTTACCAGTTCAACAAACGAAGGGTGGTTTATTTCATAATCGTGGTACTGTGGAAATAAGCGAAGTCCCTTCATCCCCATTTTGGTGATGCAAATTTCAAAATCCTGTCTCCACCCTGCGTAAATGGGGTTAATGATTGCAAAAGGTATAAAACGCTCTTTAAACTCACTGACCGACTTGATCTCCTCATACAATTCTTCATTGGCGGACTGTGTATTCTTATAAAAAATCCCATTTAAATTACTGATAACCGATACATCTACTCCAAACCTGTTCATCCTTTCGAGAAGCAGTCTACAGGTATTGTGCTTCAACTGCTTAAATGGCCAGTGACCGACATAAGCATTAATATCCACCAACATGTCGGCCTCCTTTGCTTAATACACGGTTATAATTTTCAAAAAAGATTTTCTTCTTTTGTGCTTCCGTTGCACTGGATGCCAAAATCTTCCCCACATTCGCCTCATAACAACTGTCCGTTCCAAAAAAAATCCTGTCCTCACCAAGTTCCCTAATGGCAAAGTCAATCATATTTTCCTCATTATTGCTCCCACTGGTATCCACATAAATATTCGGATAATCTCTAAAGGATTTGCATATATATTCCCAGTCACCGCCCCCGCCTATATGGGCAAAATGGAATGTTGTTTGGGGGTATCTTTTGGCAGCATCCACCATGTCCTCCGGTAGGGTAGTATTGGGTAATATGCCGATATCATATTTCATCCGGTATCCTGCCATACCCAATTGGCAGAATCCATGCATAAAAACCACCATATTAAGGTCAGTAAGTTTTTCAATAATCGGGTAATATAAAGGGTCATTGATTTTGACTTGGGTGTAACCCTTATAACCGGCCATTCCCAGATCAACGCAGCGATTTAATTCTTCAAGGGATTCTTTCCTGTAAAGGGGATTCAGGGTAAAAAAACCAATCACCCGATCAGGGTACCGCTTCATGGCATTGAATACCGTATCGTTGTTCTTTCTGACTTGGTCAGGCCCTTCAGGATCGGTACCTGAAAAATTGGTCACGGGCTTCGAAATCTGCATCTTACCGATACCCAGCTGGTCGGCAAGTTCCATTTGTTTATCTAAATCCGCTTGGGGATGACAATGCGCATCAAACTTCGGGTATTTCATCACCTCCTTCATGATATCAAAGGAAGAAATTTCCGGTTCCCAACTCTGGGAATCGTCCGTGATCTTGCCGCCTAACATGATACCTGCCGCTGAGAGAGAGGTATCTTTAAAAAATCTTCTCCGGTTGATCTTTTTTGACATTCGCTTAATCCTTTTAGTTTTCCTTGTAATCCAGATCAGGCAGCGTTGGTTTCCGGCCCGCCCTATTTGGGAACAATGCCGGTTGGTTGTCCAAGGGTATAGCGGCCACTCCAGAGGTGGTCCGCTGCCCGCTTATCATCCCACTCCGGTGTTGGGGCAAAATAGGATTTATCTGGTGGGAAAAGGTGTTTTTTAACTTCTTCCTCGTTTAATTCAATTCCCAATCCGGGAGCAGCCAGCGGGACATTGCCGTAACCTTGTTCCACCAATTTCCGGCCATCTGTCGTTATGACCAGGTTTTGCCACCAGGGATTATCCACTGCCTGGGTGGTCATTTCCAGGGCCAGAAAATTTTGGGTAGCCGCTGCACAATGGACATTGGCCATAAACAATACCGGTGATCCAGAGGCATGCATGGCCATGGATATACCCTTCTCCTCGGCATAATCGCCGATTTTCTTGGTTTCCAGCATTCCTCCTGAAGTCGCAAGGTCTGGATGAATCATGTCCACTGCCTGGGCATTGCAGAGTTTTATAAACTCTTCTTTAAGGTATATATCTTCACCGGTCATGACGGGTGTTTGTAACGTGTCGGTTAAAACCTTCAACTGGTCTGTCATTTCCCAGGAAAGCATATCTTCCAACCATGCCAATCTGAAAGGGTCAAGGGCCTGCCCTACCCTTATACAGGTATTGATGTCATAATTTCCAAATCCATCAGCAGAAAGGGGAATGTCATATCCAATGACGTTGCGTACGTTGTCCACATATTCCGCCAGGGCATCCAAGCCCTTTTCAGTAATCTGAAGTTGGGTGAAAGGTTGTTTGGTTCTGCTATAAGTAGTGATATCATTGGTCTTGGGCTCAGTCCAAAACCTGGAATTGACCAGGGCACCGGGAATATGCTGGATGATATCCAGGCTGGGATAAAATTTTAACCAGGTATAACCCTGTTCTTCCAGGCGGTGTTTTACGTCCGCTTTAAATTTAGGAATGTCCATATTTGCGCCGTCATGGACGGGAAGGTAGGAATACAGCCGCACCTTGTCCCTGTACCTTCCTCCGAGTAATTGCCAGCATGGCACGCCATACGCCTTTCCGGCTAAATCCCAAAGGGCCATTTCCACTCCGCTGACACCGCCTCCCTGACGGCCATGATGGCCAAATTGTTTGATAATTTTGAACAACATCTCCACGTTGCAGGGATTTTCCCCTAAAATCCGGCTTTTAAGGAGAAGCGCATACCGTTCGTCGCCGGAATCCCTGACCTCACCCAATCCATAAATTCCCTGGTTGGTATCAATACGGATAATGGGATGCCGGGAACCTTCGGGACCCAACTGCAGCACACAATACCGCATATCCGTAATTTTCAAATCGGAGGGATTAGAAAAGCGGTTTACTTTGGAGGTCACATGGGAAATCGAATCTTCTGTCCTGGAAAACATGAAATCACCTAACGACATCCCTTTCCAAACCACACCGGTCTCATTCAGGAAGACCCGTAAATCTTCTTCGGAAGCGGGATGCTTAATTCCTTTCTTGATTTCGCTTTTGTCTTCCACTGAATCTATAAAATATGGTTTTAGAAACGTTTACTGGATGATTAAATTACAAATTGAAATTCAATGGTCCAATTGATTGGCTAAAAGAACATTCTCCTTTCCAAAAAGTTTCTCCCTCTTACTCCAAATAGTTGTTTTTGATATTCACTTTGAGACAGCATTTTCCTTTACATATTTTTCCATATTATTGGGTGTTTGGTCCTCCAGGTCACTGATGTAATGGTATCTTTCCGCCCATTCAAGGCCATATTCCTCTCCTAATTTTTTATTGGAAATCTGCCCAAAATTCAGCCGCTTGGCATCAATATCAAAAACAAAATGTTTTACCCAGTTGAAATTGGCGGTATCGTCGTCATTCCCAAGGATGGGCAGGCGTTTTCCCTGGGCTGCCAAATCATCCCTCATTTTTTTTCTATAACCTTGTCCAGCCGGCCCTTTTGTGACATTCAGCATGTTTACCTCCACCTTCTTGTCAATATAATCCGAAATGTCCACTATTCTGTTGACCCTTTGGGTCTCTCTGGAATAGTAATACCTTACCTTGGGGGTATGGGGTTTCAGTTCCACATCGAAATGTTCCGGATAATCCTCCCGCCCACCGGCATGCCACCTTGCCATTTCCACTGCCTTTGCAGTCACCACATGATCATGGTTTTCTTCATAATGTTCCCAAGGATCCCAACACACAATCGTATCCACCTTTAAAAGTCTGAACAGGAAGATCAGCCTGCCTTTTAGGTCCTGGATGCCCATGTTGTCCATTTGATGGTGGCTATAATTCAAATCATAAGCCTTCTCCATGCCATAGGCTTTGGCATTGTCAATGCTCCAATCATTTAATACAAATCTTACAGAATTTTGCAAAAGTCATTCCCCCGGTTGATAAATATCATGAATTTTAAATGTGGTTCATGATATCTTTAATAACAAATTTAGATGATATGGAGACTACGCATTGGCATTTGTTATTAAATCATTTTCCAATTATCGGAACAGTGATAGGAACCCTCATTCTCATTTCGGGCTATTTGTTGAAAAACAACCCTGTTGTAAAACAAACGGCAATGGGGGTATTCATTTTTTCTGCACTTGCCGCAATACCTGCCTATCTCACAGGGGAGGGTGCAGAAGAACTGGTTGAAAAAATACCGGGTGTTACCGAGCAAATTATGGATACGCATGAAGACCAGGCAATAATATTTTTAATTGCGGTTCTCATTTTGGGAGGGTTAGCCCTGATTACCTTGGTTTCAAGTTATTTGAAAAGTAAGGCTGCTGCTGCCCTCTATATGGTAGTCCTTGCCGCATCTGTCGGAATTTGTTTTCTCGCTAAGCAAACCGGCACGACCGGTGGCGAAATTCGTCATACTGAAATCCGTAGTGGCTTTACAGATGATGGTAAGTATGTTATCGAACAAAATCATGACCAGGAAAAAGAGGATGATTAGGTCATCAAAAGGCGACCCGCCCAGGAAAACCGCTTTAGGCTAAATCCCCTTCGAGGGTAATTTTTTGAGGGGCATGTGCCTGTTTTGGATATTTAGTAGCCACACCTGGCTAAACCCCCGAAGGGCTTTGAAAAGGTGTTGTTTTTGACCTTTGCTTTGAAATTTCCCGGCGCTGCAAGGGCACACACATTGGCTGGTTTGGCTTGCGGGGCTCCTTTGGGTAACCAGCCAATGTATGTCTTGGCCTATAGGCTTTTTATTGGAAACAAGCTATTTGCTGCATACCGCTCAATTCCACCCTCCTCCCAGTGCCCTGTAAATATTCACCTTGCCGCTTAGGAGTTTTGTCTTCACCTCAATCAGTTCCAACGTGGCCTCAAGTGCTTCTCTTTGAGTAAGTAAAACCTCTGCATAGTCCGCCCTTGCTGAATTGAACAAGCTATTGGCAATATGAGTGGATTGTCGGAGTATTTCCACTTCCTCCGACTTGGTCTCATAGCTTCTGTGAAAATTATTCATTTTCGTCAACTGATTGAGTACATCCAGATAAGCATTGAGAACCGTTTGTTCATAGTTGAACACCGCTTGTAATTGCAGGGCATTTGCAGCATAATAAGCCGCTTTGAGCGCATTCCTGTTGATCAGCGGGGCCGTTAGATCACCCGCCAGATTGTAGAGCATGGACTCCGGGTTAATCAAAAAAGCGGGATTAAATGCCTGAAAACCTACAGCCGCCGTTATGTCCAAAGAGGGATAGAAGGCGGCTTTAGCCACGCTCACATCCAATTTGGCGGCAGCCAATTCCATTTCCGCCTGGCGTATATCGGGGCGGACTGCCAGAAGTTGGGAAGGCACTCCCGCCTGAACGGAGTCTGTAGCAATGTCCATAAATGTCGCTGACGACCGCGCTATGGGTGCAGGAAACCTTGCCGTCAGAAAGTTGATGCGGTTTTCTGTCTCTGTAATCTTTTGTTTGATTTCATACTGGAGATTCTGTGTGTTGAGCAGCTGGGCTTTAAAGCGGTTTACAGCCAGTTGGGAGACTTTGGCCGCCTCTTTTTGCTGTCTGACCACTTTAAATGCGTTGGACTGGATGATGATGTTCTGTTCAATGTTTTCCAGCAGATTATCCAGCGCCGTGAGTTCATAGTAGGCTTCAGCAATTTCCGCCACCAGATTGGTCACCATAAAGTTCTTCCCTTCCATGCTTGCCAAATACCTCGATACAGCCGCTTTTTGGGCATTACGCAGCTTTTTCCAAATATCCACTTCCCAGCTCGCATAGGCTCCCAATACAAACTCACCCAACGGTTCGGGGAAAGCTTTGTCGTCTTTGATATGCAGCTGCTCGTCAACTGCCCCTTTGCGGGTGTAGCGCCCTTCTTTTTCCAGTCCGGCACCGGCCCCTATACCCATGAAAGGCAGGTACTCCCCTTTTCTTGCCCTGACCTCATTTTTGCTGATCTCTATTTCCTGCAAGATGATGTTCAACTCCTGATTGTTTTTCAGGGCCGTATCGATAAGCGCCACCAAGTTTTCATCAGAGAAATATTCCCGCCAATTCAGATCGGCGACGTTTGTGCTGTTCTTAGAATCGAAATAACTTTCAGGAAGAAGGGCATTCTCCTCTCTTGCTGCTTGCTTGAAGACGGTGCAACTACCCAGCAACAACAACATCAAGGCCATCGGAACAAGGCCATATTTCAATCTATTTTCCATTTCTTTTACTTTTTCGTTGGGCGGCTTTTAGCACCAAGCCCGGTTTTTGAATTTTTTTCAGAAAAGATGTCTTCGACCTGCTTTGGACAAAATCCTCCGTAAGCGGATTTTCATCCTCATCACGGATGAGTTGTCTGCCCTCCGCCATGCTACCAAAAATGTAATAAAGGCCCGGCACGATGATGACCCCGAAAACAGTGCCCATCAACATGCCCCCAAGAGCAGAAGAGCCTATGGTCCTGTTGCCTATGGCCCCTGCACCGGTAGCCCGCACCAAGGGCAGCAGTCCGGCAATAAACGCAAAGGATGTCATCAGTATGGGCCGGAAACGCACTTTTGCCCCTTCAATAGCGGCCGACAGAATTGTGCCACCTTGCTGGTGCTTTTGCGCTGCAAATTCTACAATCAGAACCGCGTTTTTACCCAACAGGCCTATCAGCATGATCAGCCCGATTTGAGCATAAATGTCGTTTGATAAGCCCATCATCTTCAGCAAAAGGAAGGATCCAAACACACCGGCAGGTAAAGACAATACCACAGCCAAGGGAATAATGAAGCTTTCATACTGTGAGGCCAATACCAAATACACAAAACTCAATACCACGATAAAGATGTAGAGCGCTTCATTGCCCCTATTGGCTTCATCATATGACAGACCTTCCCAAGCAACGTCATAGCCGTTGGGCAAGGTTTGCGCCGCTACCTCCTCAATGGCAGCAATGGCCTCCCCTGTGGTGTATCCTTTGGCGGGCACCCCACGGATGGCCGAAGAGGTATATAAGTTAAAGCGCGTAATCTCATTGGGTCCCTGTGTCTTTTTTAGGCTGACAAAAGATGAATAGGGCACCATTTCCCCGGCTTCATTCTTCACAAAAAGTTTTAACATATCGCTGGGCAGCCTCCGGTATTCAGGTGCCGATTGGGTGTAGACTTTAAAAAATGTGTTGAAACGGGTAAAACCCTGCTCGTAAGTACTGCCGATCAGTATGTTCAGGTTTTCCATGGCATCCCCTATCGAAACGCCTTTCTGCATGGCTTTTTCGTTATCGATGTCAATTTCATATTGAGAATAATTGGCCGCATAAAAAGTAAACAGACCCGATAATTCCTTCCGTTCGCCCAGCGCTTCCATAAATTCCATATTCACCTGGTCAAACTCCTGGTAATCTACCGTACTGTTTTTGTCGAGCAAACGCAAAGAAAAACCATCAGATGAACCATAACCGGGAACGGCCGGAGGTTCAAAAAACTCAATTACTGCTCCCAACCCCTGACTCTCCTCCTCCAGCTCTTCAATAATTTCCTTCACAGAATGATGCCTGTGCTCCCAATCTTTCAGGTTGATCAGACAAGTACCGGCATTGGAGCCTCTTCCTTCGGTGAGAATCTCATAACCCGCCAGGGAAGTAACCGATGCTATATCTTCAATTTCTTCGGCTATCACCTGCAAGTGTTGGGATACTTCATTGGTTCTTTCCAAAGTACTCCCCGGAGGGGTTTGAATGATGGCATAAATCTGCCCCTGATCTTCGTTGGGAATGAATCCACTTGGCAGACTTTTATTGGCAGCGAATATGCCGAAGCCAAAAGCCGCCAACATGCCAAAGGTAATCAGCCTGCGGTTTACAATAAGCGTCAACAAACCCACATACCGGTTGGTGAGCTTTTCAAAATTCCGGTTAAACCCATCAAGGAACCGGTCAACCGGTGATCTCCTCCTTCCTTTGCCATGGTTTTTTTTCAGAATCATGGCACACAATACGGGAGTGAGGGTAAGCGCGATAATTCCTGAAAGGATAATGGAGCTTGCCATGGTAATGGAAAACTGACGGTAAAACACACCCACCGGGCCGGTCATAAACGCAATAGGCACAAACACAGCCGTCATAATCAGGGTGATGGCTATGACCGCACCGCTGATTTCCCCTAACACCTTTTTCACCGCATTGAATGGCGAAAGGTGTTCTTCTTCCATCTTGGCATGAACCGCCTCCACCACCACAATGGCGTCATCTACCACGATACCGATGGCCAACACCAAGGCAAAAAGGGTAATCAGGTTGATGGTCAGCCCAAAAAGCTGCATGAACACAAAAGCACCAATGAGCGACACCGGCACGGCAATGATGGGAATAAGGGTAGATCGCCAATCACCAAGAAATAGGAAAACCACCAAAGCCACCAAAATAAAAGCTTCCACCAAAGTGTGCATCACCTGGTCGATGGAAGCATTCACAAATTTGGATACATCATAATTGATTTCATATTCCATCCCCGGAGGAAAATCTTTTTCGAGCTCCTCCAGCTTTTTCTTGGTTTCGGTGATTACGGCACTTGCATTGGTACCAAAATTTTGTTTCAACACAATGGAAGCGGATGGATAACCGTCTTTATTGGAATAAATATCAAAAAACTCGCTGCCCAGTTCTACTTCAGCAATGTCTTTTAACTTAAGCAGTTCACCCTCGGCATTGGCTTTGATGATGATGTTTTCATATTCTTCCGGTTTGTTAAACCGCCCCTTATAGGTTAAGGTAAACTCCAAGGATTGAGCGGCTTTGCCGGAAGCCTGTCCCAGCCTGCCGGGCCGGCCGATCAGGCTTTGTTCTGCCATTGCTTCCAGCACCTCTTCAGCGGCAATTTTGTAAGCCTGCATACGGTCGGGTTTCAGCCAGATACGCATGGCATAGGTCCGGCTGCCTAGTATTTGCGCCCGGCCCATCCCGCTGATCCGCTGCAATTCAGGGATTACGTTTACGTTGGCATAGTTGAAAAGGAATTTTTCATCCGCATTTTCATCTGTGCTAAACAGGTTCACATACATCAGCATACTGGGTTGGATCGGCGTTATGATGATACCCTCCCTTTGGACCAGCGGAGGCAAATTGTTCATAATGGCATCCACCCGTGTTTTTACGTTCACCACTGCTGCATTGGGGTCTGTTCCGGGTTCAAAAATGATCTGTACAGTGGCCTCTCCGGCACTTGTGGCATCGGAAGTGATGTACTGCATGCCCTGTACGCCATTAATGGCTCTCTCCAGAGGAATCAGGGTGGATTCTACCAGTACCTGGGCACTTGCCCCGGGGTAGGCGATAAAAATGTTGACCCTTGGCGGGGCAACATCAGGAAACTGTGAAACCGGTCTTGTATTAATGGCCAACAAGCCCAGGAATACAATGGCTAATGATAGGGAAATAGCAAGAACCGGTCTTTTTATGAATTTACTAAACATGATCGTATCGATTTTGAGTGCTTACTATTCGGCATGTAGCTGGTTTAATTCTTTTATTATTTCAGCCTGCTCCTTAAAAAAGTGCATTTTGACTTGCTGTCCGTTTTTCACTTTTCTCAGGCCCTCTACCAATAGGGTATCCTGTTGGGAAAGCCCTTGGATTACTTCATATACATGAGGCAGTTCATTGCCGATTTGAATCTGCTGAGCCTGTACCCTATGGTTTTTAAGTTGGTACACATACTTTTTATCCAGAATTTCGAAGGTGGCTTTTTGCGGGATGAGCATCGCTTTTCCCAGATCCAAAGGCATATATATTTTGCCCGTTTGACCATGTCTAAGCAGGGCATCGGGGTTTTGAAAAGTAGCCCGGAAGGCGATGTTCCCTGTTTCGTTGTTGAAGTCTGCTTCGATGGTTTCCACAACGCCGGGTAAATCGAAAAACTTTCCATTGGCCATTTTAAGCTTTACCTGCTGATTGGCGTTTTTTATATCGTTTTCTGTAACAAAATCCAGGTATTCGGCTTCCGGTACATTATAGTAAACCCACATTTTGCTGTTGTCCGAAAGGGTCGTGAGTAACTCCCCTTCCTCCATTAAGCTTCCCGGACGAACTTCGTTAAAACGACCGACGATGCCGTCAAACGGTGCCCGGATTTCAGTGAACTGCAAATGGGCCTCTGCCAACAACATCTCTGCTCTTGCTTTTTCGTAAGTCGCTTTTGCCAGGGCCAGTTCGTTTTGGGAAACGATATTGCTGTCGGCCAGACTTTTCGTATTTTGATATTCGATCTCAGCAAAGTTCGTTTCGGCCTCTGCTTTTTGCATTTCTGCCTGATAAATCACGGGCATAATCTGAAACAACAGTTGTCCTTTTTTTACACTTTGGCCTTCATCCACATAGATATCCTGGAGATAGCCTTTTTCGAGAGCCCTAAGCTCTATATGCTGAATGGAGCGGACCTGACCTATATATTCTTTATAAATAGTGGTGTCTTTGATTTCGGGAAGCGTCACGATAAAATTAGCCTCCCCATGGGTCTCATGATGCTCGTTTTTACAGCCTGACATCACCAATATGGCCAAGCTGATGAGCAGTAAGATATTTCTCATCTGATTATATGATTTTATAAACTTTTAAAAAGAGAAACTATTCCCATTAAAGAGAATAATCCATGGTGCCGACAGCCTGTCGCTTGCTTGTCAGCGGTCAAAAATCAAATCAAATGGGTTTTCCAGGAATGGTAAAGAACAAAGAGCGGTACCTTTGTGGCGAGAATTAAGGATAAACTTGTCGGAGAAATTGTATTTCTCCCGGGAATCAAATGACTTGGAATATAAGACTTATAAACGGTTACATGGTCATCATCTACTTCATCTTTTTTGTCTTCTGTGTCTTCCTGGTCATCATTATCTTCAGAATCTTCAGAAACCGGCGTAGATTGATGTTTGTCATGGGCAAAGCCGCCGCCATCCAGGAAAGCGAAATCCGTGCTTTCAACACGGAATCCTTCTCCCGGATCATTGGCATAGCTATAAAAAGGAATGAGCCCACAGCCGAAAACCATCCAGGCAACAAGCAACAGGAAGCTGGTTGTTTTTACCCACAAGGAATGATGAGGATATTCAGGTTTAATATTTTTATTCCTAAATTTCATCGGAAGACTGCAAAAGTAAAACTATCTGGGGAAAAAACACTTTGACATAGCCCTTTTTATCTCCGCCTGTTGAATTGGAAAATTTCACCTTATCGCAAAATTTGGGGCTTTGGAAAATGAGTGCGGCTGTTGAGGGTTGGTATCATTCTTAAAGTTTTATGGATTTTTGGGAAAACGTGAAATAAACGGATTGGCAGATACACAGAGTTAATAATTCCTTGCTGGAGCAATCAATTCTCCGCTACGTATTTTCTCTCCAAATTATTATCTTCTGAAAAAGTATTCAACTATTTTTAGGAATATTTTCGAGAAAATGCAGGACTTAAATTTTCAAAATAATATCCTGAATATTTTAATAGTATTCGGCGGATTGCAAGGCCTTATTTTATCCACGGTGGTTTTCTTCTATCCTGACAGGGACAAGGCTTCCAATAACCTACTGGCCATATTTATTTTTACTGCTGTCATTTTATTGCTTGCCCCTATTCTCCAAATCCAATTAGGCTGGAAACATGTGTGGATTTTTCATTGTACAAAGTTTATAACTATTTCTGCCCTTTATCTATACATCAAAAGTTTATCTGAAAAAGTCAGCCTCAAAAGAACCCTGAAGCATTTCTCTTTTGCCGCCGCCTATATCCCCATCGCGCTTCATTATGTCAGTTATATTCAGAACAAATACCAAGTGACCTATGAGTATGCAGGCGGTCAGGATATTTACGACCAAATCCTTTCCATTACCAATCTCCTCTATATTGGGTTTTATATTTTTCTATATATCAAGGCCTATAAACTACATCAGGAAAGGGTACTGCAAAACTTTTCTTCTGAACAGAAATTGGGGTTGAACTGGATCAAACAATTGATTTTTGGCTTTGTCGGAATCATCATTGTCTCCTACACCCTGTATGCATTTGTTTTGGCCAACCCGGAATTCTCTACCAAAGGTTGCCTGATCAATGTGGCTGCCATTACCGTATTTTTATATTTTGTTACCATCAAAGGGAAAATCTCTCCTGAAATTTACAAGCTCAGAAAAATTGTCGGAGAAACCGCAGAAGCTGATGGTAATTCAGGGAAAGAGAGAATCCCAAGCCGATCTAAAAAAGGTTTAAAAACAAATAACCCCCAGTTGTTGACCATTGCTGAAAAAATTACCGAAGCCCTAAGGGATGAAGAGTTTTTCAGAAATGAGAATGTCTCTATACGTGAATTGGCTGAACAGATCGGGGAACAACCCTATCTTGTTTCTCAAGCGATCAATGCTGTGGTGGGAAAAACATTTTTTGAGTTGATCAATGAAGAAAGAATCAACCTGGCCAAAAGACTTCTGGTTAGTGACAAATATAACCATCTTTCTTTGGTCGGAATTGGCTTTGAAGCAGGATTCAATTCCAAAACCACTTTCAATACCACCTTCAAAAAAATCACAGGAATGACCCCGAGTGAATTCAGAAGAACTGAATCAGTAATGGAAGTTTGATTTTTCCCAGAAAGAGGAATTGGATCATTTCCATTAAGTTTTTTTGGGAATAAACAGGTTCGAACTTCCAAGTTCGAACACTCATGGGGCTTTTTAAGGGGAATTTTGCCAAAAAAAGACGAACATGAAAAAAACAATTCTTACCACAGCTCTTGCGGTTTGTGTCATTTTCAAACCTTTTGCCAATCCCAATGACAATGAGGTAAAACCGGAATCAGTGCAAAAAACAATATTGTTAAGAGATTCCAGGCTGCGGTCTACTTGGCCCGATCATCCCGATATTCCTTACAGATTATCCTGGAAAACAGACCTTGTTACCACCGCGGTGGGAACGGGATTATTTCTTTACGCCAATTCTTTGGACAATTCCCGCACTCCTTTGATGCCTGAACAAGCCAATGAGTTTACCCATAAGGATGTCAATTGGTTTGACAGAAGCGCCACTTACAAATACAACCCCAAATTAAGGGATGTGTCGGATCAGTTGGGTGCTTTTGCATTGGTAGTTCCTCTGACGCTATTGGCTGACGGGGGAGTCAGACGGGATATTGTCACGGTGGGTACCCTGTTTCTCCAAACCAGGTTATTTGCCTATGGAACTGCCAACATCAGCAAAAGAAGCATTAACAGGTATAGGCCATACATATACAATCCTGGCGTAAGCTATGAAGATAAAATTGCCAAAGATCCCGGAAAGTCCTTCTTTGCGCAACAGACTACCTCAGTTTTCTCTACAGCGATATTTGTAGCAACTGTTTTCAGCGATTATCACCCTGATTCTAAATTCAAACCTTGGATTTGGGCAGGCACTTTGGCTGCTGCCACTGCGATAAGCTATGTACGCTACGAAACCGGCATCCATTACACTTCGGATATTTTGGTGGGCGCGTTGGTAGGCTCCGCAATAGGGTACGGCATTCCAAAAATCCATAAAAGCAAGAAAAAGAACCTTAGCCTGAATCCCATCATTCAAGGGGACATTTATGCCCTTTCAGCCGTATGGAAACTATAACTTCAAAGGTTTTGCCGATACACTTCATTGGGAAATAAGTAAAATTGAAAGCCAATAACCCATTGAAAAAGCCCGGGCCAAAAAACCGGGCTTTTTTCATCAGGGATTGATCCAAAATCAATCCTTGCTTTTGCTTTATTCCAACATCCCGGCTTCCCTGACCAACCAGGTTTTCATCACGTCTCTTGTGCTTTCCGAAAATTTCAAATCACCCCAGCTTCCCTTGTAGCAAAGCGGTGAAGTCTGAAAGCTGTGGTTTTCATTCTCCGCGATATGTACGCTGAAATTTTCCGGTAAACCATCGGGGTACAGCATCTGAAGGTGGTCCATGCTCCATCCGGGATTGACCAATCGGTCGTTTTCGGCAAATAACAGCAGCACAGGTTGATGGATGTTCCCGAGATAAGGTTTGGGGTCAAACTTACGAATAACCTTCAATTGTTTCCAGTTGTCCTGTAAGGGCAAAAGGGATACAATAGCCAGATCGCGGCTGACCCTTCTCTTTGCTTTTTTGAAAGCCTTTTCCGGCGCCATTTCTTTGTTGCAGAGGTAACTGCTTTGATAGTCATTGATCAACTGCTTTTTCACGTCAAAAGTGGGGCCTGCCATGCTGACCCCACCGGCAAATACTTCCGGATATTCGGCCAAACAGATCTGTACAATCCAACCTCCCTGACTGTGGCCGACTACATAAATCCGATCAGCATCAATGGCCGGATGATCTTTGATATGCATAGCGGCGTTTTTGGCATCCAGAGCACGCTGCATAAAATCTGTGTTTTGCCATTTTCCCCCTGACTCCCCTACCCCGCGCTTGTCAAAAAACAGAAAAGCCACCGGATCATTTTCAAAGGGGGATTTAAGAAAAAATTCCAGGAAACTTTTATAGTCCGATACATAGGAACTGCTCCCTCCCGAACCTACAAGAAATAAAATGACAGGAACCTTGCCGGGGGTGTTTTTGGGAAGCAACAACCTGCCTTTCAGTGTATGGCCTTCCCCTTCAAACGCCACCGAAACAGTGTCCATGTCTGCCGCCGGCAAGACGGAAAGTTTCAGGAATAACATGCTAAACAATATGACAATCTTTCTTTTCATTTTCTATTTCAAAGTTATGGTGCCTGCAATTACCCCATGTGCTGACCGGGAAACCTGAACTTCTTTATGGCCTAAGGATGCCATCTTTTTCCAAAAATTAAAAATAACCAATGTGGCACAAAAATCAGCATGATGACGAAAAGTATTGTCACCAATCTGTTTTCAGGAAAACAAACCATCCATATTCTCATACCAATGGGGTGAAACATTCAGTAGCACCGGGTAAAACCCGATGCCCCGGAGAGTCAATACAAGCCCAAATATCTTGGGTGGATTGGACCACCGATACGGTCTCATCGCATACAAGCGAAACCATAACCGCATTGTGGTTGCTATGCCTTATTTTTCCTTTTGCATGATCATTTGATCTAATTTTTCATGAAGTAGTTTAAGTTCCTTTTCTACTTCCTCATTATTATCGCTAACCATGGCATCTACAAAAATCGAATTGACCAAAGAAAGCCCAAAAATTCCTCCTATAAATAGAATAATTACAAAATATAAGCGGGTAAAAAATCCTACAGTATCACCAGCATTATCCGAGATGCTGTCAGGTATTTCATACCAACCCTCTACCGTAAATATCTTAAAAGTTGAATAAAAGGAAATCAAAGGATTAGAGAAGAATTCAGGACTTAAATGTCTGAACAAATAGGTCGACAATAAAGATGCAGTAAAATTAAATATGAAAAATGTAAAAAGTATAAGCAGAGATGCCTTACTTGCCCTATAAACACCCTTTATTATATGGTCTATTCTCGGGATAAACTTGATAAATCGGAAAAACTTAAATACCCGGATAATTCTGAATAACAACAGAAATTCAAGCCCGATCATTTGGCTTCCCCAGAGAAACATCAATAGAGACGGCACAGCTAATATAATTAACGCAAAATCAAATACATTCCAATTGGAACGGAGAAAACCTTTGAATGAATATTCCTTAACTTTTATCACTAACTCAATTAAAAACAAAACAGTAATAAAGTGATCCGCAATATCCAAATTTTGCCTTACCGTCTCATTCAAGGAAAAACCACCTATAAAAATAATGATGGCATTCACTAAAATAATGAACAATACAAACCTGTCATTAAGAAATAATTTTCGCATAATCCTTTATTTCCCAATTGCTTTTAAAACCCTTTCTTCCTGAATCAATACGTCCCTCATGAAAAGATTATGGGGAAACTTTTTCAGCTTTGACTGCTTAAACCCATCGAAAACCTTAATAAGCGTTGAGGCGGTAATCAAAGATAAATTAAGGTCGTATTCCAGACCGCAGTCCTTAATGAAATCATCCGAAAAATCAGGTGCTACTAATATGGATTTGACTACTTTATAATCCTGCGATTCAATCCTTTTCGCATAAGATTTAAGTTGTCGGCTCACAGAACTGAATTTATTGTACCCATTTTCTTTAACCGTTTTACACTCAACGATAATGACTTCATTATTGCCTATTGTTAGAAGTATATCCACCTTATCCTTGGCAGTGTTTAGCGCATTTCGAAGAGGCTCATCCACGGTGAATCCAAGAGATTCAAAAATCTTTTTAGTCAATACCTCGAATTTAATGCCCAGATCTACTTCTCTAACATCGATATTATTATTTTTTAAAGCCGCGATATTTCTAAAACCAATATGTTCATAATTTTCTAAGTATAGATTTTCAGCATCTCTGTAACTATCTAAAATATTAAAAATAACATCTCCCCTCGTTTTTATCTCTTTATCTTTACAGAAGATTTCCAACAAATCTTCTGGTACTATCTCTAAGACATCTTTTGGCTTAATATTATAATCCAGTAAAAAGCTACTTTTCAAAACGTCCTCTTCTTGAAATTGATAGGTGCTTTTCACTAGATTTTTAAAAGAAGGGATAGCTGAATTCATTTCTTTTAAAAGCTTGTCATATCCGTCAAGAGATATCCCCACTTTTTCATCCTTTTCAGTCTGTTCAAAATAAGCTATCAGGTTGGTTATTTTTTCCTCTAATACTATCCCCTTAATTGGGTTGGTTATTTTTAAATTCTTTTCTATGAGTTCATTGATGAATTTTTTCTTTTCCGTCAAAGAAGTACCGTCCCTATAGATATCTTCTTTGAGAACCCCCGAAAAGGAAATCCCTTCATCTATTATGCGCTGGATCTTTTGCTCAATATCTAACTTTCTATCAATTCCATGTTTTTTACATATCAGGTTTATTTGAGGCTCCTTCAAATTTCTTAAAACCCGCCTGAAGAATTTATCGGACACCTCCTTACCACGTATTTTCCTCAGAATTCTTGAGATTTCGTCTGCCACGTAAATGGTGTTCGTCTTTTTTGAATAAAATATTGCCCCAGTTGATTTAAGATCATTAATAATAGTTTCGATTTCCAGTTTTTGCACTGGGACGATCAAATAATTTATCATTTTTATTTCCTCCTGGGAAAGTTCAAGTTGGTTGGCTAATGTGTTTAAAATGCTTTGTTCGTCCGTTGTAACCTTATTATCCTGATTATTAAGCTCATCATTGTGGTAAGCGGTTCGCAAACAGGCTAAATATATAAGATAATCCCTCCTCCTGCCTGTATCAAAATCAGACTTTTCATCATATAGACCGGCTTTAAATACTTTTAAATGTTTCTCTAATTCCTTCAATTCCTTCTCATAAAGCCTGGCAAACCAATCCTGCTTCATAATACTATTTCCCTCTCGGGAAATAATATCAACCAAAATATCCAGTTGAGAAGTAGTATGGTTGAATTCTCTTCTGATATAGGAAGTAAATTCGGCTTCAATAAGCGAAAATACCCTTGCTATATTGAGATTATCAATTGACTTAAGGTCTTTATTGTTTTCTGATAATATTTGATCTACCTCCCTGGCGTTATTAGGCTTCTCATTTACGATCCCATCAATGATTTTCAAAAAAGGATTTTTTTCAAATGAATTAAGGTTTTCAAGAATCTTTTCAAGTTTCATGGCGAGAAAATGTCTAAAATTTATACTTATTATAAGTAAAAGCTGTTGATCCGGAATCTCAATAATTATAAATAGAAGAATTTAAAAGCAGGTTAAAAATTTCTTTACCACAACCAATTTAAACCCTTGCATTACTTTAAATTAAAGCATATTGATGGCAACAAAATACTAATAAAAACTAAAAATACCAACATTTCTTATCAAATAGGTTTTAAACAAAAAAGATAAGTCCATTGGTTTCCCATTTACGTTAATTTCATATATGGCAAACAAAATGAGTTGAATGCTGCCAGAAAAACGTCCTGCGGGCATTTTTAAGTGGGGGGGACAAGGCTCCCCCCAGCATATAAACAAGAAGACTGTCGTGGCGGTTTCTCCTATCCATGACGGATTTATTTCATATGATTATAATTTTTCTCAATAGGCCATATGGAATCTCGCATGTCTTATAATCATCCCTCTGTGTGTCGCTTGCGTCATGCTCGATTTCATCCCTTCACATCCATTAGGTTAATCCCCGGATTTGGCCCATCATTTTTCGGAAAACTTGAAATTATTGATAAAATCCAAAGCGCTTTGCAGCGTGCGGTCATATCCTTTTTCCATTTCCCCGGTTTCGTTTTTCACCCAGATATCAGGTGCTATGCCGATACCTTCATAGCTTTTTCCATCGTACATTTCCACTTTCTGGATAGAATAAGAATAAAACCAGCCGTTTGCGAGTTCCCTGGAAATCTTGGTGCCAAATGTGCCGTTGGTGGTATCTCCCATAATCACACTGTTGGACAGGGTTTTGGCGGCCATGACCATCCGTTCTGCCGCACTGACCGTATACCGGTCGGTAAGTACCACCAAAGGTTTGTTGATAAATGTCCCGGAGTTTTTAAGGTACCAGCGGTGCCATGGGGTATAGTCATGAGGGCCTTTCCCATTTTTGGTTTTACTTCGCAAAAAATATTTATCCTCTTCAGCAAATTTTTCCAAAAAGGAAAAGCTAAAAGAAACATCACCCCCGTTATTGTGCCTCAGATCTACGATATACCCGCGGACATTTGGATAGGCTTTTAACATTTCTTCGAGTTTTACCGACGCTGCCCGGAAAACATCAAAGTGGATATAGGCTACCTCGCTTGATTTTATTTTCCCGTACATATAGTGATTCCCGGACGATCTATACCCTGGTTCCAGATATTGGGACCGGATAAGTGAGGGATCAAAAAGAAAATCATCAATCCTCTCCCTAAAGTATTTATTGGCGCTGAATACCCCATGATGGGATGCCAACACCGCCGCGTGCCCGTCTTCAATAGGGGCAATCATTTGGCTGAGGATAGCGAATAGTTCCGAATCGGAAGTTGAACGGGTGACCATAGGCCTGTATAAGGTATAGATTTCATCCCAATCCACCATTCTCTCCTCAAAGAGTGCATAATCTTCCTTGAATGATTGCCAGAAATTTTCAAAGACAGACACCGGATCATGGCTGGGCTCAGGGCTAAACATCATCTCACATGCACTGATTGAACAGAGCATACAGACGTATATAATGCGATTAACTGTAACGAGGATTTTCATCTTTTTATAATTGTTTTTTTATTGGCCATGTGGAACCACCACTGATAATTATCTTCCTGTGTGTCAAGACTCGACATGGTGGTTTCATATGTTTAAAATTTAAGGGTTCCTGTAAAATTCAGAGATTGCTGGTAGGACAACAGGCTTTTCGGTTCCGAAGCATGTATAAAAGAAAACCGGTAAACAGTGCCTATACCCCATTTTTTTGAAACCGGATACTGATAAGTCAGGCTGAAGTCGGACCTTTGTAGCTTGTCCCAGAAAGCAAATTGGCCATCTTCTATAAAGGCCATGATGATCCTGACAGGCTTATGTGAGGAAATGTTTTCTATAAACCGGTCATCCTCAGCAAGATAAGGAGGTCTGGCCATCCAGGTGATCAGCGGCAACTCAAGTTGAAATGAAAATTCATGCTTGTTGTCAAAGATCCACCGCTTTTTATACCAAATTCCTCCCGACTGGCCGATGTAGTAGCCAAACATGTTGGAAAGGGTGAAATTGTAAAATGAAGCCTGTAGATCAACCTTCAAAGCAGCGCCTAACCAGGACTTTGCCCGGGACGTTTTCCCCAGGGTTTTACCAATGCCATAATTAAGATGAAAAAACAAAAATTCATGGGGCAAAACCATGTGGGAATGGTCGCCCATTTCCATTTCATAAGAACTGCCTATCTGGGAAGTATTATAGGTGATGCCGGTTTCGACAAACTGAAAAAAATCTTTCTCTCTCTGATAAGCCAGACCGTAACTATGAAAGGAACGGTCGGTGTGAACAAACGGGGAATAAACCAGATCCTTCCTGGCCAGATATGTCATTCCTGCGGAAATTACAAGCGATTCCTGCTTGCTTTCCTGGGCAAAGCCCCTGCCCATCCAAGCGACTTGGATGATCACGGCGATGGTTATGAGCTGTAATTTCATAAATTACTGATTATTAGTTTTTTGATTAATATATTTTTACTATTCTTTGCAAAATTGTAGCGGATTTACGGGTTTTGGAAGGACACTTTCCGGACATAACCGGACAAAATTTTGTCCGGTCGATGGACTAGCTATTAGATTGTCCGGATCTGTCCGGTACCGGTCCTTTATTCGTATATGTCAGCCGCCTACCTTTGAAAAGTATTACTTCAATAATGTGAGGATTTTCAAAAATGAACAAGCAGATAAAAGTGGTATTTGCCGTGCTGCCCAAGGTCCACCTGATTGATTTGGCAGGTCCGGTCCAGGTTTTTTATGAAGCCAATCAATTTGGTTCCCAGTTCAAAATCGCCTACTGTACTCTGGAAGGTCAGGACACTGTCAGCTCCCAACAAGGCCTGGGCTTGGCAGGAATCCCTACCCATCACCAAACTGAACTGGCGAAAGGGGATTACCTGTTTGTTCCCGGAATAGAGTTCAGCGCGATAAAGAACGGTCAGCTGAAGTCAGGATATGAAGCTTTTTTTGATTGGCTCCAAGCACATTACGAGGCCGGGGTGAATATATGTACGGTTTGCAGCGGGACGCTGGTGCTGGCAGCCGCTGGGATGTTAAAAAACAAAACCTGTACCACCCATTGGAAATGTATCGATTACCTGAAAGAGAACGGTTCATTGATCAAAATCATAAACGACCAGCTTTATGTCAAGGATGGAAATTTGTACACAAGTGCGGGTATGACCTCTGGCATAGACATGGCACTTTCCATTGTGGAAGAGAATTGTGGTCCTGTTATCACCTCTAAAGTAGCGCGGGAAATGGTAGTTTTTCTTCGGCGGACAGGCAAACAGTCACAGAAGAGCATCTATCTTGATTTCAGAACCCATATCCACCCGGCGGTTCATTCCGTACAGGATCATATCATCCAGCATCCTACAGCAAAAAACCCGATTGAGGAATTGGCGGACCTGGTCAATATGTCTGATAGAAACCTTACCCGGTTGTTCCGCAAACACACGGGCATTAGCATCAACGAATTTAAAACCAAATGCAGGCTGGCTTATGCCGAAAATTTGCTGAAGGATCCAGGCCATACCATCGACTTTATAGCCGCGCAGTGTGGCTTTAAAGATGCCAGACAATTAAGGCGTATTTGGAAAGAATTTTATGGAATCAGCCCGTCGGAATTTAAATCCGCCTTATAAACCCGGTACATCAGAAATCATTTGGATAAGACAAATCATTAAGCGGTCCCATAACGAACAGGTAAAAGTGACCGGATTCCTTCGTCCATGTTGGGTTCACCATAAAGATCTCCCCACCCCGAAGGGGTGAAACTTATACACTAACCCCGGGAGAAACCCGGTGGCTAAGAAAGCCAACACAGCCCCCAACCCTGAAGGGGTTGAACCTCCGATAACGGATCGTAGGAGCAAAACGTGCCAGTCCCGGAGTAACGGAAAAACCCTACCTTATCCCCTGATCAGGGTACTTGCCCGTCACACTGCGGCCAAAAGCCTTCATCTCCTCTATCTGCTCCTCCATCCTGCCATCGGGCTGGATAAGCGGACCTATCCCCGCCAGCTTCTTTTTGTAATCCAAAAAACCGATCACCACCGGTACACCCGCTCCTTGCGCGATGTGATAAAATCCGGACTTCCATCTGGGCGCATAACTTCTGGTGCCTTCCGGCGTGACCATGATCACCAGTTCCTCCCTTTCGTTGAGCATCTGGACCATGGCTTCGGTGTAAGTCTGCTTACGTTTCCCCGGCAACCGCTTCCTGTCAATGGCAATCCCGCCCAAGGCTTTGATAAGCCAGCCCAGCGGGCCCACCATGATCTCTTTCTTGATGGTGAATTTTACCGGGATATCCATGATATAAAACGCCGCACGCGCATAAAGCAGATCCCAGTTGCTGGTATGCGGTATCGCTATAAGTACAGCCTTCCTTACACCGGCAGGCCATCCGCCTGCTATTTTCCATCCGGTAATCCAAAAAACAAATCTTGCCAATAACTTCATCTTTTTATAAAATTTTCATCTCAGGATGTGCCTCCAGGTATTTCAGCGTGGCTTCATATCCCTCCGTATAAATAGCCCGGGCTTTCTTGACCTCCAGTATGCCGTACCGGGCCAGCCCGGCAGGCTCTATAAAATAGGTGCATTTAGGTTTTCTGCTATAAGCATTGTAATTCATAGACATGATCACGGTTCTTTCGATCAAAGTCTTGATATGCCGGATGTTTGGATTTTCCGGCAGCTGATTACAGTTCACTCCGATAATAGCGGCGCATTTCCCTTCCAGCGGCTCCACAGGCAGGTTGTTCAAAACCCCTCCATCAATATAAAAATCCCCGTTCATAACAACAGGTTTAAATAACCCCGGGATGCAGGAGGATGCAATCAAGGGCGCTATCAGGGGGCCTTCCTGGAAATACGCTATTTTGCCTTTGGATACGTTGGTCGCGGCTATGGAAAGGGGGATTTTCAGTGCGTCAAAATTATCCTCAGGCAAATATTGGCAACATAAGGGGATAAGCCTGTCAAGTGTCAACAAACCTTTCCGGCTGAGGGCGGGCCTTACAAATTTAAAGAACTTGGTTTCCGTTATGATTTCCAGAATTTCCCGAGGGGCATATCCATAAGCATACAGGGCCGCCACAATGGCTCCCGCGCTGGTTCCCGATAGATGGGTTGGCGCTATTCCCGCCTCATGCAAGGCCTGCAATACCCCCAGGTGGGTTACCCCCCTTACACCCCCCCCGGATAATACCAGCCCTATTTTGCTTTCCGTTTCCAACGATCTCACCAAATGCATAAAATTTAACCCCTGCGAACGCAGAGGTTATGGCTTAATTCAATATTGGGCGATTGCCCCATGGCTACTCATTGACTATCCCCATGGAGCAAAATTTATCTATTCTCTTTCCGATCCTCTCCTTCGGCTTCAGCTTGTCCAATTCAAGAAGTGACGCATTGATCGCATTTTTGATCCTCATGGCCATGTCCTTCATATTCCTGTGGGCTCCCCCCAAAGGCTCTTCAATAATGCCGTCAATCAGCTTGTGGTTCAACATATCGTGACCGGTAAGCTTCAGGGCCTCGGCAGCCTGTTCTTTATAATCCCAACTCCTCCAGAGAATCGAGGAACAGGATTCCGGAGATATCACGGAGTACCAGGTATTCTCCAGCATGAATACCTTATCACCGATAGCGATGCCCAAAGCACCGCCGGATGCACCCTCCCCTATGATGATGCAGATGACAGGAACCTTTAACTTGAACATTTCACGCAGGTTTCTGGCTATGGCCTCACCCTGGCCTCTTTCTTCCGCCTCAATGCCCGGAAACGCTCCGGGGGTATCTATCAACGTGATGATCGGTTTGTTAAATTTTTCGGCCATTTTCATCAACCTAAGGGCTTTTCTATAACCCTCTGGATTGGCCATTCCGAAGTTCCTTTCCTGACGCTGCTTGGTGTTTCTGCCTTTCTGCTGACCTATAAACATCACCGTCCTCCCGTCTATATCTCCCAGACCGCCTACCATCGCCTTGTCGTCTTTAACATTTCTGTCACCATGCAATTCAATAAAATCATTGGTCATTTCATAAATATAATCCAATGCATAAGGCCGGTCGGCGTGCCGGGAGAGCTGCACCCGCTGCCACCTGGTCAGATTTTGGAATGTTTCTTTTTTCAAGGTCCGGATTTTTTCTTCCAAGGACTGGATATCAGTCGATAAATCTATATGCTTACCTTTCGCCAAATCGATCATTTCCTGTAGCTTCTGTTCCAGTTCAGCGATGGGTTTTTCAAATTCTAATACCATAATTTATTATTTTGACCACAGCAAAGATAAATATTTATTTTTGAATCTCTTTGACACGCAGGTATCAAGAAACAGAATGTAGCTGTGTCTAAATCCATTACAATATTTTGCCGTCTTTCATGGTCAACATCCTGTCAGACATCTTTGCGAGGTTCTGATTATGGGTTACGATGACAAATGACTGTCCGAATTCATCCCTCAGTTTAAAAAACAGCTCATGCAAGGCCTGGGCACTATGGGTATCCAAGTTGCCACTGGGTTCGTCCGCAAAAATAATGGCGGGATCATTGATCAATGCTCTTGCCACGGCCACCCGCTGCTGCTCACCGCCTGAAAGTTCCGAAGGCTTGTGCTGCAGTCGCTCTTTGATGCCCAGCAAGGTTGCCAGTTCCCGCACCCTGTCTTTTAATTCCTTCTCCTCTCTCCCGCTTATAAGTCCGGGAATGATGATGTTCTCTTCCGCCGTAAACTCGGGCAGCAGGTTATGAAACTGAAATATAAACCCGATCTTCCGGTTTCTGAAGGCCGCCAGTTTGTCACCACTTAATTTGGAAAGGTCTACTCCTCCCACCTCCAGCGTCCCCGAATCCGCTTTATCAAGGGTGCCTAATATATGCAGCAGCGTACTTTTGCCGGCGCCCGAAGCGCCCACGATGGATACGATTTCACCGGGCATGATGTCTACATCCACCCCTTTGAGTACGTGAAGGTCCCCGTAATGTTTATGGATTGATTTAGCTGTCAGCATATGGATCAAAAAACGTGGGTAGCCATCAGCCGGCTAGCTTTTAATACAGGTATATACATGGGCTAAAATTAAACATTTTTCAACAAATACGCAGCGGAACACCGGGAATACCTCTCCTATACCCTTCATCTGTCTGAAAACTAACCTTATATCCCTCCCCTTAAAACGGAAAAACCGAAAAATAACCTCAGGGAGGTTAAAAAGGAAACCGGAAATCTTGAATAATCGGACATTTGCCATTAACTTCGGGCAAAAATTTCGACTAGGATGAATATACACGAATACCAAGCAAAAGAAGTTTTAAAATCATATGGGGTAAAAATTCAGGAAGGCATCGTCGTGGACAGCCCTGAATCCGCATTGGAAGCAGCGAAAAAACTGAATGCAGAAACAGGCACTTCCTGGTACGTATTGAAAGCCCAGATCCATGCTGGGGGTCGTGGCAAAGGCGAAATCAAAGAAACCGGTTCCAGAGGCGTGGTCTTGGCCAAATCCCTGGATGAGGTACCTGAAAAAGCCAAAAACATCCTTGGAGGAACTTTGGTCACCATACAAACAGGTGATGAAGGAAGAAAAGTCAAAAAATTACTGGTCGCCCAGGATGTTTATTATCCCGGCGATTCAGAACCCAAAGAATATTACCTGTCTATCCTGCTCGACAGGGCAGCCGGCAGCAATGTCATCATGGCTTCGACAGAAGGAGGCATGGATATTGAAGAGGTGGCGGAACATTCCCCGGAAAAAATCATCAAGGAATGGGTGGACCCCCAGTTGGGCATCCAGCCCTATCAGGCCCGTAAAGTGGCGTTCAAGCTTGGCCTGCATGGGAACGCGCTGAAAGAAATGGTGAAATTCATCATGGCTTTGTATGCCGCATACGATGGATCAGACGCATCACAGTTCGAAATCAACCCGGTTTTGAAAACTTCAGATGACCAGATTCTGGCTGTCGATGCAAAAGTAAATCTGGATGACAATGCCCTTTTCAGGAACAAAAAACTTGCGGAACTGAGAGATCTTGATGAAGAAGACCCCTTGGAGGTCGAAGCCGGGGAATCAGGTTTGAATTATGTAAAGCTGGATGGCAACGTAGGCTGTATGGTAAACGGTGCAGGTCTCGCCATGGCTACCATGGACATGATCAAACTATCAGGAGGCGATCCCGCCAACTTCCTGGATGTAGGAGGAGGGGCCAACGCGCAGACCGTGGAAGCCGGATTCAGGATCATTTTAAAGGATCCAAAAGTCAAGGCCATCCTGATCAATGTGTTTGGGGGCATCGTCAGGTGTGACCGGATAGCCAGTGGCGTCGTGGAAGCTTACAAATCCATAGGTGACATCCATGTGCCCATCATCGTCAGACTCCAGGGCACCAATGCCGAAGAGGGCGCCAAAATAATAGACGAATCAGGCCTCAAGGTCACTTCCGCTATCACTTTGAAAGAAGCGGCCGAAAAAGTACAAAAGGTACTGGAAGAAGTGGCATCATAAAATACAATGGCAAGGTCCGGGAAAATTTCCCGGGCATTAAGCGTCCGTAGTTCAACTGGATAGAATATCGGATTTCGGCTCCGAGGGTTGAGGGTTCGAATCCTTCCGGACGCACAACATCCCCGCAAACGGTATGATCCGATTGTGGGGATTTTTTGTTTTAGGCACGCAGCCGGGGTATAAAGTGATCCCTCTATGCAATAGCCGCCTCCAATCTCTTGATATCCAGTTTTTTCATCTGCATGAAGGCCTTGGTGATTTTTTCGGCTTTTCCTGCATCCCTCATGGCCTCGGCCAGCATGACCGGCACTACCTGCCATGAAAGGCCAAATCTGTCTTTTAACCAACCACAGGGACCTTCTTCCCCTCCTTCACTGAGCATCTCCCAATAATAATCCACCTCCTCCTGCGTTTTGCAATTTACAACAAACGATATGGCTTCATTGAAGGAAAAATCATGTTCCAAAGAGCTGTCCATCGCCATAAATACCTGTCCGTTTAAGGTAAACTGGGCATGTTTTACAGTACCCTCCACTCCATCATCCACGGCAGTATTTTTCAAGATACCTACAACCTCGGCATCCTTAAAGACAGAGGTGTACAGTTTGATGGCCTCCTCGGCACGTCCTGCCTGATCTCCGACAAACAGAAGAGACGGTGTTATTTTTTGCCCCACATCTTCCAGTTTGCCCAGGGCGACCTGCCATGAGAGACCAAACCTGTCATTCACCCAGCCGTATCTTTCACTCCAATCATACTTGTCCAGCGGCATCAATACCGTGCCCCTTTCCGAAAGGGCAGACCAAAGGGTAGCCAGCTCTTTTTCTGTTTCACAGACTATAAAAAAAGATACCGACGGATTGAAGGTGAAATGCGGGCCAGCGTTCAGGGCAGTAAAGCGCTGCCCTCCTATTTCAAACGCCATGGTCATAACACTCCCTTCCGCCATGCCGTGGATATCTTTACCTTCTTTTCCATACCGGGTTATTTGGCTTACCTGTCCGTCTTCAAACAAACCGGTATAAAACTTTACTGCTTCCTCCGCTTGGTTATCAAACCAAAGACATGTGGTTATTGGGTGTAGTGGTGCCATTTTTTTGTAGATAAAGTCTTTTAGAAACGATGACTCATCAAAGTTACAGGACTTTGGATTTACCCAAAGCCCCTGATAACGACAAATTTACAGGTAGATCACGACAAACGCATTTTGCCGGTTTATGCCTATCTCGAATCTCCACCTACCCATACGGACGTCATGGTTAAAGATCCTCCCACCGCCTTGTCGTTGAAAAATGAAACCTCCTCTTTCGCTCCCTGCAAGCCCAAGACATACAATAAAGGGAGATAATGATCGGGTGTGGGAATGGCCAGTTTACCCGCCTCGCCCATATTTTCATATGCAATCAGTTCCTTATGGTCCCGGTTATGGATTTTGGTCTTGAAAACATGGTTCATTTCCAAGGCCCAGTCATAACCATATTCAGTCTCATTCAGTTTATCCCAAGCCACCATTCTGAGGTTGTGGACCATATTACCGCTTCCAATGATCAGGACGCCCCGGTCCCGAAGATCAGCCAGTTCCTGGCCTAGCCGGTAGTGGTATTCGGGGGATTGATAATAATCGATGCTCAACTGTAAAACCGGTATGTCTGCTTCCGGATACATGTGGCGGACCACCGTCCAGGTGCCATGGTCCAACCCCCACTCATGGTCGGGCTTTACTTGGGTGCTTTTGATCTGCCGGGCCGTATAGGCCGCCAGCTCAGGGTTACCGGGCGCGGGGTACTGAACCTCAAAAAGTGCCTGGGGAAATCCCCCGAAATCATGGATCGTCCGGGGTTCATCCATAGCGGTGATAAATGCCCCTCTGGTAAGCCAATGAGCGGAGATCACCAGCACCGCCGACGGCCTGGGAATCACCTGGCCCATTTTTGCCCATTGACCTGAAAACTGGTTATCTTCAATCCCATTCATTGGAGAACCATGTCCCACGAACAAAGCCGGCATTTTGTTCCCCTTTTTTAAATGTGCAAACCGGTCTTTAAGCTTATTTGTATCCATCACTCCCGATATCATTTATCACACAACAAAAACCAATGGAAAAAGATGCAGGAACCTTGCGGGGAATATGATTGCCGTGGATCCGGCCCGTTTATTGTTCCTGACCCACATGAAGTTAGCGGCCTTCGTAAACCCTGTTGATCCTGGGCTGCAAAAACCAGATCCCAATGGGAAGAAACACCGCCATGATGAATTCGCTGAAGTAATCCGCTGAACGGACAGCGCTTTTTCTTTCCGTCCTGACGAGGGTTTTAGCCAAATAGGTCAAAGCATAAAGCCAGGTAAAAAGGGCCACGAACATCACCAAGCCCACCGCAAGATAGGCCCATGAAGCAGGCGTTTCTTCATTTTCCCAGTAAATAAAATTATAGACCAACAGTAACGAAAACATAATAAAAGATGTGGCCACGCTTAAGGTGAACCTGTAAGGTCCTGTAACAGGTCTGTCATTGTCCTTTTGGCTCAACCAGCTTCCCGAAGACCATATCCATAAAAAATAAGACACAAAAGGGATGATCATGATCAGATTGGCGGCGAGATCCAACGCAGACCTGGCTTTGGCATCAAGGAAGGGTGAAATGGCGAAAATCAGGGAAACAAAAAAAGGAATACCGATCAAGAGAAGGAAAAGATGCCAATGCTTCAATTTCAGAAAGATATTCATGGTTTCTTTTTTTAATAAACCAGCAATTAGAAAATTTAAAGGCAAGCCAGGGCTAAAAACCGGATACCAGCATTATATACCTTTAAATTTAAGCATTTATCATGGTCTTTACACGGGCATCGACAAAAATCGGATCAAGCCATAATTCCGGCGATCTGATTTTAACTGTCCGAGGCCGCATCCCGAAGTACAGGAATTCCGATCCGGGTAATCCGGGACAGGACAGGTTTTCACGGGATGACAAGAAGGGTTGTAGTTCCAAACAACTCCTAAAAAGTGGCCACATCCTGTTTTTTTGCAGCCTTTAAAACCATATGATCCGTGAAAATCAGTAAAGACGTGTCCCGGACCAGCTCCGGGATTAGTGGACCTTTTCCCATTTCCACTTGATCCCGAAAATCGACCCCTGTATGAAACTGGATTAATAGGAAAACACCATCCCTATATGATAACACCAAAGCCATCCCCCGTCGCCAACTGGACTACTTTGGCAACCCGAAAACAATGGAAGTAAATGAGGTAACGTTAATCGACTCAGGTTAACAGTTTAGCTTTTTGGTGTTCTTTCCGCGTTCTTATCATTTTTAATAAAAGCAATTTTTCCTGTTAACTCTTTTATGAGCTCATCGACACGTCGTTCATATTCCTCAAATTTCTGGTCTATACGGTTGTCTATGGCGTCGGCAAAATCTTCACCTTTCCGTATCATCTTTTTGCGTATATCTCTTCCTTTTTGGGGAGCAAACAGCACACCCAACACCAGGCCTGAGGCAATTCCAGCCAAAATACCTGTTATGGCTTTTCCGGTATTCATCGTCTTATGGTTTAAGGTTTAATTTATCGTATGTAAAATAGCTGACATACTTATTTTGTCCTATGATATCTGTTATGCTTTCCTCAAAACATTTATCATGGGAAAAAAGTTATAAAAAACCGGCAAAACATGTATTTGAGGCTGACTGTCTGTCAGGCTGGTGTGAAAATATCAGGAACCCATGGGATGCATGTCATAGCTCAAGGTTATAGGGAATGTAATTTTCCCATTCCCATGGGGTGTAAATATCCCTGATGGCCACTTCCAACAATTCTTTAAAAATACTCTCCCCATTGTCACTGTTCGACATTATCATAACCCCTTTCTTTGCCTCCAAAAAAACAATGGAATAATGCTGAAAACCATCGCCATGCCCCTCTTTGAAAGCAGCCCTCCCAAATGGCGTATGCAGCAGCCCCCAGCCCAAACCATAGCTTAACTGTACACTGTCATTTAGCGTTGAATCTTTTTCGGCCAGCGGGCCGAATTGCTTTACAGACCGTATCCTGATCTGTGGGGTAAAAATCTCATTCCAGGATGCATTGTTGATCACCTGACTTTGGAGCACCGCTTCCAAAAATTTACCATAATCCCCCGCAGTGGTTTCCAAAGTGCTTGCTGACCTGGGCTCATTGTCCGTATCTTTGGGATAAAGTTCACCGCTGACTGTATGACCATAGGCAAAATCCTCTGTAAAAGCCTCTTTCCATTGATAGCTTGTTCTATGCATGCCCAGAGGCTGGAATATTTTTTCCCCGGCCAGTTCTTCAATTCCTTTGCCGAGCATTTTTTCAAGAACAACCTGTAAATAGACCAAACCCTCCCCTGAGTAACTGTACCTGCTTCCCGGCTCAAACTTTACTCTAAGCTTGTGATCAGGCTCAAACCACCGCCAGTTGGGAAACCCGGAAGTATGTGCCAGACACATCCTGGCCGTGATTTTATGATAGAGCGAATCATCCTTTAAATCCGAGAAATCATCATGCCATCGGGTAACGGGTTTGTATTCATAAATCTGTTTGGGCAAATAAGACGCTAAAGGTGTATCCAGATCTATTACTTTTTCTTCTACAAGCTTCATGACAAGAACAGAAAATAATGCTTTACTGAAAGAAGCCCCATAGATATTGGTCGAATCCGCCAGTATTGACTTTTTACCATAATCTTTATAACCAAAAATTTTCTGATAAGCTATTCTATTATTCTCAAAAACCGTAACTGCCAACCCATGAACATTGGCATCTTCAACCAACTGTCTGATCTTTATGGTTAAAGCGTCTTTTGTGATGATTGATCCGTCCAGACGGGTAATATTATCGTCGGGTAGGGTGTGACAGCCTCCCGTGCCAAGAGCAAATAGCACTATGACAACACTTAAACCGTTTATCACCGGGCTGTTTTTTCTAGCTAAAAACCGGATGGATAAAGGATAATAGCATTTTTGAGCTTTTACAACATAAATGATGTTTGCAAATATCACGATGACACTGAAAGGAATGACACTTATAAAAAATAGAAACCCATATCCTTCTATAGTAAATAATGCGATAAAAGCCAAAGCAAACAAAATGGTAATGGTGATCTGAAAATTGATAATGGCTCTTCCGTGTTTGTCATAGATAGGATTATCCTCCCTTTTATGAATCCAGAGAAATACAGCAGACAAAATGTTAAAAAAAGGAATCGCCAGGCCCAGAATGGGAAGCCCATGCATTAATAACAACCACTTCATCTGTAAGTTTTCATTCTTTGGATTTTCCAAAACCATCAACTCGGTTACCGGGACCCCCAATCCCTCCGCCAAAAGCTGAACCGTTTCCAGATGGGGACTTACTTCCCCCTTTTCTATCCGCTGGATGGTGCGTACGTTTACACCGGTTACTCCTGCTAATTTTTCCTGTGAAAAACCTTTGATCTTTCGCTGGTAGATCAAGTTTTTGGCAATGTTGTTCTTTTCCATTTTGTTTGATGGGTTACTTCACAAAGCTATCAGAAAATGGGGGACATGATTACGGCATAAGCATGTCAGGTTCCTGTCTTTACCATCAGGGCAAAAGAAATTTACCATTTAAATGGCATTTTCATGCAATATTGCCTGTAATTATAACCAAAAAAACCTCCAGGGAATGATTCCCCGGAGGTCCCTTGATCAAGGAGAAGTCTTCGTTACCTAACGGGTACCCAGAGAACGGCGTCAGCCACCACTACCCCATCGGCTCCACGGTTGGTGATTTCTACATAAGTCTCCTGGTCTCGATCCAAGGCATATTGCCCCAAATGCACCCATTCGCCCGATGTCTGTCCTTCCACACGGATATCATCTTCCTTTACCGTGATCTCCTGGGTAGCTTTGCCGTCAGAAACCTGTACACGGGTCTGTGAAGTGGCATTCTGGGTCCTGGAGAAATATACATACACGTCATACTGGCCCGCTTCTTTTACCTCGGGGGTGAACCGGACGGATTTTTCCCCGGCGCCTTTCGAAGTATCCACCAGGAAGCTGGGGCCATAGCCTCCACGAGGCTGGCTTTCCCAGTCTCCCTTAAGGGTGACCCCACGCTCGTCGTCATTGTCTACCAATATCTCAGCCGTACTCCCGTCTGCCAGCGGGTTTTCCTTCAGTTCTCTTTGCAATGCCACCACATCCACCTCCTGCACACTTTGGCCATTGTCGATGGCCATACAGGCCGCCACCGCGGAAGACTGGGCCAGCACCATAAATACCGGCTCCATGCGGATGGAGCCATAGGCAATGTGGCTGGCAGAAAGGGCCGCAGGTACAAAAAGGTTTTTGGCCTCCTGCGCCTTGGGAATGATGGAACGGTAGGAAATCGGATAAGGACCGAATCCCCCGATCTCCACGTTGCCTTCGTTTTTCACCATCTTCTTGCCGTCTTTCTCTATGACGATACGCTGAATATTATGGGAATCCATAGTATATGCCGCCATGCCGACACCGTCTTCCACTACCTCATCGCCTACGCAGTTGGCCTCGGTCATCACATACTCCCCGATCATTCTCCTCACTTCCCTCACATAAAGTTGTGGTGACCAATGATCATTGTCCACATATTCGTCCTTGGGATATCCCCACTGCTGCATCTCTTCCTGGATTTCTTTCGGCACTCTCGGGTCGGTCTTGTAGAAAAAAAGGAGAGACTTGGTATAATTGGTATGGTCTTCTATGATCTCCTTTCTTCTGTCATAGTCACCTTCCGGATAATCATGGTTCATCCCGATCATATCGGTGGAAAAGCCTCCCCTGTTGTTGATGTCAGTTTTGCTGTTCGGCATATGGCTCCAGATAAAATAGTCATTCAGCCTTTTCCTATCAGGCTGTGCCTCAAAAAGCCTCACCAGCAGATCAAACATCGAAGGATCGTAGCCGTCGGGCTCGGTGATTTCTATGCGGTTATCCGGATCATTGGTAAGGCATATCCTGTAATTATACGCCTGGATTTTGTCGTCACCTGTCCCATCCGGTTCAAGCTCATCTTCACTGATGCCCCAAAGCAAGCCACTGGACGGATCGCCCGGTGTTTTGTAGGGATCTATGCCGTCCGGAAACTGATGCCCGGTCATCAGCTGCACCCCATTGTACGTTTCACCATATTGGGAATTGGCTTCACGGCCGATGGCATAACTCACCCCGGAGCGGGCCATCAGGTCACCCTCGTAAGTGGCATCGATAAACATTTTGCCGCTTACCTTTTTGTTGGTATCACGTGAAGGGTTGCTGGATTTTTCCAGTTCGATCTCCCGGATGTACCCGTCTTCCTTGCGGGAATCAATAATACGCAAGTCATAGTGGACTTCAATGCCCGCACGGTCCAGGTAATCCTGATAGGTGGCTTTGGCCACACTGGGTTCGAATATCCATTGTTCGAATTTGCCGTAATGCTCCCCGAGTCTCCTGTAAAAATCTCTGGACAAGCCCGTGACGGCATATTTGTTGCCAATATCGGTATAGCCAAGGCCTCCGGTGGTCAGTCCGCCAAGGTGGTGGCTGGGCTCTATCAGGATCACAGACTTACCCATGGTCTTTGCCGTATAAGCGGCGATCACACCCGCAGAGGTAGCGCCATAGACCACCACATCGTATTCATCCGCTTCCCCATTCTCCTGGGGAGCACATCCATAGCCCGTCAAAAAGAGGACAATCAGTAGTATATCAAATATTTTTCTCATCGTTATTATGATTAGAATTGAGTTTAGTAAAAATCAAAAGTCGAAAGTCCATCACCTGTGAACCCGGTATTTCCAATGCCTTAAGGCTCATTTCAGCCCTTCCCTTTTCCAGACGCATGCTTCCCAGGTTCAGGGGTATGAAATCCTTAACATAAGATTCCATACGTTCCACGCGGTCATTTTCCATCCCTCTGAGCGGCGGATCGTGGGCAGTGGTGACCTCGCCCTCCAACCGGCTGTTTCCAACCTGCAACACAAACCTGGAGCCGACGTCTGCCTTGGGACAGGTATAATAAAGTTCCACCGCATATTCACCTTCTTCCATTACTTCCACATCCCAGGTAATGCGGTCTTCCAGGTCGGTCCAGTGGGTAAAGAAGGAATCATTGGGAAATTGGTTGGAACGCTGTATCTGACCATGGGCCTTTGCATCCCTTGCCGGCATCTGGGCAATGGTAAAACCCGGATACCCTAAGGTAAAAGGCCGGTCATCTTCTGAATATTCCTTTGCCATTTCCTTTTCCCAATTTTCCTTTCCAGCCATTAACTGAGCAGTTATTTCCCTTTCTTCCTTGCTGATATCCCTGGTCTGTCCAGGATCCCTGACCATATCAAAAAGCTTGTTTTCCCTATCGAGCCGGTAACGCTGGGTCCGAACACTCACGTTGCCGTTCCAATGGTTGAATATCATCCTGTCTTCCCATTTCGACCCATCTTCTAATAGGAGGGGCTTCAAACTGACACCATCTAATGGCTTTTCTGTCTTATAATCCAATCCCGCCAGGTCGGCCAATGTGGGAAACAGATCAATTGTCCCGGCAATATGGGAAACCTGTTTTCCGGCAGGGATTACCCCGGGCCATTGGATAAAGAACGGAGAACGGACACCCCCTTCATCGGTGGAGCCTTTCCTTCCTTTCATGCCGCCGTTCCAACGGAAACTGTTGGGCCCATTGTCACTGAAATAGACAACAATGGTGTTGTCCTCCAAATCCAGACTGCGCAGCTTTTCCATTAGCCGCCCTACATTCCAGTCGATGTTCTCACACATGGCCAAAGCTGCTTTGGTAAACAGAATGTCTTCGTTTTGGGATTCAGGAAGCAGCATTTCCAATTCTTTGTCCTTAAAACGCTCCCAAAAAACATCAGGAACCTGCATCGGGGAGTGCGGCGTGTTATAGGGGAGATAAACCAAAAAAGGTTCATCCCTGTGGTCTTCTATAAAAGCCATGGCCTTCTCCGTAAAATCATCGGCTGTAAAACCCCTGCCTTTTACCGGAATGCCATTGTGCTCCAAAGGAGGACTGAAATAGTCCCCCCAGTGACCGGAGCAGAACCCATAAAACTCCCCAAACCCCCTGGCATTGGGATGATAGGGCGGCTGCATGCCATTGTGCCACTTGCCAAAAGCAGCGGTAGCATAACCTGCTTTCTGAAATATATCGGCAAATGTGGTTTCATCAAGATTTAATCTTTCCCCGCCTGCCGAGGTACTGTACACGCCTCCCCTCAGGTGATACCTGCCTGTCAGCATTTCCGCTCTGGTGGGAGAACATACCGGGGACACATAGAACCTGTCGAAGCTGGCCCCGCTTGTGGCCAACGCATCGATATTTGGGGTATTCAGGTTCTTGTTTCCGGAGATGCTCAAATCCCCCCATCCCTGGTCATCGGATAGAATAATGACCACGTTGGGAAGTCTGCGGGTTTTTTCTACTTCAGGAGCACCACACCCAGTGGCCAAAAGAATGGCTCCCTGGATCAGCAGCAACAAGGAAAGATGGATGTTTTTCATTTATTTTGAGGTAATGGCATCTTCCAAGGTAAGAATCTGTCCATCTTCCAGCAATTTTTCCCGCAATTTTGTGTAATCCACATCCTGTACATCAATGCCTTCATCCATGGCCATGATGGCGGCAGTAGTGGCAGATTGGCCCAGAATCATAAAAACAGGTTCCATCCTGATGGATCCGAAAGCGATGTGACTGGAAGATACCGCCACCGGCACCATAAGGTTGGTACATTCCTCTTTTTGGGGTACCAAGGAGCCATAGGCGATTTCATAAGGTTGAGGCAGCGAGACGCCTATGTCCCCTTCATTGTGCACATGGCCGTTCTCATCCACATACCGCTGCACATTATGGGAATCGATGGTGTATGAACCCATGCCCACCGATTCCGGTGTAGGCTTGCGCTGAAGCAGTTCATTTTCTGTCATGACGAATTTTCCGATCATCCTTCTGGCCTCCCTTACATAGATCTGGTGCGGCCAATTGCCATTATCGGTAAATTCATCCTTGGCCAGGCCCCATTTCTGAAATTCTTCCTGGATTTCTTTGGGGACGCGAGGGTCATTGGCCACGAAGTACAGCAATCCTTTTTGATAATCTTCATGCTCCTTGATGATCTCTTTGCGCTTTTCGTAGCTGGCTTCGGGATAGTCATAGCTCATGCCTATGTTATCACTGCTGAAAGGACCATGGTTATTGGTATCGGTCTTACGGTTGGGAATCATGTCGAATTTGCCAAACCATTCCCTCCACCCCGCATCAAAGATCCTGACCAACAACTCGTACTGCGTAGAGTCATAATTTTCCGGTCTGGGAAACGGCTCCCGGTTATCGGGATGGTTGGACATGCATGTCCGGAAGCAATAGGCCTGCACCCTGTGGTCACCTTCCCCCTTCTCCCCCGGATGCTCAGCGCTGATGCGGGGCAGCAACCCGGAAGACGGATCTCCCGGTGTCCAGTACGGATCTATTGGCTGATCCAACACTTTAAAGTGGTGTCTGTGGTGATACACCCCCGTCTGAACGCCGTTCCACTCTTCTCCATAGACGCTGTTGGCTTCCCTGCCTACATGATAGCTTACACCGGATGTGGCCATCAGATCCCCTTCATAAGTGGCATCGATAAACATCCGGCCTTTAAATTCCTTTCCGCTGAGGGTGCGTATGGCGGTGATACGGCTTCCTTCTTTGGTCACCCCTGACTCCCGGTCAAGCCATTCGTCTCTCAGCACTTCAATATCATATTCCCTGACATAGTCCTCATACACCTCTTCTGCTACGTGGGGCTCAAAAATCCACATGGTGCGGAATTCTCCGTCCAACGCCGGGGTCCCCTGGCCTTTGTTGCCAAATTCTGACCGGTCCTCCCATTTCCAGGCCCCGTCGTTTTGATATTTATCGTAGACCCTTTGGTAAAATTCCCGGGACAGGCCCCCGATCACTTCTTTTTTACCGGTATCGGTAAATCCGAGTCCCCCGGAAGTCAGGCCGCCGAGGTGAATGTCTGGAGAGACCACCACCACGGATTTGCCCATTTTTTTGGCCTGTACCGCCGCGGTAATGGCTCCTGAGGTGCCTCCATAAATGACCACGTCAATCACATCCTCTTCTTGGGTACCCGGACTGCAGGCCGTTATGGCCAGTAGAAATACCGAAGCCCATAGCATGCTTCTTATTTTTATAGATTTTATCATATTAAAAAGGGTTTTATTGAAAATCGTTTTTATATTTTACCTCATTCTTTTCCATGATTTTACAAAATTTATACTTGGTCTGGCCAATGGGTATGGATGCCCTGACTGCGGACAAATTGCTGAAATGCTGCCAACAGCTTGCCCTCCCTGATTTCTCTGGGCCTGACCCTTCTTTTTGATGAGAAAGCGAGCAACAATCCCACTGCCTCTCCGATACTCCATTCCACGGGGGCCAGTCGATAGCAGCCGTTGGTTATGTGTGTCGTGCCAATGTTTTTATTGGCAGGAAACAGGTTTTCCTTTGTCTCCGGGATCAGAGCTCCCAACGGTATCTGGAAAGGAAATGAGCGGAAGTCAATGTAGTTATCTCCTCCAGTGCTGGGATGCAGGTCAATGTGATAATAACCGATGCCCACACTGTCATAAAAATTCTCAGCTTTTTCCACATTGGGATTTCCGGTAACCGATGCCCTGTTTTCCCTGCCCACATGCTCTTCCAATATGGTAAACAGGGCCTTGATTCTCCTGGATTCACGGACATAGGGATATTTTGCCATACCATCCTCGGTACCCATCACATCCTTTCGCAATCTGAGGCCAGGCCAACCCCGGCCCCCGTCCATTCTTGGGGCTTCGGTTTGCAGCCAATACAGGAGGGAAAGGTTAAGTTGAGTCGCCCTTGCAACATGCTTTTTAAAGGTTTCCTCTGGGACATCGATCAAACTTCCCAAAAAATAATCATTTTGCGGCCAGTTGACCACCGTGATGTCGCCCTTAAAAAAACCCGGTTCAAAATTGTCTTTGTGGACCAACCTCCTGTAATTCCACAGATTCAGTAAATCACCCGTATTCCCCCCGCGCGGGTCAAATCCCAAAAGCCTGGGTTCCAAGGTGGAGGGGTTGGAATAATGCCAGTCCAATAATTTGCCCGACCAAGGTGGCTTCATCTTCGGTTCAAAATTCCGCCAAAATTCATATTCGTCCGGCTTGTCGATCGTATGGTCTTCCCCCTCCAGATAATCCACAGCAAAACAAAGGGTAAATGCCTGATCGTTGTCCGGATCAGCTTGATCCGGGGCATGCATTTCTCCCGTCTGCTTATTCGATTCCGTGCCGGTCACATAGGCGGTATTGGTCAGCGGCAAGAGATCCCCTAATTCTGTAGCATCTATGAAATAGGGGGCTTCCAGTACCGTTTCACTTCCCCTAATCCTACTTTTTGCGAGAAGTGACCTGACCATCTCCCCATCATTGTCCGCATCAATAACTTTGTGTTCAAGCAGCAAGGTAAGCTGACCATTGCTCAGATAAGGAGCCAGCATCTGGTACATTACAGCCAAGGTTACTTTGGGTTCATGCCCTAATCTCCTGGCGCCCGTAGAATTGCCGGGGTTGAGTAAAGGGTTTTTCCGGGCCTCCTCCCTCATGGGGTAATACTTTCTGTAATAGTCCCGTACCCCATTCCGGTAATCCCTGTACATCTGTGTCGCACCGGTGGTCTCTATCCATTGATGTTCATCAGAGGGAACCCCCTGCTGGGTGATCTGCCCTCCTATCCAATCGGTTTCTTCCGTCATAATGACTTTAAGGCCATTACGCAGGGCCGCCATCCCGGCAGCAAAACCTCCGAGGCCCCCTCCTGCTATTACCACATCCGCCTTCATCTCCTTGGCCCCCGCTCTACTGACATAAGAAACCGGTGCCGGAAAGGCAAGGTGGGGTAATGCCGAGGCTGCCAAACCGCCAGCAGTAAGCCGTCCAATAAAATTTCGTCTATCCATTCTTTTTTTCTGTTATTCAGAAATCGCCCTCCCTTTAACTAGGAAATGATGTGGAGAAGGAGTTGGCGGCATATTTTCTTCAAAACGCAAAAGTGCCACTTCAGCCTTCTATTGCTGTTGATGTTCCAATATCTGCCTGTCCTTCTGTAGCACGGCTTTAAGATCTGCATAAGGCAGGTCCTGTACCGCCACATTTTTGTCGATGGCGAGACTGGCGGCTGTGGCTGCGGACTGGCCCAATACCATAAATACCGGCTCCATCCGGATCGAGCCAAAAGCGATATGGGTGGAACTTACGCAAACCGGCACCAGCAGATTTTCCTTTTCACCCTTCCTGGGTATGATGGCTCTATAAGGTATGGGATAGGGAGCCTTAACGCGAGCTTCTACATTTCCCTCATTTTGTACATAGCCGTTGTGGTCCACATAACGCTGAACCATATGGGAATCCATCCCGTACGCCGCCAATCCCACCACATCTTCCACCGGCTCTTCCAAGCCCTCACAATCCCGCTGGGTGACCACATAGTCACTCAACATGCGCCGGGCCTCCCTCACGTACAATTGGGGCGTCCAGCCATCGCTTTCCGTATACTCATCTTTGGTCATTCCCCATTGGGAGACCACATCCCGTACTTCCTTGGGAATTCTGGGATGATAAGCCAAGGTCCACATCAAACCTTGCTGGTATTCCAAATGTCTTCGGGCAATGGCCTCCCTCTCCTCATACGATGCCTCCGGATAATCGAAGTTCTGCCCGATGAAGTCGGTGGAAAAGCCTTTTTGATTATTGGTGTCTGTTTTTCTGTTGGGCATGGGGGTGTTGATCCAGGGCACCAGGGGATCTCCATAAGGGTACATTTCCTCAATGGGTCCTTTGGCGGCTTCATAGTTTCTAAGAAGGAGTTCGTATTCCAGTTCATTGTAATTTTCCGGCTTTTCAAAAGGAATACGGTTGTCCGGATGATCCGTAAGCGTCATCCGGAAACAATACGCCTGGAGCTTTTTGTCCGCAGAACCGTCTATACCCGGTCCGCCTTCAATAATAAATGGCAAAAGACCGCTGGAAGGGTCTCCCTTCACCACATACGGGTCAACCCCAGGAATAAAGTTGTGATGGACAGCATTGCGGGAAACTTCCCTTTTGAGGGTCACATTGTAGTGATTGGCCTGGACGCCGTTTAAGGTTTCCCCATATTCGCTGTTGGCTTCCCTGCCCACGGTGTAGGTGATCCCCGCTGTGGCCAGAAGATCCCCTTCATAGGTGGCATCCATAAACATTTTACCGGAGTAAGACTCCCCGCTTTCCATGACTATGGTGGTGATACGGTTGTTTTGGGATTTCACGCCATTCTTTCTATCCAGTCTTTGGCCGGTGACCAAGGTGATTTTCTCTTTGGCCAACATTTCTTCATAGACTTGCTTGGCCGCGGTAGGCTCGAAAGTCCACATGGCCTCCTCCCCTTCCACCGACCTGCTTTGTCCAGGACGGTTAAAGTATTCCTCTTTTTTTTGCCACTTCCAGTTTTCAGGCTTGTCGTAGTATTTTTTGATGTTGACGTAAAATTCCTTGGATATACCTCCGATGGCGGATTTGTTGCCGATATCCGTCGCTCCCAGTCCGCCGGTAGTGAGTCCCCCCACATGTGCGGAAGGCTCTATCAACACCACTGATTTGCCCATTCTCGAGCTTTGGATGGCAGCGGCCACTCCGGCGGAAGTACCTCCGTAGATCACCAGGTCATAAGTATGGGTTTGAGAGAAAACAGGCGGCGTCAAAAGAGCATATAAAATAAAAGTAACAGCTAAAATCGTTTTTTTCATGGTTCCAGGTTTATATGGGTATGAATTGTACCAATAAAATAGTCAAACTACTCCAATATTTGTTTATTTTCCAATAATTGCATTTTTAATTCGTTGTAAGCAATATCCTGCACGGCTTTTTGTCCGTCAATGGCCATTACCGCGGCAATGGCGGCGGACTGGCCCAAGACCATAAATACGGGTTCCATACGTATAGAACCGAATGCCACATGAGTGGCACTGAGACAAACCGGCACCAACAGGTTTTTTGCCTCGCCTTTTTTGGGGACGATGGACCTATAGCTGATCGGATAGGGGCCCGCCACACTGCTCTGCACATTGCCTTCGTTCTGGACAAACCCGTTGGCGTCCACATAGCGTTGCATATGGTGGGAATCCATGCCATAAGCAGCCAAACCTATGGGATCCTCCACAACCTCCAATTTCTCACAATGATGCTGGGTCATCACCAAATCACTTACCATCCTCCTGGCCTCCCGGATATACAACTGATCCGGCCAGCCGTCTTCCCTGTCAAACTCATCCTTACAGGTTCCCCAACGGGACACCTCCTCCCTGACTTTTTCCGGAATTCGGGGATGGTGGGCCAAGGTCCACATCAAGCCTTTTTGGTAACTTCTATGGGCATCTGCTATCTTTTCCCGTTCCTCGTAACCGGCTTCGGGGTAATCGTAATTCTGACCTATGAAATCCGTGGAAAAACCATACTTATTGTTCGTATCTGTCTTGCGGTTGGGCATGGCGGAATTGGCCCAGGGAATAAATCCCCCGCCGTAGGTATACATGGTCTCCAACTCTTCTGCCGCTTCGAAATTTCTGAGCAACAACTCATAATGAAGCGTGTCATAATCATCGGGTTTTTCAAAAGGTATGCGGTTGTCAGGATGGTCCGTCAAGCACATCCTGTAACAATAGGCCTGAATTTTATCATCCCCTCTGCCTTCTATCCCCGGCCCCCCTTCTTCGATATAGGGCAGCAGTCCACTGGCAGGATCACCCGGCACTACATAGGGATCCACGCCATCCACAAACTCATGATTTCTTGCGTTTCTGGCAATATTTCCCCGCAGGGACACATTGTACCTATGGGCCTGCACACCGTTAAGGGTTTCACCATATTGCGCGTTGGACTCCCGCCCCAGTGTATAGCTCACCCCGGCAGTGGCCATCAGGTCTCCCTCATAGGTAGCGTCCATGAAAACTTTACCTGTGTAGGCTGTCCCGCTTTCCATGATGATGCGCTGTATTTCCCCGCTTTCCTTTTCCACGCCTTGGGTTCTGTCCAGTCTTTCCCCGTATCTCACGGTAATGTTGCTTTCTTCATTGATCATCTCCTGATAGATTTTCAATGCAGCGGAGGGCTCAAAAGTCCATCTGGATTTCTCCCCTTCCTCGGTTCTTGAATAGGCGACCCCTTTGTAATCCTCTTTCTTCTCCCAGTTCCAGTTTTCAGGCTTTTCGTAATGGTCATACACACGTTCGTAGAATTCCCTTGAAATGCCTCCTATGGCCTGTTTGTTTCCAATATCCGTCTGCCCCAAGCCTCCTGTTGTCAGGCCGCCCAATCTGGAGCTGGGCTCTATGAGCAGCACCTGCTTGCCCATCCGGGCGCCTTGAATGGCCGCAGCGACTCCTGCGGAAGTTCCTCCATAAATCACCAGATCATAGGATTGGGCCGAAGCGGAAAAAGATCCATTCAGGCCAAGGCAATAAACAAGGGCAACACTTACATATGACCTAAAAACCTTTTTAAAGTAATTTTCCATGACTTCCCATTATATACCACCTTTGTTTTCCAAAAGGGGGTCGTTTTGCAGGATGGTTTGAATCTGATCCACGGGTACCTCTTGCACCATCACACCTTGATCGATTGCCAAAGAGGCTGCCACCGCCGCAGACTGCGCCAACACCATAAATACAGGTTCCATACGGATAGAACCAAAGGCAATATGCGAGGAAGACAGGGAAACCGGCACCAGTAGATTGGTGCATTCCTCCCTTTTGGGAGTGATGGACCTATACGCTATGGGATAGGGGTCAAAGCCATGCACTTGGATATCCCCTTCGTTTTTCACATTGCCGTCCACTACTATCCGCTGGATATGATGGGAATCCATTCCATAGGCAGCCAGGCCAATTTCATCATGCACCATTTCATCCCCCACGCAATTGTGCTGGGTCATTACATATTCGCCGATCAGCCTTCTTCCTTCTCTTACATACAGTTGATGGGGGAAGTTGTCGTTGTCGGTGAATTCATCCTTGCAATAGCCCAGGGCAAGCATCTGCTCCCGGAGCGCTTTGGGCACCCTTTTATCGTGCCCCAGAAAATAAAGCAATCCTTTGGTATAATCCTCGTGGGCTTTCCATATTCGGGCCCTGGTTTCATAATCGGCTTCGGGATATTCATGGTTCATGCCTATCATGTCCGTGGAGAACCCGCCTTTGTTGTTCACATCAATGATCCCATCGGGCATGGTCCAGCGGATCAAAAGGTAATCATTGATATCAGTGCTTTCCTGTACCTCAATCAGACGAAGGAGCAATTCATAATTTTCGGGATCATAATTCTCAGGTTTTGTAATCGGGGCCTGGTTTTCCTTGTCACTTGCCAGGCAAACCCTAAAGTTATACGCCTGAATCTTGTCATCTCCACTCCCATTGGGTGCCAACTCCCCGTCACTTATTCCCCAAAGCAATCCCGACTCAGGATTCCCCTTTTCCACATAGGGATCCACACCATCGGGAAACTGATGCCGGTTTACCGGAGGGCGGCTGAAATAATTGACCTTAATGCTATCTATATCGTCAGGAAGCTCCTCGGGATAAAGCTGCACGCCGTTCAGGGATTCCCCATAGGTATCCGCAGACTCCCTTCCTACATGGAAGGACACCCCGGCATGTGGAAAGAGGTCGCCTTCGTAGGTACAGTCCAAAAACACCTTGGCTTTTACGGAAAGTGTTTTCACGGATTGGTTGAAGCTATCCTCCAGCTTAATGGCCTCCAGGGTTTTTTCACTTTTTTCGGCTCCTACGATTCTTTTTTGGAAAAGAATGTCCAAATCGGCTTCATCCACATATTCCTGCAAGGCTTTGCTGGCTACAGAAGGAGCAAACCTCCATTCCTCCTCTTTTCCATAATACCTGCCCACGGTACGATAGAAGTCCAGTGCCAAACCGGAAACCGCTTCTTTGTTTCCAAAATCTGTCCATCCCAGTCCACCCGTGGTCATGCCCCCCAGGTACTTACCCGGTTCAATGAGCAGCACTGATTTGCCCATTTTCTTTGCACTGTAAGCCGCCATCACGCCTGCTGCAGTGCCACCATACACACATATATCCACCTCCAGGTGATGATCCTGCCCCCCGTCAGGAGAGCAGGACATCCACTGAATGATCAGGGCGAAAATGAATAATCGCTTCATTTAAACTGCCCTTAATATCCGGGATTTTGTGTGAGTGCTGTATTGGTCTCCAGCTCAATCCTGGGTATAGGCCAAAGGTAGTCCCTATTGGGGTTAAAGGCCCTGTTCTCCACCACCACCATCTCACTGGCATTGTCTATGTGATCATAGGACGGGGTGCCAATGGGATCGATAATGGGCGGTTCGGAAAGCCATCCTCCGGCGCCATAGCGGTTTACCCTGCCCCTTACCGGACCGGGCATCACCTCTTCGGCGATTCTCCATCTGCGAATATCAAAATACCTGAATCCTTCCATGCCTAATTCATGTCTTCGCTCTTTCCTGATGATGTTTCTCATTTCTTCCTGGGTCTTTCCCATTTCTATGACAGGCATTTGAACGGATTCGCGGCCACGGACGGCGTTGATCGCATCATAAACGCTTTCATCGATTTGATTGAGTTCGATTTTGGCTTCGGCATAGTTCAGCAGGACCTCTCCCAACCTCATAATGGTCAGGTTCTGCTCAGATGCCCCTACATCCGTGGGGTAATCGGTGTCATCTACATGCTTCCTATACAGGTATCCGGTAAAAGACGCAAAAGCATGGGCAGCTTCTATGTTTTCGACACGAACCGGCGGATCCTGGCTGAAATCCCAGGTCATGGTACTGTCCCTATGGGTTTCGAATATCCAGTTGACCAACCTGGAACCGGGAACAACCAGCGTATAGCCGAGGCGGGGATCCCGGTTTTCAAAGGGACTTTGTGGGTTAAATAACGGCGATTGGTCAATAGGCAGCCCGTCGATGCAATCATAAGTGTCCACCATATCCTGGGGTGGCTTTTTGTTGGAGTGACCAAGAGCCAGCCTTGACCAAAAGTTCCGTGGCAAGTTATGGGTTTGGACCCCTCTCAGGTATTGGATTCTCAAAATGACCTCTGGAGAGTTATCTCCGTCAAAAGTAAACATGGACATGTAATCAGCGTCAATTTGGTAATCCCCGCTGTCCATCAGCTGTTTGGCAGCGTTGGCAGCTACCTCCCATCTTTCATTCCAGAGGGCCACCCTTGACTTCAGCGCCAGGACGGCACCCTTGGAGATCCTGTCCTTGGAAGAAGGGCTGCTGGGAATATGGTTCTCGATGGCATCCAGTTCCGAAATGATATAGTCCACTACTTCCGACTTCGGCGTTCTTGGAGTTTGGGATTCACCCAGGGTCAGCGTAGAGGTAACCAGGGGAATATCACCATACAATTCCGTCAAATAGGAATAAAAATACGCCCTCAAAAACCTGGCTTCTCCCACCAATCTATTGAATTTGGCCGGATCCATTTCGTCTAACAGGTGAGCGCCGTTGGACGTGATAAAATTCACCCTGTTGATGGCCCTGTAAAAGTGGGACCAGAAGGAATTTGTATAACCATTGTCCGCATTTTGCTCTCCTCTTCCCAACGCCTGCAAAGCGCTGCCGTTTCTATCCCATCCATCATCAGAAGCAAAATCAAAGGAAAGGATCCATGAAATACCCTCGGGATGAAACCACAACCTGTTGTATACACCACTAACGGCCATTTCCAGCTCCGTCTCATTCGCAAAGAATGTTTCACTGGAAGGAGAGTCCAACGGAAACCGCTCCAAATAATCCTCGCAGGAAAACGTGGCCACGAGAACAGGTAAAACCAATATATATTTTATCAATCTTTTCATTGTGCTCAGTGTTTAGAAGTTAACATTCAAACCCATGGTATAAGTAGCCATTTGGGGATACCACCCTCCGTCACTTACCGGAGCTTCGGGGTCATAACCTTCATAGAAATTGGTAACAGTGAAGAAATTCCTTGCGCTTATAAAAACCCTCAGTTTTTGAATTTTAACCTGTTCTAATAGCGGTCTGGGAAGGGAATATCCCAACTGTATGTTCTGCCCCCTGAGGTAGGCTGCGTTTCGCATCCAAAAACTGGATGTTTGCTCATTGTTCGTCTGATTCCAGGCTAACCGTGGAAATGAAGCGTTGGGGTTGTCCGGGGTCCAGCGGTCTTTGTGCTGCTCATGCACGGTACCGCCCAGAAAAAAGGGCATGATGCCCTGGCCGAACATATAGCCATCCGCTTTGCCTACACCTTGAAGAAAAACAGAAAAATCCCAACCTTTGTAATCCAGATTGACCCTCGCGCCAAAAGTATGTCTTGGGATAGGGCTTCCTATTACCGCCATGTCCTGGTCATTGATCATACCGTCCCCATTCAAATCCCTGTACTTGATGTCCCCGGGAGCCACATTGCCAAATTGTGTGGCGTGGTTATCCACCTCTTCCTGGGATTGGAAAAGCCCTTCCGCAACATAGCCAAAGAAGGAACCGATTGGATATCCTTCCCGGTTGACTTGTCTTCCGGTTTGCTGAATTCCTCTCATGTCCAGTACTTCATTCCTGACATCGGAATAATTTACCATCACGCTATAATTCAAGTCACCGATTTTGTTCCGGTAATTGACCATGAGTTCAACGCCCTCATTCTTTACCGATCCCGCATTTTGGAAAGGTGCACTCAACCCAAGGGTCAGGGGTATATTCAGCGCCAACAAGATGTCCCGGGTCGTCCTGTTATAGTAATCGACGGAAACATCCAGCTTACCGAACAGGTTGAATTCCAATCCGATATCGGTGGTTTCGGAAGACTCCCACTGGATCAGGTTGTTGGCCATGGCATTCAAAGCGGCCCCTGGCGCATTGGCATTGTTAAACACGTAGTCCTGGCCGCTTCCGCCTATGGCCATAAAAGCTGCGAAAGGATAAAGGCCTATATTTTGGTTCCCCAACTGCCCCCAGGAAGCCCGTAACTTCAACTGGTCCAGAAAATGGGAGGTACCGGCCATAAAGGGCTCCTCGGAAATCCTCCACCCCGCAGAAAACGAAGGAAAAACCCCATGTCTGTTGCCCTCCGCAAAACGGGACGAACCATCTCTCCTTACGTTAGCTTCAAAAAGGTACCTTTCTTTGAAATTATAGGTGGCCCTTCCAAAAAATGACCGCAACGCCCAGTGGGTTGCCGCGCCGCCGGTTTGCTCATTGGCCCGGTTCCCCGCATTGATCTGCTGGTACTGGGGCAGGGGAAATACCTCGCGATAAGCCGATATCCAATTGTCTGTCTGGTCTTCCTGCTGAAAACCCGCGGTAATGCCCAAGTGGTGATCCTGGCCAAGGTTTTTGTCTACGGTAACTATTGCTCTCACATTGTTATACCATTGCCGGGTAAATCGTTCCGTAAGGGAGTTCCTCTGCGGCACAAAATGCGTAGGCGTTTCGCCATCCCTCGCGTAGGTTTGGGTGATATTCATAAACCTTTTTACATGGGGGTTCCAGAACTTGGGCGCATACATGACTTCCGCGGACAGCCAGTCGGTAAATTTGTAATTCAACCTCCAGTTCAAGATGGCATCGAGGCTTTCTGTGGTTTCCAGTCCTCCGTCTTTGGCCCTCGCGAGCGGATGATCTCCATTCCATCCTTCTCCATAGCGGCCATTGGAGAGTACACCCACTTCGTTGGCAGGTATCCTTCGCATCCAGTGAAAGACATATCCGGTACCGTTAGCCGGTTGGTTTTCAAGGGTTCTTCTTAGAAAGATATCCGTGGAAAAAGTCAACCTGTCGGTCACATCGACATCGGAATTCATCCGGATATTGAACCGGTTGAAATCTGTATTGGGAATGATACCATCCTGGTTCAAATAGTTGATGGATCCAAAAAGCCTGGCCCTTTGGCTGCCTGCATTTACGCTGATATTGTGGCTTTGCATAAATGCCGAATTGCTCATGGTCAGTTTTTGCCAATCCGTATCCGGATACCGGTCGGAGGGCATATTGGCCCGGTACTCCTGGAGAAACTGATCGGAGTATTGGGGATCGTTTCCAATGTTAGTGAATGCCTCGTTGGTCATCTCCATGTGGTCCAATGCCCCTACAATATTGGGCAGCCGGGTCGGCGTCTGAAAACCTGCATACATATTATAATTGACCCTGACTCCCTCTACCCCTCGCTTGGTGGTGACCAAAACCACTCCATTGGCAGCACGTGCTCCATAAATGGAAGCGGAAGCGGCATCCTTCAAAATGGAAATGCTTTCAATCTCGTTGGGATCAACATTATTCAGGTTTGTTTCAACACCATCCACCATAATAAGGGGGCCTTGACCGGTAGTTCCAATTGTACCAATTCCCCTGATTCTGATATCGCCTCCATCCCTGCCGGGCTGGCCTGACCGCTGCGTAATGGTTACCCCGGGGGCAATCCCCTGCAAAGCCATAGAGGTTTGCCCCACGGGCTGGTTGACGATTTCTTCAGAATTGACCATGCTAACCGCTCCCGTCAGGTTGACTTTTTTCTGCGTACCATAGCCGACCACGACTATTTCATCCAATGAAGAAAGGTCCTCTCCCAAAACCACGTCCACCACAGTTTGGTCTCCTACTACCACTCTTTGCGACTCATACCCAATAAATGAAAACACCAAAACACCCCCCTCCGGGACTTCTATGTTATAGTTGCCATCGATATCCGTGGCGGTACCGATGTTGGTTCCCTCCACCAGCACCGTGGCGCCGGGAATCCCTTCTCCGTTTTCATCGGTAACCCGACCGGTGATTTCCCTCTGGTCGATCTCTATTTCAATTTTGGCATCTTTTTTTGACTCCATCTCGCCGACAAAGATGGAGTTGTCCACCTGCTTAAACTTCAGTTGAGCCGCTTTTCCAATGGCCACGAGTATGTCGCTCACTGATTGTCTTTTGTTTTTTAAGTTAAGGGTGGGTTTACCGTCAAGGATGTCCTCAGGGTAGACAAACCTATAATCTGTTCTTGCCTCCAGGTTTTTGAAGATTTCCTGAAGCTGCCACTCACTTTTGTGCAGCCGGAGATAGGTCTGGTCTATCGGCTTAATTTGGGCACTGATGTCATGGGCCATCAGCGTTGTCAAAAACAAACACTGCAGGATAAGCCCATACAATAGATTTTTAGATACCATTTTTATTAGGTACAGTATTTTTCTTTTCATAATTTTAGAAGATTTTAAAGGTTACACTTTAAGATTGACAGGGTAAATGATTTCATTTGGCGATGGAGACTTTACCCTGTTTTGGTTTTACGTCATAGGCGATTGATTTTTGATGTATACATTTTTTCCTTTAATGTTGAAGTCAAAGCCTGTGGAAAAGCTGAGACCGGTGAGTATGTCTTTTAGATTCTTGTTCTCAAAGGTTCCGATCACCCTCCTGTTTGTGTCCACTTCCTCGGCGATGTGCATTTCCACGCTATACCAGGCGGCCAGGTCATCAAGGATCAAACCCAGTGGTTTCCGGTTAAACATCAGCCGGCCTTCTTTCCAGGAGGTAATCCTCTCCCTGTTAAAATGCTGGACAGAGAAATCCATATCCTCCTGGTCAGGTGTCCAAAGCGCCATCTGACCAGGCAGCAGCTCAACGTTTTTATCCGTAGCGCCTACCCTCACCTTTCCCTGAGTCAAGGCTATCCTGTATTGATGATCCCTCGCAAATACATTGAATGCCGTGCCTAAAGCAGTAGTGGTCAAGCCATCGGTTTGAACCCTGAACGGCTTTAAAGAATCCGGTGCTATATCAAAAAAAGCCTCTCCTTTGAGCTGTATCAGCCTTTCCTCTTTTCCATAAACACTGGTAAAACTGATCTCCGACATCGCATTGACAATGATTTTGGTTTTATCAGGCATGGTCAAGGTAAGCTTTTCCCCGGGACCGGTCACCCTGGTGGTGGTGCGGACCGGAAATTCAGCTTGAGCCATCAGACTATCCGCACGGTAATTCACCCCTTCAATCAGAAAATAGACAGAAAAAACAATTAAAGAAATGCTGGCTGCCATACGCAGCCCCTGGATGGCCAATTGCTGCCATTTGACATCATTTCTTTTTCCAGGTTTAAGTACTTTTTTATGGATGGAATCAAGGAGTTCCCGGTAGTCTGTATCGTCCTTAACCTGAGGATCAGGTTCTTCCCAATACTGTTGCATCAACATATCCAATCGAAACCTGGCGCCAGGTCTGCGAAGCCATCGCAACACCTCCTGTTCTTCCTTCGGCGAACAGGTTCCGTTTAAAAATCTAATGAGTTTCTTATCTTCCAATACTTTTCCCTTTGAGGTATAAAACATGAGGACATGGAAATACTTAAAGGATGATGAAAAAAATGAAAAAAACTTTTCACAAAATACCATAACTATTTAATAGTCAAATAGTTACATAAATAAAAAAATTACAATACTTTGCTTCAGTTTATTCCTAAAGGAAAATTGGTCTGTATTTTTGAGATGTCCTGAATTGGTAGGCGGGGGAAAACTTTACAGCGACCAATTATAGTATACAAAGCCTAGTGCTACCTTGTCATATTGAATCGGGCGATAAGAAGAGGCTCCACGGGAACCCGAACTCCCGGTAAGTGCCATAGGAACAGCCGATCTGATAACCGTAGGTTTCAACCTACGGATCTTAAAGGCATACCCTTCTCTCTGAGTCCCATAGGGACGGCCGATCTTGAACCAAACGTATATCGGCCGTCCCTACGGGACTTTTATCTCCTTTGGGGTCTTCGAATCCATGGGTTAAAACCCATGGTTAATAGGTCGGCCGCTCCTACGGAGCTCTGGGAATCCGAAGGAAAAACCATTTAGCAAAAAATCAAAACGGCCAATTCGAATCAAATAAAATGTAGTTCTTCCAATTAAGGTTGTCTGTATACCCAAAATAAGATATTTTGTGAGGATATTTCAGGTGGATGCTAACAATAACCCAAAACGCAAGATGAAAAGCATTTTCTTTTTTATAATCGGAATCCTGGGAATAATGGGACACAGCTACTCCCAATCTCCTTTAACTTCCACTATCGATCCGGGTAAATATGACGGCACCTGGTGGAACAGGGCCCCGGTGCGCCTGGTCCAGACCAACCTCCGGGAGATCGACGCGGACATGGATACAGATGCTTATGTACAGTCCATGGTGGACGCATCCGCCTCTGTGGTACTTTTAAATGTGGGGGGAATCGTCGCCAACTACCCGACGGAACTTCCCTTTCAATACCGCAACACCTTTATGGAAGGGGATCTTGTCGGTGAGCTGGTAGAAAAACTTCATGCCCAAGGCATTAAGGTGATAGGCAGGTTTGATTTCAGCAAAATCAATGAATCTCTGGCAGCCCAAAAACCCGGATGGCTCTATGTCGGCACCGCCGGCAATACAGTGAACTTTAATGGACAGGTCCATACCTGTGTCAACGGAGGCTACCAGCAGGATTACAGCCTGGAGATCCTGACGGAAGCGATCACCCGTTATCCGCTGGATGGCATTTTCTTCAATATGATCGGGTATCAGACCCGGGACTACGGAGGAGAGGAACATGGAATCTGTCAGTGTGACAATTGCAAAAGGAGGTTCAAAGAAATAACCGGCGAGGAACTCCCCCGGTCCGCAAACCCCGGTGACCCCTTGCACCAGGAGTACAATGCCTTCAAAAAAGAAACCTCGGAAGCGCTTTTCACGAAAATCAGCCACCATATCAGAAACCTGGACCCCGGTTTAATGATCAAAACCTATACGGATGTGGGAGTGGATATGATATCCCATGAATCGGGCTCTTCCTTATCTTCTGCCTACGAGTGGAACTACCATGCTACTGATAATGTGAAACGGGTTTTGGGTTCCTACAATAACCGGTCCCCCATGAACCTGCTGATCTATTTTCAGGCCATCGGATTCCGGCATGTGGGTACCTCTCCCCATCTCGCCAAGGTCTGGATGCTGGAAAACATGCTCCATGGAGCGCCCCTGGGCTTTGTGGTCATCGGGACTTTGGTAAATTACGAGGACCGGATTTTTATTCCTACCCTGAATGAACTTTACGGCTTTCACCGGGAAAATGAAAATCTTTTTACTAACCTGCAGCCCGTCAACAAGGTAGCCCTTGTTCGCGGTGCCGGGGATGAATACAGGGGAATCATCAAGTTGCTTACCGAAGAACATATCATGTATGATATCATTGAACCCGCCGTCATTGGCAACGACAGGATGCCGAGAGAACTGGATGATTATGAGGTTGTGATTCTGGCAGATGTAAGAAATATGGATGACGAACTTATCGCCTATATTGACAATTATGTGGAACGAGGAGGAAAAATATTGGCTACCGGATTCACTTCTACCCAGGATGGATTCGGGACTCCCCTAGACCGTATAAGGCTTCAGTCTCTGGGGGTCAAGCCTGCCTATGAAGTTTTTCCACAAACAAAATCAACCTATCTCAGAGTGACTGCCGACGACAAATCCTTTTTGGGCGAAGAGGAATTCAAGGATTTTTCCATCATGATGATGTATTCGGATTTCCTAAAATGTGAAACCGCTGAAAACGGAAGGGGGTTTATGCGGTTAATACCTGAAACCATGTTTGGCCCCCCTGAAAAATCCTACTTCACAGAAGCAGAGGTAACAGCTACCCATGGTCTCTTCAGCCAGGTCTCCGGACAGGGGAAGACCGCTTTTATTCCGTGGAAAATCGGTTCACAATATTATTTTAAAGGAAACTACAGCCACAAAGCTTTATTTGTGAACACCCTTCAAAACCTGCTGGAGTTAGAAAAAACCTTGCAGACAGATGCTTCTCCGATGATAGAAATGACCCATTTGGCCAACAGAAACGGTGCTTTTGAGTGGATAGGCATGATCAACCATTCCGGTCAAATAGGCGCCACGTTGGGCGGACCTGTCCCTATTTATAACACCCATATACGTTTCAAGCCACAAAAATCCGTGAAGGAGATCAGGTTACTGCGCTCAGGCAAAAGCATCGATTTCAAACAAGTGGACGGATGGGTCGAATGCCGGGTTCCCGAACTGAATGATTTTGAAATGGTCCTGTGTCTCTACTAAGGTGTGACGTCACGGGTTGATCCAGATGGAGAAGCCGGTCGTTATTTGGTGTGGATCAAAAAAGGGGCTACAATCAGACCTGCATGCTGTCATAAAAAAAGGGAGGTAACTGAAGTCACCTCCTCTTATTGTTTTTCGGTTACAGCCTGTATCCGGCCCTATAGGGCCTGTGAAGGTGTTTTTCGGCCCCCTTGTCATTCACAAAGTTTTCCTTGGAAGGATCCCATTTTAATGGCCTGCCAAGTTCGTACGCAATGTTGCCTAAGGTACAGGTAACACAGGTGCTGTGTCCGATCTCGACAGGAGCTATAGGGTCCTTTCGTCTTTGTACCGACTCAATGAAGTCCACGTGATGGGCCCTTCCTCCACCTCCCGCCAGGTTTTTCTCATCTTCCAGGACAGGATACAATGACGGATCAGAGGCATTATAGCTTCCTCTGGAAACCTCTATCCAACCATCCGTGCCAAAAAACTTACACCCCCGTGATTCATTTTCATCATAGGGCTGTTCGGTCACTGTCACCCCATTCGCATACTTGAAGGTGAGGTATTCGGTGTCTTGATAGCCTGCCGGAATGATTTCCACTGGACCGTTCCTGTCCATGCCTATTGCCCATTGGGCAATGTCAAACATATGAGCTCCCCAGTCGGTGGTAAGCCCTCCACCTGTCTCCTTATACCATCTCCAGGCTCCCCACATCTTTTCGTTTTCCGGTGGATCCAAAGAAATGGGCGGGTTCAGTTCATGGTTGAAAGGGATGTCGGCGTTTAAGGGCCCCAGCCATAAATCCCAGTTCAAATCCGAAGGGATTTCCTCTTTGGGAAGGTCAAATGGTTTTGGGGGACCACCCACACATGCGTACACTTTACTCACCTTACCAATCCTTCCCTTCTGGACCATTTTTACGGCATGCTGAAAGTTCGCATAAGAGCGTTGCATACTTCCGGTTGCCAGCACAATGTTGTTTTCCCTTACCGCCCTGATCAATTCCTGCCCTTCTTTGATCGTAAAAGTCAAAGGTTTCTCCAAGTAGATATCCTTGTTGGCCCTGCAGGAGTCTATGGCCATAAGGGCGTGCCAATGATCCGGGGAAGCAATGACGACGGCATCGATGTCATTCCGCGCCAGAAGGTCATGATAATTTTCATACACGTCCACTTTGACTTTTTTCCCTTCCTTGGCATAGTGGTCCAAAGCCTTGTTCTTAAAACGCTCCCTCTTGACCCCATACACGTCACAACCTGCCACAATTTCAACTCCCGGAAGTGTTATAAAACTGTTCATCAAGCCATTGTTTTGCCTCCCCAAACCAATAAAACCCAATCTAAGGGTTTCCAATGGCGGAGATACGGAACTGTCTGCCGCATAACTCAGGGAAGGCAACACGCTTACCCCTGCAGCACCCAATAATCCGGTTCCCATAAATTTTCTGCGGGACAACTGGGCTTTTTTGTTTTTATCCATAATGATTATTTGGTTTATTATTCATTGAGCTTTCCAAAATACATGGTATTTATCGGAAATCCATCTATATACCGGTTTTAGCATGCCCCTTAAATACGATAAACATGTTTTCCGGGCTATTTTTTTAAGGTATTTTCATTTTTATTTCAAAACTATCCGTTATAGCTGTAAACAGGTCCCTCCGTTTTTGAAAACGCTATCAGGCTTTCCCCCGCACGGGGTTTCAAGTGAACGGAACATTTATTCATCATTTGATGTGGGTTTATAAGCTATCTCTGTCAAAAGAAAACCGATTTTTACCCTGCTTCTGAAGCCATCCAAGGTCAACCGACCCGTTAATTAACATAATTTTACTGAATTTGAAATCAGAGATGGCTGTTTCTGTCAAAAAAATTATATAAAAGGAAACCATGCAATGTTTTCATTCCTGCCGGGGTCTTATCAAAATTTCATTAACTGTTTCTACGCGTTCTAAAGCACTTAAAGTAAGTTTCCTCATTTCACACAGATCCTAATCGTTTGGCTTTTCTACTGAATAAGAAGGCTGTTCATTAAGTGAAAACCGCTGGCTCATCTAAGCATTATGTTTTAAATACTGGCTTATTGGACATCCATTTAAATAAAATACAAAAATTATATTTCAAAACACTATTTTATATAAGTAAAAAATAATTAAAAAAAACATCATGTATTTATTTATTATTGTAATAAAATTTCCTTTAATTTGGATAAATGAATAATCATTTGGAAACGTGGATATCTGAAAAACCCCGCAACAATTGCCGTACATAGAAAATATGGATTAAACGGTGAACAGATTATCTCCGGAAGCCGTTTTAAAGGTATAATGTGGGGTAATTCAGTTGATTCAGAATTACATTAAAGTTGGGTAGAGATGAATATTAATTTGCTGATCATATTGGTTTTAGGAGTTGGAGCTGGATTGGTGTATATTTATAGGGCGCTGAAAAAAGCAGAGGATGATCCTGAGACATTTGACCATTATAAGGAAGATCGCCGGTTTAGAAAGCCTGAGGGTTGGAAGAAGGGTGAATGGCCGGAGGATCTAAAAAAAAAAACCACAGGACTGAAAAGCAAAGACCGTTTTGGCAGAGTTGAGTCCGGGTCATTGTACTGAGGGAGTTTAAAAAGCTTCCCCAATAAAAAAATAAATTCCCGTCCCCTCTTGGGTAAAAGCCAGGTCCAATCTGGTGTAAATGTCTTTTTTAGGAAACAGCAGGAACCTCAATCCTCCGCCTGCAGACCAGACAAATTTGTTGAGTGAAAATCCTTTGAGATCCGGAAAAACCTGTCCGGTTCCTGCAAATATTGCTCCTCCTATCCGGTCCGTAAACCCCAGTTGAAAGGGTAAAAACCGGATTTCCGCCTGCGCCGATAATTGGTTTTTGTCCCGGTATCTGCCTGTATAGTAGCCCCGCATCAGGCTTTCTCCTCCCATAAGAGACAATTGATTAAAAGGTACCTGGCCCCTGTTAAAATGTCCCAAAATCTGCGCTGCAAAAACAGTATTGTTTCCTAGAGGCGTAAAGATCCTGCTGTCGGTAATCACCGAAGTAAAGTGATAATTGCTTTGCCAAAAAGGGTTGTACCTGAAAACCGCCAGCTCCGAAAACAAGCCCTTTCTCACATTTAAAACATTATGCCGGTTATCATACACGAGGCCCAATCCAAAACCCAGATTGGTTGATCCCTCATATCCCAATGGCAACTCTATGGGCTGGTTTTCCCGGGAAGGCACAAATGACACCTGGCTTAATCGCTGCAAGTCCATTTCCAGGCCAAAAAAGAGGTTATTTTTGATTTGTCGCAGCACCCGCTCCTTGATCCAAAACTGATTGGCATCCACTCTTGCTATATATTCCTGAGGAGTGTCTTTCCCAATGCCATGATACAATAAGGGAAAACTTTGAATCCGGAGCCTTCCAAGGAAAAACCATTCATTGCCGGGAGAGTAGGCTGCATGGTCAAACCACAGACCATATTGGTTTTCAAGCGTAAAAAAGGTAAAGCCGTTTATTTCGCTCAACCTGTTGGTCGTGTCCCTTTCTGCATAATAAACATATAATGTACTAAAACCGATCTCCCAACTTGTCTCCGGCGCATAGGCTAATGTGGGGTACATCAAAAACTGGGGTCTTGAAATATCACTCGTATCATTCAGTATGCCGCTGATGTATCTTTTGACAAAACCCTGTGCTCTTACCTCGTGCACAAGTGAACAGCATAAAAACATACCTACCAAAAACAGACCATAAACTTTACCCTTCATAAAAATCAGATCATTTTCGTAAAATTAGTATCAAAGCGGTGAAAAATAAGTAGGGAAAACCGCTTATTTTTCCTTCAGCAATGTTCCCAATTTTCGATCCAATTCTTTATGCCGGGGTAAATCTATCAAAAACACAACTTCCAGCACTTCCTTCAGCTGTGCTACGCTGCTTAAAAATTTCTTATCCGACGTGCCGTCCAGGTGATAGGTGGACAATCTGTTATTGAACAAAGAATACCTCCCCCAGGAAGTACACCTTGCAACCATTAAGTCTCTGGTAAATATGGATTTTTCATGAGTACATAAATACCAGCTTACTACATCATAGTCGGGCAACAATTGCTCTTCCAAGGTGAACCGGTACATCAACCTCCACTTTTGTTTGATGAGTATTTCCAGATAATAAAAATCTCCTTCCAAGGTGACACGATAAGATTCATGAGAAGTTTTCTGAATCCCTATATAATTCAGTTCAAGCGGTGCGGTGAGGGAAATTCCCCCAAAACCGACATCCGCAATATACCGTTTCCCGGCTGCTTCGACCAACAACAACATATGGTCTCTCGGCTTCACCTCGTCCTCGCCGACTTCCCAGAACACCCTGGCAGATAATCCTCTTGCCTCAAAACCCAGCGATTTCAGTACATTACCAAACATCAGGTTATGCTCAAAACAGTATCCCCCTCTCCCTTCCTTGACAAATTTAAGCCATAAGGCTTTTCCTTCCAACGACACCGGCAGCCCCAAAAGCGGGCTCAGATTTTCGAAAGGAATGGCTTGGGGGTGCAGCGCATGCAATAACTTCAGACATTTTAAAGTCACCCCGGGCTTATCCACAAAGCCGATTTTTTCAAAATAGGCGGTGAGTATTTGGGGATCGAAATCTCCTTGAAACAAATGAAGTAAAGGCTTTTTTATAGGAATGGAAGGCTTCATGTTTTCTGCGCAATGAACAATACATTTAGGTCTTGACTTTCAATATATTCTAAATTGTTTATTTTTGTGTCAAAACAGCAAGTAAGATGAAGAAATTTTTGATTTTTAGCAGCATCCTATTGATTCCCTTGATTTCATCAGCACAGCAAGCCTATCTGGGAGTTCAGAACAGTAACAGAAAAGGAATGATCAACGCCCGGATGAATCCTGCCGAGATCAACAATTTGACCAAACGGATAGAGGTCAATTTCTTTTCTGTCAATGCAAGCCTCAGCAACGATGTCTTTTCCTTTCAGGATTTTACCTCCGGGGAGGATTTTTTTGAAACCGCCTTTGAAAGGGTCGACCAACCGGTGAATCTCCGAAGTGAGATGAACATAATGGGGCCCTCATTCGGTATGAAACTGGACGAATGGTCCATCGGACTCACCTCACAAGCTTTTGTAAAAGCAGATGTGGTCAACCTTAACCCGGTTCTGGGAGATGCCATCGCCAATGACGGGTTCAGTCAAATTTATAATGAAGTCCGGCTGGATATTCCTTATAACCAAAGGGTCAATACTTTCAGTTGGGCAGAAATAGGATTGATGGCCGGAAGGAATATATGGGAAACAGCGGCACATTCCCTGTCAGCAGGTGCCACCTTAAAATTGCTGTTTCCAGGCTCTTACATGAACCTTGGCCTTTCGGATACCCGGGCCACGCTGATACAGGATATGACGGAAATCAGTCTTACCGATGCATCGGGAGAGCTTAACCTGACCTATGAAAACAATATATTGGATGATGATTTCACTTTTAACTTCAGCCGTTTCCATATGGCAGGTCCCCGGGGCGTTGGCCTGGATTTGGGATTGAATTACCAGTTCAGAAACGGATCGGAAAACGTTTTGAACACCGGCCTTGCCCTTAGAAACATTGGGGGCATGGGATTGGGATCCGGTCAGCTCAACCATACTTATGTTATGAATATCCCAGAGGGGGAACGATTCCGGGTTGATATGCTGGAAGGTAACCTGGAAGAAATCGAACAGCAGCTATTGGAAAGCGGATATTTTACCCTGAGGCGCCAAACTAGTGGTGGAAGAATTACCCATCCGTTGAGTTTATCGGCCTATGCGGAATGGAATGTGGCCCGGCAATTCCAGGTATCGGTTTACGGACAAAAACGGCTAGGCGATGAAAACGCCAACGACCGCCTGACCGCACCTGATTTGCTGGTGATTACCCCCCGGCTGATTGTTGGCAAGCTGGAAATTTATTCCCCATGGATACAGCATCAGATAGCAGGATTTAACGGAGGTCTTGGGGTTCAATTTGGTGGTTTTTTTGTTGGCAGCCAATCACTGGTTACCGGTCTGGCAGCGGATACCAAGCAAGTGGATTTTCACATGGGACTTAGCTGGGGATTCTAAGTAGATATCTATTTCCCGATAAATGCTGGAGAATTCCGTTTAAGTAATTGGAAGTCAACAAACAATACCTAATTTAGACCTTTTGAAACCAATCCTGTATCCATGAAACTGTTTCTGACCATTTCCCTTTTGAGCGGTCTCATTATCACCGCCAGCGGACAGCAAAGCAACCCCAATTATGATGAGGCATTAGCCAGAAAATTGGGAGCTGATGATTACGGTATGAAAAGCTATGTCCTTGTCATTCTGAAAACCGGAAGCAACGACACCAAGGATCAGGAGCTTATCAGCAATAGTTTCAGGGGTCATATGAACAACATCAACGGGCTTGTCAAAGAAGAGAAATTGATTGTGGCCGGTCCTCTGGGCAAAAATGAGCAGACTTACAGGGGTATTTTCATACTGAATGTGGCAAGTCTGGATGAGGCGAGGGAACTGCTGCAAACTGACCCGGCTATCCAAAACAATCTCCTGCAAGCGGATGTGTACGAATGGTATGGGTCAGCGGCACTGCCGGCTTATCTCGAAACCTCCGATAAAATCTGGAAAACCCAACCATGAAAAACTCCCTGCTTTTCTTCGTATACATGCTTACGCTGAAAGTCGCTGCACAAAATACTGAGCAAGAACTCATTCAGCACATTCATCTTTTGGAACAGCAAGAAATAAATGCCATTTTGGAAAAGGATATCAAAACACTGGAGGAAATATGGGATCCGGAATTCACGGTCAATAACCCCTACAATATGATCGTTCCGGATAGGCAGGCGGTCATAGACAGGATAAAGGACGGTGTGATCAATTATTCCGTGTTTACCAGAGATGCCGAAAAAACCCTGGTCTATGATAACATGGTCATCACCATGGGCGAAGAAGAAATAGTCCCTAATTCTGATAATCCAGCCATCAACAGAAGCATGAAAAGACGGTATACCAATATTTGGCAAAATAAAAACGGACGGTGGGTCATTGTCGCCAGACATGCCAACCAAATATGCAGCGAATAACAAAAAAGACCGTTCCCTTTTTCCCACCTCTAAACTTCTTTTTACCTGCGAAAATGCAGGTTATTCCTTGTTCAACATCATATTAAAGCTGCGTGAAGCGGAATAATTTTGAGTGTGAATAAAACCTGGGGACACTGTCCTATTCCCAGGGTACCGTTAAAACCACACTCAAAATGAAAAAGGTTTATTTATATCTCCTGCTCTGTTTGCTTGTCAGCCCCATGGCCTATGCCCAGTTTCAGCTCGACGGGCAATTGATACAGCGTGGAGAGTTCAGAAACGGCTTTGGCCGTCTCATCCATGAAGACCAAAGCCCTGCGGCCTTTGTGGGGCAAAGGGCGAGAATTCAAGCCAATTACCAATATGAGTCCATACAGTTTTATATGAGTGTGCAGGATATCCGTATCTGGGGGGACACACCGCAGCTTAAAATAACTGACAACAACCTCTCTGTACACGAAGCCTGGGCCTCTATACAGTTAAATCCGGATTGGGCATTAAAGCTGGGAAGACAAGAGCTCAATTATGACAATTTCAGGTTTTTAGGAAACCTGGATTGGGCCTTACAGGGCAGGGCACATGATTTTGCATTGGTCAAATACGAAAAAAACAACTTTAAATTACACTTTGGCGCCGGCTTTAACCAAACCGGCCAAGCGCTCTCTGGCCATCTCTACCTGTAGCCCAATCAATACAAAACGGCCCAAATGCTGCATCTGGAAGATCAGTTAGGAGACCTGCAATATTCCTTTTTATTCTGGAACGATGGAAGGCAGTTTGCCCAATATGATGAAAACGGCACCTTGACAGCCTCCGGCGTTCGTTACCGGCAGACGCTGGGGCTTCCCACCCTTAAGTACCCAATCGGAAACAACACCCTGTTGAGCGGATTTTATTACCATCAATTGGGCAAGGACCCCCAAGGAAGAAAGGTAAATGCCTATGATGTCAATATCCAAGCTACCCATACTTTATTCTCAGAAAGTGCCAGTGGCAAGAAACTCCGGGTAGCGGGAGGTTTGGAGCTTCTAAGTGGTACCGCTGACCCCACTGGAAATCAAAACCGTTCCTTTTCTCCGATGTACGGTACCAATCATCTATACAACGGATACATGGACCTGTTTTTTGTGGGCGGCTCCCACGAAAACAATGTGGGTTTAAAGGATTTTTACTTTAAATCCAGGTACGATTTCAATCCCAGATTATTTGTCCAAGCGGATGCCCATCTGTTTTACAGCCACGCGGATGTGATCTATGCCCATGAAACCTTGAGTAAAAGGCTCGGACAGGAATTCGATGTTTCTTTTGGTTACCTGATCGGCAATGCGGTTTCCCTTCAAGGAGGTTACAGCCACTTTTTTTATACCGATTCCTTTCAGCAAATCCAAAACAACGGCGCCCTGAAAACCACCCAAAACTGGTCTTATCTGATGTTGATCGTAAGGCCGAACATGAAAAACAAGTTCATTGGAATCTTATTTTAACCAATCTCCTTTTATTACTTTATTATCTCGTCCACGCGGATGATCTGGAACGTCATATGGGCCTGGCTGCTTTCGTACAATATTCCCAAATGGTCCTCATCAATCATCGTGAGACAGGAATACCCCCACCCTCTTTTTTGATCCAACAAAACCTGATGGGCTTCCGGCCAAGATTGGCCATCATCTAAACTGGCTTTAATCGTAATATTGTATCTCCCGTCTGTGGCAGCTGGATTGGAAAAAAACAGAACTGGATCATCGGTGTGCGGGTTGGAAATAATACTGGCCATACATACCGGCTCTATCAATGCTGCTCTGTTTGTGGGATGTTCCTCCCAGGTCTTACCCATATCTTTCGTCACCATCACTGCCCTCGCTCCTCCCCTGTCGTCCCGCATGTTGAGCAGAAGACTGCCATCCTGCAACTCCACCACCTGCGCTTCGGTGGTTTTGGATCTTGCACCTGTTCCCACCTCCCAGGTTTCTCCCCGGTCTTTACTATAAATGACCGTACTGTGCGGGATATTTTCCTTATCTTTAAATTGTGCCGCGAATACCAAAGTACCGTCCCTCATGGTGATCCCTCTTCCGGGGCCATTGAAAAACAAGCGCCATGAGGGGTCCTTCATCTGACCGGTGACGTTAATAGGATCCGACCAGGTCACGCCATCATCCTCCGATTTTACCAACATCAACTGCCCTGTTTCCTCCGGGCTCATTCCCTCCCCAGAACTGTTCCAGGCCATGGTCCCTGGTTTTCCATGCAGCCAAAGTGCGGCAACCCATATGGTTCCCGTCTCTTCGTCCACAAGGATAGCAGGATCTCCGATCCCGTTCTGGTTTTCCGGTAAGCCTCCCCATTCCCCCATGTCCATGATCATTTTCATAGGTTCCCAACTTTCCCCTCCATCCGTACTCCTGCTCAGTCCCACATCAATATCTCCCTGTAGGTCGGAAGAATCATCCCTTCTCACATCGTAGACTGCCAAGAGGGTGCCGTTATTGCTTGTAACCAAACCCGGTATGCGAAAGGAATGTACGCCATCGTCCCCGTGGTGTCTCAGCGCTTTGGCCAGACGATAAGACTGCTGGTACTCCTGGCCGGAGGGACGGAATTTTCCGCTGGACATTTCCACATACACCACTTCAAAAGATACTTTTTCTGTCAAACTGGCCGTTTCCTTTACCATCAACCCTATTTCAAATAAATGGGCACCCGATTCAAGCTGCCGGTCCAAAGCAACCGTCCAAAATACCTCTCCCTGCCGGGTTTCACCCAGACCTTTCTTTTCTTTCCCATCTTGGGACAAAAGCGCCACCGTGATACCCTCTATCGCATCACCCTCAGCCTTGATCCGGATTTCTTTCAGCTCATCTCCTGACTCCAGGTCCATTCTGATGTGGCCAATAGGACTCTCCCTTCCCTGAATTAAGGGCACAACCACCTGCTCAAATTGGATACTTTCTTTCTCAGGCCAAGTGCGCTTTTCACCGCAGGCAAGGAACATCAAACTTCCAATGACGACCAAAAGACTTTTTATCAAACGATACTTCATATGTGTATTTTCCATTTGTTTCAATTATTTAAGAATGCTAAACCAGGGCCTTTTCCCTATTTCCCATGGTTTTCAATGTAAGCCCCTGTAGTTCCTTCCGGGAAGGTCTTTGAAAAAACCTGCTGGCCAGATACGTAAACAACATCGCACTTGCCAATCCGGTAAATGCATACAAGTGAATGCTCAAATCTGTCTGGTATTTGACCAGCAACTGTACCATCGCACTGCAAGTCAATCCTATTACTGCCCCTGGACCGTTAGAGGAAGAGGAAAGGATACCAATTAGAAATATGCCGCCCAGTCCTCCAGCAAACAGGCCGATCAACATGTTGAATTGGTCCCATAGGGAAGGGATGCCCATGCTGGCCATCAAAATGGCAAAAGCGGTACCCACTGCCCCGACAAGGATAGTGACAAACCGGGCAAATTTCAATGAATGCTTTCCCGGAAGGTCTTTCGGAAAGATTTTTTTATAGAAGTCCGTGGTCACCACAGTGGCTACGGAATTCATGCTGCTGTCCAGACTGGACATCGCGGCAGCAAATACTGCTGCAATCAGCAATCCAGATATCCCATTGGGCAACTGTGTCACAATATACCAGGGAAAGATGCTGTCCGTATTGGCCATCACCGGTGACAATTCCTGAGGATGGAGCCTGTAAAACAGATACAAGGCTGTTCCCAGGGAAAAGAAAACCAGGGCAGAAGGTAAGGCCATCAGCGCCCCTGTCAAAATACCTTTGGCCGCTGTTTTTTCGTCTTTGGTGGTAAGGTACCTTTGTATCACTGTTTGGTCACTGCCATATTGGGCAATATTGGACGCAATGCCTCCCAACAAGATTACCCAAATGGCTGTCCCGGTAAAATCCAGGCTGGTATCGAAAAGGAGCGTCTTGGAGTCTTCCTTGATAAATGCCCACCAAGCCTGCCCATCCATATTGATCTTCATCACCATCAAAATCAAACAGATAAGCGCCCCGCCAAGTAGTACCACTACCTGTATTACATCTGTCCAGATTACAGCCTCTATTCCCCCTAGCACCGTATACAGGATACTTAAAATTCCCATCAATAAAATGCAAAGCACCACATCCATCCCGGTCACCACAGAAAGTGCAAGGGACGGCAACAACAACACAATACCCAACCGGCCCAGCTGCAGGGCAATATAGATAAAACTTCCCATCAGCCTGACAGTTTTGTTGAACCGGAATTCGAGGTATTCATAGGCAGAAGTCAGATTAAGCCTGCGAAAAAAGGGAAGGAACCAGAAAATAATGATGGGTGACACCATGATGATGGTCATCAATAGCCAAAATAAGGTCCAGTCGGTGGCAAAGGTTTTGGCAGGTATGGCCATGAAAGTGATGGCGCTTAATTGGGTACCAAATACGCTGATTCCCGCTGCCCACCAAGGCACCCGGCCCCCCGCTCTGAAGAAGTCCGAAGTAGACAATTGCTTTTTGGAGATGATCACCCCCATCAGCACCAGTGAGCCCAGGTAAATCCCCAAAATCGTATAATTCAGCCCGCCGAATTCCTCTTTTTTGGAAATTTCCAACCGCCTGATTTCCGGTGTACGCCTTCCTGGAGACACTTCCCCGGAAGGCACAACGAGGGCATCACCCCATTGTACCAATGGGGTGGTCACCTGGCTGCCAAAAGGCAAATCGGGCAATCTGGACCATGATCCGGTCACGGGATGATAAGCTAACACCCTTTTACTGAACCCCGGATGGTTCTCCAAAATAATATCTCTTTCCTGAACCCACCGTAAGGAATCCTCCCTATGAATATCACTGGCGGAAATCTTTTGAGCCAATGCTTCCAGCCGGTGGAACAGTTCTCCGTCATCCCCTCCAAAAAACAGTATGTGGCCCGAACCAAGACCAGCGGAGGTTCCTGCCGCCAGTTCTGCCGGATTACCCTCGCCATCCTCCATTTTTCCCAAATGCTTCCATACCGAGGTTTTGGGGTAAAAAACATGGATGTCTCCATGCCACTGGGTAGGTGTGTTCGGTTGTTTACTCCTTCCTCCGGCCAAATAAATCTGCCTCCCCTGACCATCGGATTGTACGGTTAAAGCAGCATGGGACCTGGCTTCACCTGTCCATGAGGGGAGGGATTCCCAGTCGGCATTTTCCTTCTTGAGGCTCAATCTGTAGAAACCATTGGAAACGGATTGGTTTTCACCCCCCGCCAAGTACACATAATCATCCAACAACACCGCGGATGCATTGGCCAGCGGCAAAGGCAAGGGTTTCCCGTCTTTTATTTGAAGAGACTGGGTTTCGGCATCCCATATGAACCACCAAACATCCTGCAAATGACCGGTTTCATTTTCTCCTCCCAGACAAAGGATACCTTGCGGGGTGCTCACCGTCGATCCGTAAGCCACTGGTTTGGGTAATCGCATCACGGTGCTATCCCATTCGTACCCTTCTTTCCCCTTTTTCAACACATAGATGTGATCCCAAAACCTCTTCTTTCCTCCCTGCCAGGGCAGCGCATCAGGAAAATTGGCCCCGCCTGCCAAAATCAACACGCCATTATGGGTTCCCGCATACATCCCAGCATACCCCGGTGAATAAATTAATCCCTGAGGAACAGGCAGCTCGGCAATGGTTTCCCACTGGTATTCACCATAAGGAAACGGATCTATGGGCCCTGAGGCTCTGACGTTCAAAGAAGCCAACAAGAAAAACCCTAAAAAAATCAATGACGATATTCTATGCATGATATACAGCAAAGCGGTTAGTGAATTGATCTTTTAATGACAAATTCAAAAAACCCCTGCTTCTCCAGTTCCTGTCTCAATGCATTTTCTTCCTTTGTGGTCAATTTGGCAACTGGAACACGAAAAGGGCCGCAATCCAAGCCGCAAAGCTTCATTATGGATTTGCCGGCCGCGGCTCCACCGAATTTGCCATATAAAGCGATAAAATCAACCGACTTTTCCTGAAGCTTTCTGGCCGTTTCGAGATCATTGTCCTCAACAGCTTTGATGATACGATGATACAAAGGAGCAGCAAAATTATAGGTGCTGCCCACAGCTCCTTTGGCCCCCATGCTCAAACCAGCCAGAAAAGTTTCATCCCAACCCCAAAGCACATCAAACTTTTTATTTTTATAACGAAGACATTGGTTGAACTCCATCAGGTTGTGATGGGTGTATTTAATCCCTGCAAAGTTGGGGATCACCCCGTCCACAGTGCTGAGCAGTTCCATCATGGGCAAGTCCACTCCCGTCAGCATGGGTATATGGTAAAAGTACAAAGGCAATCCAGCCGCTGATTCGGCTATAGGCTTGAGGTATGCTACCAGCCGGTCCACACTTGCCGGTTTGAAATAGTAAGGGGCGGTGACCGCGACACCGGACAGCCCCATCTCCACCGCCTTCTTGGCCAGCAGGCAAGCCTCCTTCTGACTGGTTCCTCCAAGCATGGCCAAAACCAAAAAATCATCCGAAACAAAAGGAGCCCAAGCTGCCATTTGTTTTGTTTTTTCATCAAAGGTCAGGGAAGGTCCCTCGCCGGTAGTCCCATTGATAAAAGCACCTTTTATGCTGTTGGCTGCCAATGTCTCAGCCAGTACCGGCACCATGGACAGGTTCAGGTTGCCTTCCGCATCAAAGGGCGTAAAAGTAGCGGCAATCAAGCCTTGTATTTTATTGATTATCATTTCGTTTTTATAAATTATGTTAAAATATATCGGAAAGCCTTGGCTTTACCAAAGCTTTCCGTACATAATGACTTAGTTGCCATAACCGGGGTTCTGCTCAATTTTGGAATTGAGGCTGATCGTGTTCAATGAAATGGGCCATAACAGTAAATACCTGTCTTGAGCCCGGTTTTGGAGGGAAGGAACCAACTCAAACGCCTTGTCAAAACGTACCAGGTCAAACCATCTTTTCCCTTCAAATGCCAGTTCAAGCATTCTCTCCTTCAGTATGGCTTCGTCATTGGCCTGTTGGCCTTGGTCCGTATACCTGAAATTTTCAAATTGCTCCCCATATGCCCTCTCCCTTATTTCATTCATTTCTACAGAGGGATCCATACCTAAAGCATTTTTTGCTTCCGCCAGCAGCAACAATACATCCGCATACCGGTACACCACAATGTCATCAATGAACCTTCTCCCCGAGGCATCCACGAACCCCCGGTATTTCATGACCAGGGAAGCATAATATCGCTCATCATTGTCCTCATTAGGAATATGAATAGTGATCAAACTTGCGTCTTTCCGTTGATCCCCGTCTTCGTAAGCTTCGCGAAGGATGGAAGAAGGTGCCCACCGGTTCAAACCTCCACCGGCACCGATTCTTTCCCTCACACCTGCCGGGGTAGCAGACGGGATTTCATCATCTCTTATATACAGCTCATTGTTGTAGTTCGTACCACTCTCAAGGTCCAAAAACCTTACAGCAAACAACACCTCCCTGTTCCCTTTGTTGGCATAGCGGAACACTTCCTCAAAATTCTCCATGAGGCTTAAATCCGGTGCGGTTGAAACCTCGTTCAAGGCGGCCATTGCTGTCTGAAAATCCGCCTGGCCGCCATCCAGGACTTTTCCTGTCCACAAGTATACATCCCCTTTTAACGCATTCACGGCAGGTTTTGACCACATGGCCCTTCCATGGCCATGGTGATTATCCGGAAAAAGGTTCAATGCTTGCTCAATATCTGATTTGATCAATGAAAACACCTCTTCTACTCCTGCCCGGGGCCTGAAAGTTGTTTCCGCGTCATATCCTTCCGTTGGTTCTGTTACCAGAGGTACTCCTCCCCAGGTCTTCGCCATGGTGAAATACAGAAAAGCCCTCATGGCATACGCTTGTGCCAACATCCTGTTTTTATCCGATTCCCGCGTAAAGGTGATGCCAGGCACGTATTTGATGATCAGATTGGCATCATGGACGGTGGTATAAAGCCTCAACCAATTTGGCCCCGCAAAATTCGGGTCCAGGGAATTTTCAAAGTACCTTTCCCTGCCCTCTGAAGCCTGCAGACCATACGACAAGGTTTCTCCCCTTGATTCTCCCAAGATAAATAGGTTATAGGCAGCCTCATCCCTGAAGCGCACATACATGCCCTGCAGTGCACCGTTGGCATTGTCTTCGTTCACCCAAAAACCCGCAGCGGTAATGGTACTTATGGGGCTCACTTCCAATTGGTCTGTACAGGCCGGCCCCGCTGCAAGAATTGTGGCGGAGACCACGACCATTAAGATGTTTTTTATGTCTTTGTTCATTGTTTCGCAGTTTTTTTAATTATTTCTCCATTCGGTATTCCGGCTTTCAGCATACAGCTTTTTCCGGCCAGGTGAATAGGTCAAAAGTTTACATTTACGCCGAGCATAAAACTTCGGGGTATGGGATACCGGCCTGCATCCGTTCCCCCTACCTCAGGATTAAGTCCGGTATATTGGGTGAAATAATACAAATTAGACCCGGTAAAATAAGTTCTGATGCTGCCAGTCTTTATGGCGTCTGTCCATCGCTGTGGCAGACTGTAACTGAGTGTCAATTCCCTAACGGCCAGGTAATTTCCCCTTTCATGGAAGAAAGTACTTCCCCGGAAGGAGTTGTTTTGGGACAATTGGTCGGCCCAGTAGTACCTTGGCAGCACGGCAATATCACCTTGGTGTTGCCAGGATTGGGTGGTTTCCCGCAAGATCCCGATATCCCCCTGATACTGGCCGTTGAACCTGGCCCTGGTTTCGTGATAGATGGTGTGGCCCAAGGCAAAGTCTGTTCTGATGGTGAGGGAAAGGTTCTTATAATTGAGCATGTTCGTAAAACCGCCGGTCCATTTCGGGAAAATATTGCCGGCAAGAACCCGGTCTCTGCTATCGATGGTATCATTCCGGTCTAAATCCCTCCACCGGACGTCTCCTCCAAACTTCCTTTTATCCGTACCCGGCACCAACACATCATAAGGACCTTCTGCCGCTGCTTCATCGGTAGCATATATACCATCATACTGGTATGCAAACATGTCCCCCATTCTCTGTCCTTCCTGCAGACCCCCCATCCACGCGTAACCACCAATGGCCGGATTGAATACCAATACGCCTCCTATTCGGTTGTTTTCATTGTCATTTTCGGGTAACCTTACCACTGTATTGATATTATAGGTAGCATTGGCTGAGGCATTCCAAGAAAAATCCCCCTTTTGGAGAAGTGTGGCCGCAATTTCCATTTCTACGCCTTCGTTCCGGAGAGCTCCCAAATTTGTTAGGATACTGGAAAAACCGGTGGATTGGGGCAGTTCCAGGTTAGTAAGCAGGTTATCTGTCACCCGGTTATAATAATCGGCAATGATGGTCACTTTATCGCCAAAAAGCCCCATATCCAATCCAAGGTCAAAAGTAGCCGACCTTTCCCATTGCAGGTCCTGGTTGGCCATGCGGTTATTTTGAATGGCAGCGATATCATTATACCTTGCGCCGACCGAATAAAGACCCTGAGCATGAAAATCGGAAAGGTTACCGATGTTACCATTCACACCATAGCTGGCCCTGATCTTCAAAGCCGAAAGCGCTTGGGGTACATTTACCCAGAAATCCTCTTTATGCATGTTCCATCCTGCTGAAATACCGGGAAAAAATCCCCAATAATTATTTACCCCCAGATTGGAGGCCCCATCGTACCGGGCTGATGCGGAAAACAGGTATTTTTTATCATAATCGTAGTTGAATCTTCCAAAATAACCGAGAATTCTCAGCTGGGAATGTGAACTGCTTACATCCCTGGGTTCCGAGGATGCGTTCAGGGTGGGGATCAGGTCAGAAGCAGCCCCTCTTCCCGAAGCACTTGCGGAATAGTTTTGCCGATCAAAATAAGATCCCCCTGCTTTCAGCTGAAGATTATGAAATCCGAAGCTCCTTAGATAAGTAAATACCCCGTCAAACTGCTTTTGCCAAAACACAGAGTTAAATGCATAGGCATCGCGGGAATCAATAAACTGAGTGGGTGTATTATAATAGGATTTCTGGAAGGTGTTGTTGGTCTGGTGCACAAAATAAAGAGAGCCGATAGGTTCAAAAGTCAACCCGGGGAGAATATCCCAATTGGCACCTCCTGACAGGGTAAGCCTGTTGGTCGCATTCAAGGCATCCATTCTGCCGAGATGATAAACGGGGTTCCCCATGCTCCTGTTTTGGCCCGGGGCCAGCGTGCCGTCTTCAAACCTGAATTTGGCTGTGGGGGGAAGCCCAAGGGCTCTTTGGAAGATTTCATTCTCTCCAAAAACGGAAGTGTTGGAGGAATTGGTAAAGTTAACCCGGCCGTATACATCCAAGGTCTCATTGACGTTCACATCTCCGTTCATCCGGACGGTAAACCTTTTAAAGTCGGTATTGATGGCCACTCCCTCATTGTCCAGATAGCCGATTCCCATATCAAATCTTGCTTTTTCAGACCCGCCTGAAATGGCTACATAATGGTTTTGGGTCACGGCTTGTCTAAAAAGTACGTCTTGCCAGTCTACCTCATCAAAGATAATTGTCCTGCTTGGATCGGCGGGATCAGGCATGGATTGCCATCCTTCATTCAGTTTGTGTTCATTTTCGGAAGAAAGGTATTGGGTAGTAAATCCCGTGTTGTTGGTCAGGTCATTTCCCACACCAAAACCCGACGGTTGGTCCAATCTAAAAAGATGTTGGGGATTTTTTTCAGCCGTGGCCAGGATGCCCATCCGGTTGAAATATATGTAATCCCTGGCAGAGCCCATTTCGTATTGGTTCCATTGTTCGGATACACTCAGGTTATAGCGGTAACTGACCGTGGTTTTGCCGGGCTTGCCGGTTTTTGTTGTGATGATGACCACTCCATTAGATCCCCTGGCACCATAAATGGCCGTGGCAGCCGCATCCTTCAATACCTGAAAAGTCTCAATGTCATCAGGGTTGATGTCATTCATGTTGTTTCGGATGACCCCGTCTATAATATAGAGCGGTTGGGCCCCGTCAGGGTCGTTAATGGAAGTGCCTCCCCGGACAATTACCCTTGGAGCTGCGCCAGGTTGGCCCGTGGTGGTCTGCACCCTCACACCGGAAATGGTTCCCTGCATGGCCGAGGCAGCATTGGCAAAAGGGATGTTTTCCAACACCCGGTCATCCAGCTTGGAGACCGAGGAAGTCAACGTTTCCCTTGATTGCTCGCCATAACCTATCACCAATATCTCTTCCAGATTTTGCGAATCCGGTTGCAAACTGACATCCAAAACAGTCTGATTGTTTACCACTACCTCATGACTGGCATAGCCGATAAAGCTGAATTTAAGGCGGCTACCTACTTCCACCGGGATGGCGTAATTACCGTCAATGTCCGTGGCGGTTCCCCTATTGGTACCCATGACCAATATGTTCACTCCCGGAATACTTTCACCGGTATTCCCGTCGGTGACCTTTCCGGATACTTCCCGCTGCTCCTGGGCCATGATCTCAAAAGCAGGGCAACAAAACAGCGGGACAAGTATCCACATCATTAAGTTGAATTTCTTCATATGTAAATTGGTTTATTGAATTGAAAATACTTTGAATGTTTAACTGCTTTTCTGATGAACAGAAAATACCAAAACCATTTCCAAAGCTAGCTATAGCCTCTTCATCCGAGGGGCGGGAATAGTACACAAAAAGGCCATCTGTTGTCCGGAAGGGTAAAAAATCGTCCGTTTTAAGGTACGCAATCGTCCAAAAAAACTATTTTGTGGAATTGCCGCCAATAGCTATACCGATAATATTCTGTAATTTTGATACAGTAATGCTGTACTTAAATCTTGGTGCCTTATGAGAAAACCATGCGCTCACCTGTTCTCATGGAGCCTGTTTTTGTTCGTTGTTATCTCTGCGTTTCCTTTATCGGCCCAGGAAAGCAATGCCTTTTTGAAATTCACGCATTACACCACCAAGGAAGGACTTCCCCAAAATTCCGTTCTTGCGGTGTGCCAGGACCAGCTTGGCTATCTTTGGTTCGGCACCGATGACGGTCTGGCCAGGTTCGATGGCTACCAGTTCCGGATTTTCAGACATGACCCTACCCTCCCACACAGTATCAACAATAATGTCATCAGGGGAATGGTCCTGGATAAATTCCATAGAATATGGATCGGAACCGAAGGTGGCGGTATCAACATATTCGATCCATATACAGAGGCCTTTACCCCTTTTGAACAGGTACATGAGGATAAGGCTGGTATATATTCAAAAAAAATAAGCAGCCTATGCAAAGATGATCAGGACAATATCTGGGTAGGTACCAATGGGGCAGGAATATATAGAATATCCGGTTTTGAATCGATGACCACGCCTGGCACAGTGGACAGCTACTTTGAGCGCCTCCATATCCAGGCATTCCAAAGACACAATACCATTCTGGAAGACGATAAAATATGGAGTGTATATAAGGATAAGTCAAGTAATATATGGATAGGAACCCTAGAAGGAGGGGCTTATCGGATCCTAAACGGTACAGGACAGCTTGAACACGTTGGATTGGAATATGAAGGACGTGCGGTCCATTCCGTAAAGTCATTTTATGAAGATACCAAAGGGAATTTTTGGATCGGAACAGAAAAATACGGTGTACTTTTAAAGAAAAAATACGGTTCCGGATTTTCTCCTTTTGCCTTACCGGAAACGAAAATGTCTTTTCAGCAACCCGACTTCAATATCACCGGGTTTAAGGAAGACCAACATGGTGACTTGTGGATAGGCACCTTGGGAAGAGGGCTTTTTGTTTATCATACTGAATCCGGACACATCACCCATTACGGTGACAAGGCCAGTGACCCCTACAGTTTAAATGGTAATTCTGTATATACCGTTTTTGAAGACCGATCGGGGAATATGTGGCTGGGAATGTATTCCGGGGAGGGACTCAATAAAACCAATCCGGGTTACCAGCATTTTGAACATTATCGATATGATCCGGACTTCCAGAAAGGGCTGTCGGGAAAAATGGTAAAATCCATTATAAAAGATCAGACTGGAAACCTTTGGGTGGGATTATTTAATGGAGGATTAAATCTTCAACCCGCGGGTAAAGACCATTTCAATTATTATACGGCCGGTGACGGAGAATTGCTCAGTCATAACCATGTTCAAGTTGTATTTCAGGCAAGCGATCAGAAAATATGGATCGGAACAGACGGCGGTGGCATCAATGTCTATGACCCTTTAACAGGTAGGTATCATTATCACCGCCACAATCCCTCCCAACCCAACACCCTTAGCAAAGATGAGGTATGGGCTTTTGCGCAGGATGAGGAAGGCTACATTTGGATAGGTACTGCCAATGGCGGCGGACTGAATAGATTTGATCCCGCCACAGGGGATTTCACCCAGTTCCATCATGATCCAAATGATGCCAATTCCCTTAGTTTTAATGACGTTCGGGCTTTGCATATCGATTCCAAAAACAATTTGTGGATCGGTACATACGGCGGAGGACTGAGCAAACTTGATTTGGAGAACGGAAAATTTCACCATTTTAAACATGATGCCCATCATCCCAACAGCATTTCCCATGACATCATCACTTCGGTAATAGAAGATAAAAGCGGGTATATATGGATAGGTACTTTTGGAGGTGGTCTCAACAGACTGAACCCTTTGGATGGCGGCATCAAGGTTTATAGAGAGAAAGACGGGCTTCCCAGCGATGTGGTGAAAGCCATTCTTGAAGACGACTCGGGGCAGCTCTGGATCAGCACAGTCAATGGTTTGTCTTCATTGGAAAAAAACAGTCATACTTTCAGAAATTACAGCCAGGAAAACGGTTTACAATCTGATGAATTTAATTTGGGAGCTGCCTTTAAGGACAAAGAAGGTAAACTTTATTTTGGAGGCACCAATGGCTTCAATGCTTTTTTTCCTGAGAAAATCAAACCGGCCGCTATCCCCAATACGCCTGTCATTACCCGATTGAGGGTATTGAACCAGGAAACGGTGCCGGGCAAACCCATCTCCAACAAGCAGATCATTTCCCAAAATATCAGCTTTACGGATGAAATTAAGCTCCACCCTATACACAATAGTGTTGAATTGGAATTCAGTGCTTTGGAGTATACCGGGCAGAGCAAGTTGCAGTATGCTTATCAATTGGAAAATTATGACAAGGATTGGATCGTTACCGATGCAAAAAGAAGGTATGCCCCTTACTCCAACCTCAGGCCGGGAAATTATATTTTCAAACTGAAATCATTTTATGAGAATACCCGGGAAGAGTCCGGCATTGCCCGGTTACAGCTGACCGTTTTGCCTCCGTGGTACCAGAGCACCTGGGCGTATATGGCCTATATCCTTTTATTTGGATTGGCATCGTATGGGATAAAACTATTGGTGTCCTGGAGGATGAAACTAAGAAATGATCTCAAAATAGAACGGATTGAAAAACAAAAACAGGAGGAAATCAATCAGTTGAAAATGAGGTTTTTCACCAACATTTCCCACGAACTCCGTACCCCGTTGATGCTGATCAAAGCCCCGCTGGAACAATTGTCCAAAAGAGACGACCTCCCACTGGACGTACCGCATCAGCTGAAAAGCATCCATGTCAACACGGCCCGGTTGCTGAGATTGATTAACCAGCTTTTGGATTTTAGGAAGCAGGAGACCGGGCACCTCAGGCTTACGGTCAGGGAAGTAGAAATTGTTCCTTTTTTGAAGAATATCTATCAGGCATTTGAAGTAGTCGCCTCCCAAAGAAACATCGATTTTCGACTGGAGTTTGAGGATGACATCTATCCCATCATGTGGTTTGACCCGGAACAGATGGAAAAAGTCTTTTACAATCTTATTTATAATGCTTTTAAATTTACACCCGACGGCGGCAGAATACGCATTAAGGTCTGTAGGGGTACCCTTATTGAAAACGGGGAGCAGCTTGAGGGATTGGCCATATCCATCGAAGATACGGGAAAAGGGATATTGCCGGAGCACCGGGATCTGATATTTGACCGCTTTTTCCAAATCAGCCAGGGCAGTGACTATCCGCATGTGGGGACGGGAATAGGACTTGCGCTTTCCAAAAATCTAGTGGATTTTCACAAAGGGAAAATTGAAGTACACAGCACACCGGGAGTGGAAACGGTCTTTACGGTAACGCTCCGGAACGGGTTTGAGCATTACGCCAAGCATGAATTGGCCCGGCCGGACCAAACCGTCCGCCATTCTGCAGGGAACAAGGCCATGGGCCGAAGCGCTGCCGAAGAAACCTTTCCTGCGAAAGAACTGGCCGGTTATAAGACCATAAACAGGACGCCGCCCGCAAACCGGCGTGTGTTGATCGTAGAAGATAACCCTGAATTACTCCGTTTGCTGGAAAAAGTTTTGTCGGAACAATTTCAGGTGATCACTGCTTCAGATGGAAAACAGGGGCTGGAATTATGTGAGAACCAACAGCCAGACCTCATTATATCTGACGTAATGATGCCGGTGATGGATGGGATAGAACTCTGCGGGAGAATTAAACAGAATATTGCCACGAGTCATATTCCCGTTATCCTGCTTACAGCCAAAAGTTCGCATATTCACCAACTGGAAGGATATGAGTCCGGAGCAGATGATTACGTTACCAAGCCGTTTTCGTTGGATCTTTTGACTTTAAAAATCAAGAACCTGCTGGAGAGCCGGGAGAAACTCCGGCAACAGTTTAAAAAATCCCCCAATTTGGAACCTTCCGCCATCAGGGTGGCCCCAGCTGATGAAACGTGGCTTCAAACAGCCATTGGGGTGGTAGAAAAAAATATGGACAACCCCCAATTTAATATCAATCATTTGGTAAAGGAATTGGGATTAAGCAGGACCTTGGTTTTCGAAAAATTCAAAGCCTTGATAGGGAGTACCCCCAATGAATTTATCCAGATGATCCGGTTAAAGCGGGCTGCCCAGCTGCTTCTGGAAAGCGATTATAAAATCTCCGAAATCGGCTATATGACCGGGTTCAACAACCCCAAGTATTTCAGCAAGTGTTTTCACAAGCAGTTTGGCAGTAACCCCAGCCGCTACAGATTATCAGAAAGCCAATCAGGAATTCAGCCCAATAAATTCCACCGGTAAATTTTAAAAAAAATTGTTAGGCGAAAAATTTTGTGGGTTTATTTATTAGTTCTATATTACGTGTACGTTAACGTAAAATAAAGAGCGCGCTTTTAAACGAATGTGGTAATAGTAGAGCTTCACGGTAACGTTACCATTATTCCTCTTGTATCAAACCTATTTCTGGACCTGTTGATCGATTTGATCCACCTTTAAATCATAGGTCCATCCGTTTTCCCATTCCCCGTGAAGCCTGGGACAGAAACAAATCTTTGGAACAAAATGAACACTATACCTTTTAACCGAATACCTAAAATCTTATAAAATGACGAAAATTGTGGATTCAAGAAGAGATTTTATCAAAAAAACCGTCGCCGGCACGGCAGCCCTGTCTTTTGGCGGGGCGCTGACCGGCTTCAGCGCCAAAAGCTACGCGCAAATCATAGGAGCCAACGACAGGATAAAAGTTTCCGTAATGGGAGTCAACGGCAGGGGAAATGCCTTGGCGCAGAACTTTGCCCGTCAGGACAACTGCCGGATTATCCATATTTGTGACGTGGATAGCAGGGCTATGGAAAAAAGCATCGCCGCGGTGGGTAAAATCCAGGATGATCGTCCCAAAGCCATCCCCGATTTTAGAAAAAGCCTGGAAGACAAAGACCTTGATGTTTTGATTGTGGCCGCTCCTGACCACTGGCATGCACCGGCTGCCATCCTCGCCTGCCAGGCAGGAAAAGACGTGTATCTCGAAAAGCCCGCCAGCCATAACCCCCATGAAGGTGAACTCCTGATCAAAGCGGCCAACAAATACAACAGGGTGCTTCAGATGGGTAACCAAAGAAGATCCTGGCCAAATGTGATCGCCGCCATCAAGGAACTTCACCAGGGCATCATCGGAAGGCCCTATTATGCAAAAACCTGGTATACCAACAACCGTGGCCCTATCGGCAGCGGCAAAAAGATCGCCGTTCCGGATTGGCTGGACTTTGACCTGTGGCAGGGACCCGCACCCAGAGAGAATTTCAGGGATAACCTGATTCATTATAACTGGCATTGGTTCTGGAACTGGGGCACCGGCGAGGCCCTTAACAACGGCACCCATATGATTGATTTGGCGCGCTGGGGGCTTGGCGTGGATTATCCTATCAGGGTATCTTCAGCAGGAGGGCGTTATCGCTATAGCGATGATTGGGAAACCCCGGATACCCAAACCATCAACCTTGAATTTGGCAACAACACCAAAATCAGTTGGGAAGGCAGAAGCTGTAATGGTCTCAACATTGAAGGCTCCAGTGTGGGGGTGATGTTTTATGGAGAAGACGGCGCCCTTAAAATTGACGGAGGCAATTCCTACACGGTGTATGACCTTAAGAACAAGGTGGTGAAGGAAGTTAAAAATGATACCAGCATAGATGCCAGAGATATAACCAACCCTGCCCAACAACTTGATGCCCTCCATATACAAAACCTGTTCAGCGCTATCCGGCAAGGTACCTCACTCCATTCAGATATAGAAAGTGGCCATATCAGTACTTTGCTTTGTCAGCTGGGTAATATAGCTTTGTTGACAGGCGAGACCTTGAATACAGATCCTAAAAACGGTCATATCAAAAACAGCAAATCAGCGGCCAAATATTGGAAAAGGGACTACCAAAAGGGCTGGGAGCCGAAGGTGTAACCGGAATTTATGATGAAAAAGAAAGGAAAGATGTATAGATGGAAAGCCAGTGTCGGAAACTGGCTTTTCACCGGCCTGCTGACAATAGGCACCCAGGCACTATGGGCGCAAGTCTCCCATTTGCAGCCAGAGGAAAGGGCAACAGGAAATGCTGTGCTTTGGCAGCGGCTTGCACCCTATTTCTCCCCTCCCGAGGTTTTTTCAGGTGAATTAGGGGAATATAGGAGTCCTTTGGTTTTTGAAAATGGAAAGAGGGTAAAGAACAAAAAAAATTGGGAAAAAAGGAGAATTGAAATCCGCGAAAAATGGCATGGACTGATGGGCAAATGGCCTGAAATGGATAAAAACCCTGCATATCAAATCCTTGAAACAGAAAAAAAAGATGGTTTTTGGCAGAAAAAGATAAGGTTTGATTGGGTACCGGGACAAAGCACCACCGCCTACCTGTTGGTGCCTTTTGATGCTGCAAACAGCGCGGCCGTGATTACGGTCTATTATGAACCGGAAACAGCCGCCGGCCTGGGAAAGCCGGAACTCGAACACCGGGATTTTGCCCTCCAGTTGACCAAAAGAGGTTTTGTGACCCTATCGCTGGGCACCACCGAGACCACCGAAAACCAGACCTATGCCATCTATTATCCGGATATCCATAATGCCCAGGTCGAGCCCTTGTCGATGTTGGCCTATGCCGCTGCCACCTCTTGGCATCTCCTGGCCGGCCTTCCCGAAGTGGATGCGGAAAGAATAGGCATCATGGGGCATTCCTATGGGGGGAAATGGGCGATGTTTGCTTCCTGCCTCTATGATCAATTTGCCGCTGCGGTTTGGTCCGACCCCGGCATCGTATTCCAGCAGGACAGGCCCAGCATCAATTACTGGGAACCCTGGTACCTGGGTTACCATCCGCAGCCTTGGAGAAAAAGAGGCATTCCGGACGCTGAAAATCCGGCTTTGGGACTTTATCCCAAGTTGCTCGAAAAAAACACGGATTTACACGAGCTGCATGTATTGATGGCCCCAAGACCCTTTCTGGTATCGGGCGGGTCAGAAGATCCCATAGAAAGATGGATCCCCCTTAACCACAGCATTCAGGTAAACCAGCTGTTGGGTTTTGATGACCGCGTGGGGATGACCAACCGGCCGGAACATGCACCCACCGCTCAATCCAATGAAGTGATATATGACTTCTTCACTTATTTCCTAAAAACAAAATAAAGTCGATTAGCTGACCATTATCATTGACGCCGATTTTAAAATACTCAATTAAATCCATATCTTGCGGTAACGTAACCGTAGAACGTTTAAAAGCATGGAAAACAAGCAATCCAGAAGGAAATTTCTTCTGACAGGAACAGTGGCCATGGCAGGGGTAGGTGTTGCAGGCCTTCATTCAGTGGGATATAGTCGGCCCCCTCACAAGGGTGAGAAAATCAATATAGGGTTGATCGGGTGCGGCAGCCGGGGGATCGGGCTGGCCACCGTGATGAAAAACCTGGATAACCTTTCTTTACGGGCATGTTGTGACATCAACCCGGACCAACTCAACAAGGGCCTGGGATTGGCGGACAAATCCGCAAAAGGATATGCCGATTACAGAAAACTCCTCGAAGATAAGAATATCGACGCCGTGGTCATTGCGACCCCTCTTTATCTCCATTTTCCGATGGGAATGGATGCCGTTGACGCCGGGAAGCACATCTATATGGAAAAAACCATCACCCATACCATACCGGAAGCCTTAACACTAAGTCAAAAATTAAAAAATTCGTCTCTCGTATTTCAGGTGGGCCACCAGTACAGGTACTACGGGCTTTACCACAAGGTCAAGGAGATACTGGACGGGGGTTGGTGCGGCCAGGTAACCCAGTTTGAATGCCAGTATCATAGGAACAACGACTGGAAAAAACCCGTTGCTGACCCAAAGTTGGAAAAAGAAGTGAATTGGAGGATGTACAAAGCCTATTCAGGCGGACTGATGACGGAACTTTGCGCCCACCAGATCGACATCGTCAACTGGTTTACCGGAAATGTCCCCACAAGGGTGACGGGTATGGGCAGTCTTGACTATTGGAAAGACGGAAGGGAAATCTTCGACCATACCAGGGCGTTGTACCATTATCCAAACGGTGTCACCTCCAGTGTAAGCTCCATATTGTCCAATGCGTATAAAGGATACGCTATCCGTATCCTGGGAACCGAAGGAACAGTTGAGATCCAAAGAGACAAAGCTTTTGTCTATGCGGAACCTACAAAAGTAGAGCTTGGGGTAGTCGACGGCGTATCCGGTGCCACCGTTAAAAACAACACCCATGGGGAAGCCATTCCTATCCATTTTGACAGTCCTGATGGAAGAAATCAGGAACCCACATTGTATGCTTTGGCTGATTTTGCAAAGTGTATCTTAGAGAGGAAAAAACCTTTTTGTGATATCCAACAGGGGAAGGATGTAGCCATTGCCGTGCATATGGCCAATAAAGCCATGGAAGAAGAAAAGTACCAATATTGGGACAAAGCCTACAGCACTTAGAAGCAGCCCCTTTCTTTTAATCCATTCTAATTTTCTGATAATAAAATAATGAAATTGACTAACCTGGATCTGGTCATCATAGGTCTGTTTTTCCTATTAATGCTGGTGATCGGCATTTATGCTTACTTTCGGAATCAGAACGCCAAGGACTATTTCGTAGCCGGGGGGAACCTGCCCTGGTGGCTTTCGGGAATATCCCACCATGTATCCGGATACAGCGGTGCCGTTTTTGTCGCCTATGCGGCACTGGCCTACACCCATGGTTTTTCGGTGTATGTCTGGTGGGCCTTTACCATAGGGATAACAGTAATCATCAGTGCGAAAATATTCCCGGTGATATGGGTGAGGCTAAGAAAAAAATTTGAAATCCAATCGCCCCTGGAATACCTCGCCCAACGCTACAACCTGACCACACAACAGATCATGGCCTGGAGCGGGGTCATACTCAAGCTCTTCGACATAGGGGCCAAGTGGGCTGCCATCGCCGTCCTTTTGAATGTTTTTACGGGGATAAGTTTGCCTGTAGGCATTTTGGTGTCCGGAGGTATATCTTTATTATACATTACCTTCGGAGGACTTTGGGCGGTGGTAATTACCGATTTTACCCAGTTCATTGTTCAACTTTTGGCGGGATTGGTGATGTTTATCGTGGTATTGATGCGGTTGGGCGGGATGGGCAGCATCTTTACGCTTTGGGAAAATTTACCTGCTGAAAACAGTCAGGCGTTCCATGAGCCTTATGGGGTAGGCTTTGCGCTGGCCTTCCTGTTCATCAACTTTCTGGCCTACAACGGCGGCCAATGGAATTTAGCCACCCGTTATATTTCCTCACCCGATGAACAACAAGCCAGCAAAGCGGCCAGGTTATCCGGCCTGCTCTACCTGATATGGCCATTGATCCTGTTTTTTCCCATGTGGGCTGCCCCGGTTTTGTTACCGGGCTTAGACGACCCCAGCCAGTCCTACGGAGAACTCACGCTGTTGTTGCTGCCTTCCGGACTCGTCGGACTGGTAATTGCCTCGCTTTTTGCCAACACCATGTCCATGACCTCCTCAGACATCAATACCATATCGGCTGTTATCACACGGGATATCCTCCCAGTGATTTCCAAAAAGATGGGTTTGGAGAAGAACTCCCTCACCATTGCCCGGATGACGACTTTTATCTTTACCCTGGCGACCATCATCATCGCCTTCCAATACGAATATTTTGGAGGGATACTGGGACTCATCATAAGCTGGTTTGGGGCCTTGGTTGGCCCTATCGCAGTCCCCATGTTGCTGGGCCTTATACCCGCTTTCCGGCGTTGTGGCCCTTTGTCTGCCATCGGCTCCATAGTCGTGGGACTTCTTACCTTCATCATCACCAAAAACACCGACGTGGGGAGCCTGGCCGTTGAAGTCAGTCTTCCCCTTATTCTTTCTTCACTGACCTACATCATCCTGGGCATGATCACCAAGGGACCTGTCCCTCAAAAAGTCAGGGACTTGCTAGAAGCCGTTCACCAAACACAAAATTAACCTACACCATGAAATTGATACCGAACAATTCCAGACTGGATATGGGAATTGCCGCAGGCAAAGCGGTAGAAAATAAGATATTGGAAATGCTCGAAGAGAAGACGGGGCTACGCATCATTTTCGCTGCGGCCCCCTCTCAGATAGAAATGCTGGATTACTTAAGGGAGTCTAAACTCATTCCCTGGAAAAAAATCACGGCCTTCCACATGGATGAATACATCGGTTTGAATGGTGCTTCACCTGCCCTGTTTGCCAATTTCCTGAAAAGGCATCTTTTTGACCATGTGCCGTTTCATCAGGTTCACCTGATCAACGGGCTGGAGGACCCGAACCGGGAATGTGCCAGGTATTCGCGATTATTGGCGGAAGCTCCCATCGATATCGTCTGCATGGGCATCGGCGAAAACGGGCATATCGCATTCAATGACCCCCCGGTAGCGGATTTTAATGACCCGGTACCGGTAAAAAAAGTAAAGCTGGAAACCGCCTGCAGGCAGCAACAGGTTAACGATGACTGCTTTGATACATTGGCGGATGTGCCCGAATATGCGCTGACCCTGACGATACCTGCCCTCATCCAGGCCGGTTACATCAGCTGCGTGGTGCCCGGCGCCGCAAAAAAAGAGGCTGTATACAACACGCTCCTGGGCCCCGTAAACCACCGCTGTCCTGCCTCCATTATCAAGACGCTGGACCATTGCGATCTTTTTCTGGATCGGGACTCCTACCCCACCCCCGCGGGAGATTTAGCATATCCCGATAATTTTGTATCCAACAATTGCATCAGTGGATCCCTTTGCCTCATAAACCATCACGACAATACGTGGGGCAGCATGGTGGAACTGAAAAACCATCCTCCTGCCGAAAACGAATATTTCGGCCCAGGGCTTGCCGACCTGCAGATCAACGGCATTAGCGGCATCGATTTCAATCATCCTGATCTTACCCCGGAAGCTGTTTTTAAAGCCACCTCATACCTGCTTAGCCAAGGGGTCACCACCTATCTTCCTACGTTGATCACCAATTCACCGGAGACCATAGAGAAATTACTCAAAACGCTGGTCCGGGCATGTGAAAAATACCCGTTGGTGGATCAATGCATAGAAGGCATACACTTGGAGGGACCATTTATTTCCCCGTCCCCGGGCGCAAAAGGCGCTCATGATGAACAATATATTCAAAATCCATCCTGGAACCTGATAAAAACCTTTCAGAAGATTTCCGGAAACAGAATCAGGTTGGTGACCATGGCTCCCGAATCCGAAGGAGGGATGGAATTCATTCGAAAATGCGTGGATGCGGGCATCAAAGTGGCCATCGGGCATAGCAGCGCAGACAGCCGGACCGTATCAGCCGCAGTGGCCGCGGGCGCCAGTCTCTCCACCCATTTGGGTAATGGCATCCCCTTGGAACTGCCAAGACACCCCAATTTGCTCTGGGATCAACTGGCAGCCGATGGCCTTTATACCAGTATTATAGCTGATGGTTTTCACGTTCCGGACAACTTTCTGAAGGTGGTTTTCGAGTTAAAAGGAAGAAAGGCTTTCCTGGTAAGTGACGCCACCAACTTTGCCGGTATGCCTTCCGGGGAATACGATGCACATATCGGCAACAAAGTTGTTCTGTCAAAGACAGGCCGGCTATCCGTAAAGAATGAGGACGGGCTCTTGGCGGGCGCTGGCAAAAATCTCCTGGAAAATGTACAATACTTGGTCAAGAGTAAACTGAAACCCCTTTCATCGGCTTGGGCCATGGCCTCCTCTATTCCGCTGGAATATTTAAATGGAGAACTTGACCCATCCCACAGGGGAGACTGGGTGAGGTTTGAGCTGCTTGGGAAAGTCATCAGGATACTCCAAGTTTACAAAAACAGCAAGTTGGTGTATGATGTGGCAGAAGAAACAGATATCGTCGAAAAATGATATCATCTCCCCCACAGCGGGGGGCCATCAGTGTCAAGTCACGCTATTTTTGTCGCTTGCCCAACGCGCCCTCATCCTCTCTCCTATCGGATGAGGAATTGGTTACTGACCTGCCCTTTCTGGCCGGGCAAAGTAAGCGCATCTTTCAAATGGTCATGGGCACGCCACCAAAAACGACTAAGGTTCAGTCCTGCATAAAGCCCCTCCGATCATCGGCTTCTTATCGGTAGTACTCTTGATTTTCTTTGGTGACAATATCAATGGGCATGTAATACACCTTATCCACCGGCAGTTTCAAACTCAAATGGTGATACAAGTTCATCATCCCCTTGTACCCCTGTTCTTCCGGCTTATGGCAAATAAGAAAATCAATGATGCCTTTTTTGAGATAGTCCTGGTTTTGCTTTACAAAATCATAACCGACCAACTGAATGTGTGCTTTGTCCATGGTTTCCAGGAATCTAGCGACAGAAAATACCCTTGAATTGGTCACAAATATGGCTTCTATATCCGGATGTTGAAGGAACGCCTTTTTAAGGGCCAAAGCCACGGATTCGTAGTCGGTTTCCTCAATGTTGAGCTTGATCAAATCAAAAGGCACTTTATTTTCCACAAAGTAGCTCTTAAAACCTTCTTCTATCTGGGAATAATTATAATTACCGCTTTCTCTTGTGATATTCACCAGCAAGACTTTATTGGACGTGCCCATGCCGAAAGCACAGAGTCTTGATCCCAGGTAGCCACTTTGGAACAAAGGCGGGCCGATATACGACAAGCTGGGCTGGTTTTCAATGTTGCTGTCGATGAAAACAAAAGGAAGGGATTGTTCCTGGCAATAACGCGCAAATTCTTTGGCTTCCTCCACAAAAGAAGGCGCAATCAAAAAACCATCGTAGCTTTTTGCCCTGAGCGCATCGACTGCCTGCAGGAAAGTAGCCTTATCATTGAGGTCAAAAAGGAAAGTTTCCACCGAGACCCCATATTGCTTTATTTCGGCTTCGGCCCTTTCAATGCCTTTCAGAGGCGCATCCCAGAAGTCCGTCATTTCAGAGCCCTTGGGAATCAAAACCGCAATACGAAATACCTTCCCTGAGGCCAACCTGCTGGCCAATATGTTGGGCTGGTAATTCAGTTCTTTGATAATGGCCTCTATTTTCTTCTTTGTTTTCGGTGAAACCCCGTTTCTATTGTGAATGACTCTATCCACTGTAGCAATAGAAACATTGGCCCTACGGGCTATTTCCTTTACGCCGGACAGTTTTCCTTTTTCCTTCATAAACATCAAATTATTGCCTAGCAATATATTAAAAGTTTCTGCTATCAACTACCTGTTATCGGGGATTTTCGACCAAAATATAACCGATGCATAAACAACAACTTCAATATGTCAAACTTATTATTCAAATAAGGACAAAACAACGCAAAAGATTATGACCTTTTTTTTCAATATCTAGTAAATAGCCAAAGTCGAGAGAGCGAAAACCCGCTCTTCAATAAAAATGATAGCTTATGTCTACAAAAAAACCATTTGTCAAAGCAGCATATGTTTGAGGTCACATACTTTCAGTTGGATTTGTGTGGGTTTTCAGAACAGCATTCAAATCCGTTCAGATCAGTGAAATCCGTGGACAACATACAGCCCATCACCCCGGTAAATGCGGGGACGGGCTTTATATTTTTACGGCCAAAAAATCCTCTAAATGTTTTTCAACAAACGCATCATCATTCAGATGGGGATAGCTCCTGTATACCCTGTCTATTTCTTCCATTTGCCCGGCCGACAACTCCTCAGCAGGATTCAGACACCATCTGCCTTCCAGCAGCCCCTGTCTTCTCAATATTTCATGGATCCCGGGGATACAGCCATGAAAATGATTATGGGGATCAAATATGGCCGCGTTCACATCCGTAATCTGTATACCCAAAGTCAGCAGTTCCGCCATGCTGGGATTACCGGTTTGCTTGCATTTTTTAACATCTTCCAGTAGCTTAACTGCCTTTTCGGTCCACACCGCCCAATGGCCCAAAAGGCCACCTACAATATCTTTTTCCCGGTATTCCCCGTTCACATACAATCGGTAAGTGGTCAGTAGATCTGCCACAATATTGTCGTCATTACCGGTATACAAGGCGATCTCTTTGTGCCTTTCCGAGGAAATCACCGCTCTTATTACGTCAAGAGATTGGTAACGGTTAAAGGGAGCCATTTTGATGGCATGCACATTCGGAATCTCCGCAAAATCCTTCCAGAAATCGTAACTCAACAGCCGTCCACCCGCAGAAGGCTGCAAATAAAACCCAAACAGGGGGATGTGTTCCGCTACTTTTTCCGCCCTGTGGATGAGGTCCTTTTCGGACATGTGCCCCAATCCGCCGGCACTCAGCAAACCCAAATCGTAACCCAGTTCGCTGGCAAGCCGGGCTTCTTCAATGGCCTGCTCCACCGGTCCCACGATCCCGGCCACTTTTATAAAGGGTCGCTTGAGGTTGGCATGTTTGATCTCCTCCATGGCCAGCCGCAGCACCGGCTCCAAAAGACCGATCTGCTTATCCCTGATTTCAAACTGGGTGGAATGCACGCCCACGGCGACCCCTCCGGCACCACTGGCCATATAATACCGGGTAAGGGCACGCTGCCTTCTTTCATCCAACTCTCTATTGGCACTCAATGCCAGGGGATGAGCCGGAATAGCAACCCCCTCGTGTAAAATTGATTTTATATTTTGGTCTAATGATGTCATTTTTTGAAATTATTTATCAGAATTTACCGGATCTCTCCTGAAAATGTGTCGGTTTGTTGAAAGTTTCCCCCTCATTGATTACCCACTGGTAAGTCATTTCCATCATTTCCTTCAAAGTCACCTGGGGATAACCAAAAAGCCTGTTGCAAAGAGCCGCATTGTTCAGCAAGGCATTGGAAGCCTCCTCGTTGACAAACCGGGGCGTTTTACCAAACATTTTCCCAAACTCCTCCGCTACCCAGCGGATAGATATGGTCTCCGGACCTGTTACGTTCAGGATTTTTGCCGGGGCCTCACAATGCAACAGGGAGCGAAGTGCGATCTCATTGGCATCACCTTGCCAGATCACATTCATATAGCCATTGGTCAAGTCAATGGATTTTTCCTCATTGACCATTTTCGCGATTTCCAGCAAGTTGCCATAACGCATGTCAATGGCATAATTCAACCTGTAAATCAGCATCGGTATATGGTACTGATGGCTGAAATACTGGAATATCCTTTCCCTTCCCAGACAGGATTGGGCATACTCGCCTACCGGTCCCGGAGCAGTTTCCTCTGTAGCCCCGCCTGAACCAAAGGGCATAAAAGGATAAATGTTACCTGAAGAGAAAACCACTATCCTGGAGTTTTTATGATGTTCTGCCACCCTGCCCGGGAGATAGGCGTTCATGGCCCAGGTAAAATGTTCATGGCCACTGGTGCCGAATTTTTTCCCCGCCATGTAAATGACATTTTTTACTTTCGGTAATTCCGCCAGTTCCTTATCGTTGAGCAAATCAATGGCTATCGTCTCCACGCCGTGCTTCTCCAGATCTTCCCGCACACCGGATTCGGAAAACCTGGACACACCTATCACCTTATTGGTATTTCCCGCTTCACGGATGGCGTTTACAGCCAATTTTGCCAGGCTGGGGCCCATCTTCCCCCCTACTCCGAGAATGATAATGTCCCCTTCCATCCTCTTCATATCCTCGATACAGGCTTTGGAGGGCGTGGAAAGTTTTTTTTCTAATTCCTCAATTGAATTCATGTATTAACATCATTTAATGAAATAACTTATAGAAAAAGGTTTTTGAAGTTGGTCAAGGCCAGGATCAGCAATACCAATATACCCAATACACCCAACAATTGGCTCCATTTGCCATTGGCAAGGCCACCCATCAAAGACCGGTTGTTGGCAATGACAAACATGCCGATTCCTATAAAAGGGACCACAAAGATGGTCACTCCCTGGGCAAACACGATCAGCTCCAAAGGCAGTCTGCCAAAAGCCAACGCCACCGCCGCTCCCAGAATAATGATCAGGGATATCAGCAATTTTACCTTTTTACTGTTCAGATCCCTACCCAATCCCAAAGCGTCCGCGAACAGCGTCCCGCCTATCGTGGCGTTGCCGATAAGCGAAGAAAAAGAAGCGCCAAACAGTCCCAACATAAAGATATAGGTGGCGAGGTTGCCATAAAGCGGTTCCAGGGCTCTTCCCATATCCGTGGCGGAATTGACCTGTATTCCCTGAGGATAAAGGATGTTGGCAGCGCTTATCAGGATCATCCCTGAAATCAGTCCCAACACCAAAATCCCTGTAAATGCTTCCTTATTTACCTGTTTCACCTCTTCCTTTCTCCAACCCCTTTCCTGCACAAGGTAGGACTGGTAAAATGCACCCCCGATGGAGAAACTCGAAGCCACGAGGGCTATTACCAATAATTGCGCCCCATCGGGGACCGTCGGCACCAATCCCTTTGCAACCAAAGCTCCGTCAGGCTGGGAGATGATCACCGTAAACAAAAAAGACAACAGCATGATCGCGACCATTGCCACCATTACTTTCTCCAGGATTTTATAGAAGGAGCGTGTAAACAAGAGCGAAATGGCTGCAAGTGATATAAATACGACCCAAGGTACGGTCGAGGTTTCGAATGATTCTGCAAATGCCAGGCCCGCGCCTATGGTGTTACCTGCCTGAAAAGAGGCGGTAACCAGAAAAATACCGAATCCGGTAAGCAATGCTGACCACTTTCCCCATTTTTGGCGAAAAGTTTCCAGGAGGGACTGGCCGGTGACTATCCCTATTCTGGCCCCCATATTGGTAAAAGCCATCATCAGCACGGTGGAAATCACCAATACCCAAAGCAGGTCATAACCATAAATCGCTCCCAGCTTGGAAGTGATGGTGAGGCTTCCCGGTCCAAAAACCAGCGCTGCTGTGATGATTCCAGGGCCTAAGGAGCGCCACCATTTAAGAATCGGGTACGATGGTTTTTTGGGTTCAGTGTCAATCAAAGCTTATGGAATTAAAAATCCGGATTTGATACAATACAAAGCGAAGCCAATATACATAATTATTTTTTTCCGGCTTTGTTCATCACTTCGTCAAGTCTTACTTTTTGGCCTCCCTGCTTCTTGCTCTCGTCAGCGGCTGCCATAAATGCAAAAATCTCCAGGGTCTCTTCGGGAGTCACAGGCACCTTGCCGGTATCAAAATAATTGACTATTTCGATCAGCAACGGCTCATAGCCGGCATATGGCCCAAGGGCTTTTGGCCCCTCCGTGGTATAGACGGTTCCACCATAACCCGATTTTCCGGAGCGGGTGCCCCTGAAAGTGCCTATCCTGCCGTCTTTCCAAAATCCCACCACGACATCTGTATCTTCCGTATGCATCCTTTGCACGCTTTCACAGCCAGTACCCATGACCGTAAACAAGGTTTCCACACCATGGACACCATACCAAAACAAATCAGGATGGGTGGATTCAATGGTGGCGGGACTGAAAGTGTCTGCCCCCACCACCGTGGTTTTGTCCAATTCTGACACTCCTTTTATATACCTCAGGGAGGAAGCCGAAAAAACAGGCACACCATATTGCCCGGAAGCTTTGAAAATAGCGATGGCATCCTCCAGAGAAGCCGCAACAGGCTTGTCTATAAACATTCTTTTTCCAGTACGTAGCACTTGCAGGGCTTGCTCCAAATGCAGTCGGCCATCATTGGTTTCCAACAAGACCACATCCACATCCTTTAAGAGATCCTCGATAGAATCCGATATTTTCACCCCGTATTTCTGGATTTCCTCCGTATATCCCGGTATGCGGTCCGCACTGGATTTGATGGTTTTGCTGCCATAGGGATAAGCAGCCACCACTTTGTACCCCCTGTAGCTTTTATCCGCATGGTCATCATTAAGAACTTTGGTAAAGGCGATGCTGTGCGACGTGTCAAGGCCAATTATGCCTATGCGCTTCCCTTCCGCCAAAAAATTATCGGCCGCAAGCACGCTTCCATATATGCCCAGCCCTGCTCCGGCAATGGCAGAGGTCACTATAAACTTCCTTCGGTTCATTTGATTCATCATTCAGTTTGATTTAAAAGGTTAGCCAATGATCAGTTAATTTTTCCTCCAATATAAATTAGAATGTATCCCATACGGTTGCGTTACCTTTTTATCCCTTCGACCCCTCTATGATCCCATAATAAATTTATATAATCAAATAGGAGCATTGTGTTTCGGTAACGTACACATAGCGGTTTGTAAACTTACTATATTATCGAATGAAAACAAAGATTCAGAAGTGATGAAAGCCGACTATCATTAAAAAAAGCTGTCCGGAAGGGCGGTGGTTTCAGGAAACAGATTAAAACCGTCTTGTGGAACACACACCCTTTCTTTAGGTGTATTTGGATCCTGCCGAAGGGTTTATTTCGGATTCACCCGAATCCGGGTCCCATTGATCAACACTTTCTTTACGCACCCACCACTTCACCCCCGTTTACATGGATAATTTGGCCGGTAATATAGGAGGCATCCTCACTCGCCAGAAACACGTAGGCCGGCCCTACTTCGGAGGGCTGCCCTGGTCGTCCCAAGGGGGTATCCTTCCCAAAGTCACTTACCTTGTCAAAAGAAGCCGGAATGAGCGGTGTCCAGATCGGTCCTGGGGCGACCCCGTTTACCAGGATGCCTTCTCCGGCTAGCTGCTTTGCCAATGAGCGGGTAAAGGAAGTGATGGCTCCCTTTGTCGATGCATAGTCCACCAAATGATGGCTGCCCCGGTAAGCCGTGACAGAAGTGGAGTTAATGATCCTGCTCCCCTTTTTTAGGTGGGGCAAGGCGGCTTTGGTGAAGGAAAACATGGACAAAATATTGATTTCAAATGTCTTCCTTAACTGATCATGGCTGATGTCGGCAATGCTGTCTTCGGGAAATTGTACGGCCGCGTTGTTGACCAGGATGTCCAGTTGGCCCAATTGGTCGAGACATCTATCCACTGCTTCATAACAAAACTTTTCCGACCGGATATCTCCTTTAACCAGAACACATTTCTTCCCTTCTGCTTCGATAATTTTCCGGGTATCTTCTGCATCCTTGTCCTCATTTTTGTAGACAATGCACACGTCTGCTCCCTCCCTGGCAAAATGTACCGCGGCAGCTCTCCCTATACCACTGTCCCCTCCCGTAATCAGGGCCACTTTATTCTCCAGTTTTCCGCTTCCTTTATAACCGGCCCGGATGTATTCAGGCTGCGGCATCATTTCATGCTCTTTGCCCGGCTGTTTATCCTGTTGTTGCTCCGGTATTTTCTCTAACTTTCCCATAATTATAGTTGCTTAGGTGATGGGGGCGGGTTTTGGGGCTGAAAGATGTTCTTTTTAATTCTTCAAGCACCGATTTTTTGTTTCTGTTTGTATTTATTCCCACGTGCTTTTGATAGGATATCCTGTACCCAACCCCTTATAAAATCATTTCCGCGGGGGGACAGACAGTCGTTGTCCAAGATAATCCCCTCTGCGCGGGTTCCCATCAGGGCAACACCGTCTGTATCGAGCCCCCGACTGTCGATTATGTTTCCTTTTATGTCAAGTTTGATGGGGCTCGGAACAAAATTTTTTGTGAGAAGTGACCCTGCTTTTCTCTTCGTCAGGTTTTGGGAAAACAGCGGTGCACCCATCCCCCCATCCGGCCGGGCAATCCCCGTGTCTATAAGCACCTTGGCCTCCCGCAGGTATTTGGTCTGATGGGAATATATCCTGTATTTTCCGGTGGCCGCATTGGTGGCGACTTCAGTGTCCGCCCCTAACCGAAAGAAAAGGTGGCCGGAATCGGTCAGTGCGACAAGTTTTTCAATATTTACCGGAGGAGGACCAAAACTGATCCTGTTGAATTTGTCGAGGTATTCCGATTCGAATTTCTGTTGTGAGCGTCCCGTGAAACCTCCAAGCTCATAAATACGGCTGATGCAGGGCAATGCTGCTTTCCAGACAGCGGCCAGAGAAATGGTAAGACTTTTAGCGCCCTCCTCTTTAATTTCATGTAAGGCTTCCGCTAAATAGGTCTTGACCAGGCAATGGTATTCACAGGCTTCTATATTTTCCAAATTATGAAACGGGGTCAATATGGAATCCAGGTCAAATTTGGACACCTCAGGATGCTTCTGATGAAATCGATTTATGATCTTGTCCAGGTCGCTGATCCAAATGCCATCGGAACCGGCATGGTGAAATCCCGCTTTATCCATGTGGCTTTTATAGTATCGAACCATGTATTCCCTCTCCAATACGGGCAAAATATCGCCTTCAAAATCAATATTACCCTTCCCTTTTTCCTCAATAAGATCCTCAACCCAATCTTCATTGATGAAAAAAAGATTACTTTTTGACGCTGAAGAGGCTATTTGGGGGAGCATCGGTACGCCGTATTCTGAAAACGCATAAATGGACAAAGGCTCTTTTCCTGAAGGTTCATAGCGCATTTGACTGCCCTCCGCATAAAATCGACCGCCCCGGCCCTCTGTCAGTGCCAATACCACATCAATAAAAGTAAGTCCCATACCTTTGACACACACTTTATCGGTATTTTTTATATGAGCCAAATGCTCGCTAACAGGATATACCGGTGAAATATAAGTGGCTATTTTGGACTGATGGGCAAACGCTCTCATATTACCGGGTACTTCGCCGGCGAAACGGTACACGTGTCCCGTGGCCAATAACACATGATCATACTCAACGTCATGGATGAAATACTTTCCCGGAACATGTAAGCTGAATTTTTTCCGGTTTTGAGCAGGAATCAAATCCGTTACTTCTCCCACAATACATTTCACTGTCACCTCTGCCGGAAGGTTGCTCAAGATACTATGGGCACATGATTTAAGATAACAGCCCACCAGCGCCCTGGAAGCATAATCACCTTCGTTCACTTTAGTGCCATCAGACACATTGGTTCTTAGCCAGTCGGACAGGGATAGTTTTTCAGAAAAATCGCCTCCATCGTCCCATATGCTGATATTTCCAATGGCATAATTAATCAACAAATAATCAGGTTGGTCAATCCTATAGTTTTGACCTGTGGCAAAATGAAGTGTTTCATTGTACCAATGTATTTCTACCGGTCCGTGTAAAGGCGTTGCCCGTAATGCGTTTACCAAGGCCACCAATCCGTAAAGTCCTTTTGGACCCGCTCCTATAATAGCTATTTTAAACGATCCACTGGGGACCCGATACTCCTCCTTTTCCACAATGGGAAAATCTTCTTTACAAATTTCATCATAAGACAACAGGTCCGATGATTGCCATATATTCATATCTTTTTTTCTAAATTTTGGTTTAAAAAATAACACATCCTTTCTCAGCTGAATTTTCCTTATTTCATTTGTCAGAATAAATGGTATCAAGACATTTTTCTCCGCTATTACCAATAAAGAACCAGATGAGAAGCTTTGCCGCAGTGAGCTTGACCATAGAACCTTTGTCCCGGTTGGGGTTTAGCCCAAAGTATAAACATCTCCGGGCCAATCCTTTCCCCTATTCCCCGGGCCAGATTCTATGATCACCGTCTCCTCACTGATCAGGCCCATAGCAAAGGCTTTTCGGATGATGCAAAAGGATTCCGGTCTTTTACACTGTCGCTGGAGTTTTAAGCATTCCAGCCATATAATATGGAGGTTTTCCCCTCACACAAACGTTTCAGCTATAAGACCCGAAATCCCATATGCCTTCATCAGGCCCGCGATATGATATTTAGTTGGTTTAGTTTATTTGTCACTTAGAAGTAATTCCGTTAATCCAGCTATGCCCTCCTGATAACGCTCAGCAGTATAGATACCACAGCAATTACCAGTAGGATGTGGATCACCCCCCCTGCATCATAAACGAAAAAGCCCAGGATCCATCCGATAACAACGATGACAGCAATCAAATACAATAACGATCTCATAATTTTTGAATTTAAATGAAAGATTGGTCAAGGGTTATATCCTTCCTTCAGCACGCGCTAAAACAAGGGAATCTAAAACTATTATTATAAAATTATGTAATTAACTAATTAATATTATTACATAATTATAATTTTTATTTATATTATTGAAACATTATCAAAAAAGCCCCCAGACAACATCCAAGGGCTTTCTAACATGCGCATCCTGGTTTAGCTCTGCTTCTTATATTTATCTTTTATTTCCTTGATTCTCTTTTCTATATCATCCTCTATCTGATCAAATTCCCGTTTTATCTGTTCCTGCCTCTCATCAGTGCCGGCAGTCCTGAATTCCTCGGCTTTGACGTCCAGGTTTTTGAGTCTTTCATCCAAATAGGTCATCTCCTTATCAAATTCTGCCGAAGCAGTACCTGCTCTCTCATCACGTTCCATTTTTAGCTCGTTTATTTCATCTTCCAGGTCTTTTTTATCTTTTTGAAGGTCCTCATAGGTAGTGGTAAAGACGTTTTCAACGTCCTCCGCCGCATCGGAAGCGACCTCATCGAGATCTCTCTGATCACCTCTTCTACCTTCTTCACAAGCTGTGAACGCTATCAAAAGCACTGAGCTTAAATAAACTACCGTCCTTTTCATATTTAAATTAGGTTTTAGTTAAATTATAGTTGGTCAGTCAATAGTCTTTTCTTCATTTTATAGAATTCAGGTGCAGTTTGCGACCATATTTCTTCATAACCTTGCTTTACCTGTTCCCAGTTCTGATCCGGGGTATTGAGCAGCTCGTCCACTTTGGATTTGCTATAATCATATTGCCTGGACAGGTTTTCCCAGCATTTGAAAACATCCTCATTATTGTTTCCGCCTGCCTCCTTTGCCGCCGTTAATTGCTCTAAATCGGACTTCCAATTCTCCAATTGGCTCTTGGCGTTGCTTTCATAAACTTTCCTATTACAAACAAATGCTAACATCTCTCATTATTTTATTTTAGGAATTGAAGCATGTTTCGATATAACTCAAAGGTACATATTTCCAAAAAGTATTTATTACATAATTTTTTATAAAAATTACAAAATTTAAATTACTATAATATAGGATTATTAATAGGAAAAATAAAAGTAAAATTAGCTCCCTTATCCGGAACACCGGAAGCAAAAATAATCCCATTATGATTTTCAAGGATTTTCTTACAGATAGCCAAGCCTACCCCTGTTCCGGAATAAGATGTTCTGACATGGAGCCGGTTAAATAGCACAAATATTTTTTTTGCGTAAGCCTGTTCGAAACCTATCCCATTATCGGACACGGTTACCTTTAACAATTTCTCCCCGGGCCCGGTACGCAGCTCCGGCAGATCGTCTTCGCTGGACTCTTCCACCTTTATCGCGATTAAAGGCTGTATCCCTTCTTTCGCATATTTCAGTGCGTTACCCAAAAGATTGAGGAACAACTGTTTCATTTGAAACGGGATAACCCTGGCCGTCGGTAACTTGTCATAAACAACTTTGGCTGACTTCTCTTCGATGTCCGGCGCCAGCTCTGACAATGCACTTTCCAGCAGCTCCTGCAAAGAAGCCTCTTCGAAGAGCTTCTCTGCTTTGGAGGCCTTGGAAAACGCCAACAGGTCCATAATCAGCTGCTGCATTCTGGCTGCCGACCGTTTTATTTTGAAAAAATATTCTTTGGCCGCAGGAAAGGCCTCGAGCTCAGTCATCGCATTGATCCGGGAAATAAAAGTCTGTATCTTCCTTAAAGGCTCCTGCAAATCATGACTGACCACGTGGTTAAAAGAAGCAAGCTCCTGGTTGCTTCGGTTCAGTTTCATGTTCTGGATGGCCAGGTTATGGTTCAGCAGGCAAAGCTTCTCTTCAGCCTCCAGTTCTTTTGTGATGTCTTTACTGGACCCCACAAAGATCTTATGCCCGTTTTCATCAATGATCAGCCTGCCAATGGTCCGCAAACATTTCTCCTCGCCCCCGGGCACCCTTATCTTTATATCCAACGGTTCGGATTTCTGATTGCTTCTCAGCTTTCTTAAAGCTTTGTTGACCGGCCCCCTTTCTTCTTTCACCACGGCGTCCAAAAACGTTTTCAAACTGGGAATCACCTCACCCGGTTCATAGCCCAACAAACGGTACTGATTGTCCGAAAAGGTAAGGGAGGCGGTACGCGAATTGTAATACCAGTGCCCGGAACTGGAAATCTCCTCAGCCTGTTTAAAAATCTCATTGTTGATTTGCAATTGATTATTGGTCCTGGAATTTTTCTTCAAATCGTGGTAAATTTTAAAATAGGCCATCGAAAAGACCACGATGGAAAAAAAAACTGTACCCAAAGACACCAATGGGGAAATATTATAAAAGCCCGGCCGGTCAAAGAGCAAGCCGCTCCAAACCCGGTTCTGATGCCTGCCAATACCATTGACCCTGTCAATGAACCTTCGCATGAAAAGCTTGCCTTCCATCCCGGAGCGTACCCATACCGAGCTATCCGGCACTTCTTTTTCATAGAACAGCCTGTCCAATTGCTGCGTCCTTACCTGGATAGATGCATTGAGCTGATCAAGAAGCTCTACAGATGCCCCGCGTAGCGTCGGTTTGGCATACAATTCCTCCACCAAATGATTAATGCGGCTTTTTCTGTACTCAAATTCACCCAAAGAAAATGCTGAACCTTCCCCCAGAGGGTAGTAAAACAAGCTTTCCATCGCGCTCAAGGCCTCCAATAACTCCATCAAGGAATCCTCCAAGGAAATAAACTCCTGATACATCTCTGCCTGTTTGTTTTCAAAAGCCAAAAACTGCCTGTAACTGACACTTGCGATAAAGACCAGCAAAAACACAGAAATGATAAAAAAACCTGTTAGAATATTTTCCGAAAGTTTCAGTTTCATATTCTACCGGGATATTTAATCAGACACTCATCAGGAAATTCTCCCTGTTCAAATTGGAAGTATAATATTGCCAGTTGGTGCAAATGACTTTATTCAGCACTTCTTTCAGCCTCTCAAAATCACTGGGCTTGTTGATATAGATGTTCGCCCCCTTCAGGAAAGTATCCTCAATATCCTCATCTGATGAAGATGTGGAATAGATGGCCACGGACAGCGATTGCAGCATGGAATGGCTGCGTATTTCCGCAAGGCACTCCATCCCGCCTTTTCTTGGCATGTTCAGGTCCAGAAAGACCACATGCGGAAGCGTAGAACCCGGGCGCAATAAATAATCCATCAGTTCCACACCATCGTTGACGGTATTGATACGGGTACTGATCCCCAGTTGGCTGATCGCATCTTTAAAGAACAGACGATCATCCTCATCATCATCTGCAAGCAATATATTCACGGCTTCTTTTTGCATGATTACTCTATTTTGTTGTTTCTTCAAGAATACTTTTAAAATATTCCTTCCGTCTTTCAATTATTCTTCTGAATGACGAAGGCGTCAGCCCAGTGGTTTTCTTAAACTGGTTGGAAAGATGGGCCACGCTGCTGTAATCCAGTTTATAGGCGATTTCCGTCAATGTATAATTTCCGCTGATCAAGAGCTCCTTTGCCCTTTCTATTTTTTGGAGTATAATAAAATTCTCAATGGTGGTCCAAGTCACCTCCGAAAACAGGTTGGACAAATACCCGTAACTGAAATGAAGTCTTTTAGACAAATATTCAGAAGTCTTTTCATTCGGGGGACCGCTCTCCGAATAAATCATCTCGATAATGGTCTCCTTTATTTTCTGAATCAGGGAATCCCGTTGATTGTTGATGATATTGATCCCGTATTCAACTAATCTCTTATTCAAATCCTCCAAAACCTCCGGCAACACCTCGCCGCGCAGTTCCAGCTCACCGTTTCCAATGAACGTATATTTGATTCCCAACCCCAATAATTCCTGCTCAATAATTTTCTTACATACCAACTGCACATCATACTTGTAGCATAGTCTCATTTAGCAGCCCTTAATTAAATAACCAGAATTTTTTAAATCTCAGAACCCCAAAAGGTCTGGCAGTGACAAATAGGGTGGATCACAATTTACGAATTTAAATTTAATTTATCACTAACATATCTCTTAATATCTAAATCATTTATATATTAGAATGAAATTATTAAATCTAAACCAATATTATTACAACTTATATTTTCGAGCAAATATCGACCCTCTTAACTTGGTATACATTTATTTTACAAATATACTATTTTTTTTGTTTCTCATTGGGTGAACAAAGAAAAAACCTTCATTATTAAAATGGAAATTGGATATTAGTTAAAAAAACACCAAAAACAATATAAAAATATGATTAATAATATATTTATTATAAATAAAACAAATAAATTTTGTTATTTTCCCTTTAACGGCATATAGATACCCAGCTTTAGTTTTTTGAAAACCCCACTCTCGATTACAAAATATTACATTGTTTACTTGATATAAGGGCTCCACCATTAAAATTTTATTTTAAAATATAGTATTAACTAAAAAATACTCGAAAACTGTTCCGGTTTGTATGATTATCATTTCAAACATTTAATAATTTAACAATTGATTAATAGGTAATTAATCAATTGTTTATTTAATTTATTTGCAATAAACACTGTAATTAATTACGTTTGTGTTAAATCAATAAAAAGCTGATTTATCCCGCCCAAAATAATTAGCCTCAAATACATGCCATGGAACATCCATGCTGGGGTTTTTGAAATTATTTTAAAACCTAAACACTTTAAAAATGAGATTAATTATTGCATTAATGCTATTGATGGGCGTTTCGTTCAGCACAACAGCCGTACCGGCCGATACCACTGTTGATGAACGTAAGCCATTGGAAATGAAAATGATGGAGGACAAAAAAGTCCAACTCATCTATAAGGCCAATCCCAACGGATTGTTACATGTGAAGATTTATGACGAAAACAACGTGTTGATGATACGCGACAGGATCGCAGTCAAAAATCCTTTCACCAAAATGTATGATTTCAGCCATGTAGCCCCTGGGAAGTACATCCTTGCCCTACATGATGCAAAAGGTGAAGTGGAGAGACTGGAAATAGACGTGGATAAACCGTCTTTTGACAAAAAGGTGTATACCAAAGTCCAGAAAATCGCTCCCAACAAATTCAAACTTCTGGTAAATGCCCTGTATCCCTCGGACATAACCGTTTACATTTATGACAAAGGCAAGTTGGTATATGAAGACAGGGAGCCCAATGCAAAGGGGCTTCATAAGATAAACACCCTGGACCTTGTAAACAATTGGGATGACATTGAATTCAGGGTTTCCACCAAAGAAGGGTTTTCAAAATTCATTTCAGCGGCGGATTAAGATCCTCAAGTTATTCGATGTCAACCCAAGACAATAATCAACTGGAATAAATCAGCCTATTGATTTTCACAAGCCATCCCCTACACCGGGGATGGCTTTTTTTGCAGAAAATACTTACTTTTATATCTAAACCAAGATTGATTCCATGGAGAAAAAACTGAAAAGAACCCCCTCTGATAAAATGATCGCCGGTGTCTGTGGCGGATTGGCCAAATACCTTGGCTGGGATTCCGACAAATTAAGGTTGATATATGTACTTGTGTCGATTTTAAGCGCCGCCTTTCCGGGAATATTGGTCTATCTTATCCTCTGGTTTGTCATGCCGGAGGAGGAATTTTAAATTTTTACCTTGTATTCCAGAACATTAACTACATTCTGGGCGTTTCTGATGATATCTGAACAACCAAATATACAGATGATAAAGTCATATAGTTCGGTCATCGTGTTAATCGTTTTCCTGCTGCCTTTTTCAGGTTGTTCGGGAACTGAAACCCGTGAACGCGGGGACACAAATGTAGAGGACTATCCTGGCCGAAAAGAAAAAGCCACCTTTGCAGGGGGCTGCTTCTGGTGTGTGGAAGCTCCGTTTGAAGGGATAGATGGTATCCTTACAGTAGTATCAGGGTATTCCGGAGGAAAAGAAAAAAACCCAACCTATAGCGAAGTCTCTTCCGGAAAAACGGGCCATAAAGAAGCGGTACAGATCACTTTTGATCCTGATATCATCAGTTATGCCGAACTGGTGGATATCTATTGGCAATTGTTTGATCCAACAGATGAGGGGGGCAGTTTCTACGACAGAGGAAACCAGTATGGTTCAGCGGTTTTTTACCACAATGAGACCCAGAGAAAAATAGCAGAAGCTTCGAAAGACAAGCTCGACCGATCCGGTATTTTTGATAAAGCGGTGGTTACGCCTATTATCAGATACAGTAATTTTTACCCGGCGGAGGATTACCATCAGGACTATTACAAAAAGAAACCCCGGGAATACAAAGCATACCGTACCGGATCAGGCCGGGATAAATTTATCCAGCAGCATTGGCAAGTGCCAACAGCGGCCAAGTACCCCAAACCGTCCGATCCCCAACTTAAAACCAAGCTCACCTCTTTACAATATAAGGTTACCAGGGAGGAAGCCACTGAGAAAGCGTTCGACAACGAGTACAATGCCAACAAAGCACCGGGGATTTACGTATGCATTGTTTCAGGAGCTCCCCTGTTCAGTTCTGCGGATAAATACGAATCCGGTTCCGGATGGCCCAGTTTCACCAAGCCGATCGACGCACGCTTTCTCGAAAAGCCGCTGGACCGCAGTGAAGGAATGATACGGGTTGAGGTACGCAGCAAGTTTGGCGATTCCCATTTGGGCCATGTTTTCAACGACGGCCCTCCCCCAACCGGTCTCCGGTACTGCATGAATTCAGCGGCCATGGAATTTATCCCCAAAGAAAAGATGGAGGACAAAGGGTATGGGAATTACGTATGGCTGGTAGAATAGCCCATTAAGCTCATTCTCCCAAATACGCCTCAACTCATCCACTTGTTCAAAAACCGGAGAAATTTTTCTTTATAGTTATCGCTGACCGTGATGTTCATCATCCCCATATTTACGGTGCCTTTGGTGATGGATTCGATGTGGTCCAGCCCAATGATGTAGGAGCGGTGAATTCTCATAAACTGATGAGCGGGGAGTAATTCTTCCATGTGTTTTAACGTGGTCAATGATAAAAGCGGTGATTTACTGCCGGCCAGGTGAACCTTAACATAGTCCTTGTATCCTTCCACGAGCACAATGTCCTTAAGCATGATTTTCACCAATTGGTATTCCACTTTCAAAAATATATACTCGGCATGGGAAGGTTCGAGACTGGCTTTCTGTTGTTCAAAATGCCGGTAAGCCTTATCACTGGCCCTTAGAAAATCTTCGTAGCCAAAAGGTTTCAAAAGATAATCCAAAGCATCTACCTTATATCCTTCTATCGCAAACTGGTTGTAAGCGGTCGTAAAAATGATTTTGGGTCCATGATTATTTTTTCTTCCTTCAAGTACCCTGGCAAGTTCCATTCCTGTCAAATCGGGCATCTGAATGTCCAAAAATATCAAGTCAACTTCATGGGTACTGATATAACCCAAAGCTTCAATGGCACTGTCAAACTTACCCTCCAGGGATAAAAAACGGGTCTGCTCAATGTATTTGCAGACCATCTCAAGCGCCAGAGGCTCATCGTCCACCACAATGCAACGGATTTTCATGAGTTTATCGTTTATTTTCAACGGTTATATCCTGATAAAATACAGCCCAACCGCCAATCTGTTCGCACTTAAATTCTCTGGGAACAATAGCCCCAGGGCGTCATGACAAGTCAATTTTCAAGTCCACCCTGTATTCATTATCCGGGTTTTCATTATCCAGTTGTAACTCAGATTTATCCCCATAGATCAAAGACAGCCTCCTTTTGGTATTGATCAGCCCTATTCCTTTGTCGAGATCTTCCGCGCTCCGGGTCTTGGATGGCAAAATACGGTTGCGTGTCTGAAGATAAAGCACTTTACCTTGCAAAAAAAGCCGGATTTTGATATAGCTTGGATGGTTTGTGCTTACCCCGTGTTTGAAGCAGTTTTCCACAAAGGGCAGCAACAGCATCGGGGCAATCGGCAATTCCGAAAGTCTTTCGGGTAAATCCAGTTCGATGGGTACTTTCTCTGATAACCGCATCCGCATCAATTCGATGTAATCCTTGATAAATTCCAGCTCTTTACTTAATAATGTTTTATCCTTTTCCGTTTCATAGAGCACATACCGCATCATTCTTGAGAGTTTCAGCAAACCTTTTTGTGCCCTGTCCACATCGATGGTGGTAAGGGCATAAATATTATTAAGGGTGTTGAAAAAAAAATGAGGGTTGATCTGGGCTTTCAGATAGGATAACTCCGAATTGACCCTTTCTTTTTCCATTTGCCTTCTCAAGGCAGCATCTGCTTGCCACTTCTGGACAGATACCACACTGGTACTGATACCGAGGGCAAAGAAAAACAACAACAGGATAAAAAGGTCATAGGTGAAATTCCTGGGTTTCGGAACATAGGCTTCATTGGGCCTGAACACATAGTGCATCAACTCCGGCAGCCTGATCCATTTTTCAAATTCCTGAATAAATAAAAGAAAGCATACACTGCTGCCTATTGCGACGAGAAGAAACACCCCTGTTTTGCCTTTAAACAGCAGTTTGGGCGCCAAAACATGCATGTTGAAATAAAACACCCCGATTAACATCGCCAGCAACAGTCCCTGTTTAATCCAATATTCATTGGGCAGCTCTACCTTCCAGGACAAAGGACTGAGAAGAAAAAGAACGATAGCCATCAGCACCCACACCAGAACATGGATGAGAAGTGTGATCTTCTTTGGGAACGGAGACGCTTTCATTTATTGGGTTTCACTATTATGGGATGTAAACATAAACCAAACAATTTACAAGAACCCGACAAATCTACCAATTCCGGGATTAAATCGGTGAATCTTAAATTTTTATCTACGAGCCACATTCCGCGTTAGGGCCAATCCATTTGTCTATTGGAATTTACCATTTGTCGATACATAACGCCTTCCTATCTATTTCGTTTTTAAATTGGAGAGACAATGGTTTCTTTTGTAAAATCAAAACACATACCCATATCAACAAATTAAAATTTTATTAACTAAAGATAATGAGAACTATTATCAACTATTTATTAACTACCCTGATCTTCAGCTTGATATATGTTTTTTCCGCCTATTCACAGGTAACTGCGGAAAAAAAAGATTTTCAAATATCGGGCAAGATCATTGATAAAACCACCGGTGATCCCATTCCCTACGCCACAGCCGTTTTAAAGGAAGCGGGTACAGGCAATACCGTTGCCGGAGGAGTTGCTGATGATGAGGGAGAATTCTTTTTTACCGTAAAAAAACCAGGAAGGTATTTTGTAGAACTCAGCTATGTGGGCTACGCCGCTTTGCAAAGGGATGAAATTGAAATCAACCAAAACATTCCTTCGGTTTTTCTGGGCAACCTGGCGCTTGAGGAAGAATCCGTCTCCCTGCAGGAAGTTACCGTCCAGGGGCAGCGGGACCTGATCGAAGAACGTGTGGACAGAACCATTTACAACGCGGAAAACGACAAGACAACCATTGGAGGTGATGCATCCGATGTATTAAGAAGGGTACCCATGCTTACTGTGGATTTGGATGGCAACGTGTCCATGAGAGGAAGCAGTAATATTCTGGTCTTAATAGATAACAAACAATCAGCCATCGTAGCCAATAATATCGCGGACGCTTTGAAGCAGATTCCCGCTGAGGAAATCAAATCCGTAGAGGTAATTACCTCCCCATCTGCCAAATATGACGCTGAAGGTACCGGAGGAGTAATCAACATCGTCACAAAGAAAAACAAACTTCAGGGGGCTTCCCTGAACCTGAACAGCAGTGCGGGACTGAGAGGGTCCAATCTCGGGCTTAACGCTAGTCTCAAAAGAGGAAAAATGGGTTGGACGCTGGGTGGCTTCGGCAGGGCCGGTTACAATATCCTGGGAGGTTTTGAAAACGAGCAAACCCTGACAAATCCAGCCGGGGCGGATACCAGGATATTGCAGTCAGCGGACACCAGGAACAATATGCTTTTTGGCAGGTACAACTTTGGATGGGATTATGATATCGATAAATACAATTTCATGACCGCTTCGGTGAGCTTTGGGATGAGAAATATGAGAACCAACCAGGATGGATTGCTTACCGATACATACATGGAAGATATGCTTGTGAGTTCCCTCCTAAGGGATGTTAACACCGATAATTTGTCCAATATGGTGGACGTGAGCTACAACTATACCAAGACCTTTGAAAAACCCCAAAAGGAATTCAGTATATCCGGTCTTTATAGCAGGAACAACCGGACCAATGATTTCATCAACAGCCTATATAATGACAGCTTCGACCAGATCATTCACAGGATCCGGAATGACAATACCAATATCAATGAAGAATTCACCATACAACTGGATTATATGACGCCTCTGGGGACAAGCAAAAATCAGATCCTTGAGTACGGTGCCAAAAACATATTAAGAAAAGCGGTCAGTGATTTTGCATATTTCCAGGCGGACGGTGTGGGGGCACCCTTTGAAGAAATAGAAGATGCCACCTTCTCCAATGAGTTCAACTATGATCAAAATGTAACGGCAGGTTACCTTTCCTATACTTTGGGCTTCTTGGAAGACTATACCGTAAAAGCCGGTCTTAGGTATGAATATACCACCATAGATGCTGATTTCAAGGAATCGGATCTGCCTGCGGACATTCCTTCCTATGGCGTCTTTGTCCCCAGCATGAATTTGGCCAGAAAACTTAGCAATGGTAATATGCTGAAAGCGGCCTATAACCGCAGGATACAGCGCCCGTCACTGCAGTTTCTTAACCCGAATATTCAGGCGGCTAATCCCCTGCAGATTACTCAGGGAAACCCCTTGTTGGATCCTGAATTGACTGACAACTACGAATTGTCCTATAGTACTTTTGTAAAAGGGGCTACCTTGAATTTCACTTCTTATCTGAGAAACACCACCGGTTCCATCCAACCCATAAGGACCATTCAGGATAGTGATGTGATTTTCACTACCTATGAGAACATCGGCAGGGAAAGAGCTTATGGGTTGAGTATTTTCTCGAATGTGAACGTTTCGGGAAAATTTTCGCTAAACGGATCCATAGATGGGTACTATGCCGTATTGGACAATGGACTTGAGGATCCGTTATACAGAGCCAGCAACGAGGGGTTTGTGGTCAGCGGAAGGCTGTTTGGAAATTATACCTTGCCAAAGAACTGGCAGCTGCAGGCCTTTACCTTCGCCAGAGGCAGACAAGTCCAACTTCAAGGGAGCGCGGGAGGCTTCGGCATGTATGGTCTGAATATCAACAAGCAATTCAACGAAAGAAAAGGAAGCATCGGTTTTGGTGCTGAAAACTTTCTTGTTTCTGAATTCAGAATCCGGAATGAATTGATCACACCTACCATCATGCAAAACAGCGTAACCAGTCTTAGAAACATGAATTTTAAAATCAACTTCTCCTACAGGATCGGTAAGCTTAGTGTGGACGGCGGACAGAGAAGAAAAAGAAGAGGCGTAACCAACGAAGATTTAAAAGAAGGTGGAGAGGGCGGTTCTGGCGGAGCCGTAATGTCCAATCCGAATTAATTGAAGTTTTTGCTCTAGTTTAGTTCCAGTAAAGGTGGGAAGCAGGTAATTACCTCTTCCCGCTTTTTGTTTTATTTTCCATAAACAGGCCTATTCTTCTATTTTCATAACCGCTACGGCAATCTTGGAATCGGCAGTTCCATAATATAAAAACCAATGGCCACGGTAAGGGACCATCCCTTCAATAAAGCAGACTTGGTTGATTTGCCCCGTTATTTCATATGGTTTCTCAGGAGTAAGGAAATAATCTTCCATCCGGTGTTTCAAATTACCAGGATCGTTTTTTTCAAATAATGCCTGTCCGGCAGAATACGCGCCTGAAGCCAATTCAGGATGATGTCCATCTTCTCCTTTGTCCAAATTCATTCCATTGTAAAGCAACAATATGCCTTCCTCCCTGACCAAAGCATAGGGCCCTGCCTCCACCAGTCTGCTGTCAAAATATCCTGGTCTGGGCTGTAACACACTTTTAAGCCGGCCATTTTCCTCCACCGGCTCCCAGTTGACCAAATCATCCGATGTGGCTATAAAAAGATCCGTATCCCCAAAGTACATCCAATATTTTCCGTTGACTTTTTTGGCGATCACTTTCTCATGCTGTCTTTCAGCCACAATGGCCCCTGCCTTGCTCCAGGTGTCTTTGTATTTGCCTTTCAGAACCCTTCCATATTTTTCCCAATGAAACAGGTCCTGCGAAACCGCCAACATCAGCCGGGCAACTTTGCCATCATAGCTGGTATACGTCATGATATACCTTCCGTCCTCAGTCTCTATGACCCTGGGGTCTTCCACGCCCCCATCCCATTCCAGCGCCTTTAAGCTGTCATTTTCCGGATAAAACACAGGTTCGGGCAACTTCTCAAAATACAAACCATCCTCACTTACAGCCAGCCCTATCCTGGATGTGCCATTGTTTTTACCTACATAGTCCTCCGCCCTGTAAAGCAGATGTACTTTGCCATCCTTTACTACTGCGGCAGGATTGAATACGTCTTTTTCTTCCCACCGTACCTCTTGTTTCAGAATCGGACATGTGAATACATGATCACCGGGCTCAAGAACAGGATTGACGCTGTCGACTTTTTGGAAAGGTATCAGCCCCCATATGTTTGGGTTTTCAGGTTCAGCTGCAATCTGCCCGCCTGTCTCCTTCCTTGATTCACATCCAGCTATCAACACGATCAGGATAGAAAGTCCAAAAAAGCAACAAAACTGGCGGAAGGATAAAGAATAAACGGGTTGTTGCATGAATCTAAAATCATTTTTCGATGATAACCATCTCTACCCGCCGGTTTTTTGCCCGGCCCTCTGCTGTCTGGTTGCTGGCTATGGGTTTGGTGCCACCCCATCCGTTTACGCGGATCCTCTCAAAATCCACTCCATTTTCTACCATGAGGTCCCGTACTGCGGCGGCACGGTTAATGGACAGTTCTTTATTCAAACGCACACTTCCAAAATTATCCGTATGGCCTTCCAGGAGTATTTTGATGTTCGGATGCTCGCTTAAGTAGGAGGCCAGCCGGATGATGTACCTATAAGAATAACCCTCTTCCAATTCCGCACTTCCTCTTTTAAAATTAATTTGATCCAGCGATAAATTGGCCCCTTCTTCCATCATGGTCAATCCTACTTCCAGAGGCCATTCGTCCTTTTTTTGGGGATCCAGGGAATAGGGAAGATATCCTGGTGAAGTGATGGTTATTTCTTCGAATCGCTCCCCTCCTTCTATCAGTTTTTTAAGGGTATGAAAGTCTTCTTTAAAGGGGGTGGGTTGCCCGCTGGCATCCGTTACGAGCCATTCATAGGATACCGGGCTCAAGCTTTCCCTATCCACCACGCTGAACTTTTCTGTCTCATCTTCCTCCTCTGGCAAAACCGGGGGAATTTCTGTGACGGTTTCTTCGACTGGGTTTTCCGGCATCGTTTCATCATCCAGCTCTTCTGTCATTTGCTCTGGAAAAGGCGAAGTGTAAGCCACCCCCCTGTTGGTTTCCTTGATTTCGGGGAGAATCTCTGCGCCTACATAGAATATATCCCCGTAACCTTCACTGTTTTGAGTACTGGTAAAATACGCTCGACCAGTGCCCATGTCTTCTACATAATGAAGTTCCATCCCGTCTGAATTCAAATTCTGAAGGGGCTGCGCAGTTTCCCACTCGGTCCACGAGTCCCCTTTTTTTCTGCTGAAAAAAATACTTTTTCCGGTTTCCGCCCCGTGGCCATTTGAAGAAAAATAAAGGACTTCGCCATCCTTAGAAAGAAAGGGAGAAAGCTCCTGATGAAGGCTGTTTATCTGTGGTCCCAGGTTTCTGGGTCTTGACCAGGATCCGTCATCGCTTTTTATGCATACATATATATCCTCATTACCGTAACTGCCAAAAGAATCCATCGACAGCAACAAGACATCGCCCGAGGCGTTCAGCCTGGCACTGAAATGTTCCCCGTTTACCCGAAAACCCGGTATGGCAACTTCCTCCGTTCTTTTCCAATCGTTTCCTACCCAGTTGTATTCATAGATGACCTGCTTATTGTTCAGGTCGCCATGATAAACCAAAGCTGTGGAGGAATTCACAAAACCGATCAATAAATCGTACCCCTTTGTGGAAAGGCTTTCAACCACCTGTGGCGCTAGAAATTCCCCAAAAGCACTGAGGTCTGCAAGCCATATGTCTCCGGGGTCACCCTGTCCTCCCATATTACTGGGATGAAACGCGCGGGTGAAATATAACTGCCCTTTGGCCGATACCACCGGGTGGTGCTCGTCATAGGTGGAATTCAACATTTTCAGCGGAAAGGTTTCCTGGGAATAGAGAGGCGAAAAAATACAAAAAGCAAGCCCTATGACCGTGCTTGCTTTTCTCAAATTGATATGGTTAAGTGTTTTTGTCATTGTTCCAATACAATTGCAAAGATTAAGGGTGCCACAATCGTGGCATCTGATTCTATGATATACTTGGGCGTATCCAGTCCGAGTTTGCCCCAGGTAATCTTCTCATTAGGAACTGCACCGGAATAAGACCCATAGGAAGTGGTGGAATCCGAGATCTGACAGAAATATCCCCATAGAGGGACGCTGTCCATCTGCAAGTCCTGATGGAGCATGGGAACAACACAGATAGGAAAATCCCCCGCAATGCCTCCTCCAATCTGGAAAAAGCCTATTCTATTGTCCGCTGTAGCATTCTTGGTATACCAATCCGCTAGATACATCATGTATTGAATCCCGCCTTTTACCGTGTGTACGTCTTTGACGTCTCCGGAAATACAATGTCCGGCATACATGTTTCCCAACGTAGAATCTTCCCATCCCGGTACAATGACAGGAAGGTTCTTTTTTGCAGCTTCCAACAACCAGCTGTCTTTCGGGTCGATTTGAAAGCTATCATCCAACTTTCCCGAAAGAAGGATCTTGTAAAAGAATTCATGTGGGAAATAACTTTCACCGGCTTTGTCGGCATTTTGCCATTCTTCCAGAATCACGCTTTCAATCCTTCTCATGGCTTCCATCTCGGGAATACAGGTGTCGGTCACCCTGTTCATATGCCGCTCCAGCAAATCCTGTTCCTCTTCCGGAGAAAGGTCCCGATAATTTGGAATTCTTTCATAATAATCATGCGCCACAAGGTTAAATACGTCCTCCTCCAGGTTAGCACCGGTACAGGTGATGATCTGTACTTTGTCCTGTCTGATCATTTCAGCCAAAGAAATGCCCAGTTCAGCGGTGGACATGGCCCCCGCAAGTGTAACCATCATTTTGCCACCATTGTCCAAATGAGATTTATAAGCTTCAGCTGCATCTATAAGTGCGGCAGCATTAAAATGTCTATAGTGATGTTTCAGAAAGTTGGTAATGTTCATTATGCAGATAATAAAATGACTAAAATGAAATTAATGGCTAAATTTAGGTATTTAATAAAAAACAAAAAAGCCCGGACAATGCCGGGCCTTAATTCATGTATGTTCTAGGATTTTATTTTTCCTCACTTGAACCGGGTTTGTTTTCCGATTTACCGGAATCACTCTTCTTGTTTTTGTAGGACTCATTGATACCTTTCACTACCGAGTCCGTGATATCCAGGGAGTTGTCCGCATACCATACCCCTCCCCCGCGGGTATAGGAAAGAATCATTTCCAAATCATTTTTAGCAGCATAGTCCTTCAGGTATTCCTGAATCATATCATACACGTCATTATATAATTTGGTCTCATCTGCAGACAGTTCCTGCATCAGATTGTCCCGGTAAGTCACCAGATTCCTTTCCTTCGTCACCAATTCCTCTTCCTTGGCCCTGGCTTGATTAATGGTCATGGTGTTGGCAGACCGTTGGAAATTGGCCACTTCCTGTTCAAAGCCCTTCGCCCTTGAAGAAAGCTCTCCTTCAAACCTTTTCCCCTTTTCGGCTATCTCTGCTGACTTTTCCTTGAAAAAATCAAATCTATTGATCACACTGTCCGTGTGGATGTAAGCCACTTTAAGGTCGGTGATATTTATCTCAGGCGCCTCGCCATTCACTGCCGCGCTGTTTGAGGATGGCTGGTTGCATGCACCCAGCAAGAAAACCGAAAGGCCCAATACACCTAATGCTCTGCTTAGTCTTTTCACTTTTATTTTGCTTTTATTTTATGGTGGCAAATATAAGGAAACTTATCTTTTTACAAATTTTAACTCCCATATAAACTGTTAAAAAAAGCAAAGCTATCCCGCCTTTCCAAATAGGAAGAATAAATAAAAATATTTTACTCGCCATTGCATTAAGGCGTACCGACATGCCCATCCGGAGCCACTCTCTATCCGGACTTCCCTTTCCACCTATTTGCTGGACAAACGAAGCCCGGTTTTTCTGGTTTCAGTCCGGCTCAGGTTTAGCAAGGGGAGTTTTCAGTGTATGCCAGGTGCGTGTTCGAGATATGACATTCTTCCAACATCCCAGGCTGAAAAAAGCTATCTGCCACCAAAGTACCTTCACAAAGAAGCTGTCCGGCAGCAAATCATATTTCGCCATAGGGAAGCGGTGGCCCTCCGGTAGCGACAAGGCATACCCAGAGACCAGGCAACCTTGAGCATGTTCTACCTTAAAATCCTTGCAAGGAAAACCATCATCCGGGAAATATGTTAAAAAAACCGTCCGGGAAAATATCAAAATTCATCTTCATCCTCATCCTCTGATTCGAATGTGTAAAAGGTATCATCCAACCTAAGGGTATCATTATTGAATTCTTCCACAAATCTTGTGATGATCTTTTCATTGATTTCCTCCACGTTTAAGGCCGCATCCAGCCCTATGCCATAATCATGGTGGGTATCTATATCCACAAATTCCTGGACTTTTACCAATCCTTCATCTTCCATATCCATGATAAGTTCGGTAATAAACCAGCCTATTTCCTCTTCCTTGGGATCGAGAGGTTTGAGATTGCCATTTTCATCTTCCTCATATTTGATGCCGTTATAGTTGGGGAATTTCTTAGCGGCCTCATGTTCTGCCAGTTCGTACAGCTCACTGTTATAATGCAATCGCAACGTATAAAGGGCTGCGTCATAAATCACATCCTTCCCTTCATACTTGCCGATAAAATAAAAATTGACATATTCGTCAGAATTATCCTCACCGGGAATAATCTTAAAAATTTTACCTGAGGCTCTGATTTCTTCTTTCAACGATTCAATGGTTTCAGGCAAAAAACCTTCATTCAAATTTTGCATGGTATATTCACTGTGTTTAAGATTAATGGACCTCATAACTGTTGTTATAATTATATAAAAGAATGATATTCATCATACAATCAGTCCTATAATTTACAATCATTTGCTAATAAAAAAAATGTATTCGCCAAAAAAGAATAATGAACTCATCAAAGAATTCCTATCAAAGCGTGAAGGATTGTCTCTTGATTTTAAACAAAACCTTAGTAATCAGAAAAAAATAGCAAAAACTTTATTGGCATTTGCCAATACGGAAGGAGGTAAAATTATTGTTGGGGTTTCGGACCGGGGCAGGCTGATCGGCATCGATGCGGAAGAAGAGATGTTTATGGTGAATGAAGCCATCACCAAATACTGCAATCCGCCTATTAACGTGATATTCGAAGTATTTGAGATAGACTATTGGGAAGATGAACTGCTAAAAGACGAAAAATATTTGTTGATCGTCGATATTCCTAAAAGCAGCTTAGCCCCCCACTATTTGATAGATGGGACCAAAGAACCTGTTTACTACAGGCGTGTAAAGGACAGGACCCTGCCCAGTGAACTTCCCGGTTCCACTTAAGACCTGAATCCTTCTCCGAGAGAAATACCGAGAATGGAATTTACCAGGGAAAGTATCAAACTGAATAAAAGTGCCCACCAAAAACCGTCCACTGTAAATCCCGATACAATTTTCGCAGCAATGACAACCAGCAAAGCATTGATAACCAACAGGAAAAGACCAAGTGTAATCAGGGTAATGGGTATGGTAAGAAAAATCAGTATGGGTTTGATGGTGATGTTTAACAGGGCAAGGAGTGCCGCAATGATCACTCCGGTAAGATAATCGTCCACGGTGATGCCCGGCAAAATATAGGCGGTAAAAATGATTACCAATCCTGCTACCACTAACTGGAACAGGATATTTAAAATCTCTTTAGGTTTGCTCATGGTCGGTGCGGGCCTCAGTTACAATAAATCCTTATTCATCCTAAAGATATAAAATCTTTGTTTCTTGCAAAAATCTTTAAAAACGCTCCTGCTTTTTCCCAAACCGTTTCTGCTTACCGACTGATGAAGTGTTGTTTAGCCCCTTCACCTTGAAATGCCCCCCCGGACCGGTGCATAGCGGGGTGGGCCGTAAAAAATCGAACCCGGATCAAAATATCCGGGTTCGCAGATCTTGATCCAAAGATCAGCTCCATGTCCTGTCCCAGGAACGGATCTCATTCCAATCATCTGTAGGCGCAAAATACTCTTCACCTTCCCGCAGCCTCCGCTTCACTTCATCCTCATTCAGCTCAAGGCCTATACCCGGAGCTTCCGGCACTTTTACATATCCGTCTTTTACCAAGGGTTTCTCTATTCCGGTCACAAGGTCCTCCCACCAGGGATTGTCCACCGAGTGGTGTTCCAAGCCGATGAAATTGTACGTCGCCGCCGCGGCGTGGACCGTACCCATGAAAGTCACCGGGGACGCAGCATGGTGAATCGCCATGCCGATTTCGAATTCCTCCGCATAGTCTCCGATTTTTTTGGTCTGCAGATAGCCTCCGGCACTGCCGGGATCGGGGTGGACAATATCCACGGCTCTTTTCTCGATCAAATCCTTAAAATTCTTTTTGTGATAGGTGTCTTCCCCTGTCAGCGTTGGCGTGGAGAGCGCCTCGGTGATCATCCGCCACTGCTCCGTGTTCTGCCAAGGCACCAAATCTTCCAGCCAAGCGATGTTATAAGGCTCAAATGCGCGGCCCAGCTTGACCATTTCATTGTAACCCATATGACCAAAATGATCAATGGCCAGTGGTATTTCGTAACCCACTTTCTCACGGGCTTTGGCGGCGTATTCCACCATTTTTTCCAGGCCCTTTGGTGTGATTTGGATATGGGTAAACTGGTGGCGGGTTTGCGCGTAGCTCATTACATCCCTGTCCGTCCAACCCCTAAGCGGCTGCCAGGGTTCGATATTGGTCAAAGTTCCCTCGATGTCCTTGATCAGACCGATGCCTATGTCCATTTTCAAGAGGGTAAAACCCTGAGCCACCCGGTCCTTCATTTTGGCTGCAAACTCATCTGGATCCTGCATGGTAGGGGTATCCACATATATCCTGACTTTATCGCGGAACTTACCGCCCATCAGTTGGTACAAAGGCACGCCATAGGCCTTGCCTGCGAGATCCCACAGGGCCATTTCCACGCCAGAGACGCCGCCCCCCTGCCTGCCATGGCCACCAAACTGTTCTATTTTTTTGAATATCTTCTCGATGTTGCAGGGATTCTCACCCAAAATACGGCTTTTTAGCATCAGAGCGTATCTTTTGTCCGCCCCGTCCCTCACATCACCCAGCCCGTGGATGCCCTGGTTGGTGTAGATTTTCAACAAAGGGACATTGCCGTACTGGGCGATTCTCATGTCTGTGATTTTAAGATCGGAGGGATTGGAATTGCGGTTGACCTTCGAAGTGGTATGGGCGAGGGTATCCTCCAGCGGCAACATCATCATGCCCGCGAGGCTGATGCCTCCCAAGCCGACTTTCTGTAAAAAGGATCTCCTGTCATTGCCGGTTGCTGAACCCGGCTCCGCCTTTGGAGCGTGCGCTTTTTCTGTCTTCTCCCTGGCCAAATCAAAATTGTTCTGTTGTAAATGGGTAATGCTTTTTTTCATCTCATTATATTGGGTTAGTTGTGAAAAAGAGACAGAAGGGAATTCCGTCCCACAGTGACTAAATTTAAAGATAAAAATGAAATTATCTAAACGGGACAGCCTTTGGGAAATCCATATTCTGATAAGCGAACCAACAATCGAAATAAGTGGCCCACCGTGATGGACACACAGGCCGCAGTGAGGGGGTTCCGGTGAAACGTTTTGTGTCTGAGTGAAATAGCCGCAAAGGGGGGAGAAAACAATGATTCGTGTCAACGAGAACAATTCGCTTTTTTAGACAGTCTCATAATGACTAAAATTAAAAATAAAAATGAAATTATCTAATCCTGATGGTGCCGGGACGGTGGAGATGATGATGGCCAGGGAAATATCAGACAAATACTTTCCCGCCCGGTCATAATTTAACTGTTTGGTATCATCTATTGATTTTCTTAAAATGGGGTTTTTGATGGACTGCTGGGTTAGCAGGTCAACTTTTCGGGCAAAAAACTCCTCGAATGCGTCCCATAATGAAAGGAGGAGTTCTCCTTTTTCCACAATTAACTTGCAGTCTCTCCTTTCCGCTTTCCTCTTTCCAGCTTTTCTTTTAATTCCTGTAACTGTTCGGGAGACTCAGAAAACAGGTTGTTTTGTTCAAGACTGTCCACCTCAACGCGGTACAATTGACCCTGCGGCCCGTTCTCCAACGGAGTCTCTGTATCCGGAAATGTAAAACCTCCTGAGCCAAGCCCTTCTATGTATTTCCATCCCCCACCGCGGATGCTGTACATACCCCTGGATGAATGATGAATCATGGAAGGTCGTATGGGCGTGTCAAAATCGCCATTCAATACATGCCAAAAGCTAAAACTATCTTCACCGCTGCCGGCTTCAGTCTGACTCCCTGTGAGCGCTGCAAATGTGGCATAGAAGTCAGTCAGGCTTATCAGATGATCCACCATCCCGGGCTTGTCCGTCATGCCTGGCCAGGAAATCACCAGGGGCACCCGGTGTCCGCCGTCCCAAATATCGCCTTTTTGGCCTCTCCGACCTTGGTTGGCGTCATGATTATGCAGATCTATTTCCTCCTGGGGCCAGTATGCCCCGTTGTCGCTGGTAAAAACAAATAAGGTGTTCTCATAGGTGCCATGTTTCTTCAGGGCATTGATGACCTGTGCCACCACATCATCTACTTCCCTGATAAAATCGCCATACAAACCTACTGAAGAAGTCCCCTTAAATTTTTCAGAAGGCACCCATGGGGTATGGGGACTTGTCAGGGGTAAATACAGAAAAAACGGGTTCTCAGGGTTTTCTGAAGCCCTTTCAATAAATGCCACGCCTTCTTTTACAATTTCAGTTTGGCAGGTTTCAATCCTGAATGAACGGGACATTTCCCCCTGCCTCCACCATACACCCTTTTCCCAATATACAGCATCGTCATTGGTATGCTTTTTATCCCACGCGTATTCTGTGTCCTCTTTTCTGGAAGGATAAAAGTCAGTTGTAAGTATCATATCAGGGTCCACCACTTCCTGGTTCCTGAGAAAAACATAGGGAGGGATATCCAGCGAGGCTGGATGTATAAAAGAGTAATCAAAACCAAAATCATTGGGGCCGCCGGATACCGGTTGGTGGTAGTCTACATCGGAATAGCCTGTAATTTCATCAAAATTGGGCTCCCCTGAGCCATCTTTTGTCTGCCAGTCCAAGCCCAGATGCCATTTTCCTATACAAGCGGTTTGATACCCAGACTTTTTTAAAAGTCTGGCCAAAGTTTTCCTTTCCGGTTCTATGACCGGCTTATCAAAACCCCAGATGCCATAGGCGCCATTTTCCGAGCGAAAAGCATACCTTCCCGTAAGCAAACCGTATCGGGAAGGCGTGCATACTGAAGCACTGGCATGAGCCTCGGTAAATGCAAGTCCCTGCTGAATAAGGTTATCAATAGCAGGGGTTCTTGTTTTTGCCGATGGGTTCAGCGCGCTCACATCCCCATATCCCATATCATCAGCAAAAATGATCACAATGTTGGGTAGCCCCGATAACTCCCGCTTTTCTTTTGGATCGCAGGAAATATAAAGCAGTACCCAAAAGCCAACTATTAAAACACGGCGCGGATAATCTTTCAAATTCTTTTTACTCACGTGTATTTCCACCATTTAGTTTGTTCCAGAACATTACGATGCAATTTTGAAGGCTGCTTCAACCCGCCGCCGGTTTCTTCCATATAATCCGCCAGTGTTTGGTGAGCCTTTCGGCATTATGTTGATATTTCGGACCAAACGCCAGGCTCTCCCTTTCCATGATGTCCTCTAAAGATTATAAAGTTCCAGAAATACTTCGTCTTTAAACATCTCCACAATGAATTTGTAATCTTCTTCCAAAACGCATCTTTGAAAATTATCCGTAATATAACAAGCAGATGCTTTTTATTCTCCATTCCATCTAGTTTCCCATGTCATAAGCAGACAGTTTTTTAAAAAGTACGAGGTTAACTTCGTTTACATATCCGATGAATTTCCCATAAAGTGACTTAACCTTATCGGGGTGCTGACCGGATATATCTGTTCTTTCTCCAATATCAGTATGTAGGTCGTACAATTCCATTCTAGCCTTCTTCCATAAAATCACCAGTTTATGGTTATCCTGTATGATGGCAGAGTGAGGATACCCATCATGGTAACGGTGAAACACAAAATAGTCTCTGGGTCGGTGAACCTGACCTTTACCACCGCTATGGATGAGTTTCGCAAAACTCCCCCCATCCAGATCGTTCCTCGGCAGAAGGTCGTAACCCGCAAGTTCAGCCACAGTGGGTAAAATATCCCACCCGCCTACGGGCTCATGGCTCATTTTTCCTTTCTCCACTCCCGGACCTTTGACGATAAAAGGAACCCTGATCCCTCCTTCATAGAGTGTCCATTTGCCGGCTCTTAGGGGATAATTTCTCATGGGTTTATCAAAGGATTTCGGATCCGACAACTTCTTTTGGCCTGAAACAGGAGGGATGAACTCGGCCGCTCCATTGTCTGACATTAAAATGATATAGGTGTTATCCGATATCCCAAGGTGTTCTACTTTGTCAAGTATTTCACCAACAGAGGTATCCATGTCTTCCAGCATCCCTGCCCATCCAGGTGAATGGTGCCTTTCGCCGGGCAGTTTATTTTGGTACTTTTCCAGCGTAGTCCGTCTGGTTTGTATATCAACATGAGGGGCATAATGGGAAATCTGTAGGTAAAAAGGATTCCCCTGATCCACTTGCCTTTCCATAAAATTCACTGCCCGTCTGGTAATGGAGACAGTCCGTTTCGGATCGTCCGTTACAAAAACCTCTGTCCATTTTTCCCCACTGGCAGACATCAAATTCCCATGACTGTTGCGGGTATCACCATCACTTTCATCAAAACCCAGGTCTTCAGGGAAAATATCAGCCCGCAAATCCCATTTACCATAGTGGGCCGCTTTGTAGGCAGGATTAGCCGACTTCAAAACCCTTGGAATGGTCAATGCCTGTCCATTTGTTTCAGGGTTATAGTTTTCTTTAAAGGTTTCATCCCCCAGCCGGGTAGGCGTTTGACCAAAGATGATGCTTCTCCTCGTTGGCGAGCAAATCGAAGCCGGCGCATAAGCATTGGTAAAACGAATACCTTCTTTGGCCATCCTATCGATATGGGGTGTTTCGTAATAGTCGCTCTTAGAATCAGGAATCCGGTCATCTATACCCATTGAAGTACAACTCCAGCCCTGGTCATCGGTAAGAATAAAAATAAAATTGGGGGATGATTGCTGTGAATAGGTGTTCGATACGACTATCGTCATACAAACCAAAACAAAAAGTATCTCGAAATACGACTTTGATGCTAGGTTGTTTGTCTTTTTCATCTTAAACTGTTTCAATTTTCATTCATTGTATATCTTGGCTGTTCTAGTAACCATTATTTCGATAATACTGTATGCTATTACGCAGATCGTAAGGTAGTTGGTCCTCCACCTCACTAAAATTGGTCACGCCGTTTTCGACAAAAACCAATTTGGAGGCATGCTTATAATTGCCGTTATACGTTTTTCCCTGAAACTCCAACGGATGACCATGTGATGAGAATGCTACCTGTTCTTGTTTATTCATGATAATTAGCCCGGGACTCATGGAAACATCCATATTCGCGGCGATTCTCCAATCCCCAATTTGCATATCAACAAGCCCATTTTCGGCCTTTTTTTCTAACCAGTTGTTGGTCATACCGTGCGGCGTGACACGAATAACCACCAAAAATCTCATTTGAGTAGTCTTTTCTCTGGCTGTGGCTTTAAAATGCCATTGATCATCATCATAAGTTTTAAGTTTCCCATGTTGATCACGGCTTTTTCGCCAATTCACAGCGGGGACGTCAAAAGTATCCGCAAGATGCAGGTTAACGGGCCGCGATCCCCAAAGCCTGCCTATGCCGTCTGCGTCATCAAGAGAGACCGAAAAAACATCATTTTCTTTATCTAAAGTCATGTTTTCAAGACTGTGTATCAACCAGGACCATTCCACATCTTTATTTGATTCCAATTCATCGTAGATGACGATAACATCCGGCTTGAGCAGAACAATGTGCCTGTGGTTTTTTGATACACCATAATTTTCTCCTGTTTCTTTACTTTTGTAGGCATTGGAGGCATCCCCTTTTGTATAAGCGAGGCCTCCACCCTGTATGAACCTGGCGATCCATCCAAACGCTTCCGTACTATAGGGCTGTCCTTCTCCGTCCACCAAAATGCCATTTTGGCTTCTGGTATGCTGATACCATCCTGTACGATGCGGGTCTTTCATGGTCACTTTATAACCCGTCCGGTAAAAGAGTTTTTTTCCCCGATAAAGGATATTGAAGACATTTTGATCAGAAAGCATATGTCCATATGATCCAAAAGGACTTGACCGCATCGCTATCATAAGGTCATCCTGCTGCACTCCTGGACGTGTATGCATGGCAGCAAGACCCACATCCTGAAACGTGTATCCCATCGGTAGATCGATCTCTTCAGGAACATCAGGTATCGGGATATCGGATGTTTTTGTGGCCCTTATCCATCTCAGCACGTCTTTCTTTGAAAGATCAATATTTTCGTATTTAGCACATTGCCAAGCATACCATGCCGCATTTTCATCATTGAGCAGTTTGGCGATTTCAATAGCGAATGCTGCGTATTCCGCCCCAGGCGTATCCATCTCCTCCACATTGTCTCCAAAGCCATCCGGTGCAGACCCCGGAGGGACATGATAAATCATCCATTTGACTTGACGGTGGTACCATGGATGAGCCTTGAAAAAATCAAACCCCGAAAATTTCTTGATATACAACGGGATATCCACCATGGTCTCCATATTCATCCGGAAGTAGGAAGCTCCTTCAATCCACCCCCCATCCATTCCACCCAACACCGGAGCCCTCGCGAGAAACAGTTCATAAGCATAAGACAACCAGTCAGAGGCTTCGTCCACATCGCCATATAAGGCTGTCGCTGTCTGAAAAAAATAATGCAATATGTGTTGCCATACATGACCGCTTAGAAGCCTCGCCTCTATGTTGTTCGCCCATTCGAGATAAAAGTAAGATGCCCTTGCCGAAACGGCATCCACCAGCACTTTTCGTTGAAGTTCACTCAAGAATTTATGAAAAGTGTCATAAGCAATCGCCATGGCTACCATGCACCGCGCATGCCCAAAGTCGCTGATACCGGAAACACCGTTTGGATTCCACGTAGCAACTTCAAGGGCCACTTTCATGCCCTTGTTGGCATATACCTCGTCGTCAGTGAGCAAAAAAGCCTGTGCCATAGAAAGAACCACTTTGTAGGCTGAGCTGCCAAGCCGATGACTGGCGTCTTGGCGAAACTTTCTTTCCTGTTCGGCGTCCTCTCCTTTTTGCAGCGAAATACCTTCATTTTCCCTGGGAATAGGAAGGTGAAGCATTTCGTTTGCCTCTTCAATTATCGCCTTGATGTCATTGTCTTTTTCTAAAATTTTCAGCGCTAAACGGTCCCGTTCCGTCGTTAACACCCTGGGTTTAGACAAGGGAACTGATTTTAGAAACTGGAAAGAGGAAGGCGAGACCATTGGATAGGCACTATCATCCACCACAAAACCCTGAAGGTCTGACCAGTTTCCGCCGCTTTTTCTGTATTGCCAATACCAATTACCGAGATCCAGTTTCATATGAGGATTAAACATTGCCCAGGGAGTATCCACAACCCCAATGACATCTGTTGTATCTGAAAACCCCTTGTCTTTGGACAAACGCACCTCATAAGTTATTTGTCTGCCCTTTTCTACCGGCCATCTCAACACCGGTGGATTCAAGCGAACCGTTTGCATGCCAGATGGCTGAGGAAACTCCAGATACCTTTGGTATACCGCATCGATACCTACCTGCTGAATTCCGGTGGATGCTACCCCCGGACTATCTGAGCAGCTTGTACAACATGTTGAAATAAAAAAAACAACACATAAGAACAAGGTAGTGAATTGAAATCCTATATCTTTAATTAAACTCATACGGTTTGTTTTATTAGTTATCGGCCGGTACCATTTATTTCCCGCACCTTGAAATTTCTATACCTGAAATACGACCACTGCATTTGCCGAAAACCTATCTTACCCCCGCCATACACAGGCCCATGTATTTTTCCATCGTCTGTCCAATCGATGATCTTTTTCCCATCTATTGACATGGCTATTCTGGCTCCATCCTTTACTAGACGGATATGATGTATTGCCGTGGAGTGCTTGGCAATTCCTTCAGGTCCCGTCTGCATGATTTCAAACATATTATTCTTTCGAAGGTGGGAAGCCTCCCTTTCCTGGTTTTTAGGGTTGTTGGCATAGTAGGAAATGTGATAGCTATTCAGCCTATCCCTGGTGTAGTATTTAAAAGTCCCGTCACGCTCAGGAAGAAGGGGATCAAAAATATCCTCTCCGTTTATCCCCCTGGCTGCGAAAAACACAATACATAGTCCTGCATCGGGATTCATGTTTTGCATTTCCCATTCTGCAGCAAAACTTTCCGGAAAATCCATGGGACACCAATATACATGATGCCACTCTTCATCCGGGGAATACATGTGCATCCACCCTTCTTTAAATTCCGTTTTCCCAGGACCTTCCATCTTCCAATCTTCCAGTTGATCAGGTATGGAAAAATCATTTTCATAGAGAATGCGACCCCCTTCCCACACGTCATATACTTGTTGGCATTGGACTTCAAAAGAAACCAAATGCCAACCCATCAAAACAAAAAAGAAGAACGCCTTTATCCAAACTTTCTTCAGAATGTATACAGCTTCCATTTCAATCATCCCGTCCATTCCTTCAAATCAATAATGAATACCTGCCGGTCTCCTTCCGGAGCCCCATTAATACAAAGCTTTTTATAATCCCTGCTCCACGCCGGATGGGGATCAAGCTTGTGCGGGCTCCCTCCTTCTTCCCTGTCTTGTTTGGTGTACATTTCACCTCCTCCGCCCACGTCATTGGCAATGGTACACAAAGTGTATTCTTTATCCTCTTTTAGGTCGATAAACCGTATAGGCACTTCACCTCCTTTGACCACGTATTGCTGTTTTATATAAGCATCACTTACCAAAAACCTTGAAGTAGGTTCCACTGTGGGATGGCCGCTACCCAGATGCTTTTCGGAAAGGATGGTAAAATCCGTCCCATCAAACCTAAACTGGCAAAAAAGCATGTCTTCATATCCCAACCAGTTAGGTATACAATTCATGACGATATGTTCGCCATCAGGATGCCAGTTTGGATGATTCCCGGATCCACCCAGACGGGCTTTTTGGTTCCATTTTTCCCTACTTAAGCATTCAGATAGGTCCGAACCGTCAATATCCATAGTAAAAAGAGAAGCATGGCGACCCGCTCCATTGATCTGGCAGCGAAAAACCTGCATAATACGTGTATTTTGGAGGTTGTATTTACTGTGGAACAGATAACCAACCCCCTTCCGGTAAAAATCCTGCTCTGAGGAAGCCCTGACAAAATAGTTCATGGGAACCAATAGCTCTTTCCGGTTGCGCTGGAGGTCAGTCCGCCACAATCCTTCATATTCCATATCATCAGGTGTAAAAGGCATGGGTTTTTTGCCCAAGGGATCCGGCACGCTGTAGCCATATTGGTGGATGTTCATATTGAGCAGGTTGGGACTGATTACATATCGCTCATCGGGAGAAAGGTCGTATTTCGGACCGGCATATGCGGTTATTTCTTTGGTTTCAAGATCGATCCGGACGCAAACAGGGATTTCATCGATAATATCATTCGCATACAGATACCTGTCTCCCATGTTCCCCCATTGGACATTGGCACCTACCTGAAAAGACCATGCCTTCGTTTCGTATACTGTTTCTATGGTTTGTTCATAAAGATCAATGACGCATACTCCGGCCTTGTCTCCCCATCTTGGCTTCAATCCTTGGTAAGGCAATCTGGTTACCGTCAGGTACCGCTGGCTTGGGCTCCAGGGACAAACATCATAAAAGCTGTGTAGATAAAAGCCGTCATCGGGAGTGACTTTCGTTACAGGTGCCAAAGTCTGCCCAAGGCGATAAGGTTTAAAATCGTAAGGTCTCCCAGTGCCCTCCCTGGCCCGGATCTGCCATATTCCTGGCATAAGTATCATTGCCGCATACCCTGCAGACGTTCGTGATATAAATGATCTCCTGTTCATAAACAACCTAACAATTCCACGTATTCAGTATCATTCTGCTCACACACCCAATTTCTCAATCTGGTCATCATAGTGTCTTTTACTTCACGGTATTCCGCCAATTCTGCCAGGTTACGCATTTCATGGGGATCATTTTGTAGGTCATACAATTCCACCATTGGCCGTGAACGGAATTGACGATACCGCTTTAAGGGATCTGCACCTGTTTTCCTCCAGGATTCAAGCACCCGGTAGCCGCATATTACTGCCCTGTTATCGGGGCGTTGCGTCATTCGAATGGTAAACTGCGAACTGTAGTTTGCATTGATAATAAGCTTATACCTTCCATTCCTGACACTGCGGATCGGATAGCGATTTGCTTCCTGAACGCCGAGATTCGTATAGGCCGCATACAGGTATTCATGATGGAGGTTCTCTCCTTTCCCAACGATGTGCGGAAGGATACTTTTGCCATCCAAGTCAACAGGAGACCGACCTTCCGCCAGTTCAATTATCGTGGGCAAAATATCCGTCAAACTAACAAGAACGTCTGACTGTCTCCCTGGATCGTTTATTCCCTTCCACTTGACGATAAAAGGAACATGCAAGGCTTTTTCATACAGTGTCCACTTGCCGAATGGTAACCCAGGCCCATGATCACTGGTATATATAATCATGGAATTTTCGATGAAGCCGCCTTTCTCCAGCCAATACAGACTGGTTCCTATTTCGTAATCCAAATTTTCCACATTGTCATAATACCCGGCCGTAAGCATTCTGGTCTCTTTCGTGTCGGGCATCCAGGGCTTTGGGGTAATCTTCGAATGTGCTACTCCGCTTTTTTTGTTGAAATACGGTTCGTGTGGACTGTAATATCCCACGATCAGGCAAAAGGGGGTATCGCCTACTGTTTCCAAAAAATGAGGTATTTCGTGCTTTTCTATATATTCAAATGGAAAAGATTCTTTAGGAGCGACGTGTACTTTTCCCGCCAAAACTACTCTGTATCCCAAAGGCATAAGGTAATGGGGAAGTGTGGTGATTTCCGGTTTGATCCCGCCATGATTTTGATGACATCCATTTCTGTACGGATAAAGGCCCGTATAAATAGCAGACCTAGAGGGTGTACATACAGAGGCTGGGGCAAAAGCACGCTTAAATGTCACACCTTCCCGGGAAAGTTGGTCCAATACGGGTGTGGATACATCCATATTCCCGCTGAAGCCCACATCATCAGCTCCATGGTCATCAGACAAAAGTATAACAAAGTTTGGCCTCACAGCATCATTGGCGAGCGTAGGACCGGTCAAACTAAATAAAATGATCAGAAAGAAATTCAAAATCATTCCTTTCCGGTGTCCATATTTACTATATTCAGGTTTTGCATCTATCATGTTTTCCTTTGAATTGTTCGAGAATGAAAAAGAATTGGATTATAACAAGTATAACAGAATCCATCATTTTCCAACCGGATCCATTCTCCATTTTAGCCAACCAAGCCATAAATAAACTCTCAAGATCGTGTTGGATAAAAGAATATCAGATCAGTCCGACTATTCCGGACTGGAAGTATCCAGTCCGGAGATAATTACTGCTCATCAGATTCCTACATTTCTTCAATTACAATACTTAGTTGTATCCGGGGTTTTGGATGAGGTCATTTGTCGTACGTTCGATCTGGGACAGGGGAATCGGCCGCAACAAATGAAATTCACGGAGTTGGTTGGCAGCAGCTGCTCTTTCATTCCGTAGTAGCGTCCTTTCTATCAACTTATTGGTACGTTTTAGATCGTTCCATCTTTGGTCTTCCCCACAAAGTTCGCGGGCGCGTTCATCCAATAAATCGTCTATTGTGATCGATGTCATTTCCATTGCGGCCTCGCTTCCAGGCACAGCGGCCCTTCTTCTGACAATATTGATGTGCCTGAGTGCTTCAGAAGGATTGTTAAGTCCCAAATACGCCTCAGCCGCAAGCAAATGGGTTTCGGCAAGCCGGAATACAAATTGGTCTCTTGTTCCCATGTCATCCCCATAGGGAAGATCCGCTTCAAAAAACTTCCATATTGGAGGAAACTGGTTTGTTTTGCCGGCATTCATATAGTATTCCTCCCAATTTACCACGATATAATCGGCAGCATCGATGCGGTCCTGTGACCAGGGTTCGTCCCATCTTGGGAAGTAAAGAACAGTATCCCCAACGGATTTGCTCCCTTGGTCTATAGTGGCGTAAAACACCCTCAAAAAGGTAACGTCATAACGCTCGTCATTTTCCACATCAAACAAGGTATGCAGATACCTGGAAGGAACAAATCGTGCTTGCTGACGGTTATACACGCTGTTCCTGTCCATCCCCTCCAGGTTTTCAATACCTGCCCCAAAAATAGAATGAGCGTTGCTTCCCGCTCCATTCACTACCGTGTTATTGCTATATTGAACAGAAAATATGATTTCATCATTTACCTCATTACCCTGTTGAAAAACCTCTCTAAAAGTGTCGAGTAGCCGATAATTGCCCGAATTAATGATCGACTCTGCCAGTTCAACAGCACGCTGAAAGTCCGTTCCTTCCGCAAAACCCTTATATGCACGGGTCAAATAAACCTTCGACAAGAGGTGTTGAGCAGCACCTTTGGTAACCCTCCCGTAATCCCCCTGTACTCCTGGCAACACATCAACCGCTTGTGTAAGATCCGCTAAGATCTGACGGTATATCTCCTGCTCAGGAATCCTTTCAGCAGTTGTCACCACCGAAGTAATCTCATCCAGGACAAGGGGAATGTCACCGAATTGTTCCACCAGATAGAAGTAGTACATGGCCCTCAAAAACTTCACTTCTCCCAGTCTTATGGTTTTGGTCGCTTCATTCATATCCACATTTGCTGCACGTTCAATAGCCGTATTGGCCACTCCAATTGCGGAGTATAACAATTTCCAATAAGTGTCAAATGCCTCTGACTGGACGTTCAGGCCTTGGGGAGAATATTCGTTCATCCCAAACAGCCCGCCTAAATCCGGATGGCCGCTTTGGGTAAAAATGTCAGTACCAAGCAACACCAGTTCACGCTCCTTGTGAATATTCCTTAAGGAAGCATAATTTGCTTTTACCAAGTCTTCAAACCCTTGCTCGTCCACGTAATAGTTATCCGTGGTCCTGTCCGACACCATGTTTTCGTCCAAGAGGCCACTACAGGATATACAGATCAAGAGAATTCCGCATAAACCCCAAACTATATATGTTTTTTTCTTCATTGTCTTCATGATTTTAGTCTTTTGGATTTAGAAAGAAACGTTTACGCCTAAAAGATATACCGCGGAACTAATCCCCATGTTAAATGTATTTTGTTCAGCCCATTCTGGATCAAATCCTTCGTATTTGGTAAAAACTATAGGATTATTAGCTGTCGCATACACCCTTAGGTTCGACATTTTCATCCTTTCTTTGATTCTATTTGGAAAGGAATACCCCAACGTCACATTCTGAACCCGGACAAATGACACATCCGTGTAAGCTTTCAACTCTTCGAATACCCTGCCTCCTGTTCTATTAGGTGCCGGCCATGAATTGGATGGATTGGTTTCTGTCCAAAAATCAACATCAAGCTTGTTATACCTGCCGTTCCATTCTCTGCCAAAATTGTCGGTGTGGAACCTGCTCCTCACCATCGCCCCTTGCTGGGTATACAGCATGAAGGAAAAGTCCAGGTTATTAAAAATAAAGGTATTGGTCATCCCACCAAGCCATTTTGGGAGAGGGCTGCCCAGGATGGTTCTATCACCGTCTGCGGTAATGGAACCATCATTGTTGAGGTCTTTTACTTTTACATTCCCCGGCAAAAAACCATAAGAGTCAGCCACTTCGGATTCATCAAGTTGCCAAATTCCATCGAAAACGTAATCATACCAAACCCTAATGGGTTGGCCTATAAACCAAAGGTTTCCAAGGTCATCTTGGTCATCACCATAAAGTTCAAGTATTTCATTGTGGTTTCTGGCAAAGGTCAAGTCAGTTCTCCAGGAGAACTTGTTGGACTGTATATTGACGGTATTGAGAGAAAGCTCAATGCCCCGATTCAGGGTAGACCCTATGTTTCCAACAACTGACTCAAATCCGGTATGTGGAGGAAGTACGCGGTTTAGGATCAAATCATCGGTCGTCCTTTTGTATAATTCGAAAGAACCTCCTAACCTATTGTCAAAAAGACCAAAATCAACCCCGAAATTAATTTCTTTGCTTTTCTCCCATGTCAAGGCCCTGTTGGCTATAGCTGCCGGGGCAAAACCCACAGCAGGTTGGCCAGCCCAATCGTAGACGGTAGACCGGATAGAGGCTTGTGTGGAATAGGGGCTGACAGCGTCGTTTCCTACCAAACCATAACTCAGGCGCAACTTTAAATTCGAAATCACATTCAAGTCCTGAAGAAATGCCTCATCCCCTAATCTCCAAGCCACAGCGGCAGAGGGAAAAAACGCCCATTCATGACCTTCCGCGAGTTTAGACGACCCATCCCATCTACCGGTAAAGGTGAGCTGGTATTTATCGTGGTAGGTATAGTTGAACCTCCCCATATAAGACAGTAATGCCCATTCCTGTAAATAGCTCGAAATACCCACAATATTTGACGCAGAGCCTGTGTTGTACCAAAAGGAATCAAAGGGAAGCTCCATAACATTCTGTTCTGCCCCTTCATTTCTGTTCACCACCACGCTGTTGGCCAATATGCCATTGAAAGAATGGTTTCCGGTGGTTTTATTATAGGAAAGTATATTATCAAGGGTGTAAGACATATTTAGCTGGCTTCTGTAATCAGCCCGCCCGTTTCTATTGCCGGTATTGGCCTTAGAATACCTTCCTGTAAATGTCCCGTTTCTGATACTTTCCAGATAGGGGGCAAAAACGGTTTTGAAAGACAGGCCTTCCAGTGGCATCAATTCCAGGTATATGTTTCCGAATAGCCTGAAGTTCCGGAACTCGTTCTTCACGTTTGGTGGATCAAATAATGCGTTGGGTGTTTGGCTGTCGCTTGTCGTCGGCCAAAAAAGAAGTTCTCCATTTTCATCGTACGCATCTCCGGTAGGCCTGAGTCTATACGCTGAGCGCAAAGCTTCATTGGACCCTTGGTCCTGAAGGCTATAAGAGAAATAGGTGGAAACTCCCGCCTTTATCCAATTGTTGATATTGGCATCTATATTGGCCTTTAAATTGAATCGCTCAAATTTTTCTTCCGGCACATTGCCTTCTTCACTCAGATAACCCGCAGAAAAAAAATGGCGGGTGTTTTCATTGCCACCGGATAGAGAAATGTTGTGATTGGTTTGCAAACCATTTTTTAACAAAAGCTCAATCCAATCCGTATAGGTGCCATTGGCAACATTTTGCTGCTCTTTTTCGTCTAAAAACCTTCCTGAACCATTTTTGACGGATTCATCAAAATATTCCACAAACCTGGGTCCACCCATCATATTTGGAAGATTTACTGGACTCTTTATTCCTGCATATCCATCATAAGAGATCACATTCCTTCCCGACTTACCCTGCTTAGTGGTGACGATGACCACCCCGTTCGAACCTCTGGAACCATAAATTGCCGTAGCCGAAGCATCTTTGAGAATATCAATTTGCTCTATGTCAGCCGGATTTAACGCATTCAAAGACCCTCCCATGACGCCATCAATAACCACCAAAGGCGCGTTGTTCCCTCCGATTGAACTGAGACCCCGGATATCTATATTGAAGTCGTCGCCGGGTTTGCCGTTTACCTTTTGGACATTGACACCTGAGACTTGTCCCTGAATGGCTTGCGCGGGAAGAATTGGCGCCATTCTTACAATACGGTCATTGTCTACAGAGCCAACTGCTCCGGTCAAATCACTCTTTTTTATTTCTCCGTACCCAATCACGACAACCTCTTCTAAAGAAGCCATATCCTCTAAGAGGACAATGTTAATTACATTTCTCGATCCTATATTAACCTTTTGAGTCTGATACCCTATAAAAGAAATTACCAACACCCCTTCTTCAGAAACTTCCAACGAAAAACCGCCATCGATATCCGTGACAGTACCTATACTGGTACCTTCTAAGACGACAGTTACGCCCGGAATCGGCTCCCCTTTTTCGTCCATAACTTTACCGGTTATAGGGAAATCTTCTGACTGACTAATCTGAACGGCCAGGTTGTTGGTCAATGCTTTTTTTACATGGATATTAAAATCCACCTGTTTAAAACTGAGATCGGCCTGACGGGCCAGGTCCAGTAATACCTGGTATAAACTTTCTTCTTGAGAAATGATACTTACACGGGCAACATCCCTCAACTCTTTATTGGTGAAAACAAAATTATATCCTGTCAATTTTTCCAATTCACGGAATGCCCTATCTATCGTTACATCCTCAAGGGAGAGGGATACCTCCACTTCCTCAATGTTTTTTACCTGGGCATTTCCGTTCCATGCCAGGAGCAAACTCATGGTTGCGCATTGGAACAGAAAGGCAATGGAAAATAATTTGGTCATGTGCAATACATGCTTAAGTATTGTTTTTTTCATATCTTTGAATGGTTTGTTTAGGCTATCGCCAATTGTTTAAACAGACTTTCCGCCGGCGCAGAGATGACAGTCTCTGTCGCCGGATTTAAACAGGCCATGGGTGCGCCAACATCCGTGGCCTTGTTTTTTGGTAATGAGGGGTATTACATAGGCAGAAACGGGTTTATGATGATGAATCAAATTTCAGGGTAACCTGGTCTTTTGCGATCTGGAAATCAAACCGGGTCGAATAACTCAGGCCTTCCAAAACACGTTTTAACGTTTGGTCCACAAACCTACCGGAAAGCAGTACGCCCCGATCCGGCTTGTTGAGTACTTCTATCTTGACTCCATACCAGTTTTCCAGTACCCTTATGGCCTCTTCCATCGGAGTTTGGTCAAACAGGATGGTCTTCCTGGTCCAGGCCAGTACCTTCTCTTCCTGAAAATCATGTTTCTTGTGTATTCTTTTTTCCACTTCCACTTGTAATGCCTCACCGGGATTTAGTTCGACTTGTTGTTTTTCTTCAAAATCCAACACCACTTTTACCTTTCCCGAGAGCAGGGCAATGTCATGGCTTTCATTTTCGTACGCGGTGATATTAAAAGACGTACCCAGGGCGGTGGTAGCGATGGGGCCCGTCCGCACAATAAAAGGCCGCAGGCTGTCTTTCGCCACTTCAAAGTACGCCTCCCCCACCAAATACAACTCCCGTTTGTCACTCTCGAAATTTCTGACGTATCGTAATTTACTACCCGAATTGAGTATCACCTTGGATCCATCCTGTAGCGTCAGGTTGGATTTCACTCCGGGAGGGGCTACATGTTCTTCATATTCCACAATTACTTCCTTAAACTCTTCGTGATGCTGTTGGGTCAAGTTGAACAAAAGTCCCAGGATAAAGGCCAAAATCAAAATGGCAGCTATCCGGTAAAATTGGTGGTCACGCTGATATGAACTCCTCGACGCTTTTGCATAACGCCTGATGGTACTCTCTGAACTCAACGGTACCACTCTCCTTTCGGCACTTTTCTTACCCCGGTCACTTATGGCTTTGGATATATGGGACCAGGTATCTTCTATCCGTTTTTCACTGACTTCAGCAACATCTCTGGACAAGTTCAGTAAAGTCTTTCTGGCCAATTCCACCTCCTTGTATTTGTCCGGATTTTTCTCCAAAAAACCTTCCCAATAAGCTTTGGCTTCTTCATCGGGAGAAAGCACCCAGCTTTGGAATTCCGGATCCAAAATAAAATCTTCGACGGTATATTCGGACTTGCTCATAAATAACGGCTTTCATTTATATAAGCCCCGAACCTCCCGCAGTTATCCTTGATTTTTGATCTTTTTTTTCCTTCTCAAAAAAACAGGTTTAAAAAATAGAAGTGTCAAGTCAAATATGATATTTCGGGGTATTGTAAAACTGCTGGTTTCCGAGAATCTTTGGTTGTCCAGTAGAGTAGAGCCGTCAGGAAACGTAACTCCTGACGTGCCCCCTCTTCAAACCGTACGTGCAGTTTTCCCGTATACGGCTTTCCTAAGAACTTCTTCTGAAGCTTTCACAGCTTATTCAAACCAAGAGAGTATTTTGTCGGGTCTATCAGTCCGTATCTGGCGGTCAAGACCTCAAAGGCTTGTTGTCCGTAAAGCCTGCTCTTTCTTTGGCTCTTTCGGTTGTAGTAGCGGTAAAGACTTGTGGACAGAAAATACCGGAGCCTTCTTTTTGCCATTTTGGTATAACTTACCTTTGGTATTTCAAAATAGTTGAGCCATCCCCTGAGCATGGCATTCAGGTCTTCTGACACTTTCTCGGCTGAGCTGTACCCGTGTGTTTTCAGGTATCCGTGGATTTTCTCCCTGATTTTCTGTTCTGCCCTTTTGCTTGGAAAAGCCTCCCAGTACCGTCTGCCCTTAACAAAAAGGTCTCTGCTGTACCTGACCGTGAAGCCAAGAAAGTCAAAGCTCTTCTTACGTGCATCGATATGGTGGGTCTTTTCGGCATTGAGGGCCAATCCCATTCTTTCAGGGAGATTTTCCAGTTTAGCCTTCACTTCCACGGGCAGGCTTCTGCCCATCAGGACAAAGTCGTCCGCATATCTCACTATCTTTACTCCGTACCTGTGAAACAGACTTCTTGTATTGTTGACTATCTTGTCCAGAAGATGCAGGTAGATGTTGGCCGGAAGGGGATATTGTCCCACCCTGAGGTGTTCCCATCTTTTGCTCCTTCCCGCCTTTGAACTGCCCGTCCTCGAATACCGGCACCTTTAGCCATCCCTTTATCAGGTCCAGCATACGGGGGGCCATTATCCGTAACTTCAGCGCTGTCATGAGCTTTTCATGGGAAATGGTGTCAAAGTATCTGCTCAGGTCTGCGTCAAAAACTTCCGTCTTGCCGTTCGCCAAGTTTTCCCTTATCATCCTCATGGCCCCCTTTGCATCCCTTTTGGGCCTGAATCCGTGTGAGCTTTCCTCAAAGTCTGCTTCGAAAATAGGTTCAAGGATCATTTTGCGAACGGTCTGGACTATCCTGTCCTTGATAGTAGGAATGCCCAGAGGTCTCATACCTCCATTGGCCTTGGGAATCATCACCCTTTTCACGGCCTTTGGTCTGTAGGTACGCTTCCTCAGCTCTTCCCCTATCTCCGTGAGATAGGCATCGATGCCATAGGCCTCTATGTCCTTTAGACCCGCCCCGTCTATGCCGGGCGAGCCTGCGTTTGCCCTGACCTTTTTCCATGCTTCCCGAAGCATGTACGGAATGAACATTTTGTCGTACAGTACATAAAACCTGTATCCCTTTTCCTGTTTGGCTTTTTGATATAGTTTTCCCTGTAAGGCCGAAACCCTTTCCGCATCGGGAATTTCGCTGCGACGCCTTTTTATCAGCTCCAGCTGTTCCCCTGCTCCGATTTTCTTAATGATGGTTCATCAATTTTATCCGGTTTTGTCCCCTGAAAACATTATCCTTAGCAATGTCCCTTCGCTAACCACGCTTTTACCTTTCCGTGGGTCAGGCACTACTATGGACATCTCCGACTCCCTCGGCCGGTCGGGACGCGACCGCCGTTAGGGGATCCCACTGCCTGCCCCGAATATCGGGGTTCATGTGCAACCTTGTCCCGCACGCAACCCCATAATACTCCGGGTATCCACCGACGTGCATGTTGCCGTTGCTTCCGTAGGTGTGGCAAGCTTCACCATATCCGAGAGGATGGCCAATACCAAAGCGTAACGAAGCTTGACTGGAACAGCTTACGGGACCGTTCTGTCTGAGCTTCACAGTGTTTGTTTCCGCCCAAAGTGTCAGACGAACTTCAACCCGAACGGCAAATTTAATTGGCAAGAACTTTCATCTCACTAGGTTTACTAATATATATACACACGCCTCGTGGCGCACCGAATTTCACTGACCCGCCTGCCGGCGAGGCACGGTTGACACGGATTTCATGAAATGATTCAGGTTGCTGAATCGTCTCCCTAAATGATAATTTCAACCATACTATCCCCATCCTCCGCGCTAATTCGTGGACAAAAATTCGTCGGAACCCCGAAACACCCAATGCCGCATAACCGATAAAAAACTTCGCCAAATCTCCCCATACCTTTCCCGCTTCGTTCATGGCTGGAAACCTTATTTTTCCGTCCATAGACCGAAAAGATATGTTGCCTGTCAGCTTAAGTATTCCTGTTGTTTAGCCATGTCGGTTTAGGTCCAATGGTATTTCCAGTATGTTCCCACTGTCTCCCCATTCTCCGCCCATGCTGAGTAGGGTTTGAGGGCATGCTGCGTTCTCTCTGAGTAGATTCAAATCAGTGTTTTATCCGTGTTTTATCCGTGTTTAACCCGTATATACATTTACGTTAAAGCACAGATTACCCTTTGTTGATCCGGGTTCGGGCTGACGGTGCGGGCATTCTGTGTTAGGGGTAGGGGCAGGTGGAAGATATTGTCATTGGTAGGCCTAATCCTACTTTTTCATATTAAATCGAACAAAAAAAAAGCTCTCTTGGAACTCAAACTCCCTGTAAGTCCCATAGGAACGAACGATCTGATAACTGTAGGTTTCAAGCGAGGCTGGGTTAATACATTACCATATCAAAATGTCGTATCGACGATATTATAATAGATCTGTTTTTTAAGCAGGCCTTAACTATTATGATGCTATTCCCGCAAGAAGAAAAACCAGCATCAAAACCGACTTTTTCAAGTTTGATAGGGCTTTCCAGGCCAAGGTATAAACCGAACGGAGGTTGATGCCCATCAGCTTGGCGGTGTCCTCATAAGAAAAGTTCTCAAAGAATAAATACTGGATGACCTCGTTTTGCCTCACGGGAAGTTCATTCAGCGCCCTGGCCAATTTCTTTTGGAGCAACTCTTCCCTTTGGATATTAACGAGCTTGGTTTCTACGCTTTCCAAGTATTGGGGAAGTCCTTCTATGGCTTTCAGTTGCCTGGCATTCCACCTGTTCAAGCGCTTTTTCTCTTTATTGATCTTATTGGAAAGGGACTTAAAAAGGTACAACTTAACGTTATCGGTCTTTTTTACATTTTCGCGATACTTCCACAAATCGATGAAAAGTTCCTGAACGCAATCCTGCACAAAATCAGGGTCGCCGGTAATGGATATTCCCAGTTGGAATAAAGTCTTGCTATATACCCTATACAACCGTTCCAGCGCATACTCGTCCCCGGATTTGAGTGCCATCCAGAGTTCCTCGGCACTGCTCTCCTGGCTTAAAATTTTTGAGACCGACTCACGGGTCATACAAGGTTATTTGGGTTAGATCATAGTTGTTTCATAATTATAATGAAAAAAAATAACAAGACCAAATTTAATGTTACACAAAGGGTAAAAAACAAGATATAGCGTAAAAAAAATGCTTTTCATCTCCCAACAACGGCATAAACCTTTCATTTCCCATAAATAACCTTGTGAAATTGACATGGCTAAAATAATCATTAGACACACAGGCCTGCCTGCCGAAGGGCAGTACGGCCCGCAGGCAGGGCAATGCCCCGAAAACTTTCGGGGTTTGTCATCGTCCCGAAAGCTCTCGGGACCATCTGACCATTGAAAAACAAAATATAAACAGATGAAATCAAGCATGACGAGGTCGTCACACAGTGGGATGCCCCGATAGCCCCGATAGCTATCGGGGAAAACATGCGAGATTCCATGCCTGCATGCTGAAGTACATTAGGGCACGCAAGCATGTGACCGCTGAAAAGAAAATATAAACACATGAAATGAAAAGTCTGACGACTTTTATGACTGTAAAAATAGTTGTTTCACTATATTGTGATATCATACTTAACTACCGAATATTATTAATGCACTCCACGGTTTCTGTGGTCCCCGTAGCGGCTTTTGACGGTCCGTTTTAACGGTATCTGCATGCCATCGGTATCCTCCAGCCAATCATAAACGTCATGCGCCAACTCCTGGATTAATTCCTGATGCTCCTGGCTTTCTATCAGGTTGTTCATCTCATACGGGTCTTCCAAAAGATCGTAAAACTCGTTGGTATCCCAGATGCCGTGGTAGCGGATATACTTGTACCGGTCCGTTCTCACGCCGTGCATGGTAGGCGTATGGGGAAAATCATACTCCCAGTAGTATTCATAATAAATCCTATCCCGCCATTCCACTTCTTCTCCTTTCAACAGGGGAATGAAAGAAAATCCATGCATATAATCCGGTTTTTCCAGTCCTGCCATTTCCAGGACAGTTGGGGCGATATCGATGTTCTGAACCATTTTTTCTATGGTTTTACCCCCTGGGAAAATCTCAGGGCACCGGGCCAGGAAAGGCACCTTTACCGATTCCTCATAAAAATGTCGCTTATCGATCAATCCATGTTCGCCAAATGAAAAACCATTGTCACCCATATATATTACCAGGGTGGATTCGGCTTCACCGATTTCGTCGAGATAATCCAGTACAGCACCTATACTTTCATCCACGCCAAGAAGGGTCTCACAATACCTTCTATAGAAATCAGCAAAGTCTATTTTACCATGATACATATAATCCACACCATGCCATCCTTCCCTTTGCATTTTTTGCCAGTCGGGCATTCTGCCTTCCCCATAATAGTCCTCTCCGGAATAAGGCTCCGGGGTCGGCCCTTCCCGCATCAGGGTTTGGCTTCCATCCCTTCTTTTGCCGGTCACATCTTGCGCAGAAGTATTGAAGGAAGGCGGGATGACCAATTCCTTATTTTCATATTCCTTGAAATGTCTTTTGGCAGGGGCAAATTCTGCATGAACGGCTTTGTGAGAAAGATACAGAAAATAAGGCTTGTCACTGTTCCGCTGTTTTAGCCAATCCAGCGCGTGTTCGGTCAAAAGATCTGTAATGTAGGTGCTGTCCCCATAACTTACCCTTTCACCGTTGATATTCAAAGTAGGGTTGTAATAGACGCCCTGGCCGCGGAAACTCTCCCAATGGTCAAAGCCCGGCCGGGGATCGTCTTCATCATTCCCCATATGCCACTTGCCAAAAAAAGCGGTTTCATAGCCGGCATTTTGTAAATATTGCGGGAAAAACACCAGGTCCTCCGGAACAGGGGCCACATTGTCCACTACGGTGTGACTGTGGGAAAACAGCCCTGTGAGGATGGAAGCCCGGCTGGGAGAACAAAGTGAAGTGGTGACAAATGCATTGGGAAAATGGGCACCTTCGGCCGCCATCCTGTCCATATTGGGGGTTTCCAGCCAAGGGATTTTCCCTGTGAACCCCATGAAATCAAAACGGTGATCGTCGCTGAGAATAAAAATGACGTTTCTGGGCTTTTCACCGTTCCGGAGGTCTTTCAGGCTAAGGGTTTTCCTGGGATCAGCCGCATCTGTTCCTTCCTCTCGCGATTGACATGAAAACAATCCCAAGGGTATCACTAAGGTCAAAACAAGAATTAAATTGATCTTTTTCATCTATATATGGTGGTGATTTGCGGTTTTGACTTTAAGATAATTGGAAAACGGGCGAATTACAAGCGGGTACGGAACTAAACAAAAAAGACATGCCTGTTACTTCTTTAGGCATGTCTTTTGACTACTAGAAGGGCAAGCCCATTAGATCACTTATGCTTTGATCTCATTGAGGATATCTTTGGCACCGTCTACACTGCTGTGAAGCGCCTTTTTTACTGAATTAACTGTTTCGTCACCGATTTCCTTGGCAGCATCAATAGCAGCAACTATAGCATCCTTCGCGGCACCCACAGTGTCGCCACCTACTTGTTTAACACCATTGACAGCACCTTTTACGGCTTCCACCGCCACCTCGGATACGTCCTCTCCCAAGTCCTTGCCCGCTTCTACGGCTTTGCGGACGCTGCCCTGGACAGCATCTTTTTGGCTCACACCGGAGTCCATTGCTCCCTGGATGGTGCCGTTTACGATTCCCTTTACTGAGTTGACCACGGATACGCCTATATCCGCCACGCCGGATATAGCGCCGGAAACAATGGAGGCCGGTACCTGAAGCCCTTTAACTACCAGTTCACCGGTACCCTTAAGTGTTGTAACCGTTACATCTTTAACGGTTTTGGCCACTACGCTGCCTGTATCGGCCGAACCTTTCAAAGTGGCTTTAACGCCTCCCTTAATGCCATTCACAACATTTGAAATAATTGGAACTCCCATAATCGCTGTATTTTAGGTTAAAATAAATTTAACCTAATATAATAATAGAAATTTTAAAAAATGAATTTTTAAATGAAATTTTATGAAATTAAAGCGCATTTTATAAAAAAGTAGCAACAATACATTTTATAAAAAAACACTTCCAATTGTGCTTCGACAATTATTGAGGTTCATTTCTTGACCATAACCCCTATGCTTCCATGATCGACAGGAGGAGAAAGGCTGATTTCTCCGGCGGCTATTTCTTCTACGGCCAGCCATTCCCCAGTGGTGGCATCAATCCAGGACAATTCAAAATTTCCCGATGCCTCAGCCATGTTCAACGACACCTCCCCTTCTTGTGGAAAAAACACAATATATTTTTCACCTGCCTTGGCAGCCACATAAGCTTCATTTGGAGACAAATCAGTCAAAAGTTCCATTTGAGGCTCAACTTCCCACATCTTAACTTTTTCTTCAACTTTACGAATGGTTTTGATGGCATTGATGGACAACTCACTCATGCCGAGTCCATGGGGTGGGCGGTGGAACCTGCTGGAAGCAAACCCTCCCAAAATATTCCTGAAAAAAGTATCAAACGCGTGCTTGGTGGTCATGCCCCTGAACAACCATGCCTCATGAGCATCACTGCCGTAAATCTTGGTGCTGTTGACGGGTCTGGGATTTTTTTTGATATAATCAAACACATACTGGGCGTTGTCCCAGTTTTCTTGTCCGGTTTTATGGCTGTTTTGGGCAATATCTATGAAATCATACCTCCCAGGATGGTCCAGGGTCCGCTTGTGCATGCGAGAAGTGACGTCCCAATCGTCCCACATCTCGGTGATATAAATCCGTTCTTCCGCCGCTATTTCCTTCACAAAACCTGCCCAATAGACCGCCCATTCTTCCATACCGCTGGTTTCATTATCTATACAGTAAAGTACATTGCCGTATTTCAAGGAAATTGACAGTAATTTTCGCACGAAAGCCTGCTGGTAAGCCAACAGAACTTCGTTATTGTCCAAGTCTGGAACGGTAAAGAAAAACGGCTGTTTATTACTTCCCGGGTGATCCGGATAGATGCTGTCCAACCTTGCTTCATCATAGGTATAATTGATGTTGTTTTTTGGATTATAAGGGTCCGTGATCCATTCGTCTCTGGAATGATCAAACCTGTCCCATATTTCTATCTGGACAATGATATCGCGCTCTTCTGCCCATTTAAGGAGGTTTTCAAAACTTTCCCAGTAACGCTCATTCCATTTATCAAGATCGTATTTCCCCGCTTCATTTTGGGCAAAGGCACGTAAGTCGCCCGTGTCACGGTCACTCATCGTATTTCGGACATAATTTCCGCCGATAGCCTGCAAGCTGTCCAAATGGGATTTCAGGTTTTTGTTCTGAAACAGATTGTCATTATCGGTAGCCCCCAGCAAAAGGACGGGCTGGCTTTTATATTCCCAATAATAGGGATTGTCCGCCCAAGGTTTAATAAATACATCCACCAGTTCCTCCTGCTGGTGAGCCGGATTGCAGGAAAATCCCGCGAAACCGATGAGTAGGATAAACGGGTATAATAAACATTTAGACAACCTTGTATTTCCTTGTTCCATAATTATAAAGTGGTTAAAATGATTCTTCTATACCTTGTCATGGCAGGTTGTCCATTATCAGTGACTTCTGCAATGATATGGATTTTTTCACCTTTGGGTAATTCTGGCATTTTAAATGAAGCCTTGGCCCCTTGATTTTCCATTTCAAACCTGATAGGCTCAGATGCCCGGAAAATTTCATCATATACAAACCAATGAAATTCCAATGCGTCCCCATCCGGGTCTGAACTTTGGGAGGCGTCCAGGACTACACGCTCACCTGCTTTGGCTTCCAGTTCCAAAGGAAAAGTACTTTTACCGCCATTGATGATCACCACAGGATTGTGATTGGCTTCCGCGAAAGACATGGTGGCCCATTTTACCCTTGCCATAAAATCCCGTTGAAAAGCAGATCGCCAGCGGGCCACGGTATGCCTTTCATTGAGCTTTCCTTCAAGGAAATCCGGCACATCAATATATAAATGGTTGTTCAACCAACGGTACCTGCCTCCCCACCCTCCATATTCCGGTTTTTCAGGAACGTTCAATCCATTCTCCAATAAACCCAAAAATGAGGGTGTGTCACCTTCCTTCATACCATCGGTGCCATGTCCGTGCAATTGGTATTTTTCGCTCAAAGGTCCGTTTCCATGAATCTCCGTCCTCACCCAGTCTCCATCCTGCATACTCACGTCACCGGTCATATACATGCCCCTGAAAGCAGACAGTTCCCTAACACCTGCAAAACCGTACCAAGCAAAACCATTGGCAATAAATTTCACATCTTTGAACTCTTTAAGCATATAATCCCTGTGACCGTCCTGGTCACCAATGGCATGCACCTGTATTTTTTTACAGAAAGCCTCCAACTGCTCGCTATTTCTATTTTCTTTTACTTTCCACAAGGCTTGGGCCAACTCACGAAGCCCTCCCCATACGGCAATGTGCACCGTGTGGTCCGTCCCATCAATCACCTGGATAATATGGTCGGAAGCTTCCGTATCATGGCCCTCACCTAGGGATTTATGGTCCCCCTGTCCATTTTTGACCAAGCGTTCAAGTTGATCCGGGTCAGGAAAATCTTGGGAATGGAGCAAGAGATTTGGGTATACTTCCCGGTATGCCTGTAGCTGTGAATGGATGATTTCCGGCTTGGTATCCTGTCCGTGTCCGAGCCTGCTTGTTGCACACAAGCCTTTGATATCAAAATGGTCGGCATAATACAGAAACCTGGCAAGGCTCTGCTCATCATCCGTATCCCCACCGATATCGGTCAGTACAATGATTTGCGGTTTGTCCTGGGCCAAAGACAAAAGAGGCAAGCCAAATACCCATAATGCCCATAAAAAGAAGTGTTTCTGCATATTCCCGCTTGGTTATATTTTTACACTGAAAAAAACAAGGTATTGCGGCAGCAACCTGGGACACATCGTGTTTAACGGCAAGAGTTGGCACCTTTCATGAAACAGATCCCAGCAGCTAATTTTCATCCTCAACCGCCAAAACCCAATCGGACGTATAGGGTGCGCTAAAGACATGATCCCCATTCTCTTTAATACCCAATTCAATCTCTTCATAGCTTTTTCTGGCGTCCACTGCAACTACTTTTTTGGGTCCCCCTACCAGATTATACTTTATTTTTCTGGTTTCTTCCTTATAATAAACCAGCAACTCGTTCCCGCTTCTCAAACCAAATCCATCACTTAGTGAATTATCTACTTCCATATCACTGCGAAACCTGTTTTTATCGGCCCAAAACACAAAGAAGCATTTGATTTGCTCTTTATTGCCATACCTGCCGTCACCATCCAAATTGCCCCAGATTGCACCAATTCCACCTGCCATGGTGTGCTGCCACAGACCCCGACGGGTTTCCTCTTCATTATAATCTTTTTCCGGCCACTTGCTTGGAGGATTGTTTCTTACCCTGTACCTGTCCCCTGAAAATGAGGGCTTCTGAGGCCTTGCCTGCTTCATTGCTACCAAATCATCATACCAGGGTTTGTGGTATTCGTAGTCGGAGAAGTCAAGGCCTTCGTATATTTGGTCCAATTTGTTTTTGGATGCCCTGGCAGCCAGCAGGTGGTTCCAATCCGGTTTGCTCCAAAGATAGTCACGCCATGTTTTCAGCTCCTCTTCCGAAACCCATTCCCATAGATCAAATCCGTATCCCAACATCCAACCTTTTACAGGGCCCAGCTTTTCCGCAATTTGATCCAGCAGCTGCCGTTCCTGAAGGCCCATGATCCCATCCCGGCTGCTTTTGGAAGTCCAGCCACGCTCGGCATCCCCCCACATCCATAGGTAGGTGGATCCACCTGCCTGATATACTTTCCGAATGATCATTTCAAGCTTTTCAAAAGTCCGGGCGTCAGGAACAGAATCTGCAGCTGTCACCCTGTTATCTTCAATATGAAACCACCTTCCAAAGACGGGAACATGGACCCCGTTGAAACCATGTCCCTCCATAAATTCCGCTACGAAGAAATCCATGTCTGTCTCGCTGATCTCATGCAGGCCTTTGCCCAAAACATCGATCATCATATAATTTGGAACAAAGGCTTTGCCTGTTCCTGTCCAGATAAATTTATCCTTGTAAGTCCCCACTTCCCCCCTGTCTTGGGACCACAGATGCCCCCCAAAAAACAACATCGGGATAATCAGGAATAGGAAAAGTTTGTTGGGAAACATGGGCATCTTCATAAACCAAAATCAATCACGGGTCCATCCTCAAAGATTGCCAACTCACCATTTTCCAATCGCCAGCAATTTCCACATAGACATTGGTGTATTTTAATCGCAGGTTATTCGGACTGCCGTCAGGATGCTTCCGGTAATAGGTGCAGATCCCATTTATTATGGCGGTATTGTCATATATCCTTATTTCGGCATCATCAATCGAAATATCATCATAGGCCCTGCTGCCATCGGCTATTGATTTGATGTAACTTTCTTTGGTATCTACTTCACCATTGGAATGTAAATAATAAAGGTCATCAGCCATCACCGCTTCTAGATGGCTCACATCTCTATCTACAATGGCTTTAAATCTTTTTTGTTCTATGCTGAGTATATCCTCCTTGGAAGTACTGTTTTGTGTGCCGGGACCTGCACATTGGCAAAAACCCAATATGATTAAGCATAAAAATGCATATTTGAACATGATTTGCATAGGTTATTTTAATAGTATTTAATCAAATACCCATCGGAATTCCCAGTTTAGGCTTCCGTTGTGTTCTTAAAACCGGAAAGGCGGAAAAACCAGATGGTGATTTGCCGGCTAAAGCTCCGACTGTATGGTAATTACCTAAATAATCTCTTTATTAACAAGAATTCCAACATAATTGAGGGCAAGGAGATCCGCTTCACTTTTGCTAAAGAAAGTGGATTTATGTAACTTCGCTGGCAACAGCACCTCTAAATCTCAAATTAACCGGACTCTTGAAATTGCCAGAAAAACTATATTTTGATGACGACGGCGTGATTCCCAACAGCCACCGCCCCCTTTTGCTGTACCGGGATGTTTTCTCCCATACCGGAGAGCAGGCCGCGGAATGGTTGGAATCAAAATTTTCATCCAACAACTGGACAAACGGCTGGCGGTGGGGTGTTTATCCTTTCCATCACTATCACAGCAATACCCATGAAGTCCTGGGCGTGTTCAAAGGATCCGCTTTACTGCTTCTTGGAGGGGACAATGGAAAAGAGGTGCAGGTAAACGCCGGAGATGTCATCATCATCCCCGCGGGCGTGGCACACAAATGTTTATCACATACTAACGGTTTCACTGTGGTAGGGGCTTATCCTAACGGCTTAAAACCCGACATGAGGAAAGGCGAAGCCGGAGAACGCCCACAAGCGGATAAGCAAATAGCTGCAGTGCCGGTCCCGGAAACGGATCCATTATATGGGACAGAAGCAGGCTTGGTCACCATTTGGAAATAAAAATCCGCTTTCTATTTACCCCAAGCAAGAAAAGAAACCAGATACAGCATGACTACCAGAAGAAATTTTATAGAAAAAAGTTTAAAAATCACAGCAGCTGCTGGAATGGCCCCTGTTATCCCAACACTTCATGCCGCAGGCAGCTTTTCGGAAAAACCTTCTCATATGGATCAACCTAAAAAAACATCCCCCCTTGGCAATCACTTCCGTCCTTCCCAATCCTATGGGCTGGGAGGCGTGGCGATAGGAAACGGGTTCCGCCCCACTACAGATGAACAAGCCCAAGAAGCCATGGAAGCAGCATGGGATGCGGGCGTAAGGCTTTTTGACACTTCACCCTGGTATGGGCTGGGCCTGAGTGAAAGGCGCTTTGGCAGGTTTCTGCACAACCAGAAACGGGAAGATTATATCTTGTCCACCAAAACAGGCCGCCTGCTAAAAGCCGCCAATAAACCTCCCAAGACGGCTACCTGGAATACCCCTTCCCCCTTTGATTATGAATATGACTACAGTGCGGAGGGCACACGCAGATCCATAGAAGACAGCCTGCAACGCATGGGGATTGAAAGCATAGACATCGTGTTCATTCACGATCTCTCCCCGGACAATGGGGACATGAAAGAAAACTGGACGGAATTCTTTAAGGTGGCCGAAAAAGGCGCCATGAAGGAGCTTACCAGAATGCGTGAAGAAGGATTGATCAAAGCCTGGGGCTTGGGAGTGAACAGAATTGAGCCGATCCTAAAAACCATTGAGGTAGCGGACCCCGATATTTTTCTTTCGGCCACGCAATATTCCCTCATGTACCACGAAGGTGCGCTGAACCGGTTATTCCCCATCTGCGACGAAAGAGATATTTCCATCATAGTGGGGGCACCCCTCAACGCCGGCTTTCTGGCGGGAATCGACCGCTATGATTATTGGGGTAAAATCCCTGAGGGCTTTATGGAGAAGAGGGAACAAATGAGCAAAATCGCCGAAAAACATGGGACAGACCTGAGGACAGCCGCATTGCAGTTTTCTGCGGCTCCGGCCACCGTATCCGCTGTGATTCCGGGAACCCGTTATGCCCATCAGGCAAAGGAGAACGTGGAATCCATGAAAGTAAAAATCCCGGCAGCGTTCTGGGAAGAACTCAAGGAAAGAAAGCTGATCGCTTCACACGCTCCTACTCCTTCATGAAGAGCAGAAAAGATTTTGTTCCCACCCAAAGAAGCGTCACTTGATCAAGCCCTTGTCAGATCTTTCCTTTTGATCCACAAAATAAGGCTGGAAAGAATATGAAGAATGCCTGGCCCAAGGAGCGTTCGTCTTTGGTAAATGCTTTTTAATCTCTTCTTTAATGTTCAGGTATTTTTCGTCGTCCCACAAATTATACCATTCATTGGGGTCGTTTGCATGATCATAGAATTCCTCCGTTCCGTCTTCGTATTGAATATAACGGTACCTTTTCGTCCTGATCGCATGATTCTTCATCCCATACGTGGTCAAGGCCATCCATTCCCTTTCAGCATCAGTACCTTTCAACAAAGGAACCAAGCTCGTTCCCTCATTGAAGTTGTTTTTGGGCAATGAAGCGAGTTCAACCAAAGTCGGATAAATTGAAAGAAGTTCCACGGGTTCATCGACCACCTTTCCGCCCGGAATACCAGGTCCCGAAAAGATAAGGGGCGATTTGGTGGCTTCTTCCCATAAGGCGTGTTTTGCGAACGTTCCTTTTTCGCCCAATCTATAACCGTGGTCAGACCATAATACCACAATCGTGTTGTCCGCATAAGGACTGTTTTCCAAAGCTTCCAACAACTTGCCCACCTGGGCATCCACAAAGCTGATACAGGCCAAATAACCCTGTATGATATATTTCCAGTTGTCGGTTTCTATTGCCCAATCTGTAGTGGGCATCATGGGTAAGTCATTGATTTTTAAGGCTACCTGCGGCACATCTTCCAAATCGTCCGGTTTATAGGGAGGCATTTCAAGTGTTTCAACAGGATGTAGGTCAAACCACTGCTGCGGCACATACCAAGGTGCATGGGGCCTCAAAAAGCCTACTGCCAGAAAAAACGGGCGGTCATAATCCCTTTTTAGCCTTTCAGCTGCCCACTGCGCAGACTGGTAATCCGGCATCAGCGAATCGGCCATAGGATATGCGCCCCAATCGGTTCCTGTTCTCCCATAGTTGTCGCCTGCGAATCCTTCCCAAACAAATCTTTTTTCAGGCGTTGGCCCAAATCCCCTGACCCTTCCCCCTGAATCATGAAACTGCCCCTTAGGAGCATGTTCATGAAACAATTTCCCTATCCCCATGGTGTGATATCCTTCCTTTTTGAAATATTCAGGAAGGAAAACAACGTCTTTGGTAGCGGCATTGTCGTGAACGATTTTTTCATCGTCAATCATCCCATAAATCCCCGTAGTGGACGGACGGAGTCCACTCATCAAAGAGGCCCTGGATGGACCACAAAGCGGGGCCTGACAATGGGCGTTCTCAAAAAGAACGCCCATTTGGGCCAACCGGTCTATGTTCGGGGTTTTGGTTTGACCATGCATTCCCATGGAGCCTATCCAGCTGTTAAGGTCATCAATGGCTATAAATAAAATATTGGGACCCGTTTTTGAAGTTTCAGGAGGATTGACACCCTGGCTAAACCCTGACGAGGTGGCGACAACAACAAATACGACAGCCAAAATGGTCTGATAGCCGACAAAATTATTCTTGATTAAATTCATAAATGATTTTTTCATTTAACGTTTACTCCATCATGATACGGATTTTATTCCGTTGGAAATCTATTTGGAACTGCAGCCTATAAAGTATTGAATCCGTTCAATCCATGGAGTTTACAACTATCCCAAATAGAAAAAAGGCAAGGATTTTCTTAACAATTAGAATGTTAGGACGCTAAAGCAATCCTCCAGACTCCAGCATCCTTCCATACACTTCCCAATGCTTCTCCAAAATCCGCCGTTTTTATTTATGAAAATGAATATGGGCCAACTCGAATCCATTCCACATTCCTACCTCACCGCTCTTGTCTTTAAAAACAAAATAAACGTCATGCACCCCACTGAGATCCTCTAATGGAAATTTTCCTGATTCGGTAAAATCATTCGGTTTGCTTGCATCGGCCTGGATGGATTTATTTGCTTCAGGATCATAAACAAACGTAGAGAGGGTTTTACCGGTTGTCGACTCTATCCGGCACTCCAACACCCCTTCCAACCTGGAAAAGTAGGTATAGGAGATCTCTTTTAAACCTGTCAAATCTATATTTTCAAATTTTATATAGGCCCCATCGGCAGTAAACCTGACTGTCTCCTCATTGAAGACCGCAACACCTTCAAAACTGTCACAGCTGACAGCCGGCATCCTGTGGTTCCTAATGACAAAGTCTTTCGTGGCCATCAGCGGCCCGATTTCGCCACTTCCCTGGTCCTCATAGGCTGCTGAAATGAGGTAACTGCCGCTATCGGTTTTGGAAGGGGTAAAAGCACCTTTTGGGGACACCCGCTCGCGGCTGTCCTCAGCAAGGCTCAATATGTATTTCACCATTTCACTCGCTTCCTCCTCCCTGAGTTGGGGATGGGCCGACATGGCCGTTTCTCCCCAGTTGCCACTGCCCCCTTTGATGATTTTTCCGGAAAGTAAGGCAACAGAGGCATCATCATTGGGATACCTTTCCGCAATTTCCATATAGGTGGGCCCAACGGATTTTTCCTGAATGTGGTGACAGGCTTTACAATCATTCTGGTTGATCAATTCATACCCCCCAAAAAACGCGGTGTTTCCTGAAACTTCATCCGTGTTTTCCATGCTTCTTTTCAACATAGCATGATTTTTATAATAAGATTGCCTTACGGCTACCGATGAAGGGGAAATGCTACCTGAAGCGAGGCTGCCATCCTCGGCGTCTTCTACTTCGATCTGATATTCAAAAGGCTCTCCGGGCCAGTAAAAACTGGTATTTCCCGGGCTTGTCATGGAAATCGCAGCCGGTTCATTTCCCACCAGGATGCTGGTCACCGCCTGGGACTTAAACCCTTCCTTATCTTCCACGGTCAACAAAACCTCATACTCCCCCGGTTGATCAAAGGTGTAGTTAATTTTTTCGGAGGTAAATTTTCCGGAACTTAATGTCCACAAAAACTTCAATTCATCACCCTGATCGGGATCATACGCATCCTCCGCGCTTAATCTGACGGTCAACGGGGCGGCCCCGGCGGTTTTGTCCACTTTTATTTTGGCCACAGGAGGCCTGTTGCCATAGACATATTCAATTTTGGATAACCTGGAATCCTGGTTTTTTGAAAACCAAAAAGTGCCGTATTCCAGCACATAAAGTGCTCCATCCGATCCCAGCTCCAGATCAATCGGATGGTTAAACTGCTCTTCCGCCATGAATGGCTCTATTTCCCTGATGGTGCCGTCTTCATGAAAACTGACCACATTCACCCAATCCCGCATCCATTCAGCGATAAAAAGTTTCCCATCAAAGTATTCATGGAGCTGAACTGGCTGCTTGCCTTTGGTCTGACCTACCAGGTCGCTGTAATAAACAGGGCCTATAATCGGTGATTTGCCCCCGGTTCCCAAATGGGGAAAAACCTCCGAGGAATCATAGGAATACCATATCAGTGCCCCCTGCGCAGGCGGCAATTCTCTCCTTCCCGTATTATTCGGGGAATCATTTACCGGACGTAGGGGATCAAAAAACGGTCCGATTTCTTCTGTGGCAAAATCAAAATCGGCATAGGGTTCATTGTCACCTGCAAAGTAGGGCCACCCAAAAAAACCGGGACCCGTGGCCCGGTGAAATTCATCATAACTGATGGGACCTCTGGCTGGGTTGTCCTCCGTATTTTGTCCCACATCACCCCAATACAGGTAGTTGTTTTTTTGGTCCACTGTAATGCGGTAAGGATTTCTGCAGCCCATGGCGTAGATCTCCGGCCTTCCTCCTGAACCGTCTGCGGGAAAAAGGTTACCCTCCGGGATCGAATAGCCTCCTTCTGGCAGCGGTTTGATTCGCAATATTTTGCCCCGAAGGTCATCAGTGTTGGCGGCCGTCCGCTGGGCGTCCCAATATTCCCTCCCAGGCCTTTCATCTATGGAATTGTAATATCCCGGATTGTGGGGATTGGTATTGTCCCCCACCGCGATGTAAAGGGTTCCATCAGGCCCAAAGGCAAGTGAGCCTGCAGAATGACAGCATTCTTCCCTTTGGGTGGGAATCTCTATCAGTATATTTTCTGACGCTTTATCCAGTTCCGTTTCTTTAAAAACAAACCTGGAAACCCTTTGAATGGGCTTGTCTCCTGGTGGTGAGTAGAAAAGATAAATAAAGTGATTGTCTTTATAATCCGGATCCAGGGCCAAGCCCAACAAGCCATCCTCCAGATCGTGGAATACCTCCAGTTCGGCAATGGTTTTTAACTCCTCTGTTTGAGGAAAAAATAACCTAATGGCCCCTTTTCTTTCTATAAAGAGTATGTTCAGATCGGGAAGTACAGCCAGCTCCATGGGTTCATCCAGCCCAGCCGCCAGTTCGGTCTTCTGTAACCGGGAGGGATCAAAAGCCTGATCAGACTCCCCTTTTCCCCTCAATTGGGAAGTCAGGTAAAAGCCCCCAGCCGCCACGATGGCCACGATAATAATTATCCAATATTTCCGCATGTATAACAATCATCAATTTAAGGACAACAATATAATGGGTTTTGCTTCAGGTTTACAATAGTTACCCTATTTATTAACCCTCAGAATTTTAAACAAAAATTTTTCATTGAGCACTACAAATCCAAAAAAGCCATCTTCTGAAAGGGCCAACCGTTATATTTTTTTAGCTTCCTGTATTTATTTTCTATTTATATCCAGCTCCGTGGGGAGGTTAAATATTTCAATTGCCTCTTCATCTTCATATTTTTCCATAAGCCCAAGCAATCTTTCCTTCATTTCCTTTTCCACCGCCACGTAGGCTTCCTGTCCATACACATTATTCATCTCTGAAGGGTCATTTTCCAAGTCAAACAGTTCCCACGATTCCACCCTATTATAAAAACGCATGAGTTTGTACCTATCGGTTTTCACCCCAAAATGCGGAGAAACCGCATGTTCTCCATTTTCATAATAATGGTAATACAGGGCATCCCTGCCGCTGGCCTGGGAATTGGTCAACACCGGCAAAAAGGATTCCCCCTGCATGGCCGCTGGTATCTCTATGCGGGCAGCGTCCAAAATCGTGGGGGCCAAGTCAATATTCATCACCAGGTCATCCGAAATGCTGCCGGCCTCAATCACGCCAGGATACCTCATCACCATGGGGGTCCGGAAGGACTCCTCATACATAAATCTTTTGTCAAACCACCCGTGTTCCCCCAGGTAAAACCCCTGATCCGACAGGTAAATGACGATGGTATTATCCGCCAGCCCATTCCCGTCCAGATAATCCAGTAACCTGCCGATATTCCTGTCCATGGAAGCGGCTGTAGCCAAATAGTCACGCATATACCGTTGGAATTTCCATTCGGTCAGTGTCTTTCCGGTCAAATCTGCATTTATCAGGTCCTTGTGTATTGCCCTGTAATAGGTATCAAACTGATCTCTTTGGGCGGCGTTCATGCGGGTTACATTGATGTCCCTGGTATCTTCCGGGTACATCTTAAGATCATAATCCAGGAGCATGGTTTCCGCTATGCTCATGTCCTGCACTTTGGCCGCTTCCCGGCCTTCATAGTTATCGTAAAAGTTATCAGGCAAGGGGTATTGTATATCATCAAACCTGCCCAAATCTTCCAGATCAGGCATCCAGGTCCTATGGGTGGCTTTATGACCGACTATCAAGCAAAATGGACTATCGTCATTCCGGTCATCCAACCAACGCTCCGCTGCATCCTGGATTAGATCGGAGACATATCCCTCTTTTCGCACCGTACTGCCATCCATTTGGATAAAATCAGGGTTATAATAGTGCCCCTGGCCTGGCAGGATTTCCCAATAATCAAAGCCTTTCGGATTCTTGCCCAAATGATACTTGCCTATCCATGCGGTCCGGTACCCGTAAGCCTGCAGGTGGTTGACAAACTGGTCCTGACCGGAATCGTAAAAAGAGTTTTCATTGTCCTTATAGCCGTTTTTATGGCTGTATTTCCCCGTCAAAATGGCCGCCCTGCTGGGTCCGCAGATAGAATTGTTGACATAAGCCCGGTTAAAAATAACCCCTTCATGAGCAATACGGTCTATATTTGGGGTTTGCGTCAGGGTGCTTCCGTAAGCACTGATGGCCTGCTGGGTGTGGTCATCAGAAAGAATAATGATGATGTTGGGCTTTTGGTATTCCTCCCCGGGAGTTTTACAGGAAAATATCACCAGGAGACTCCAGATGAAGGCAACTATTTTATTCATTCTTAAAATATTTATTGATCAAAAGGGAAATTAAATAAAACCTGCCGGATTTATGGTAAAACACGTGATATTTTAGCTGCTTTAAAAACGGATCCGTCCGGGATATAACAAAGGTGTGCTTCAGAACGGAATGCGAAAAAATTCAAAACCATGCCTGGAACCAGACATGGTTTTGATTACTCTTTAATATTTTATATTAATAAAGCGGGTTTTGAACCAGATTAAAATTCCTGTTCATTTCATCCAGTTTTATAGGCAGAAAATAAGCCCTGTCCTGCCATGCCCTGTCCTGAACTTCGATGACCGTATAAGTAGGGTCTGGAGAAGTAGTATTATCCGGTAAGAGTTGATATCTTACCCTTACCCCCTTGGCATTGGTATAAACTTCCGGGGCGATCATCCACCTTCTCACATCAAAATACCTGTGGTCTTCGTATGCCAGTTCCACACGCCTTTCATTCCGGTACCTTTCCTTGAGCGCATCTCCGGATTCGGTAACGGGTGGCATACCTGCTCTTTCCCTGATCATATTCAGGTAGGTTTTAGCTTCCCCTTCTTCTCCCAATTCTATACAGGCTTCCACATAATTCAGCAACACCTCTGTGTACCTCATAATTCTCCAGGGAACTTCCTGCCTGAAATATTGATGGTCTACAGTAGGGTCAATAAATTTTTTAAGATAATAACCTGTATAAGTTCCGTTCCAATCTTCGATTGGCCCCTGACGGGTATCAAGGCCATGGACAATTTCAACCTGTCCTGTAGACGCATTGTACCTTTCCCACTGACCCACCTGAATGATCCCATCGGGATCGGAATCCCTTAGGTTTACCGGCCGGGGTCTCCACTGTGCTCCCTCATGAAGGAAGGTAGCATAAAACCGGGGGTCCCTGTTTTCATAGGGAGCGGCTGCGTGGGAAGGATTATTCCAATTGAACCTGGAGCCGTCAGCCATTTCAAAATCATCGGCCAACTGACCGATCGGCGTGTTTCCTCCCCAGTTGTGATAACCGTTAGGTCCGTTAAACAGCCCTGGATCACCTATATCCCAGTCCTCATTGACTCTCTGAAGCATATACCGTACGTAAATATCTTCCGAGGTCTGTTTTGCCACGAAAATCTCTCCGAAATTTTCCGAGGGATCCCCGCCGTTGTTGTGCAGGGAGTAAAGTCCCAAATCCATTACTGCCTTGGCAGCATCTTTTGCCGCCCTCCACCTGCTCATCTGATCCCCTTCGGTATAGCTGATCAGTTCAGGATGCGCATAACCCTGTGCCCAAGACGGATTATGGTAAAGATCACTTGCCGCATATAAGAGTGTCCTGGCTTTAACCGCCAGTGCAGCTCCCTTGGTAGCCCTGCCCAACTGATCCCCGAAATGCTGGGTAGGAAGCAGTTCCGCCGCCTTATCCAATTCTTCTGAAATGAACCGGACTACTTCCGCATAACTGCTTCTGGGCGCCTCATAATCTTCTCCCAAACCATAAGCCTCTGTAATCAGAGGGACACCTCCATAAATAGAAATCAGGTTATGGTATATAAAACCCCTCAGAAAGTGTACTTCTCCTATCAACCTGTTTTTAAAATCCTCATCATCAAAATCCGCCTCACCTATTTTATCCATAAAGATATTGCATGCCCTGATTTGTCTGAATCCATTTGTCCAATTGATTTGCTGGTACCTCCTCCCTGTCCAGAAATTCTCATCCCAGACACCAAGGTAACTTGGATTGATGAGGTTCTTGGTAGCATTGCTGGTTTCCCAATCCCAAACTGCCATGGACTCATCTACCAAACTGGACATCATCAAGGCATGAAAACCATGGGGAATAGCAAAATAAATGTTATTTACAAAGGTTTCGATAAGATTGGGATCATTCCAAACGGCACCTTCCGCAAATTGATCCAAAGGTTCCCTGTCCAGGTATTCCTCACTACATGAACTCACCCATAACGTCAAGGCAAGAAAACAAGTTATGATATTATTTCTATTATTCATTGTCTCAAAAGGTTAAGGTCAAACCGGTATTGATTACGCGCTGCAGCGGATAACTTTGACCGCTGGCACTGTCAGATTCCGGATCGAAATTCTTCAAATCCGGAGAGTAAGTAAGCAGGTTAAATCCGCTGAGGTACAACCTGAAGTTTTGAACCCCAAGTTTTTCGGAAACGAATGCCGGCAAATTGTAACCCACTTCCAGATTTTTTAACCTGATGTAGTCCGTACTGTGCAACCAGAAAGTATTTCTTTGGTTCATCCAGTATTCGTCCGACCGGTTAAAAGTTCTGGGGTAACTGGAATCCGGGTTTTCAGGAGTCCATCGGTTTTCTGCAAAATCCCTCAGGAAATTCCCTATTTCGCCAGATTCAGTGTTCACATATCGAACGGCCCCAGCCGCTCCCTGGAAAAGAACGGCCAGATCAAAGCCTTTCCATTGCGCACTCAGGTTTAAGCCTCCAGTAAATCTTGGAATGTTGTTTCTGTCATTCCGAACCCGGTCGTTGGCATCGATTACACCATCTCCATTCACATCTGCAAAAATGATATCCCCCGGTCTGGCACCTGGCCAATGAGGTGTGTTATCAATTTGTGCCTGATCCCTGAATATGCCCACGGACTGGTAATATAAATCTTGGTTCGGATTGAATGGATTGGTGGGAATTGGCCGCCCAGTTGTCTGCTGGTACTCCGGTGCCCCTGGTGATTCATCCCAAAACTCCACCCTGTTGTAGGCGTACCCAGCGTTGGCCGAGATCTGATAAGTGAAATCACCGGCATTACCGTTGTAAGTAGTGATAAAATCAAATCCACGGTTGGAGACCTCTCCGATATTCTCCCTTGGCAAGGTTAATCCTGTGGAGGCAGGAATGGAAGCGTTTCTCCACCATAGGATCTGGGATCGGTAATTGTAGAAGAAATCAGCCTCCATGGTCAGCCTGCTATTGAAAAAGCCCAATTCGATCCCTGCATTATACTGATCAGCGACTTCCCATGTGACATTGGGGTTGGGAATCCTTAGCTCCCGCAGTGCCTGGTGTTCCTGATCTACCCCAAAAATGTAGGGGATATTGCCAAAACCGTAGGAGGCCATGTACTGCCATTCATCAATACGGTCATTACCCGTCTGTCCATAAGAGGCCCGGATTTTGAAATGGTCGGCATTGGGCATGGAAGATTTCCAAAAATCCTCTTCTGAAATTCTCCACCCCACTGAAATCCCAGGGAAAAAACCGAAGCGGCTGCCTTGTGGAAAAATATATGAACCATCATATCTCCAAACAAACTCCGCCAAATATTTCCCCCCATACTCATAATTGAATCTTCCGAAGTAATTGAGACGGGCATTTTGGTAGGCAGAGCCACTGTTGTCCCGCTCTGCATTGCCACCGGCAAACATCTGGTCAACAGCGGTGGAAACAAAAAATCTCCGGAAGGCGCTCAGATTATTTCCAAAACCTGTTCTGGATTCAATCCCAACCATCAACCGCATGGAATGATTCTCGTCGAAGTCCTTATTGTAGTTCAACATTCCATTGACCAGTACATGCCTGTCAGCACCCATGTTTTCGCTGAGCCTGGGATCATTGAAGCCTCTTTGACCTCTTACCAACTCCGGAGTTCCGTCAGGTGTGTAAGTGTTGCCATCCCAGCTGTATAAAAACCAAGGGGTTTCAAACCGTTTTTGCATGGTAAAAGTCTGATCAAAACCGACATTCCCATTAAAGGAAAGCCCTTCAATCCATGGCGCATCGATGTTTAACCTGAGTGTGGTCTGAAGGTTATAAAGGTTTCTTAAATCATATCCCGTAGCATCCGTGGTAATCACTGCGGGATTATCTCCATACTCAATATCAGGTCCGGGACTTCCATCTGGCCAATGGGCATGCATATTGGGCTTGCCCCTCATGATCATTCTAAAAATATTTCCGGCTGACCGGGTGGGGAAGTTCCTTTTTTCCTGTCTTCCCGCAATGTCAAAACCAATTCTCACATAGTCACTGATTTTGCCATCCAAATTACTTCGGAAGTCATATTGATCGTATCGCGTGGCACTGTTGTAATAGTAACCATCCTGTCCTTTAGCTCCCAGCATTAGGAAATAATTCACGCTTTCGTTGCCTCCCGAAGCTGTAAGGGTGTGATAGGATTGTGGTGCCCAAGGTCTTAATACCTCTCCAAACCAGTCAGTATCCGGATGTAACCAGGGATCCGTGCCCACTCGAAAATCATTGATCTCTTGCTCAGAAAATCGGGGAGGACGATTTCGGTAAGTGTCTATTTCATTCAGCATGGTCAGGTATTGCTCCGCATTGGCCATTTCCGGGAGCACTGTGGGCTGGTTCCAGCCAAAATTGCTGTTTAACTCGATCACAGGCTTGCCGGTTTTTCCTCTCTTGGTGGTAATCAGGATTACCCCGTTCGCAGCCTGGGCACCATAAATGGCAGCCGACGCATCTTTCAAGACAGTGATGCTTTCCACACTATTAGGATCAATCCGGGCAAGAGACCTGCCAGGGATACCATCCACAACGACCAGCGCACTGTTGTTTCCCAAGGTATTTGTGCCTCTGATTCTGATAATTGAGTCATCGTTGCCCGGTTCACCGCTCCGGGTGACAGAACTTAAACCCGGTAGCCTTCCCACAAGGCTGTTGCTCACATTGGTAACCGGTGCCGTCCTGATTTCATCACCACCGACTGAAGTTACCGAACCTGTAAAAGTCACTTTTCTTTGTTCTCCATAACCCACAACCACTACCTCATCCAACGCCCTGGAATCCATGATCATTCTCACACTCAGTACACTGGAAGTCCCTACCGTAATCCGCTGGGTTTCAAATCCCACAAAAGAAAATACCAAAACCGCTCCTTCATCGGCTTCAATGGAAAATTTGCCATCGATATCGGTCACTGTACCGATAGGGCTGCCCTCTACAATTATGGTGGCTCCCGGTAAAGGCTCTCCTTTCTCATCAGTAACCAATCCCGTCACAGTGATCCTCACCACCTCTTCTGACAAAGAAGACTCCTCTTTTTCTTCCCCAATGTTTTCTTTCTTTCTTACATGTATATTTTGGTTCATCTGCCGGAATTCCAATCCTGTTTGTGCGGCAATGGATTTTAAAACCTCGTATACACTCTGTACTTCTCCGCCGGCATTTACTTTGGGAATATTATTCAATTCCTCGGCCGAGTACACAAAATTGAATCCAGAAACCCGTTCTATCCGGTTAAAAGCTTTTTTAACATCTATATCCTGAAGGGAGATCTGAATCATTACATCTTCTATATCCTTGACCTGTGCATTGCCATTATTTCCAAAAAGGAAACTCATGGATATGCACTGAACAAGAAAGGCATAAGTAAATAGTTTGGTCATATGAATGACAAATCGTATAAGATTTTTCATATCTTTACTCTGTTTAATTAAGTCTTTTTATATGGTTTTGATTAAACATTTTCAGGAAAACAATGGACAAATCATTGTTTCCGGTACCATGGTCGGGGATGTTGGCGCATCCCTGGCTTTTTTACATCATTCACTGGTTTTATCATAGGCATCATAGGTTTATTTTGGTTTAAATTTGATGGTGATTTTATCCTTTTGCATCTTATACTCAAATCCTGAGGCATAACATAATCCTTCCAACACGTTTGTCAGGGTCTCATTCTCAAACCTCCCGGAAAGCTTGACCGGAATAGGGGGCCTGTTAATGATTTCCACCTTCACACCATACCAGTTTTCCAATACCCTTACTGCCTCCTGCAAGGGGGTCTCCTGGAATATAATGGTCTTTCTGGTCCAACCCATCACAACTTCTTCATCAAAATGGCCCAAAGCGATCATCTGTGTAGGAAAATCGATTTTTAAAGCCTCCCCGGGCAGCAGGTTGATTTTCCGGGAGTGTTCCATGGCCACATCCACTTCTACCTTTCCACTTAGAAGCGATATATCCAGGTTTTCTCCTTTGTAAGCTTTTATGTTAAAAGAAGTACCCAGTACTTTCGTCTTGATCTCGCCGATATGCACCACAAAGGGTCTAAGACTATCTTTGGCTACATTGAAAAATGCCTCACCTTCAAGAAAGACCTCCCTGGTGTTCTTTTCAAAATGTTTGATATACCTGATCTGGCTGGATGAATTGAGCAAAACCACCGTACCGTCTGAAAGGGTTATCTGTGTCTTGATGCCCGGGGCAGTGGTTCTCTCCTCATATACCACCGGTATGTTGGTTTCTTCCTCTTGCTGTTCTTGGGTGAATGTCCAAAGTGTCCCCAATGTCAAAACGAAAAAAGATATAGTGGCCACTTTGAGCCATCGCATACCCATTTCCCCTTTGGGTCCTGTCTGTTTAGATTTTTCTATGACACTTTTGGATTGGAGGGGGATTATTTTACTTTCGCTTTCGTCCGCTTCGGGTAAACCGATATCCTTTTCTATGCTCTTCCACAATTGTGCATCCTCCTCCTCTTCCATTAAATGATTCTCAACCGAAAGGTGCCGTAAAATTTCCCGGCCTTTTTCTATTTCCCCCAATTTAGAGGGATATTTGGCTAACAATTCCTCCCACATCAGATTGGAACCGGCATCCGGCCGAAGTATCCATTTTCTGAAAGAAGGGTCAAGCACAAAATCTTCTGCGGTATATTTGGATATATCCATTGAAGCATTTTTCAGATTCAAGTATATAAGGAACGGCACCCTTAATATCTATCCAATAAAAATTTTTTTTTTTGAAAAAATACATTGTTTAAAACAAACAAGCTGAAGTATTGCGGATCAATCAAAAAAAACTTATCAATTAATGATATATTTAAAAAATAATCCTTTAAATTTTGAAGGCAACTGACTACCCCAGACTTTTCAGCAGGCAAACCATTTGATAGTTAAAGCCTACCTTTTATATCAGCATCATACCCAAAAAGAACGTAGGTGCGAGGTGCTTTTTAAGCCGGCCCAAAGCTTTCCATGCCAAGGTATAAACGGACTGAACATGGATGCCCATGATGTCAGAAACATCCTCATAAGATAATTCTTCAAAAAACAAGTACCTAATTACTTCTCTCTGTCTGCCCGAAAGCCCGGCGATGGCCTGAGAAACTTTTAGCCGCTTTGACTCATCTATCGCATCCTGACCACTGGACACATCCTGATATTCTATGTATAACAAAGCCTCAAAATGGTCCAGTCCTTCTTCCCGATAACGCTTCTTGTCCTTTCCGATTTCTTTATGAATTTTATTGCTTAAACATTTGAACAAGTATCTTTTGACATTATCAGTAGCTTTGATACACTGGCGATAATGCCATACCTCCACGAATACATCATGGATACAATCTTTGACAAAACCACGGTCAGGCTTGATGGTCATTCCCAGCTTAAACAGTTCTTTTGAGTATTTGCTGTATAGGGCTTCAAGGCCATACACATCGCCTTCTTTAACCAATTCCCACAAAGACAAATCACTGTGCTTCCCTGCGGGAAACTCTTCTTGATTTCTTTCAGACAGCATAAGTTTTTGGATTTATCGCTTTCGAAAAATAAGTATTTTACGCGTAAAAACGAAAAAACATCTTCCAACATCATCTAGAAATGAAAGAATATTACACAACCTCTTTATTTTAAATAATAATTCCCCTCTCTTTCGCTTAAGCATAAATTTTCCAACGTATCCTGTCAAGATGACATTGTATGCCATCTTGACTTATTAGTACCCGGCACAACAGCCTCAATAACTCCGTAAAACCCATATGGAACTGGATTTGATAATGTTTTTATGGATTAACTGTAGCAATAATTTATCGGCATACGTCATTGAAGGTGACTCCGGAAAATGTAAAATCTTGAACAACCGGGGCTTTATAATTATCATTTGTCTTTGGATATATATTAGACCAACTATAAATCGAATGATGACTATGAAAACCAGGATGTTGTTACCGCTATTGGCTGTGATAATGCTTTTAACTGCCTGTGCACCGGGAGTGGTGAGACAAGGCGAAGTGGGTGTCAAAAGGAAATTTGGAAAACTTTCAGATGAAATTTATGGCCCCGGGATGTACTTCTACAATCCTGTTTTTGCCAGATTCATTAAAACACCCGTAAGAACCAATAATCTGGAAGTATTTTTAAACCTTCCGAGTAAAGAAGGGCTTACAATCCAATCAGAAATTTCTATTCTTTACCGTGTACGGGAAAAGGACATACCCAAAGTAATCACCGAGGTGGGGGAAACCTATGAGATGGATATGATACTGCCTGTTTTCAGATCAGCTGCAGCAGACATTTCCGCCAGGTTTATGGCCAAAGACATGCACACTGCCGAAAGGGCCACCATTGAAAATGCCATCAAAGACAGAATGGATGAAGTGTTGGGACACCGGGGCTTTGAAATTGAATCTGTCCTGATGAAGAGCATCCGCATGCCTGCGGGTTTAAGCAGGGCCATAGAGGAGAAACTCACTGCCGACCAGGAAGCGCAAAGGATGGAATTTGTGCTGCAAAAGGAAAAACTGGAAGCAGAAAGGAGAAGAATTGAAGCAGAAGGTAAAAGGGATGCCCAAAAGATCATCGCGGAAGGGCTCACCAGGGAAATCATTGAATTGAGAAGCCTTGAAACATTATCGGACCTCGCAAATTCCTCCAACACAAAAATCATTATCAGCGATGGAAAAACCCCCTATTTTGTTAACACGGGGGCAGATCCCAAACAATAAGCAGACTTTAGGACCCCGGGACAAGGGCTTTGTCACCGGGGCTGGTTTCGAAGGTTTTCTGGATGTTTGTGTAATCAAATGTTGTCAAAATGAAAATGCGCAATTATGCTCAATCATTGGCCAGCGTTACCAGTACCTCTTTGTTCTTAACTTTCCTACTATGGAGTTTCGGTAATCAAGATTGCCAAGCCCAATATTTTGGGCGAAATAAACCCAAATACAAAAAAGATGTGGCCTCTCTGGTGGAGTCTCCTCACTTTGATATCTACCACTATTTGGACAATGATTCCACCGCTAAAAGATTGGCTGAATGGCATGAATGGTGGTATAGCCGGCACAGAACCGTTCTGGAAGATACCTTCCATACCAGAAACCCAATCATCTTCTACAACCACCATGTCGATTTCCAACAGACCACTGCAATAGAAAGCTTTATAGAAGTAGGAACAGGTGGGGTGACCGAAAGCCTCAAAAACCGTGTGGTAATGCCATATATGGAAACCCACGCACAAACATCCCATGTCATTGGCCATGAAATGGTACACGCATTCCAATACCGGATACTCTCTAGTATAGACACTTTGGGGGTGGCCTCCATCAGGAATATCCCACTTTGGATGATAGAAGGAATGGCCGAATACCTCTCCTTGGGCAGAAACCATCCCCATACCGCCATGTGGATGCGGGATGCCGTCCTGCATAACAATATCCCCACCTTAAAGCAAATGAGTCAAGGGCATGAATTTTTCCCCTATCGTTATGGCCACGCTTTTTGGGCCTATGTGACAGGTATTTGGGGAGAAGAAATCATCAAGCCGCTGTTTCTTACCTCCGCTGCTGTGGGATATGAAAGGGCCATTGAAGAAGTGTTGAAAATCACGGAAGAGGAATTTTCAAAAAGATGGGCGGACCAATTAAGACAGCACTATACACCCTTAATGGCAGATACTACCGAAATGGTGGGAAGGGAATGGTTCACGCCTTCCAATGCAGGCCATCTCAATATTTCCCCTGTCTACAGCCCGGATGCCCGATACATGGCCTTCATATCGGAAAAGGAAGGGCTTTCGGTGGACATTTTTCTTGCAGAAACTGCAAGTGGAAAAATCATCCGGAAACTGTCCTCCGGCCTGGACAATTTCCATGTGGACGATTTCAACTTTATAGAATCTGTAGGCTCTTTCTCACCCGATGGCCGCCAATTCGCCTTTATAGTTTACAGTAAGGGCAAAAACCGGATTTTAATAGTGGAGGTAAAAAGCGGCATGACGATAAGGGAAATTGAAATTCCAGGCCTCAATGCTTTTAACCATATCAGTTGGTCTCCCAATGGACGTTATTTCGTAATGTCTGGAATGCAGAACGGCCAGTCTGATCTTTATTTATATGATATGGAAAGAAAAAGTCTGAGGCCCCTGACAAGTGATTATTATTCTGATGTGCATCCAGCATGGTCTCCTGATGGAAATTGGGTGGTGTTTTCTTCTGACCGGGGAGGCAAAAACGACCATGGAAGGTTTATGTTTCAGGGATTTAATGTATGTCTTTTAGATATACATTCCGGAGAAATAGAAGTTTTGGACCTGTTTCCCGGGGCCGATAACCTCAATCCCCAGTTTTCCGTGGATGGAAACATGATTTACTTTTTGTCAGATGCTGATGGCTTCCGGGATTTGTATGAATACAGCCTGGTCCGCCACGAGGTGTTTAGACTTACCGGTTTTTTTACGGGAATCAGTGGGATCACTACCCTTGCCCCTGCCCTTACCGTTGCCAGAAACAATGGCTGGATCGCTTATTCTGTGTTCAGGAATGGGAAATATTCGATATACCGGGCAGATCCGGCTGATTTTTATGTAACATATAAAAATTCAAATGGCCAGGTCTCCGAACTTCATGCAGCCGTTCTTCCCCCCTCACATAGTGTGCCGATAGTACGGGCTCAGGAACGGTTAAATGCGGCCTACAGCATGACCCGGGTTGCAGGTAACCACCAAGAGATCCTACCCAGGCCATTTAAACACCGCTTTCAATTGGACTATATAGGGAATACCGGGGTGATCAACATCGCATCAGGAAGGTATACTTCCGCACTGGCAGGAGGTGTAAATGCATTATTCAGCGACATATTAGGAAACCACCAACTGTTCTCCGCTGTTTCTCTGAACGGTGAAATTTTTGATATCGGTGCCCAATTGGCCTATGTCAACCGGAAAAACCCCATCTTCTGGGGAGGGATTCTTTCGCACATTCCCTATCAATCCGCTTCATCTTCCATATTCCCTGACACCCTAATGGTGGCTGATGATCCCCTACCGGTAACGAACATGGCCATTGATAGGTTAAGAACCTTCGAAACCAGAGCCGGAGCCTTTGGCATATACCCACTGTCAAAAGCACACCGCTTCGAAGCTGGGCTTTCCTTGACCCGGTACCATTTCAGATTGGACCGCATTAACAACTATTACTATCAGGGTTATATGGTAGCTGAATCCAGGGAAAAGCTCCCTTCTCCGTCCGGATTCAATATGGGGCAGGTAAATGTGGCTTATGTAGGAGACAACAGTGTTTTTGGAACAGTGGGACCACTGAAAGGAAGACGTTTCAGATACGATGTGGAAAAATATTTCGGAGCGGCAAACTTCCATTCTCTATTGGCCGATTATAGGGAATATTACCGCATGAGACCCTTTACACTGGCATTTAGGGGATACCATTTCGGCAGATATGGGCAAGATGCCCAAAACGCCATATTACCCCCCTTGTATTTGGGCCAGCCTTCACTGGTAAGGGGTTTTACCGGCAATTCTTTTAACATGAACAATGTCAACCTGTTTGGTGAATTTTCCCTCAACCAGTTGGTGGGAAACAAACTGCTGGTAGGCAATGTGGAATTAAGATTACCCTTTTCGGGACCGGAACGGATATCCATGATCAAATCCAACTTTTTTCCAACCGAACTGGCCCTTTTTGTGGATTCAGGATTGGCTTGGGACAACAGGGGCATCATGAACCAACCCATACCCGGTCAGGATCAATTTGAATATCGCCGCAGGCCGGTTGCCAGTGCCGGACTCTCTGTCAGAGCCAACCTGTTGGGATATATGGTGGTGGAATCCTATTATGCCTTTCCCTGGCAAAGAAACCTGGGGGCGGGGGTGTTTGGACTTAATTTCCTGCCGGCTTGGTAAGGTCAAAAACAATCTGACTTATTCGGGGAACAAAGCAGAAAATCATTGATGTTTCCCTGAAACACATTGCCTATTAAAGGTATAATTATGCCATCCCCTAAATACGGCTGAAACACAGTAAGGCCCAACGAGAGAATATACTTCATTTCTTCACAGGCGGCTTAGAGGGTCTTACCTCGATTTTACTGGGCAATGTCCTTGGATCCAGTTTAAACAAACTGACCACCATTTCCCCAATGTCCTCTATTTGTATTTTCCACGCATCCGCCTCGCTGACGTCACGGTTATTGAACCCGGTGGCCACTGAGCCAGGCATAATGGTACTCACCCTTACACCTTCTTGACGTAGGTCAAGCATTATGGCTTGGGTGAAACCGGTAAGACCAAACTTACTCGCATTATAAGCGGATCCTCCTGCAAAAAAATTGGTGCCTGCCAAACTGGAAATGGTAAGAAAAAACCCATTGGTGGCTTTCAAAGCTTCTACGGATGATTTGATGCTGTAAAACACACCGGTCAGGTTCGTATCAATCGTTTCATGCCATTGCTCTGGGGTGAGTTCCTGTATGGGCGCAAAATGGCCGACCCCTGCATTGGCTACGTAAAAATCGAGTTTCCCCCATGCTCCCAAAACATCCTGCATGGCTTTCTTTTGGGAATCAAAATCCCGGACATCCATCTCAAGCGGCAATATTTCCCCGTGCCCCTTTGCTTTGTCCCTGATCTTCTCAGCTGCTTCCTGGGCCCGTCTAAGAGAACGGCTGGTGATGGCCACGTTTACACCCTCTGCCGCCAATGCAGCCGCTATGCCAAATCCTATGCCTGCATTTCCTCCCGTAATCAGGGCGGTTTTATTTACCAATGTCATATAGTTTATATCTTGTTTCCGGATTAAAGATCATCATAAAAAATAAAAAAGACTGCCTCAAAAGTCTTTCACTGCGGCCGAAAACAATCCACCTGCATTTTAGTAGGCGCTGAACATGGGATAAGTCACCTTACCCCTTAAGTTCTTTGAATTTATCTATTGAATGTCTTGGCCAGTAAACTATGCTTTTGAGACAGCCTCACCCTTTGATTCAGGCTGTTCTATTTGGTTTTATCTTTGGCCTCAGACAACAGTTCCTTTCCCTTTGACTTGGTTTCCTCTGCTACCGACGCAATGTTTTTATTGATTTTATCTATTTTTTCATTCATTGCTTTAATAAGATGATTCACTTGACCATTGAGGTCATTCAAATACTCCTCTCCTTTTTTGGTCAGTTTTTTTCTTGTATCTTTTCCTTTTTCCGGAGCGATCAACAATCCTATCTGAACACCTATTGCCACTCCTGCCAGTGCGCTTAAAATTAATCTCGCTGATTTCATAATATGCTAATTTAGAGGTTTAAATAATAGAAAATATAATAAAAACGTACCACTTTCACAAGTGAAGAACTTTTTTAAGATGGCAGCAACTTCTATACCAAAAAGGGCAATTTTTTTAAGACTTCCAACTATTTATATCAACCTTTGTCATTAAGCTTTTCTGATTCTTCATAAATTTAAAGGTCAAAACATGAAATCGAGCATGACGAGATCGTCACACGGAGGGATGATTATCTATCATGCGAGATTCTCCCGGATCAAGTCCCCCGAAACCAGTTTGGGGCAGGCTGGGACAGGCTATATGACCATTGAAAAACAATTATAATCATATGAAATCGAGCATGACGGAATCGTCACAAACTGGGATGATTATCTATCATGCGAGATTCCATATGGCCTATTGAGAAAAAATTATAATCATATGAAATAAACCCAGGTCTTAGAAACTTTAGGGTCTTAATTGAAATAAAAATTAATTGGCGTGTCGCCCGTTTTTTTGTTTAATTGCAGGGAACATCATTTATTTCCAAGCAAAATGGTCAATTTAAACATCTCCCGGTTTTTGGCCCAGAGCCAGGTGTATACCCTGGTTATTTTTATTATTTTTCTCAGTTCCCTTCATGTGCCTGTTCAAGCCCAGACCTTTAAAGTCCACAGCCATAACGATTATATCAGGAACATCCCCTTTTGGGAGGCCTATGCCAATAATGTGGCTTCTATAGAAGTGGATGTCATTTTGAAGGATGACAAGCTATATGTGGCGCATGAGGAAGCCTCTATCCACCCACGGAGAACACTTGAAAGTCTTTACCTTGAACCCATCCAGAAAGCCAGAGACTTGAATATCGGTCATCTAAACCCTTTTATATTGCTGATTGATTTCAAGACCGAAGCTCACAGTACGCTGGAGAAGCTACTGGAAGTCGTGGAACCATATCGTGAAATATGTACAGCTCAAAACGGGGAGGCACTCATCACATTGGTTATTTCCGGAAACCGGCCTGAAAAGCGGGATTATATAAAATTCCCCTCTTATATCTTATTTGACTATCAAAGTGTCAGCGACACATCTGACCTTCCTTTGGATAAAATCGCCATGATCAGTCTGAACTTCCGGCATCTCTCCAGTTGGGATGGAAAAGATGAAATAGACGAAAACGAAAAGATAAAACTGCTGGAGGCCATCAACATCGCGCACAGTCTTCAGAAACCCATCCGCTTTTGGGCGACTCCTGACACGCCCGCTGCCTGGCTGACCTTACATGAGATGGGGGTTGATTATATCAACACGGATGATCCATATGGCGCCACCCAATACCTTTCACGAAAGCTGGTAAACCACTGAAAAAAAATATATTCAATTTGAACTGAATTCACCGATATTTGCAAAATATCAATTCGTGGCATTTATAAACACCTTTTTCTTTCGTGGCCACGTTATTTGGCAGAACCAAATTAGCATGAACGGAGGCTTTTATTTAAACCCAATAAGCGATCAGTTTTAATGAAACCCAATGAGATCCTGACCAAGGAGAAACTGGAAAGCGATGAGACCTTTAAAATCTCCAGGTTCAAGGAAAAAATAAAAAAGACCAGACCCCATAAGCATGGAGGCTACTATGAACTGATCTTTCTGAATCAGGGGGAAGGATTCCATTGGATAGAGGAGGAAAGTTATCTGGTCTGTCCTCCCGATCTTTATTTTATGAAACCGGATCAGCTTCACTGCTGGCAATTCACGTCCATTCCAAAGGGTTATGTGGTGCTCTTCAAGGAAGCTTTTTTGGATCCTCTTTCGGAAGCGCCCCTTATTCGGCTCATAAGCCAGCTTAATGCGGTGAATCGGGTAAAACTGGACGGTATCATTGATCTAAATCCTGTTTTTGAAACCATTTTTGAAGTATATAAAAATGAAACACCCTATACCACAGACATAATTCTGGGTTATTTACGAAGTCTTTTTGCCATGATATTGAAATTTTCACCGGCGCAGTCAACCAAACAGATGGAGCCCATCCAATCACCCTATGACCGATTTATCCATCTGATACAAAAACATTGTCCCCATATTCACCAAGTCAGGGAATATGCCGGGCTGTTGAATATAAGTCCCCAAAACCTGAACGCATTGTGTAAAAAACAAAACGGATCAAGTGCAAGAGATCACATTTCCAGACAGATGCTGATTGAAGCCAAAAGAAACATTCTCCACACCGACAAAAGCATCAATGAGTTGGCCGATCATCTCCGCTTCAATGATGCTTCCTATTTTGTGAAATTTTTCAAAAAACATACCGGAGAAACTCCTTTTCAATTCCGGGAAAAATATTTTGAAGGAGAGAACAGCGCTAAGACTTAAAGTATGAAATCCTATCGGATCACTGCTGATTTTCACTTTTTTTATACTTCCCCGGTTTCAATTTTACCATTTTCCAAATCTTTTTTACCATAACGCCTAAATATATACAAGCTAGTTTTGTATGCGTGAATTATGAATTATTCTTTCATCCAGTAACTTATGTATAAACAAACCGCAACAGGTTTCCTCTTGCTGCTGCTTTCCTGGCAACTACAGGCGCAAAGCCAACTGAAAGAGCTTCTGGAACTCAGCACGGCCAGTTACCCCGAGTTGCAGGCCAAGCGATGGGAAACCGAAGCTGCCGAAAGGCAGGTTCAATACGAGCGATCGGACTTCCTGCCCAGCTTGGATGGCTCCTATCAGATGGTCTACTCGACCAATAACAATATCACGGGCATGTTTTTTCCAGGGCAGATATTGCCTATTTCGGGCCCTCCGGTTCCGGAAAATACCATGGATTTCACTTATGGTTCTGCTGCTTCCCTGTTGATGAACTGGAGCCCTTTTACTTTTGGCAAAAGGGAAAGCAAAATCCAATCGGCCAAATTCAGTCAAGAACTCGCCCGACATCAGGAATCTCTCGCCATTCTGGAACACCAGGTGCGCTTCACGGAAGCTTATCTCAATTATTGGGCGGCTACATCCATGGCCCAGGCGGCTGAAAAAAACAAAGACCGTTATGAGTCCAATTTGGCTTTATCCAAAACACTCGTGGATAACGGCCTCAGGCCGGGAGTAGACTCTGCACAATTCCGTTCTCTCTTTGTCCGTTCCAAAATCGACTATCTCCAGGCCCAAAAAACCGCCGATAACATGATGGCCAGGGTACGGGAACTTTTGGGTGAGGATCAAATGGCGATTGGCCTTGATGCCAATTTAGAACGGCAGCTATCGGTTCAGGTGGAGGAATCCGGAGGAAATCACCCACTTTTACAGCGTTCGCGTACCCAAATGCTTTTGGCTGTAGCTAAAAAGACCGAACTCAACCGTTCTTTGATGCCAGACTTGAACCTCTGGGGGACCGCCTTTGCACGGGGATCGGCTATTCAATTTGAAGGCGGTTTCAATCGTCCTATGGACGGGCTTTCATTTTCCCGGTACAATTACGGCGTGGGATTTCAGGTGGCGGTGCCCATCCTACAATTCGCCAGAACTTCCAAATTGGTCCAAAGGCAAAATTCCCTGATTTCTGCTGCGGAAGCTTATGAAATGCAGGTGGACAGGGCCTTGGAAAAGGACCGGACCGTTGCCAAGGTCACTTTGGAAAAGGCATTGGAAGCAGCGCAGATGGCACCGGAATATGCTCAGGCTGCCGAATATAGTTACCAAGCCCTGCAAGCCCGATATGATGCCGGCCTGATCAACCTGAACGAGTTGGTGCAGGGCCAGGCGGATTTGGCCAGGGCCGAGGCTGAAAGCATCAAGGTCATGACAGAAATGTGGAAAGCCCTGCTGTATTATGCCGCAGTAAGTGGTGATATGGACTTTTTTTTAGCTCAATTACAGGAATAAGATGAAACTAATTGAAGGAGCTTTAAGCAAACCCATTACAGTCATGGTAGCGGTATTGGCCATAGGCGTTTTTTCCTATCTGGCCATCCGAAACATGAAGATTGATATTTTCCCCACATTCGGTTTACCGACGATCTACGTGGCGCAACCCTACGGAGGGCTTTCCCCTGATCAGATGGAATCTTTTGTGACCAACTACTACGAATACCATTTTCTGTATGTCACAGGTGTGAAATCCGTGGAGTCCAAATCCGTTCAAGGGAACGCCTTGATCAAAATCATATTCCACGAAGGTACGGACATGAGCCAGGCCGCAGCCGAAGTAGTAGGATATGTAAACAGGTCAAGGGCCTTTATGCCTCCCGGAACGGTCCCCCCTTTTATCACCCGCTTTGATGCAGGTTCGGTACCGGTAGGACAATTGGTATTTTCCTCTCAAACCAGAACCTTGGGCGAAATCGCTGATTTGGCGCTGTTCAATGTACGTCCTATGTTTTCTACCCTTCCTGGTGTTTCCGCACCTCCGCCTTTTGGTGGAAGTGCCAAGTCGGTGATTGTCAAGCTGGATCCGGAGAAAATACAGCGCTATGCATTTACACCGGATGAAGTGGTAAAGGCCTTGGCTCAGTACAACGTAATTTCCCCCGCGGGTAACTTGAGGATGGGAGATGAGATGCTTTTGACACCGACCAACAGTGTGGCCGAAACGATCACTGATTTTGAAAATATACCTCTTACTTTAGGAACAGGGGCTTCGGTGTATTTAAAAGATTTAGCCAATATCGAAATTGCAGCGGATGTGACCACGGGATATGCCTTGGTAAATGGTGCACGTTCGGTCTACATCCCAGTAACCAAAAGAGCCGATGCCTCCACTTGGGAGGTGGTGCAGAACGTAAAAGAAGCATTGCCCCGGATGCAGGCAGCCATACCGGATGATATTAAAGTCGCCTACGAATTTGACCAATCCGGCTATGTCATTAATTCCCTCAAAAATGTGCTTTTCGAAGGGGGCTTGGGAGCTTTATTGACAGGCATGATGGTCTTGCTCTTTTTGGGTGACCGAAGGGGGGCTTTGATCGTGATCATGACCATACCGATTGCCTTGTTGACCTCGGTGGTATGGTTGAATATGCTCGGTCAGACCATCAATATCATGACTTTAGGTGGGTTGGCGCTTTCGGTAGGTATATTGGTGGATGAAGCTACGGTGACCATAGAAAACATTCACAGGCACTTGGAAATGGGAAAAAGTAAAGCTTTGGCCATCTTGGATGGCTGTAAGGAAATCGTAACCCCAAAACTTCTGATCCTGTTTAGTATTTTGGCGGTTTTTGCACCGGCATTGTTCATGTCCGGAGTGCCGCAGGGCATGTTTTTTCCCATGTCCTTGGCGGTGGGTTTTGCCATGATTGCCTCTTTTTTACTTTCCATGACCTTTGTACCGGTCATGGCGGTATGGCTGATGAAGCAAAAAGAAAAGGAGGACGAAAATAGCCGTTTCAACAGGTTCAAGGCTAAATACCTGCAAAGGGTGGAATCTCTGGGAAAAAGGACAGCCCTTAGTCTGCTGGGCTATTTCGGAATTGCTTTCCTCCTTTTTATCGGGGGCTTCAGCCTGATTGGCCTGGACATCTTTCCCAAAGTGGATGCAGGTCAGGCGGTAGTCCGTTTGAGGCTGGATTCCGGAACCCGTCTGGAGCGAACGGAAGAAGTCACCCAGAAGCTGCTTTCATTGACCGAAGAAGTGGCGGGAAAAGGCAATGTGGATATCAGTTCTGCTTTGTGGGAACCCAGCCCTCCAGTTTCCCGGTCAATCTGATTCACCTTTGGACCAGTGGCCCCCATGAATCGGTAATCCGGATTAACCTGACCAAAAATGTAAATATCCCCATCGAAAATTTCAAAGAGCAGTTGAGGCAAAAAGTCAGGGAAGAGATACCGGAAGCAAAGATTTCTTTTGAACCCGGAGATCTTGTGGACCAGGTGATGAACCTAGGTGCCAATAATCCCATTGAAGTGGCGGTTCTGGGCAAAAACCTGGAACAATCCAATGAAATTGCCAGAACGCTGCGCAACCGAATGGCAAAAGAGGCAATTTACAGGGATGTGCAAATTACCACGCCCTTGGACTATCCTACCATGAAAATCAACATTGACCGGGTCAAAGCGGGTCAATTGGGTATGACCGTGAAGGAAATTTCAGATGCCTTGGTGACAGCGACTTCTTCCAGCAGGTTCACCCAACCCAATTATTGGAGAGACCCTGTATCCGCGGTGGCCTACCAGGTACAGGTGGAATATCCCCAATACCTTGTTGGCAGCCCGCAGGATGTCGAGATGGTACCTATTGTCAATAATGGAGAAAGAAAGGTCTTTCTGAGGGATGTGGCTACATTTGAAACCATCCGTACACCGGCTGAATACGACCGGTTAAACCAGCAAAGGTTTATCACCATTTCGGCCAACATCCATGATAAGGACCTGGGTTCTGCGGTAAAAGTGTTGGACCGCGCCATAGAAGATTTAGGCGACTTGCCCGCAGGCGTTCAGATCCTGCAAAAGGGCCAGGTGGACCTGCTCAACCAGACGCTGCGGGAATTACGGTTGGGATTATTGATTGCCATTGTGGTGATTTTCCTGATGCTTGGTGCCAGTTTCCAGTCATTCAAAATTGCCGCGGCCACCATGGCCATCATTCCTGCGGTAGTGGCGGGTTCCATCATTTTCCTGCTGGTCACCGGACATACCTTGAATATCCAATCCTATATGGGGATGATCATGGCAGTAGGTGTGGCTGTTGCCAACTCCATTCTCTATGTGACCAATGCGGAAGATCTGAGAAAAGCGGGGGATACCCAAGCCCATTTCCATGCTTCGGCCAATAGAGTCCGGCCGATTCTGATGACGAGCTTTGCCATGATGGCGGGGATAACCCCAATGGCTTTGGGTTTTGGGGAAGGGGGCGACCAAATCGCACCTTTGGGCGTGGCCGTGATCGACGGTTTGTTTTTTTCCATGATCAGCACCTTGCTCTTCTTGCCATTGGTTTACCGACAAATGGTTGGGAAATACAGCTACAGCAGCGAATCCCTGAACCCCTTAGATAAAGACAGTAAAAATTATCAGTAATAATATTGAAACCATGAATAGATACATATATCTCCTGATGATAGGAATTTCCGTTTGGCAATTTTCCTGTGGAAGGGCAGAACAGCAAAAAGTTGAGACTGCTGATATTCGCAGGGCCTTTGTTTTGGGTAAAGAGGCCGTCAGCGCGGAACTGAAGCTACCCGCTGAACTGCTTCCTTATGAAAAGTCCCATATCCATACCAAGTTGGACGCTTATGTGCAAAGGGTACTGGTGGATATAGGTGATCAGGTGAGAAAGGGACAGGTGTTGGCGCTGCTCGAGGCGCCGGAGGTCAAGTCCAAAACTGCCGAAGCCAACGCCAAGCTTTTGGAAGCTGAGGCCAAATACCGTGCTGCTGAAGACAGGTACAGCAGGCTGCTGAATGCTTCCAAGACAGAGGGAGCCGTCTCAGCAGGGGATATCACCGCGGTTAAAAACACCTTTCAGGCTGACAGTGCCTTTTGGCAAGCCGCCAAACTGATGGCACAAAGCTACAGGGAGCAACAGGATTACCTGAATATACGGGCGCCTTTTGACGGCATCATTACGGCAAGAAACGTGAATGCAGGGGATTTTGTGAACCAAAATCAAAGCAGGACCATGTTGACCTTGGAAAGGCCTGACAAATTGAGGTTGAGGGTGCATGTGCCTGAAGCTTATGTACAAACCACACCCGAAAGTGAGGGGCTGAGTTTTACTACTGATGGCTTGAGCAATCGGGCATTTGAGGCGGTACTTGCCCGAAAATCGGGAAGCATCAATCCCCAAACACGTACAGAAACCTGGGAATACGAATTCGACAATACAGACGGGATTTTAAAACCGGGAATGTATGCAACGGCAAAATTGAAATTAAACAGGAAAGAAGAATCTTTTGTGGTGCCCACAGCTGCGGTGGCCACCACCTTAGAGAAAAAGTTCGTGATCCGCGTCAGGGATGGGTTTACAGAATGGGTAGATGTCAGAACAGGCATTTCGAAAGGTGGAAAAACGGAAATATTTGGACCCGTGAATGCCGGAGATATCCTGCTAAGCCGTGCTTCCGATGAACTGAAGCAGGGGCAACCCGTTGAGTATGCTGTGGGAGGTGATTGACCTTTGGAGTTCCCAAAAACCCCAAAAGGTCTTAATTCCCTGGTAAGAAATTTAGAGGGGATTTTAAACCTTCGAAGTCTGGAAGCGCTTAAAGGTTAAAACATCAAACCATGATACAAAAAATCTTAAAAAAACAGACGATTCGAAAACCACCATCCTCATTCGCCTGATGGTATGAACGGTATTTTTATCAGAAGGCATCCAAAAGTTCCTGTTTCCCGTTATCAGGGGGGCAGGGAGATTTGAGAAGATCGGACTGCCTAACCCGGAGTTTTTGGGGAGCTTTGTCGGTGTTTTTGAAATCATCTCTGGAATCCTGATTTTATTGGGAATGGCCACAAGACCCGCTGCCATTCCCACTTTAATCATCATGGTGGTAGCCATCGCCCCTACCAAATCCGAGATCTTGCAAAATGATGGATTTTGGGAAATGATGCACGGCAGCCGCACCGATTGGAGCATGCTCTTGGGCAGTATATTCCTGCTCATCCGGGGCGGAGGGAACTGGTCTGTGGACAGGAAAATGGCTGCACAGAACCTTTGAGGTTTTCAAGGACGACCCCCAAAGGTCAACAAGAAGAACCATGGATATATTCATTATCTCCTTCACCGCATTTGTCGTTGCCATCCTGACTTTCTTTTCGGGATTTGGCTTGGGGACTGTCCTGACTCCCGTTTTTATGCTTTTTTTTCCGGTGGATCTGGCGATAGCTTTGACGGGAGTGGTGCATTTCTTCAACAATATTTTCAAACTTTTCCTTGTCGGGCGAAATGCGGACAAGCAGGTATTGATCCGTTTTGGCATCCCGGCGGTGATTGCTGCCTTCGCAGGTTCATGGGTACTGCTGAACATCAGCGATCTGGAGCCGCTTTTCAGTTATGGCTTGTTCGGGAGAACCTTTATCGTGGAACCGGTAAAATTTATCATTTCCCTACTCCTGATCATTTTTGCTACCATGGACCTGATTCCTTATTTCCAAAACTTGCAATTCGGCAGGGAAAAGCTGCCCCTCGGCGGTGCATTGAGCGGCTTCTTTGGCGGGCTGTCGGGAAATCAGGGAGCATTACGTTCTGCCTTCTTAATCAAAGCGGGGCTCTCGAAGGAAGCCTTTATCGGTACTGCTGTGGTGGTATCCACTTTTGTAGACTTTACAAGGCTGAGTGTCTATGCGACCCGGTTTCTGAATGTCGATCTGGTCGACAACATTCAACCGGTACTTATAGCCACCTTTTCAGCCATTGCCGGAGCCTATATAGGCAACAGACTGTTGAAAAAAATCACCCTCAAATTCCTTCAAGTGACTGTCGCCGTTATGCTGATCTTGATATCGGTGTCCTTGGGAGCTGGGTGGATTTAATAAAAAGACAGGTTTTGAATTCCAAGACCTCCAAAACCGGCCGGGAATTTTCGGAGACCTCAGGAAAGGTGGGCAGAACCTCGGCAAAATTGTAACAACACCCCACCTTGGGCGATTCAGTAAAAGTTACGTACCCTTTATATTCTATTCAATTTTTTGTAAGTTAACTGCCTTAATCTTTCGACCTATGGGAAGCTTTAACAGAAGAAACACTTTGAAATCCTTAGGGTTAACAGGAATCGGAGCTGCCATATGGCCTTACTCTTCATTCCCGGGCCACATGACGGACATTAAGAAGCAACCTGAATATCAAGGAGAAATAAGGTCCCGGCCCATCTCTTCCACCGGTGAAATGTTACCGGTAGTAGGACTCGGCACGTGGATACAATTCGATGTGGGAACATCCGATGAAAATCGGGAACCACTCCGGCAAGTCCTGTCTAAAATGCGAGAACAAGGAGGAAAGGTTATTGATTCTTCTCCTATGTATGGGAGGTCAGAAGCCGTGGTGGGGGATCTCACCCACGAAATGGGAAACCAAGCTGACCATTTTTTTTATGCCACGAAGGTATGGACCAGTGGCCGAAACGAGGGAATCCGTCAAATGCAGTCTTCCTTTCAAAAAATGAATAGAAAAACGATGGACCTTATGCAGGTCCATAACCTTCAGGACTGGAAAACCCACCTGCAAACCATGGATCAGTGGAAAAAGGAGGGAAAAATCCGGTACACCGGGGTCACGCATTATACCCCATCTGCCCACAACCAACTGGAGCAGATCGTCAAATCCAAAGCGGTCGATTTCGTACAAGTCAACTATTCCATCATTGACCGCAATGCGGAAAAAAGCCTGCTTCCTGCCGCGAAAGACCATGGGGTGGCGGTCATTGTCAACCGGCCTTATGCTTCAGGAAATCTATTCAGCAAAGTGAAAGGAAAAGCGCTTCCCGAGTGGGCCATGGAACATGATATCCAAAGTTGGGGACAGTTTTTTCTAAAATTTATCCTTTCAAATGAAGCTGTAACCTGCGTGATTCCGGGAACATCCAACCCCAAACATCTGCTGGATAATATGGGGGCAGGGTTTGGCAGGTTGCCGGAGCTGAATTTCCGAAAAAAAATGTTGGAATACATTGAAAAGATCTGAATATATTTTCAAGTCCGACGCTCTGGCTATCCGCGCTGGCATGGAATAATTTGGTGTGGGAGATATGGCAATCCGAATCAATAATCAATTAGATGACCGGGAAATAGGACAGAAAAAGTGTTGAACTGATCTTCCAAATAGAAAACTTCAACAGAAGATCAATTACTTTGATATATTATATTTGAGATTATTATTTGGCACAGTATAGCCTAATTGTAATGTTCTTTAATTGTCCACACACAGGAACCATATAATGCCACCAAAAGAGAAAGTAAATAACAACCAAAAAATAAAAGTTCTTCGGGCTGAGCTGAAGGAGGTTCAGAAAAAGCTGGATGAGCAGAAGTATCTTATTCAAAATAACAGCGCTATTATACAGGCTGCACTCAACCAAAGCAACAAGGCCTGTATTTTTGTGGACCCCCATCTCAACATCACCGAATACAACACGCTGGCCAAAAGCCTTTTTTCAAACTTTAAAGGCAGCGGCATATCTGCGGCAAAAAAAATCCTCCATTTGCTCCCCGAAGATGAAAGCCGCGATTTTTTAAACGAAATTAAGGAGGCATTCTCAGGGAAACCTATCAAGAAAGAAAAGTCATTCCGTCAAACCGATGGATCAAGACAAAATTTTTCAGTCACCTACATCCCGGTCTCCGCACACCCAGATCATGTATCGGCTGTAATCATCACCTTTTCACCGCTAAAAATACTGGAACAAGGATCCACTATAAGCCTCATCCATTCTCTTAACGAAAGGATAAAGGAACAATCTTGCCTGATCAAAATGGTGGAACTTTGTAATACAGCTACGGACATTAAGGAACTGCTGAGCAATGCCGTAAACATCATACCGGAAGGATGGCAATTTCCTGAAATCACTTCTGCGGTAATCCGGTTTGAGGGAAAAGTATTTACTTCCGTTGGCCATAAAAGCAGTCCCTGGTTTCAGAGATCCGAAAAAAAAACCTCCTCAAACAAGAAAATGGAGGTTTCTGTATTTTATCAAAAGCAAATGCCTGTGGCTGACGATGGCCCCTTTTTAAAAGAAGAGGCTCAGTTAATCCGGGATATCTCCAACAACCTCGTTTCCAGCATTGACCAAATCATTGCAAGGGAAAAAATACGGCAAAAGGAACAATACCTGTTTACCATTTTGAATTCTGACCCCCAGTGTGTAAAGCTCGTGGCCAGTGATGGTACCTTGTTGGACATGAATCCTGCCGGACTGCATATGATAGAAGCGCAAGACCAACCTGAAGCAGCAATAGGCAATAAAATCCATAAACTGATCCACCCGGAAGACTTACCTATTTTTACCGGTCTTCATGAAAATGCCTTAAAAGGAAAAAAGGGAGAGGCGCAGTTCCGTATCATCGGCTTAAAAGGAACCCAGCGCTGGATGGAAAACACCTCAGTCCCATTTAAGGACAACCGAGGCAAGATCACTTCCGTCATGAGTGTCGCCCATGACATCACCGACAAAAAGAACCTTCAGCAGCTTTTGGATAATGCCTCTCAAATGGCCAGAATAGGAGGATGGGAACTGGACATGGTAAATAACACCATATTTTGGTCTAAGATAACCCGTGAAATTCATGAAGTAGAAGACGGCTTCGAACCAGACTTGGAGTCCGGTATTAATTTTTATAGAAGTGATTACCGTTCTAAGGTCCGAAAAGCCATCCAGGACTGCGCCGACCATGGCATTCCCTTTGATTTTGAATTTCCAATCGTCACAGGCAAGGGTCGGGAAAAATGGGTAAGGGCGATAGGTCAAGGGGATTTTAGAAACGGTAAATGTGTCAAAATATTCGGGAGCTTTCAGGATATTCATAGAACAAAATCAAGCGAATTGGCATTGGAAAAAGCCTACGAAGAGAAAAAAACTATCCTGGAGAGTATAGGTGATGCTTTTTTTGCGGTAGATGAAAATTGGACCGTGACTTACTGGAACAAGGAAGCCGAAACCCTGCTGGATATGGACAGGAACAATATCCTTGGAAAAAACCTTTGGACAATATACCGCGACGCTGTAGAACTGGATTTTTATGCACAGTACCACAAGGCCATGGATACTGGAAAATCCGTGGCTTTTGAGGAATACTATCCCACGGTCAATAAATGGTTCGAAGTAAATGCTTACCCTTCTGAAAAAGGACTTTCAGTTTATTTTAAGGACATCAGTCTCAGGAAACTCTCCGAGCAAGCCATCAAAGCGACCAATGAACGGTTTGAAAAAGTCACCGAAGCCACGAACGATGCGATTTGGGACTGGGACATTGTCCAAAACACAATCTATTGGGGCAATGGTTTCAAGACTTTGTTTGGATATGATGTAGATAAAAAGACGGCCTCGTCTGTGTCCTGGACAACATATATCCACGAGGAGGATGTGGCTGCTGTGAAAGCAAGTTTGTCCAAAGTGATAGAGGATAAAAGCCGGTCCAACTGGGAACATGAATACCGGTATATCAGAGCCAATGGCGAGCATGCGTTTGTGGTAAACAGGGGGGTGATCATCAGGGACGACAAAGGCAAGGCGATCAGAATGGTGGGAGCGATGACGGATATCACCCATAGAAAAGAATACGAAGCTTCACTCAAAAAACTGAATGAAAAACTGGAACAAAGAGCCATGGAACTGGCCATTTCCAACGAAGACCTCGAACAGTTTGCTTTTGTGGCCTCCCATGACCTGCAGGAACCTTTGCGCATGATCACCAGTTTTCTCGCTCTTTTAAAGCAAAATTACAGTGACCAGCTCAATGACAATGCCCAAAAATATATATATTTTGCGGTAGACGGTGCCCAGCGGATGAGACAGATCATCCTGGACCTATTGGAATTTTCAAGGGTGGGTAAACAAAAAGATAAAATACAGCCGGTTGATCTCAATTTAATTCTTGAAGAAACCTGTCACATTCAGAAAGGACTTATAGAGGAGAAAAATGCTGTCATTTCCTATCAAAATCTTCCCAAACTGAATTCTTACCGGGCTCCGCTCTTGCAAATATTCCAAAACCTTATCGGGAATGCGTTAAAATATTCCCAAAAGGGGATCCCTCCCCAGATTACCGTCACCGCCCGGGACATGGATGGCGAATGGCAAATAGCCGTACAGGATAACGGGATTGGCATAGAAAAAGAATATTTTAATAAGATATTTGTCATCTTTCAAAGACTCCATGGAAAGGATGAATATGAAGGTACAGGGATAGGATTGGCAATAGTAAAAAAAATAGTTGAAAACATGAAAGGTAGAATATGGGTAGCTTCAGAATTGGGAAGGGGAAGCACCTTTTACTTCACCCTCAAAAAAATCCCCTTTAAATAAGTATATTGAGTATAATGAAGAATCCATCGGCATGTATATTGTTCTCATTTGTCTGGCTTTTTACTGTTACAGAACAAATCGGCCGGCTATATGCTCAGGAAACAACCTCCCCCTATTTTTCAGAACAACATTACGTGCCCAGAATATGGGACAATACCAAAGGCCTTCCCGTCAATACCGTTTTCAAAACCATCATAGACCAAACCGGTTATCTATGGGCGGCTACGGAAGAGGGGCTTATCCGGTTTGATGGACTGGCATTCAAAACCTTTAATCAGGAAAACATTTCCGATATACGGTCTCCCCTATTCTATGACGTGATCTTATCAGAAAACGGAGATATTTGGGCGGCCAACATCCATTCCCTGGTCCGGATTCAAGACAACCAATTTACGGTATTCGATGCGAGAGACCAGATCGAAGGTTCATGGATCAATACAATTTTGGAAACCCGGCAGGGAGAAATATGGATCGGGACACATGAGGGGAAGTTACTCAAATTGACCGGCGACCACATCGGTCCCATACCCCAATGGAATGTCGATAAGCCGGGTATGATTGATGCTTTACTTAAAACCCCGGAAGGAATCCTGGTAGGGACACAAAAGGGTCTGTATCGCTATTCCGAAGATCTGAATAAATTTTCTGCAATACCGGGATTTGAGCATTCAAAAATCAGGGCATTGGTCCGGCACCCGGATGGGGCCATATGGATAGGTACCGCCGATGAGGGTGTTTTCAGGTTAAACAACGATGAAATCACATCTTTTGACATTACCACAGGTTTGAAAAGCAATCAGGTCAACGCCCTTTTTGTGGATCATGATGCGAAAGTATGGGTTGGAATGGACAAAGGCGGGGTAATATTGATCGATAACAACCGCTTGGTTTCCTTTAGGGATACGCAATTTGCTTCCAATGAAATCCGACATATCCATGTCGCTGGAAATGGCACCATATGGCTGGCCCCAATGGGTTCAGGACTGATCCAGATGATTCCCGCAGAAGTCAGGATGATGTCAAAAGCAGATGGTCTTTGCGATGATACGATATTACCTATTTATGAGGATGAGGAGGGTACCATATGGGCAGGGACGGCGGGAGCAGGAGTCAGCCGCATTGATGACGAAAGGGTCACCTGTATCACTACACGGGATGGGCTGGCCGACGATTTAATATTGGGTCTAGGTGGTTTCGATGGATATACCTATATCGGCACCACCAAAGGTTTAAACTGTTATAATAAAAAGAAAAAAAAGGTAGTAAGGACGTTTACCGTTAATGACGGCCTGACAGACGATATCATTTATGCCATTTATAAAGATTCCAAGGGGACGGTTTGGGTAGCAGGTGCCTCCGGAGGCATCTACCAGCTTGTGGATCACAAAAATCTTCGCCCCATTGCCGTACCCGAAAGCTATCATAAAGCTGAGTTCATTAATATTTTCGAGGACAGCAAAGGAAATATCTGGTTTGGCACCTATGCCACAGGAGCACTCAAAATGGAACAAAACGGACGTTTTACAGCGTATCCCGTTCATGACCATGCACCTTCCGGAATGGTTTCCAGCTTTTTTGAAGATGAAGCTGGGGATATCTGGCTGGGAACACATGATGCGCTCCTTTTGCTGGAAAACGATTCCTTCAGAATATTTAACAGGACAAACGGTTTGCAATTCAACGGAGCCCATGCCCTTATCCCGGATGATTTGGGATATTTATGGATGAGTAGCAATTATGGACTACAGCGGGTTTCATTAAAAGATTTATTGTCCTTAAAAGGGGATTCCACTCATACAAAAAAAATCCCGGTTCGTTATTTCGACACATCGGACGGCATGGCAAACAATGAAGCAAACGGGGGTATTTTTCCCGCGGGGTGGAAAATGAAAAATGGAGAGATATGGGTGCCAACCATTGAAGGAATAGCCATTATAAATCCCGCGGAGGTAAGGGCAAGAACATCTGAACTCAAGGTAAACATTGCCCACATCCGCTATGGGGATAAGGAATTCCATGATTTTCAAAATGTCGAAATACCCGCCGGTGTTTATAATTTGGAAATACAATACGGGAGTTTTGATTTCCGAAAACCTCATACCATCAATTATCATTACCGCCTAAAAAACCTTAACAGCGAGTGGAATTTAGCCGGCAACAGAAACACCGCCTATTTTACTTCTTTAAACCCAGGTCACTATATCTTTGAAGTCAAGGCAGAGCAATTTGGGCGCGAATCGGAAATTTCTTCCATTGGATTTACAGTAGCTCCCTTCTTTCATCAAACCTATTGGTTTCGGGGGCTTCTCTTGTGTGCTCTTTTTCTTTCAGGGTTCTTTGCCCGTCAATTTTATGCCAAACACCAGTTGGGCAAGGAAATGAAACTGCAAATCCAGGAACAAACACATGAACTGAAAAACAGGAACCGGTTGCTTGAAAACGCGCTTTCCGATATCGCCCATCAAAATAAAATCCTGAAAGAAATTGCCTGGGTACAATCTCACCGTTTACGAGGGCCATTGTCCAAAATCCTTGGCTTCACTGCTGTGTTAAAGGATTTCGACCACTTTACCAATGTCAAAAAAAGCAAAGAAAGTTTACTTGAGGAAATTGAGAAAGCGGCTAAAGAAATGGACCTGTTTATACGGAAACTGAACGATAAAATAGAAAATACAGACGACAACAACAAAAACAGTTAAAATGACCAAACGAGCCATGATCGTGGACGATGATGAGGGGGTGCTTTTTCTCCATGAGCTGATGTTGGTAGAAAGCAACTTCGCTGAAGAGATACTCTCTTTCAACGATGCCCAGGATGCACTTGATTATCTTGAGAAGGGCAGCGGGAATGACCACTATATTGTCTTTTTGGACATTAACATGCCTAAAACAAGCGGCTGGGATTTTTTGAATCAGTTGGAACATGGGCATTATGATCCTAAAATTCATGTCATCATGGTCACTTCCTCCATCAACCAATCGGATAGAAAAAGGGCCGAGAAATTCAATCACGTGGTTTATTTTGTAGAAAAACCACTGGATATTGATGTGTGTGAGCGGCTAAAAAAAATGGAGAGCCTTAAGGAACTGTTTAATAAAAATTAATACCCTCCTCAGTTCTTCATGATAACGGAACGATATAAGCACCGGCAATCACGAAACTGAAAGTCATGGTAATGCCAGGAATGCGTTGTTCTGTTTCGCAAGACAGGTTGACTTTAATCAAATTAAATAGATTATGGATTTTTTACAACATTGTATCACCGGAGCTGGTAAAATAAAAACCATTCATGAAATCTACTTATTTTCTTTTTTATAAAAAATCATATATCTTAAGAAAATACTTTCAATAGATATGCGGACCATCAAACATACAGATTTTCATGTTTTGCTTGTAGAAGACAACGAGGGGGATATAATACTTACCTTGGAAGCATTTGAAGAAAACAAAATCACCTGCGATGTCAGCGTGGTCAAAGATGGCAAAGAAGCATTGGATTATGTTTTTCATCAAGGTAAATACAAAAGCACCGCCCCCCCAGATCTGATCCTGTTGGACATCAATCTGCCGAAGAAAAACGGGTTGGAAGTTTTACAGCAAATCAAAGAAAGAGACAGAACCAAACACATTCCAATTATTGTCCTTACCACCTCCACTTCAAAAAATGATGTAATGGCCGCATATCAGAATTATGCCAATTGCTATATTACCAAGCCGATGGATTTAAACAGTTTTATCCAAGCAATATCGCGCATAGAAAATTTTTGGCTTGATATAGCGACGTTACCCCATTAAAAATGCAAAGGGACAGTAAATCATACCAAATCCTAGTAGTCGAAGACAATCCGGGCGACTACTTTTTAGTAGAGGAATTTCTCAGGGAAAAAATGACTGCTCCCCGGGTGGTCAGGAGTGAAAGCTTTAAACAAGCTAAAACAACTATCATTAATGAGGATAACCGCTTTGATATTATTCTTCTCGATCTTTCATTACCTGACAAAGAAGGGGAAGAACTTATCCGCGAAGCCATATTCCTGTCAGCAGGCACACCCATTATTATCCTGACCGGATTTGTAGATGAGAATTTTGCCGTCAAGTCGCTTTCTTTAGGTATATCGGATTATCTTTTGAAAGATGATCTGAATTCCACAATCCTCTATAAAAGCATTATTTACAATTTGGAGAGGCATAAAAACCTTTTAAAGCTCAAAGAATCCGAACAACGTTATTTTGACCTTTTCCACCTCAGTCCATTACCTATGTGGGTGTACGATTTGGAGACTTATGCTTTCCTGAATGTCAACCAAGCGGCCATTGAGCATTATGGTTACAGTTATGGAGAATTCATGCAAATGACCATCCTGGACATCAGGCCAAAAGAGCATGCCATAAGCGTGAAAGAAGTATTGAAAGAAACAAAAAAAAACCAAGCAAGAAAATTCAGGGGTGTTTTTGTTCATCAAAAGAAAGATGGTACCCTGTTGGAGGTTGAGATCATTTCAAAATTCCTGGATTTCCAGGGAAGGAAAGCAAGAATGGTACTGGCCAACGACATGACCGAGAAACTTAATTACGTCAAAGCCATAGAAACACAAAATGAAAAACTGAAGAGCATTGCATGGCTCCAATCCCATGTGGTACGGGCGCCATTGGCCAGAATGATGGGTTTGATCAATTTGATTAAAACAGGAGAACTCAGTATGGATGAGAAAATATCTTTTCTTGACCATATCATTGCTTCTGCCGACGAGGTGGATAAGGTCATCCGGAATATTGTGAACAAAGCCCAAAAAATATCCTTTATGAATAAGGGTAAACCTGATAACTGAAATATCCCTTGAAACGATCGCAAAAAAAAGAGGGTGTGGCCTAAAGCCAAACAACCCCTTTTTTGGATTTTTTTAAGTGTTTAATTATTTTTTACCGATGTACTCCACCAAATCAACTACTTTATTGGAATAACCCCATTCGTTGTCATACCATGATACCAATTTCACAAAGGTATCACTCAATTGGATTCCCGCACCGGCGTCAAATATGGAAGTTCTGGCGTCACCGATAAAGTCATTGGAAACCACAGCGTCTTCAGTATATCCCATAATTCCTTTCAATTCACCTTCAGCAGCTTCTTTCATTTTGGCACAGATTTCCTCATAAGAAGCCGGCTTGGCCAATCTTACCGTAAGGTCTACTACCGATACGTTGGGAGTCGGCACCCTAAAAGCCATGCCTGTAAGTTTACCGTTCAGCTCAGGAATCACTTTTCCAACAGCCTTCGCGGCACCGGTTGAAGAAGGTATGATATTCTGTCCCGCACCTCTTCCTCCTCTCCAGTCTTTGGCAGAAGGTCCGTCAACCGTTTTTTGAGTAGCAGTAGTGGCATGTACCGTGGTCATCAAACCTTCCTCTATACCCCAGTTATCATTAACCACTTTGGCCAAAGGCGCGAGGCAGTTGGTGGTACAGGATGCATTGGAAACAAAAGTCATGTCGGATGTGTAAGCAGATTCATTTACCCCCATCACAAACATCGGCGTATCATCTTTGGATGGCGCAGACATGATTACTTTTTTAGCGCCGGAGTCAATATGCCCCTGAGCCTTTTCCTTTGTAAGAAACAGACCTGTGGATTCCACAATGTACTCCGCTCCAATATCTCCCCATTTCAGATTGGCCGGGTCTTTTTCAGAAGTAACCCTTATGGCATTGCCATTGACCACAAGTTTTCCGTCTTTTACTTCCACATCACCTTTGAACTGGCCATGGGTAGAGTCATATTTTAACATGTAGGCCATATAGTCCACATCAATCAGATCATTGATGCCGACGATCTGCACATCATCCCTTTCCTGGGCTGCGCGAAATACCAGTCTTCCGATTCTTCCGAATCCATTGATACCTACTTTGATTTTTTCCATAATTTGAAATCTGTTTCAGTTTTAGAATATTGCTTAATAAGGTGTTTAAAAATCCGCTTCAAGGACCGTCTGTCTCGTTTTGTATCATAAACCAAGGAAAATTGGTCCCGGCGAAGTAATTGCAACCTCGCCCGAAATTTTCAATGGTCAAATTTATTAAAATTAATTTATCATTGAAATTTTGGTTTTGATTAGTTTGTGAATTCCATAAAATTTTGATTCCCAAAATCCCTCATTTTTCGGCTTTCCTGTTCATGCCCAATCCAACCTTGAAAGCCGGACCCTCATTGCCGGGTATATCCGGCATAACCTCTGATCAAAGCGGCAAAAATCAGTCCAACCCACAGCTCCTTGAATAAATCCGTGCCAATCCGTGGAATCCGTGATCCACCTTTTTTAAAACCACAGATTACCGTAAAGTAGAGCCGTCAGGGACGATATATCCCTGACGTACCCCCTCTTCAATCCGTACGTGCGGTTTTCCCGCATACGGCTTTCCTGTTAGATTCTTCACAGGCATTCATCGTTCTTTTACTTTCTGGTGTGGCTAAGTCACCTGTCTTTCCCGATTTGGCTTTGTATATAGTTCCGCTTGTTATCATTGGCTCTATTGCAGTTCTAGACTATTCTTTTCGTCATTGCTGCCACCCGGCCATAACCTCGTAAACATTCTAACAGCAATGCCCCTTCGCTCACTGCGCTTTTACCTTTCCGCAGCTCAAGCACTACTATGGGCATCTCCGACTCCCTCACCATCCCTTTGCCACTGGGATATGCTAGGGCATCCCACTGCCTGCCCCGAATATCGGGGTTCATGCAACCTTCTTCCGACACGCAACACCATCGTACTCCGGGTATCCGCCGATATGCTCTTTACCGTTGCCTCTATCGACGTGGCAGGCTTCATCCAATCTGAGAGACTGGCCAATACCAAAAGAGTAACGGAGTTTGACCCCGGTCGACCGGGGCTTACGGGACCGTTCTGTCTGATCTTCACAGTGTTTGTTTCCGCCCAAAGTGTCAGGAGTACTTCAGCCTGAACGCCAAATTTGGCTGGAAAGAACTTTCATCCTCCTAGGTTTTTAAGTTTATATATAACACCCACGCCATGAGGCGCACCAGATTCACACAGATGATTGGGGAATGAATTTCCGGTCAATTTTCCAAAAATAAATCCGCGCTAATCCGTAGCATCCGTGGAACCCGCGGCCCCCCTTTTTTTTAAACCACAGATTACCCATCACACCTTATAAAACTCCACCAGTCTTCCATTATAATCCGCCACTTTCTCCACGAGTTTCTGGCGTTGACTTTCATCATAAGCCCTAAAGCTACGCGCAAGCTCAATTTTTTCCTTGATCATCTCCGCATTGTCCGCACCACTGATCAGCACGCTGATAGGCAGCGACCAGGAAAAATACAGGGCTTCCTGAATGCTCAACGCATTGGGAACGATTTTCGGATTATCCCCATGTTGAAAATGGGAAGTCCCCCCGAAAAAGCCACCGTTGGCCAGGGTTTTCATGGCTAACGGTGCCATCTTTTTTTCCACAAGCTTGGGCATCACATTATTGATAAAACTTTTGTAATTCGGATCAAAAACATTCACCGGCATCTGACAGGCCTGTAAGGCATCCGTACTCTCCAGCATTCTCAAATGGGCATTAAAATCGGAATGCCCAGAGAAACCTATGTGCCTGACCTTGCCGCTCTCCTGAGCTTTTCTGACCGTTTCGAGCACCCCTCTCTCTATCCTTCCATCCACATCCGGAGGACTGCTGACCGCGTGGATCAGCCATAAATCGAGGTAATCTGTTTTCATCCGCTTCAAAGTGCCCTCCAAATGGGATTGAGCCGCTTTTCCATCCCTTGCAGTGGATTTGCTCTGGATATAAACAATGTCCCGGTATTGGGGCGTAAGAAACCTGCCATACCGCTGTTCCCCAACTCCGCTTCCATAAGATTCTGCATTGTCAAAAAAACGTATCCCTCCTTCCAAGGCAGCTTCAATGGTTTTTTGGGCCTCTTTTTCAGGCATCCTTGCAATATGGGCCCCACCAAGCCCCAACATGGTTACTGCCTCGCCGGTACTCCCAAACTTTCTTTTTGGCAGTAATTCCCCCAACCTGTCCCTTTCAAAATAACGGGTTCTACCTCCTTTAACCCGGGAAGAAATGGCCCCGCCTACGGGTAACATGATTCCTGCGGTAAGGCCTGCCAAAGACTTCAGGAAAGCCCTTCTTTTATTCTTTTCTTCATTGTTTTTCATATGATTATAATTTTTTCTCAATAGGCCATATGGAATCTCGCAATTATGATCATATCTCTTTGTGTCGCCTGCGTCATGCTCGATTTCATCTGTTTATATTTTGATTTCCAATGGTCAGATGGTCCCGAAAGCTTTCGGGATGATGACTAACCCCGAAAGCTTTCGGGGCATTGCCCTGCCTGCGGGCCGTACTGCCCATCGGCAGGCAGGCCTGTGTGTCTAATGATTATTTTAGTCATGTCGATTTCATGAGTTATTCATTTGAAGCTATAACTTAATCCTCCGATCATATTGAATCCCGGCATGGGATAACCCCGTTCCACCTGGTAATGGGTATTTGTCAGGTTTCGGGCGTCGGCAAACAACCTGAATGCCGAAGTGAAATAATACATACACCTGATATTCAACAACGTATAGTCCTCTAGCGCGTGCGCTGGTTCAATGCTGTTCCGCAATCCGAAAACCTGTTGCACAGAAGGCATAAACCTGAATTTCTCCCAGGACCAGTAGCCTTGTAGTCCGAAATGGTGACGTGGCGCAAACAACACATTGGCTGATACATCCACAAATGCATAGTTGAATGTCAAATCAGTGTTCGGTTTTGGTTTAAAGGAAAGCTGGGACTCAAGTCCTTTATTGGTGAAGCTGCCACTGTTTCTTCCTATAGGGGGAACTTCCATAGGGTTTATCTGAATGAGATTTTTCCCTTCCGTATAAAATAATGTCAACTCAATGGACAGCGACTTACCCATTAAACGTTGAATCACCCCAAACTCATGACTCCAGAGCTCCTCAGGTTGTAAATCCTCATTAGATGGCGGAAATAAAAACAAGTCCACAACAGATGGGCTCCGAAAGGCCTTTGAAGATGATGCTTTCAGCAAAGTTTCTTCTCCTGCATGATAAGAAATGCCGAAAGCAGGAATAGCCCGACTGCCAAACAGGGAATTGTTCACCTGCCTGATCCCGCCACTGATATTCAGTTTTTCGGCCAGGCCTTGCTGAATATGTATATATATATCCGTTTCATCGACCCAGTGTCTGGTTCCTAATCCCACCGCAGCCGGGGGCGGCAATGTTTCGTTAAAGGCCCTGCCTCCAAAACGCTTGTAATCCAGTCCCAAAGTAATGACCTGTCCCGGAACGAAATTCAGGTTTTGGTAAAAAGTCAGCCCCTGGTTTTGATCTGTAGATTCAAAACCCGTTGAAAAGCGGTGGTTCCCAAAATTATGGTATAGCAACAGGGCTCCAGATACTTTTTCACCTTCATTTTTTAAAGAAACGGCTGCCCTGCCTCTCAAATATTCCCGTTCATCATTTTCCAGCGGCGCCTCTTGGGGTCCAGGTTGGAAATAGACGGCATCTGCTAATTGCAGATCCCCTGAAACAGAAAATACCGGACTGAAGTCATACCCCAGTTTAAGATAGGTGGTGGTATTGCTGAAATTGTCAGCAGCGTCCGCCCGGTAACCCTTGGTGCTGTTTCGGTTTGCGGAAACCATAGCATGGAATTTTTCTTTCTTATACCGGATATTTCCAGACATCAAGGCTGTCCCGTAGGAGCCATACCCAACAGACAGATCCCCCTGCCAGCCTTCTTGGTTGGCTTTGCGTGTAATCATGTTGATGGCTCCGCCCATAGCATTGGATCCATACAACACAGAGGCGGCACCTCTGATTACCTCTACCCGCTCGATATCGGTAGCACTGTAGGCATCTGCAATCGGATGGGCAAAAATCCCCATAAACTGAGGCTGCCCATCGATCAGCACGAGTACCCGGTTGTTGGGCGTGCCGCTGATTCCCCTTATGCTGATGTTCCCTCCGGAATTAGGCCCTACCCCAAATCCGGTGATGCTTCTGTCATTGAGGAAAAAACCCGGCACATGCCTTACCAAAGCCGGCAGCACATTTATAGTTCCATTTCTTTCCAGGCTTTCCCTATCCACCACCGATACACTGGAGACTATTTTGCTCCTTGGCTGCTCATACCTTGTTCCCGTCACCACTACCGGATCCAGTATCCAGGAAACGCTGTCCATTTCCTGAGCCATGCCTTCTGTCCAGGAAAGAACACCAAGCAGCAATAACCAGCTATATGGCTTATTGTGCCTTACCATCCTTGCTGATTTTCCATGGCCAGGCTACACATGTTTTGATATGGGGAAACAAAACAAGGTCTGCCTGCCCCTTGAGCACAAAAGTTTTCACCTCATAGTCCAACAATTTCTCGCGCAATATCTCCAAGGTTTTCCCCGTTACGGCAACATCATCCACTATCAATATTTTGAAGTGACTGTAAAAGTCCCAATTCAGATCGCACTGAATTACCGGCTTCTCATACTGTGGGTTATTGTCTTCATCCCTGTACCTTACCCTTACAATTTTGAGATCTGCATTCAACTGGTGGGCAATAATACCCGCCGGAACCACACCTCCCCGGCCGACCCCTATTACCAGGTCGGTCTTGGGGAATTCAAAATCACGGATGGCTTCGCTGATGGTCTGAAACGATATGGGGATTTTTTGATTCATCATTCAACACGGTAGACGTATGGGGACTTTATCAAACGCTTTTTTTATCAGCGGGCTTGTTCCGGAAGGAGGAGAACAAAACGTTGATCATCAGCAGGAGCAATATTCCCCAAGTTCCGTTTGAAACCGATGAAAGGTAAAAATCCACAGCAGAAACCTCAAATATATCCCATATTCCTACGACCGCGGCCGAAACAACCTTTGCCGTCAGGTATCCTAAGGGCGCCGCAAACCAGCCCCTTCCCTTGCCCAAAAGCCAATGGGTGGCCAAGGTAAAACAGGCCAATTCCAAGGTAAGCACAACGGCGAAAGCCCCGTCGGGATTCCCGGCAAACATCCAATTAAGACCTGGAGCCAACAATGCTACCAAAAGGGCCATTGGTACGCCATACAGAAAAAGGGCAATCAAAGGCATATAAAACATGGGCAACAAATATGCGCCCATAGGTATTCCTTTATGGGGCGGAATAAGATGTATAAAAAAAGGAAGTGCAAAAGAGGCTGCCAAAACCAACGATAGCGTAAGGATGTTATACCTTTTACGGGAAATAGGAAGGGTCTGCATATGTAAATATTTTGGATCAATTATCAAAGCATCAAAATTTAAAAAATTTTCAGCATTAATACAACATATTGGGATATTTAAACTAATTCATGGACTTTTACAACTTTTTATTTGTACAAAACCTTCATATGGTCCAAAAATTGCACGAACAAAACCATGTAGGTTTTTATTACCCCCTAACCCTTATATGGCAGTAATCGGAGAAATCATTAAAAAAGCAATAACACTTGGCGAAAAACTCAACAACGATGACAGTCCTGCAGAAAAACAGGAAAAAGTACTGAAAGACCTATTGGATAAGGCCAAAAATACCGCTTTTGGTAAATTTCATGGTTTTGACCTTATTCTGGGGTCTGAATCCCCCTCTGTGACCTTTCAGGAAAAAGTGCCTTTTCATGATTATGACGCCATTTATAACCGATGGTGGCACAAAATCCGTGAGCGCCATAAAGACATCACCTGGCCCGGAATCAACAAATATTTTGCGGTGAGTTCGGGAACAACCAGTGCCAGTAAGTACATTCCGGTTACCGAAGAGATGCTGGACGCCATACGCAAAACCGGCCTCCGTCAAATCGTCAGTCTTTCCAGATATGACATGCCATCCGACTTTTTTGAAAAGCAGATCATGATGCTGGGGAGTTCTACCGGATTAAAAGAAAAAAATGGTTTCCTTGAAGGGGAAATCAGCGGCATCAGTGCCGGTCAGATTCCTTTCTGGTTTCAAAATTTCTACAAACCGGGATGGGAGATTTCCGCCATAGCGGACTGGGACGAAAGGGTTTTGAAAATCGCGGAAAATGCTAAAGAATGGGACATTGGCAGTATTTCCGGCATCCCCTCCTGGATAGAGCTGATGATGAAAAAAGTCATTGATTATCACAAAGTGGAAAACATCCATGACATTTGGCCAAATTTATCTGTTTATACTCCAGGTGGCGTGGCTTTTGAACCGCACCGCAAAAGTTTCGAAAAACTGGTTGCCCATCCGCTGATTTATATTGATACCTATCTGGCCTCGGAAGGCTTTCTGGCTTTCCAAAGCAGACCCGATTCCGATGCCATGGAACTGATGCTCGATAATGGGATTTATTTTGAATTCGTACCTTTCCGGCCTGAAAACATGGATGAATCCGGAGCTGTCCATGCTGACGCCAAAGCCCTTACCATAGCAGAAGTGGAAGAGGGTGTGGATTATATCCTCATCATCTCCACCGTGGCAGGAGCTTGGCGCTATATGATTGGGGATACGGTGGCGTTTACAGATAAAAACCGTGCTGAAATCAGAATCACAGGTCGAACCAAATTTTTCCTCAACGTAGTAGGCAGCCAACTTAGTGTACATCAAATGGACAAAGGGCTTGAAGCCTTACAGGAAAAATTTAACCTCGTAATACCTGAATACACCGTAGCCGCCATTCAGGAAAACGGAGAATATATCCACCGCTGGTATATGGGCAGGGACGATGGCGATGCCGATGAACAGGAGGTGGCCCGGTTTTTAGATGATCATTTGCAAGCAAACAACAAGAACTATAAAGTAGCCCGTAACAAATCACTCAAGAACATTGAGGTAAGATTGGTACCCGCTGATTTTTTTTATGAATACAATGAAAAACAAAAGAAAAAAGGGGGCCAGGTTAAATTTCCCCGGGTAATGAAAGAAGAGGCTTTCAGGGAGTGGGAAGGTTTCCTGGAAAAAAGAGACCTGACCCATCCAACCTGAAAAAACCACGGAAATATGAAACCGGCTACGCTGTTGGCACTGAATACCTTTACCTTCACCATCACCCTTCTTGTGAATTATTTGGGCGGCTCCGGCACCCTCACAGGAAAATCTGTAGGGGAAATCAGTGCAAAATACCCCAGTTTGATAACACCGGCAGCATATGCTTTTTCCATATGGGGTATCATTTACCTCTTTCTTTTGGGTTTTCTGGGCTTTCAATGGCATAGATACCTCAAAAATGACAACGGGGAATCCCTGCTCCCCAGCGGACTGTGGTTTTCGGCTTCCAATATTTTCAACTCAGTATGGCTCCTCCTCTGGCTTCATGAAGAACTGGCCTTGACAGTGCTGGTGATGTTTTTGTTGTTATTTTCCCTCATTCGGCTGGTGATTCGACTAAAACTTGAAATTTGGAACGCCCCCTTGAAAATCATCGCATTTGTTTGGTGGCCCATTTGCATTTATATAGGCTGGATCGTTTTGGCCACCCCCGTCAACTTGGCAGCATGGCTAACCAGTTTAGGGGTTTTGGAAAACACGTTGCCGCCAAAAGTCTGGGCGATAATCGTTATTTCCCTGGCCACAGGGATCTACCTATGGCTCATACAAAAAAGGAACATGCGAGAAGCTGCGTTGGTAGGCGTCTGGGGGTTGATTGCCATTGCCGTAAATCAATGGCAAAGCCAGCAAATCATAGGTTGGGCGGCGCTGACGGCGGCAGCCTTGCTCTTTTCCGCTTCCGGCTACCACGCCTACATCAACCGGGCAAGCTCCCCCTTTGCTAAATCCTAAGAAAGAAGGAGAACCGATTACCACAAGGCCTTTCCTGAAAAGGTATCAAAAAGCAAAATTCCCTCGTCCCTGTCATTGAGCTGAGCTACCAGTTCGCCGTGGGTGTTCCATATACCTGAACGACCTGCGCTTATAAAATCATCGCAAGTGCCCACACTGTTGGCCATCAAAACTACCATCCCATGTTTTATTGCGATTTCCCGATAATGATTGTACGCTTTTACAACTCCTCCTGCTGATTTGGCCACGCACGCCACGTATATTTTTACCCCCATTTCAGCTGCCTTATCCGCATGTTCTGTTTGCAACGACTCATAACAGATCGCAGGCGACACTTTTTCATTTTGGCACTCCAAAACGACCTGAAGCCGGCCATTTTCAAAATACGGAAACTCATCTTCATGCAGTATCTGTTTGGAATAGACCTGGCGTGGCTGATTGGGAGAAAAAATGGCTATGCTGATGCGTATACCGGAACCATGCCTGGTGGGTACCCCTGCCCCTATAGTGATATTTTCTCTGTCACTTATTACCTGAAAGCCGTCAAGTATTTTATCATCCGGGTCAATGGCCAATCCATCGGCAAGTTTGGGTTCGTAACCTGTCAAAGAGAGTTCGGGGAAGAAAACCATATCCGCATTTTTCAAAACAGCAGCCGCAATCCATCTTTTATGGGATTCCATGTTGTCCGGAATATCTCCTGCTGTGGGCCTGGTTTGCGCTATACAGATTTTCATATTAGCTTTTTCCGCGCGTATCTGTCAATCGCTTCTTAAATATAATAAAAAGGAACATCCCTACCATCAGCGCATAAACCATACTGAAGGGAATGGCAATCAATATCAATAACTGACTGGTGGCCGCCAACAGATGTTCCTTTCCTATCAGCAAGGTTGCCACGGTAAACAATGCCAGAAGCATCCCCCATAATAAAAGATAATTTTTGTGTGGGTCAGTCTTGCCGCTGTCGGAGAACATCCCCAACACATAGATAGCAGAATCAATGGAGGTGATCAAAAAAGTAAAGACCAAGGCCAAACCCAATATTTTCAGAACAATACCGAATGGGAGATGGTCAAAGAACACAAATATGGAACCGTACAATGAATCAAATTGGCCTTGATAATTGTCCGCATCTCCAATGATCCCAAAAGCATATGAGCCAAATACAGAAAACCATAAAAACGTTCCGAAAGAAGGTATGACCAACACACCCAACACAAATTCCCTGATGCTTCTCCCTTTTGAAATTCTGGCGATGAACACCCCCGTAAAAGGAGCCCAGGCCAACCAAAACGCCCAATAAAAATAAGTCCAGTCTGTCAAAAACTGTTGTCCTACGGCTCGGGAACCCAAATTAAGGCTCATGGGAACAAAACCTGCCAGGTAACTGGTCAAGCTCACAAAAAGATTGCTGAAAACTTCCATAAAGTTTCCGTTAAGAAAGGTGAACCCCAATAAAAACAGTGCCACAGCAATGTTGAACCTGGACAAATTGCGTATGCCCCTCTTCAATCCTGAAAATGCGGACAGCGTCGCCAGTGAACCCAAAAACAATACCACATAAGCATTATTGGTATAGTTGACTTCCAAATTACCAAATAGCTGGAAATATCCGGAAAGGAGCTGCCGGCTGCCGAGTCCCACCGCTCCCACTACCCCAAAAAGGGTACTGACAATGGTAATTACGTCCATGGGAACCGCCAGAGACTGCCGCTGAAATCTACCGGTCAAAATGGAAGAGCTGAGGATTTTTCTTTGCTGATCATGAACGAAGTACCCGATAATCAAACCAAACATGCCATAAAATGCCCAGGGAGTCAATCCCCAATGAAAAAAAGTGTATTCCAGCGCGAAGGTTGAGGGCTCAAGGTCACTTAACCTCGGGGGCTGGGTGTAGTAATACACCGGTTCCTGTACGGCCCTTAACATCAATCCTGCCCCCATCCCTGTACTGTACAGCATGGTTATCCAAGAATACCAGCCATATTCCGGTGGTCCCTCTCCCAATCTTTTGTTTCCCACCGGCGAGAATGCCAATACCAACAAAATCAACACAATCACAAATCCCAACACCAAATAGAAATACCCAAAAAAATCAAGGGACTGGATGGCCGTCGTGGCTATCCAGTCCCTAAAAGCCGAGGGAAACCAAAAGGCCATCAGTAAGAATAGGATACTGATGGCCAAAGTTATGATTAAGGTGGAATGCGGGATTTTTTTCAACTCACCTTCGATTATGGCTCAAGCCTGTGATGCCTTCAATATAACGGATAATTAAGACGAAGGCAAGAAATGATCAAGACTTAACCATCATCTTATTCCACCTTTATTACTTTTGACCGCTCCGCTACGCCGTTTTCATTGAACGCTTTGATGGCAAAATAATAGGGCTGATCCCTGCTCAAAGACCTCATGTAATGGGTGTTTTTACGGTATACCAGCCAGGAACTGTACAATTTATCCGGCGCAATTCCCCATTTGATGTTGTACCCCTGGGCACCGGGTATGGCCTCCCATTCCAGGCTCACATCCCTTCGGTCATCTTGCCTTTCAATGTTTAGTTCCTTCACCTGTGCCGGCGGGACTCCCCTGCCCTTTCCAAAAATCCTGAGACCGGAAATGGCCAAATGAGGTGTGGGCACATGGATGTGGTTGAACCGGATATACCTGGCTTGTCTGGGACTACCCAACTGCACATAGTCATTAGGCACATCTTCAAAATTATTGCTTTTATCCACCAATAAAAACCATTCGTCTCCATCCAATGAACCTTCAATGGTATACCGGTGATACAGATTTTCCAACTTGCCGTACATATCTGATTCATGGTCATGATAGTTAAGCTGGATAGCATATACGTCCGATTCTTTTTCGAGATCAATCTGAAGGTATTCCTTTTCCGAGGTACCGCCCGCCAACCAAAATGTCTGCACATTTTCATCCGTTACATTTTCCGGACCGTGGTCTTTGGCACTTCCCGAAGCCGTCACCGGTTTATCAAACGACAGCAGCATCCATCCGGTAAACTCACCTGCCCAATCCCCATAGTGAGGTGCGTAATGGGGATAATCTCCAAAATCCGTTCTGCCATACATCAAGCCATCTTCATCAAAAAAGACCGGAAACAGAGCTATTCTTCTTTCCCAATGTACCGTCACAGCTACCGCCATGCTCCCAAAATGCCAATATTGACCGGATGGGCCTTTTACCGTACTCCCATGGCCCGCACCGTTGATAAATCCTCCCGGTTTGTAGACGGTAGGGTTATTGGGTGAATAAGTATAAGGTCCCAAAGGATGGTCCGCCATGTACACGCCGTCTCCATACACATTGAATTGGGTTCCGGGAGCAGCATATTGCATGTAGTATTTGTTCTTGTGCTTGGTGATCCACGGCCCTTCAATATAACCCGCCAGGGTAGTATCGGAATGATCTTCCCCAAAGCGTTCCCATCCATGTTTTTCGGCGTCCAGGTTAAACAGTTCATAGATCTTCTCCGAAGGCCTGAACCGTTTGCCTACATCCAAGGTCCTCGCCCTGATAGGAAACTTGTTGGAAGATCCCCAAAACACATAGCCGCTGCCGTCATCATCAATGAACAATGCGGGATCCTGCAATTGGTTCAATATAGAAGGTACAGCTTTCCAGTCACCCTTTTTGGGATTATCTGTATACAAAACACTCATGTGACCGGAAGGATCTCCCATGGCGTACAATACGGAATCTTTATAATTGAAGGCTGCGGGTGCATTGGAACCCTGAAAATACCACTTCTCGGGATTGATAAATTCCCAATTATGCAGATCCTTGCTATGCCAATATCCCATCGAACGGGTCACAAACATGTAATATTCCCCTTTAAAATCCACCACTGCAGGATCCGCCCCCGAGCGATAGGAGAGGTCATTATGGGCATTGTAAATCATGTAAGTGTAGTCCAGGTTAACAGGATTACAATAGGTCTGGCTCATGCTGGTCTGACCATATGAAAAGGGGATATCCACCAGAAGGAATCCCATACAGCATAAGGTAGTCCATAACGGCTTCATGTGTGTTATCTTCATTGCTGTTTGTTTATTTTTATTTCAAATTGATTATTTGGGTCATCCAAGTACTCCTCCAGCCAGGGAGAATAGGTTTTAATTGATATTTTTTCTCGGGCAAGGTCCACGTCAACCAACCTTAAATAGCCATTGCAACCCTCACCATAACCCTTGACCCCTCTTTGGTAATTTGCCAAAAACTGGTAAACCTTATTCCCTTGTTTGGTCTCACTGATCAGTCTCCCCACGCCCTCATGCAGCACATGTCCGGAAAATACCATGAAGAAATTGTCGTGGACATTCACCAGTTTTTCCCAGATTTCTTCTCCGTCATTGGTCGCTTCTTCTCCGGAAAGCTTTCCTATTCCATAATTATGGGGATTCCAGTCAGCACCACGGTCCATTCTTTTGTCGCCCACATACATGTAAGCATGCGTCAATAGAATCACTTTGTGCTCAGGATGGTCGGCCACAACTTCATTTGCCCATGATATCACGGCGTCGCGGGGACCGAACTCCAACGCCAAAACCAACCAGGAGACTCCTTCCTTTTCGACTGTGTGGTAAATATTGTCGATTTTTCCTTCTTCGAAAGCCCCTCTAACAGGAGTATGATCCTTTAATTTCTCTAATGGAAAATATTTGTTGGCAAGCCGGCTGTCCCGGTTGTCCGCGTATTTATCCCTGCCGCTGCCGAAATCATGATTGCCTAGGGAAATGGCATAAGGTACTTTCCCCCTTACCGGTTCAAAATACTTCCATGCCAAAGCCCATTCGGCGGGTGTATTGCTCTGGGTTACATCGCCGACATGTAATATAAAATCAATATCCGATGTGTTATCGCCCATCCAATAGAACTGTTTTTCCATAATTTCAGGACATGACTCTAATGCTGACTGGGTATCCGGCACCACCACCAGCCTGAGTGTTTGACTTTGCAGATCTATTGAAACGGTAAAGGTAACAAGAGTGAAAACGATGTAATTTAAGTATTGTCCCATACCATCATTTATCACTTCTCGTGAACCCCAGTTTATTTAACCCTTCGCTGATTTCGGGGGCGTCCATAAACAGTTTCCATCCCAATCCTGTGCGGTGATTTTCGATCATGGCCACAATGGGACCCTGGTCGATAGCCAGATAACGCTGGGGATACCAATCCTCCTCCGGACTAAGGGCATCATAAAACCCGTATTTGCCAAAAACTTTCTCTCCATAGTTATAATACAGATTTTTGATGACTTCCATGGATTCTTTAGGGGTATAAGGATAAGAAGAAAGGGCGGCTGTAGGCGAAATAACACCGATATCATTGCCCGGCTTATGGGCCGAATAACCTACCGTGGAATAACTGGCCGTCAACCCCCACAAGTCCTCTCCATATCCTTTGAAACCACCTTCATTTCTGACGCACCATTCCCTGTTGATAAGGGTATGGTTACGGTTATGCTCCCAGTAATCGGCGTAATCATCCTTAAGTCCACGGGGATCCAAACCTATGTAGGAATAATGGGCCCAGAAAAGCGGTCCCCCGTATTCAGGAGATCCATTGTGCTTGAGGGCTAATTTGTAACCGTATGGTTCGATATCATTCCGGATATCCCCGTCCCTGGCCCATCCTTTGTGAAAAACATCTGCCGGTACCCCGTGGGTGGGAGAAGATGCCGCAAGAATATAGGTGATCATACATTCATCATAACCCCTGATGGCAAAATCCTTTTGCCATTCGTAATTGGGAGACCAATGCCAATACAGCACATCCCTTCCTTCCCGGGTATGCCAATCCCATTCCATCTCCTGCCATAGCCTGTCAATTCTGTCAGCCAGGGCCTGTTCCCTTTCATTCCCGTTTTTATAGTATTCCCGCACTGCTAAAAGTCCCTGCATCAGAAAGGCGGATTCAACCAGATCGGCGCCGTCATCATCTTTGCTGAACGGCTTCACCCTGCCGGTCTTTCCATAAATCCAATGGGGCCAAATTCCGTTAAACCGGTCGGCTTTGGCCAAAAAGTCTGTGATTTTCTCAAAACGGGCCAATCCCTGATCTTTGGTAACCCAGCCCCGCTCTATGCCGGCCAGTATCCCATAGATTCCAAATCCAGTACCACCTGTGGTCACCACATCCGCATCATCCTGAGGGTATTCACCGTCAATATGAATCCGCTCAGGTGCCATACCTGAAACGGGCTCTGCCCCATGCCAAAAATACCGGAAGGTATAGTATTGTACCATATCGAGCAGTTCTTCTTCGTTCATGACCCTGGTCCTTACCTGTGTTTCCCCTACTGGTTCTGTGTCATCGCCCTTTACGGATTCCACCTTGTAATACAGTTCCAGATCAGTGCCCAGATCACCTACAAAATCCATGTACATGGTATCTTCCACGGTCGCCCTAAGGGTATAATCCTTGCCATTGGTTCCCACCAGAATCCGGTAAACATCATCTGATGTATTTTCCCAATGTAACTCCACATGCCGGTCATATCCCTGGGCATGGAGATTTTCCTGATCTCTTTTTTCTCTCTCGCAACTGAACATGGCCAATAAGCCAAGTCCATATATACAAATGTTGTTGATTGATTTTTTCATGATCAAATAAAGGTCTTTATGATGCCGGTGTATCCAGCCAAAACTTTCTCATTCAATAAGTTCTTTGGAATTTATGATCCAATTTGGGATGAAGGATTCTTTTCAGTGGAATCTGCTCCCCTCCGCTTTCCTCCAGCCAATCCCATATTTCATTTCGCAGATTGGCGGCCGTTTCCTGATAATCCGGATGCCGGATGAGGTTATTCATTTCATAGGGGTCCTGCTGAATATCATACAGTTCGTTGATATCCCAGATGCCCTGATAGAATATGAATTTATACTGGTCGGTCCTTACGGCAAACACGGTGGGGGTGGAAGGGTATGCCATTTCCCAATAGTATTCATAAAATACCCTATCCCGCCATTCCGTCTTTTTTTCAGTCATTAAGGGCAGGATCGATTTGCCTTGTATTTGCTCAGGCATACTTTCTATTCCGGCCATCTCCAAAAAAGTAGGGGCAATGTCAATGTTCATTACCATTTCCTCTACTTCAATACCCGGCTGGACAACGCCCGGATACCTCATAAGCAAGGGCACTTTCATCGACTCTTCATAGGCATGGCGCTTGTCTATCAGGCCATGTTCCCCGAAAGAGAAACCGTTGTCACCCATATATACCACAATGGTGTTTTCTGCCAGCCCCTTTTCCTCCAGCCAAGCCAGCACCTCACCTATGCTTTCATCCAAAGCCAATAATGTTTCCAGGTATTGGATGTAGAACTTATCAAATGGGATATCCCCATGGTACATGTAATCGACTCCATGCCAGCTATACCGCTGCTTGCGTACCCAATCGGGGATGTCCGCAAAATTCACTTTGGTCTGGGGCGCCAATATGCTGTCTCCATAAAACTTGCTGCTGTCCGTGGCAGTCAGGTACATAGAAGGCGGTGTCACGATAGGTAAATCCTTGTAAGTTCCTTCATGCCGCTCAGCGGGTTCGAATTCAGCATGCACCGCTTTGTGCGATAAGTAGAGGAAAAAAGGCTCACCATCCTGAAGCCCGTTTAACCAACCAAGTGCATGTTCTGTCAACAAATCAGTGGTATAACTGCCTTCTGGCTGCTTTATCCGCTCCCCGTTGATATTGAAGGTGGGGTTATAATAAACCCCTTGTCCCCTAAAGCTCACCCAATGGTCAAAACCTGGCTGGGGCATGTCGTCGGTGTTGCCCATATGCCATTTCCCGAAAAAGCCGGTTTTATATCCCATCTCCTGCAGATACTCAGGAAAGAAAGTCAGGCCATCCGGCAACGGGGCGCTGTTATCCACAATGGTATGGGTGTGGGCATACTGTCCTGTCAATATAGACGCCCTGCTTGGAGAACACAAAGACGTACTGACAAAAGCATTTTTGAAGTAAGCACCCTCCCGGGCCAACTGATCCATATAGGGCGTCTCAAGACCCGGTACGGCACCGGTAAATCCCATAAAATCGTAGCGATGGTCATCGGATAATATATACACAATATTGGGCCGGTCTGTTTGCCCAAAAACCGACAGGGTATATAGGAATAGGAAAACTGTTAAGGTATAGTTGGTTTTATGCATAATATATTGGGTTATAGTTTTTAATTCAACACACTGTACATCAAGATATTGGAATACTGATTTTTATTGCGTGACGAACCTTTTGGATTTATTTGCCTAATCCTCCACGCCAGAACGCTTATGGCACCTATCTCAATCTTTCCAATTAATCTTTTGCCTCACCACATCCTCGGAATTGCCACCGATCATGATCTCAAATTCTCCCGGCTCGAATACATGTTCCAGGCTGTGATTGTAGAACATCAGGTCTTCGCGACCGATTTCGAAGCTAACTTCAATGGTCTCGCCCGCTTTCAGAAATACCTTTTGGAATCCCTTCAATTCCTTCACCGGGCGGGTGATGCTGCCCACCAAATCCCGGACATACAGTTGGACCACTTCCGCTCCATCATGACCACCCTTGTTGGTGAGGGAAACACTGGCTGACAGGGTTTGGTCTCCCTGGAGTTCATGGCTGTCGAGTGTCAGATCCCCGTATTCGAATTCCGTATAGCTCAATCCATAGCCAAAAGGATACAGCGGCTCGTTGGGAATATCCAAGTAATTGGACCGAAACTTTTGGAACCATTCCCCTTCGGGAAGCGGACGACCGGTGTTTTTGTGATTATAGTAAATGGGAATTTGTCCTGTGTTTTGTGGAAAAGTGGCAGTGAGCTTGCCAGAAGGGTTGACATCTCCGAAGAGCACGTCGGCAATGGCATCTCCCGCTTCGCTGCCACCAAACCACACATTGAGAATGGCGGGAATGTTTTCGGATTCCCATTTGATGGCTAGGGGCCTTCCGGCGAATAGTACCAGAACAATGGGTTTCCCAGTCTTTTTCAGCTCCTGGAGAAGCCTCCTTTGATTCTCCGGAAGTTCGATCGAACTGAGGCTGGAGGACTCGCCGCTCATCTCGGCGGCTTCTCCCATGGCCGCCACGATGACATCTGCCTGTCTGACGGTTTCCAGGGCTTCCCGGATGAGGACTTCTTCGGGTCTGTTGTCACGATAGGTGGGTTTACCGAAAATACTGATCCTGGATTCCAAAAGGGAATCGGCCACCACGTTGGCACCTCTGGCATGGACGATTTTTACCCCTTCTCCCACGGCGTTTTGGATTCCCCGCATCAGGGAAACCGATTCTTCAAACCTCCCCGCTACGCTCCAGGTCCCGGTCATGTTTTCCGCGTTGTCTGCCATGGGCCCCACCAGGGCGATGGTTCCGGATTTTTGAAGTGGAAGCGTCTTTTCCTCATTTTTCATAAGGACAAAAGACTGGGCAGCCACTTGTCTGGCAAATTGCCGGTTTTCCGCGGTAAACACTTCATTTTTTGCCCGCTCAGGATTACAGTATCTATAAGGGTCATCAAACAGACCCAGTTTAAATTTCGCAGTCAGGATCAGCCGGCAGGCGCGGTTGATCTGTGCTTCGGTGATACTGCCTTCTTCAAGCGACTTTTCCAAGGTGGTCAGGAAACCTTCCCCCACCATGTCCATCTCCACGCCCGCATTGAGCGCCAAAGAAGAAACAGTTTTGAGATCACCTACACCATGGTCGATCATCTCATTGATGGCGGTATAGTCCGTCACGACAAAGCCATCGAATCCCCATTGATCGCGTAACACATCGGTCATAAGCCACCTGTTGCCGCTGGCAGGGATGCCCTCAACTTCATTGAAGGCGGTCATCACCGTGCCTACGCCTGCATCGATAGCTGCCTTATAAGGAGCAAAATATTCATTGTACATGCGCTGGCGACTCATGTCCACGGTATTGTAATCCCTGCCGGCTTCCGGTGCGCCATACAGGGCAAAGTGCTTCACACAGGCCATGATGGTGTGATCCAAACTCAAGTCTTCGCCTTGGTAACCCTGGACCATCGCTTTGGCGATTTGAGCAGCCAGATAGGGATCTTCCCCATTTCCTTCCGACACCCGCCCCCACCGGGGATCCCGGGAAATATCGGTCATGGGCGAAAAAGTCCAATTGATCCCATCGGCACTGGCTTCTTGGGCAGCCATCTGTGCGGATTTTTTGATCAAATCCATATCCCAGCTACAGGATAATCCCAAGGGAATGGGGAATATGGTCTCGTAACCGTGGATGACATCCATTCCAAACAGCAGCGGAATTCCCAGGCGGCTTTCTTCCACCGCCACACGTTGTACATCCCTGATTTTGTCGACCGTCTTGATATTGAACAATCCGCCTACCTGTCCCGCCTTGATTTTTCCCGCGATGTCTGAGCTGGAAGCCAGTCCGGTAGTAAAATCCCCAGCTGCGGGAAGATTTAGCTGTCCGATTTTTTCCTCAAGCGTCATTAAAGCGATCAATGAATCTACTTTATGACCTATCGATTCATCCAGAGTCTGTGCCATCAGGTGGCACAACGGAAAAGAACATAAAAATGCACTCAATAATGGAATTGTATATTTTTTCATCGTTTCAGTTTAGTAGGTGAAACCAAGTTTGTCGAAGCCGGATTTTACATCAGGATCCTCCATAAAGGTCTTCCAAATCAAGCCGGTTCTATAATTCTCAATCATCAGTATGATCGGTCCCTGGTCAATGGCCAGGTAACTGTCCGCATACCACTCTTCTGTTATGTTGAAACCATCATAAAAACCATACTCCCCCCAAATTCTGTCACCCAACTGATAATAGAAGAATTCCAAAGCTTTCATGGACTCTTCCGGTGTGTAGGGAAAGGAAGACAACGCTGCGGTAGGCGTGATCACTCCTTTGTCATTGGTAGGGGAATGAGCGGAATATCCCTCGTGATTGTCACTGGCCGTTAATCCCCAGCAGTCTTCTCCATAGCCCACATATCCCAATGGGTTGTTGATGCAATGTGCCCGGTTGATAAGGGTGTGGTTTTGGTTTTGTTCCCAATAGTCGGCATATTGATCGGCCAAATTGCGCGGATCCATCCCCAAATAGGAATAATGGGCAAAGAACAACGGCCCGCCAAAATCTTCCCCCAAAGGAAGCTGATACTGAAAAAACGTGCCTCCGTTTACCATATTGCCTCCTCTTGCCCATCCATTGTGGTATGCTGCATTGTGGACAGGGTATGTGGGAGAAGATGCTGCCAAGACATACACGATCAGAGATTCATTATATCCCCTTATCGGTAAATTCATATCCCAGCCAAATTCCGGTGACCAATGCCAATACAGGACATCCTGACCGCCCCGGGTATACCAACCCCATTCCACCTCATGCCAAAGGCGGGTAATTTTATCCATAATGACTTTTTCCTCAGGTAGCCCCGCATTGAGATACGTCCTGGCGGTAAGCAGGCCCTGGATCATAAAGGCTGTCTCCACCAGATCCCCTCCATTGTCTCTTGCGCTGAAAGGAATTACCTCTCCCGTATTGCCGTTCAGCCAATGAGGCCAAACCCCGTGAAACCTGTCTGCCTGCTCAAGGAAACCCACAATTTTGGCCAGTCTTTCCACTCCCTGCTGCCGGGTAATAAACCCCCTTTCCATCCCTACGATCAGCGCCATCACACCGAACCCTGATCCGCCAATAGTCACCAGATTTCCGGAAGTGTTTCTTTCCCTAGCCAAACCGCTATTCCCGTGAGCAAAATCCCAGAAATACCGGAAGGTCTGTTCCTGAACTTTGGTCAAAAGCTCCTCATCTGAGATTAACGGAAACTTGGGAGTTGCATCAATACGGGAATAAAATACCCGCTCGAATCCCCCAAAATGTTCACCATCTTTCCCTTCGAACGCATCAGAAAGGCTAAAGGCATATTTTGACAGGTATTGCAGCGGTGCAGATCCGGAAACCACCGCTTTCCGGTCACCTTCCTCAAAAGTAAACTGTAACTGGGGAGCTTCCTTTCCCAAAAGCCGGGAGGCTTCCCGGAAAGAATCACGGTCAATCGGAGCTGAGAACTCCAAGGTTATTGAAAAATCCAAGGGAACATCCACTACCCTGCCTGCGCGGATCTCAACTGCATCTTTTATAGCAAAAGAAGTAATCTGAATACCGCCCACTATGGTTTTGAACCTTACTTCCTCTCCACTAAACTGATTTCCTTTGGCTCCTCTCAATTGTTCTGAAACCACCAATCTGTATTGGGTATTTTGTTTAAGGGTTCCTACCGGATGGATGGTGATGGCGGAGTTGTTAGAGATCAAATTGGTTGATATATTCATCATTTCATCTTCTCCTATCAATGAAATGGCATTGGTTACGGTAGCCGGATCCAATGCGCTTGAAAACTTCAAAGTAATGGAGCGGTCCACTGGCAGATCTTGGCTGAAAGGCTCTGAGAGGCTTATTTCAGTATCACCAATCGTCACCTGAACAAGTCTGAGCTCTGAAATCTCTAAGTCTTGTCTCTCACAACTGGCCAAAAGAAACACCAGGGCAAGATAAAATGTGGCGATCTTCATCATCGGTATAATTAAAAGGAAGAGACGGGCGACTTGAGAAAAACCAAACCGCCCATCTCTCCCTAATTTAACTGAATCAATTACGCTCCGCTGCCATGATGCTTTGTATCTCATCCTGGCTAAGTGCCCTGTCAAAGATTCGAAGTTCATCCATTAAGCTGGAGGTTGAAAGGTGCCCCCATTCGGTAAATCTAGGTGCCCCTGACCCCACGGTGAGGATATCGCAACCCTCCCAGTCGATTCCGGAAAACGCTCCCTGGCTTACTACTTCGCCGTTGATGTAAACGGCACAGCTTGAACCGGAAATGGTAAAGGCGATGTGGGCCCATTCACCGGCGGCGGGGTTAATGTCTGCGGCTTCACCGCCGTCAAACCAGTTGTCGCCCGAGCCGTTGCCGACGTTCAGTTTAACCCTTTGCATGGGTCCCGCACTCTCTCTGAAAAGCCTGAAACCTTTCGAACGGTTATTCATCGCGTTGGGGTTATTGGTGTCCGGCGGTCCCATAACCAACAATCCGGCCCTGTCAGGAGTAGCATTGACACGGTACCAAAAGACGGCACTGAACTCCTGATTTCTCAAACCGTTGGTATTGTATGTCAAATAGGCATTATTGGCTCCTGCATAAGCCCTACCCACGACACCATTGGTAAAACCTGGACTTCCGCTGACCTCAGGGTTTTGGATGCGGACCAATTCCATGAAGTCCCCATCAAAAGGCACATAAAACACCTCATTGTCATAAACCGGTCGATAGGGTTCTACTTTTTCGAAGTTCACGGTTTCAGAAGTGGTTTTTCCTGAAAGATCCGTTGCGGTTACCGTAAGCGTATGCTGTCCGTTGGTGACATTGTCGTATTCAAACTTCTTCAAAGCCCTTCGGTAATCCGGAAAGTCCTCAAACCTGGCAATCTCCTCACCATTCAGTTCCACGACTATCGATTGGATTTCAATATCATCACGGACCTCCAAATCCACTTCCATGGAAGTGACATCCTCTGTCACTCTGATGAGCGTTCCTTCAGACGGATAATTGATGGTCACCTCCGGCGCCGCTTCATCCGGTCCGGGCTCTACAAACGCTATGTCATCTATATAACCTTCAGCGCAGCCAAAAGCCATCCAGATCAATCCTATAAATAATATGATGCTAAGTTTTTTCATTTTTCCTATTTTTTACCCTGGTTTAACCTGCATTCGCTGCTTCTGCGGCTTCCCTGATCTGCGGCAGGATATCCAATTGTTCCAGCGGATAGGGAATGAACCTGTGGTTTGGGGTATAGTTCCTGCCACCAAAGTTCAACTCAGACGTTTTCCCGTGGCGCACCAAGTCATAAAAACGGATACCCCATTCCATTCCAAATTCCGCGTATTTCTCATCCAGCACATCATCAAGGGTAACGCCGGAAAGCGATCCCAATCCTGCTCTTGAGCGCACCGCGTTCACCGCCTGGTCCGCGGACATTGCCTGGCTGCTGGCGCCACTAACCAAGGCTTCTGCGTGCATGAGCAGTATCTCGGCATAGCGGATGCAGATAAAATTCTTGTTGGAACCATACGCAAGTCTTCCCGGAGTCAACTGTGTTGAGGGAAGGTAGTGTTTGCCGCTTAGGAACTTAAGTCTGACATGATTGTTAAACACATCGCCGTCAGGAGAGACGTTACTGATCCAGCCGGGCAGGTTGGCGTAATTGGGGTCAGACCTGATTTCCGCTATACCGTCCGGCGTGAAAAGAACCGTAGTTTCCAACCTTGTACGCTCGCCTCGGTCCAGCATGAATTTAATATACTTGGTGGTGGGTTCCCAGAATCCCCAACCCGGTGATGCCCCTGCCACTGCCGGCGTCCAACTGGGGGGACCAAAGAAAGCATACAAATAGTTGTTGACATTGCCGGAGGGGGTGCCATAGTCAGAATACTGAAATTCCAGGATATTTTCACCGTTCAGTTTTCCCGGAATCTTGAAGAGCTGGTAATAGTTGGACGCCAATTGAAATTGGCCATCAGCTATGATTTCACCGGTGGCGCTGGCCACGGCCTGGTAATTTTTCAATTCCAGGTTGGCAAGGGCTTTTACTGCAAGAGCAGTGTACTTGGTAATACCGCCAGGTATATCCGTACGCTGATTGGGATGAACACTGGGTAGATCGGGTATAGCTTGATCCATTTGGTCAGAAATGTGCTGCATCACTCCCTCAAACGAAGTGACTTCCAAAGTGTAAAGCTCTCCCGGGTCAGAGCCTTGTGGGATAAGGATATTTCCCCATAGCCTGGCCAACTGGAACAGTTCGAATCCCTGCATGACCTTGACTTCTGCAATATACTGTAGGGCTCTGGCCTCGTTGGCTCCCGCTTCCAGGTATTTTTGGAGCTCTTCCTGAGCTCCATGCCAACGGAGTATATCGGAATAAAGCCCCGACCAAGTGTTATTGTATAACCAGAAATTTCGGTCATAGTGAAAATTGTCCGTGTCAATCAAAGCAGCCTGGTCACCGGCAGCGTTGACGTCATCCCCGCGGACCGCGATGGTCGGGAAATTTTCCCAGCCTATGGCGTAAAGATCGGCATACGCCCCGTACAGCAACAAGTTCATGTTCTGGGGTTGTGTATAATCGGTTTCTTCGACTCTCTGCACGTTTTCCAGCGGGTCATCCACCAGGCCGATGCATGAAGTCACTAACGGTAGACCCGTCAAGGCAGCGAGTATATAGCTATATAATTTATGGATTTTCATGGCATTTCTATGATTAGAAGTTTATAGTTTGATGCTCAATCCCAGCGTATAAATCGCAGGTATTGGATACACTTGCATGTCAACTCCGTTATCCACTTCGGGATTAAAGCCATTGTACCTGAACAAGGTCAAGGGTCTTTCGGCAGTAAAGCTCAAGCGGGTCGTCGGCATGGGCAAACCAAACAGGTTCTTCCCAAAAAAAGAGTAAACCACTTGGACGTTTTGGACCCGGAAGTAGGAACCATCTTCCACAAAGTAGTCGCTCATGTTCTGATTCCAGGCCTTGCGGAGACCCGCAGCGGAGGGGTATTTGTTGGACGTGCCTTCCCCTCTCCAGAGGTTGGTGGCAAGGTCTGCGTCAATGTTGGTATCATTGGTCCAAATGACTTCTCCCCGCTTCCGGTTGAGTATCTTGTTGCCTGACTGTCCCTGGATCAATGCAGAAAACTCCAGGTTCTTATAGCGTAAGCCCATATTGGCCCCGTAATTAAGTTTAGGGAAATAGGAGCCTAATACCACACGATCCTCGTCATTGATGATTCCGTCCCCGTTTTGGTCCTTAAAGATCAGATCACCGGGGACCAGATTATTGGCGGCGACAAACTCCTCGGTATAACCACTGTTCGCAATCTGGCTTTCGTTTTGGAAAACGCCTACGACTTCATATCCATAAAATGCCTGGTAGGGGCTGTCAAGGATAGAAATCTGCCTGAACTCTGCCTGACCGGCGTTGATTCGGTCCGGGCCGCCCAGTGAAAGCACAGAATTTTTCAACGTGGCGATATTTCCTCCGATGTGATAAAAAAGGTGCTGGGATATTTGGTTTTCCCAGTTGAGGGCAACCTCGACACCCTGGTTTCGGACAGCACCTATGCTTCTTCTTTGACTCCCCGCAAAAAGCGGGGTGGGTACCGCTACCGCCAGGTTCCGGGTATCCCGGATGTAGTAGTCTGCGTCCAAGGTCAGTCTGTTCCTAAAAAGTTTGGCGTTGACCCCGATGTTCTTCTCTTCGGCGGTTTCCCAACGGTCGATCAGATCGAAAGTAGGGTTTAGTCTCCTGCCGATGATACGGATATCGTCAATGGCCGTCGCGGTCTCTTCAAGTGTGGGGGCCCCTACTGCCGGAGAGATGCCGGCGTTGCCCACCTGACCCCAGGACGCCCGGAATTTCAGGAAGTCGACTCCGCGGACATTGAAAAAGTTTTCCTCCGAAAGCACCCAGCCCACACCAAAAGTGGGAAATGCTGCCCAGTTCTGCTGGAATTTGTTGGTGCCATCTACCCGATAGGTTCCATACACCAGATAACGGTCATCGTAATTATAGGCCAATCTTCCGAAATACGAAGTATAATTGATATTCAGAGCGATACCGTCTCCAATATCTTCTAAGTCCAGGTTCTGGGCATTGGACAAGTACCAGAGGTACTCGTTATTCCATGTGGGATCAGGACTAAGCAAGGTACCCCGGGCAAAAAGTCCCTCTCCATACTCATTCGTGAAGGACTGCCCCAGTGTGGCCGTCAGCATGTGGTTGCCCCACATGTTGTTATAAGTAAGGTAGTTGTCCACGATTTGATCAAACCGGGTGGAATTATCCCTTCTCAAAGCGGATTGGGGATCTGTCACCCCATTTCCGTAAGCGAAGCTCAGTTTCCGGTGATTGATCTGGTTCACCTTGTAATTGTAAGCGGTGTGGAAAGTCAGCCTATCCGGAATGAGCCTGACATCCGCGTGGAAGTTTCCGGCCAGTTTGGATATGTTGTTCCTGGTGTCATTGTACAACAGAGAATTAAAGGGGTTTTGAGGGCCCCGGTATCCAACCTGCTGGGCATTGGCCAAACGGTGCGGATATGCCCCGGTATTTTGTTCATCGTATACCGGTATGATGGGTACGGCGAAATAGGCAGCGGACCAGGCAGCCTCCTCCGCTACATATTGTCTTGCCAGGCTGAGGTTAAACGTACCTCCCACCGTTAGCCAGTCTTTGACTTCCGTGTTGAGGTTGGCACGCATATTGAGTCGCCTGTACTCATTGCGGGATTCATTGAGCAAGCCGTCCTGGGAGAAATAACTTCCCCCCACTGAGTACCGGGTTTTGGCGCTTCCTCCGTTGAAAGTCAGGCTGTGATTCTGGATGGGAGCCGGACCCATAACTTCCCTGTACCAATCCGTGTTGACGTCCGGAATATTAGGGTCCATCCGGCTACGGCCATAACGTTGGATGGCGTTTTGCACAAAGGCAATATCAGCAGCGGATCCGGTTTCGTTGACATATTGCACAAACTGCTGGGCATTGGCCATCTTCAATACATTCTGGGGATTCTGTACGCCATAATACCCGTCATAGATAATTTCCGGCTGTTGTTCGTAGTTACCGCTGTTTGTCTCCACCAAGACTACGCCATTGGCTGCCCGGATACCGTAAATCGCCTGCGATGAGGCATCCTTCAACACAGAAATGGACTTGATGTCACCGGGGTTGAGGAAGTCGATGTTGTCAAAAAACATCCCGTCCACCACATACAAGGGAGCCGCGCCACCTTCGAAGGAACCAATCCCCCGGACACGAACCGTCGGGGAGGACCCGGGAACACCCGAGCTGACAATCTGGACCCCGGCCACCCGGCCTTGCAGGGCCTGCATGGCATTGGGAGACGGGGTTTTTACCAGATCTTCTGTTTTCACCGTGCTGATGGCAGTGGTCAGGTCTTTTTCCTTCATGGCCCCGTAGCCCACTACTACCACTTCTTCCAACGACGCAGCGTCCTCCTGCATCTGTATATTGATGATGCTCGAATTGCCTACTACTCTGCTTTGCCTTTCGAATCCGACAAAAGAAAAGACCAATACGCTTTCCGCGTTTGCTTCAATGGCATAGTTACCGTCAATGTCCGTCGCGGTGCCTGTGCTTGTCCCCTCAATAACCACAGTGACCCCGGGCAACGGATCTCCGTTCTGGTCCGTGACATTTCCCGTCACTTTTTGTTGGGCCAGCAGCTCGGTGGAAAAAACCACCAACACCATTATGAACGCTAACATTAATTTTTTTGAATAAGGGATTTTGGGCTTCATGAATCCCTTACCATTTAGTAAGGCGTATATCATACTTTACAATGTTTGGTTAGATAATTGAATTTGATTTGATCACTAAACTTGCTATAAACAATTAGGCCGTCATTCGGCAAAATGAAATTAGAAGATAGACAACCGAATCATAAAAAACTTCTGAAAATTCATTGAAAAACGTATCCGTTTTCCTTAAAAAATCAAAGAAAAAAAACCGCATAAATAACAGTCAAAAAAGCACCCAAAATCCATCCAGTTGCTGTTTTATAAATGAACATCCCGTTTTAATATCGAAGATTTTGTTTAGGTTTGTTTTTGCAGGTTATCCACCAACAGACCTCGACTTTTACCCGTTTTTTCGAGATGTCATCCTAACTTCACCTTCCGTATTTACAGATCCTTTCACTTCAGGAACATGCACAACTTGGGTTTTATACACGTCATTAAGTGCACCTTTTTAATCTCTATCTCCCCCAAGGCTATAATGATTGTTTTCTTCATCTTCTGAGCCTATGTCTTCTTGTTCGTCATCCAGTTCACTTCCGGGAACATCCAGTTCTCGCCCCGCAAAATCCACTTTATCGTGCCGTTGTTTTAGCGACTCATCATCACCCATATCCATACTGAGGTCCTTCGGTCCCAAAGCCTCCATGTCCTCTTTTGTGATTTCATATTGCCTGTCAGTGCTTGCTTTGGGATTCTGCTTCTTATCCGATACGTTTTTATTGCGGGGTTTACTATTTGAATTTTTCTTAACCATGATTTCTGACCGTTGAGTTGGTAACTATTGTGCTTTGACTTTTTCCATACAATCATCAATATTCATGCCTTTACCAGTACAAAAAATTATAAATAAATATATATTTATGGACTATAAATATAAATAAAAATAACATGGTCTATTATTTGTTAGACAATTTACGTATTTTAGTTATATAATCCAATTTAAATTTTAGAATAAATAAAACTATATGATTTGTTTATTTTGGAAGATTGATCCGGTATCGTTTTTTTCCATACTTAAACTTCACCATTATGCAGGAAAATATTAAAAATACCCTTACCGAATACCTGAGCAAAGGCTCCCATGTAAGCATCAAGTTAGAAAATGGGGGCAAGTTAAAAAAGGAAAGGCTACTTCCTTATCTATTGGTGTATCGATACGCATCCAGGGAGGACAAATGTATTCGGTTGGTATTAGGTGAATCTTCCTATGTCATTTTTCCCCAAACTGAAAATCAGGATGGAGAAACGGCCCAAATAATAAAATATGTTTCCAAAAACATCTCGCAAAAAGTGGGGGCAGTAATGGTGCTGGAGTTTTGGATAGGTGAAGAAGGCAGTACCGACTTTAAGATTCTTGCTCCTAAGGGAATTGTGCCCACCACCGTGCAAACATTAGCCGAAGGGTTGGAAAGTTATGCCATCGACCGTATGAAATTGGGGGTAAAAACCGAATACAGCCAATCGCGGCATGCCCCCTGGTCTTCTCCGCTGCTTACGATGGAACAATGCCAGGAGGCTGGTATTTTATTATTGGGCTTGGAAATCCCTCCTTTTTTCTTGGACAAAGAAAAAGACGAATTCTATTACCTGGAATTCCGTGATTTTAAAATTGCTTTTTCCAAAATACTCAGAAAATGTATTTATACTTTCATCCGGGGCTACACTTCTCTTGGCATTCAGCATTATCACGCACTCGGAAGCACCACCATCAGTCCTTCTGTCTGGAAAATAGACCGGCAGTTATCTGAACTGCAAACGAAATACCAGTTTCTACTGCTTATATCCCCCTTAAATACCATGGAGGCGAAGAAGAAATTCCAAGCCAGAAACTTTCAGTCCAATCCCAGGTTTTTGTACCGTCTGCTGCCCATTGACCCGGATCAAATCAAAGAAGACCTGTTTAAAATCGATATCAGGAGCATTGAAGACCCTACCATTACTTTACTTTTTACAGCGAAAAGGGAGGAAATAGAAAAACAAGTGACGATGCTCAAAGAAAGGGGAACAAAGAATTTCCTGTTCAGCAGTATTCGTTTATACAGCTCCGTGGACAAGCACCTTTATGAGACAGCCATATCCATTTTAGAAAGCATCCCCCCGGAAAGAAGTGACGGGGGGGAATGGGTTGACTGCCATTATCTTGCAAAAAAATGCCGGGAAGAGATCGCTTATTACCGTCAGTTTTATCCGGCCATGGAGGCTAAAGTCGAGATTAAGCCTGATATCGTCGGCATGCTTGTATCCCAGGGCCAGCTGTATATCGGGGAAAGTTTTCGGGTTCCCAAAAACCGGGTAGAGGCTTTGGTCCATCATGAGGTCGGCACGCATGTACTTACATTTTACAACGGAAAAGCCCAACCTTTCACGCAAATGAGTACGGGTTTTGCAGGCTATGAAGAACTGCAGGAAGGGCTTGCTGTATTGTCGGAATATTTGGTAGGTGGCCTTACCGGTGAGCGCATGAGAATGCTCGCCGGGCGGGTGGTGGCTGCGCACAGCCTCACCGAAGGGTCCGGGTTCCGGGAGACATTTAAGCTCCTGACAGGGACTTACCGATTCAACGAAACGCCTGCGTTTGAAATCACCGCGCGCATTTATCAGGGCGGGGGATGCACCAAGGACATCATATACCTCCGGGGATTGATCTCTCTGATAAAATACCTGAAAAATGAAGGAGAACTCTCCCCTCTATATGTGGGCAAAATTGCATTGGACCATGTTCCTCTGATCAAAGAATTACAGATGAGGAAAATCCTGAACCCCCATCCTTTAATTCCCCGGTTCCTCAAGCAGCGCGAAACGCTGGCCCGGTTGAACAAAGTAAAAAAAGGCCTGCCTCTGCTTGAAATGACCGAATAACCGAACCATAACTAACTAAACACTACCATAAACTTAAACCAACATGAAAATAGGATTTGTAGTCAATCAAATAGCAACTGAAGAAGAGTGGTATGACACCACTTTATTGACATATACCGCTGTTCATAAAGGCCATGAAGTATACATCGTGGGTGTCGGGGAATTGAGCTACCTGGAGGACGGCCATATGGGGCTCCTTGCCGTAAAAGCCCCCCAAACCAAATCCCGGAACCTCGACAACTACCTTAAACTTTTCCAGGATCCTAAACGTGAAAAATTCTTCATCACCTCAAAGGACCTGGATGCGTTGTTCCTGAGAAACAACCCCTGTGAGGAAATCGGTGACAGATCCTGGGCCAAAACCGCGGGAATGATATTTGGCCAAATCGCCATGGAAAAGGGTGTATTGGTATTAAACGATCCATATGCTTTAATGACTTCGTACAACAAAATGTATTTTCAACATTTTCCTGAGGAAGTCCGGCCGCGTACCATTATTTCAAGGGATGTAGAGGAAATCAAAGATTTCTTTCAAAAAGAGAAAGGTAAAATTGTTGTAAAACCTTTACAGGGGTCAGGGGGCAAAGATGTTTTTCTTATGGACAATTCCACCAACCTCAACCAGATCGTGGAGACCATCGCCAGGTATGGCTTCGTCATCGCCCAGGAATATCTGCCCGCCGCAAAAAACGGAGATACCCGGGTGATCCTGGTCAATGGCAAAATCCTGGAGGTGAAGGGCAAACCCGCCATCATGCAGCGGGTGAACAAAGACGGGGACATAAGGAGCAACGTTCATGTGGGCGGCACACCTACCAAGGCCCAGCTCACCGATACCATAAAAACCTTATGTGCAATCGTAGGCCCCAAGCTCATCAGGGACGGTATGTTCATGGCCGGCATAGATATCGTGGGAGATAAAATCATGGAACTGAACCTGGACAGTCCCGGGGGCATCGTGAGCATGGAAAGGCTGGAAAAGGAAAAATTCTCCAATGAGATCATCACCGCCATTGAGAGAAAAATCGAGTTCAAACGCTACTATCAGGGTAAACTGCCCAATGCTTTTCTGGCCACCTTGGATGTATAAAGAAACCATCGGAGCGATGGAAGGGTTTTATTGGCATTTTTGGACAATAAAAAACCCATCGCTCCCCTGGTTTTGATATAAAGGCAAAAAAAGATAACCGTCCCATTCTGAGAATACCTGTTGTCCCCTTGAATAAGCCAATAATTCCCCAGGACTGACTTTGTCGAAATTCCTGAATCCCGGTTTCATCTTAAATTCATCGCCGGGGAAGATTTCATGACGATAAATTACCCGAAACGCATCATCTGCCACGGAAACCTTTCTAAGAAGTTCCAGATGGGACTGATAATCGGGAATGGCTTTTTCATCCACCATCCCGGCGCCCACCAAAGTAGCCCAAATAACCGACTCATGGTGGTCGACTGACCTGGGATCTTCGTGTTGTCCGGCCTCCAGCGTGAAGCCCACATGCCCTCTAAGGGTAAGGTAATGGTCAAAATGCCCTGGAATAAAATCCTCAATGCCCGAAACCACCGGCAAGGGGATCCGATTGGCAAAATTGAGATTTTCTGACCTTTTGTTTACACTGATATAAGGAACGGAAGGGGAAGAAGTGGTATGTAAATCCATGAAATTAATCCCTCTGCCATTCTCATCCGCTTCCATTTCATCCACTATGGAAAGCAGTGAGCTGAATTCATTTGCCTCATGGAATCCAGGATACCTGCCACTTTTTATGGCCGCTGCGGTGTCACGGGTACATATCCGGTTCAGGTCCCGGTCTATAAGTCTTTTACCTTCTGTTAGCGCCTTTACATTCCCCACCACCCCGATGATCCTCCCTCTTATGTCAGGACTTAAAGTTTCAAGCTTATCCATAACCCTTTTGATGGCACTTGGGCCGCTGGGCTCGTTACCATGGACAGCCCCAGTCACTAAAAGAATTGGCCCCGGGGCTAAAATGGATTCAGGATAAGATCCCAAAATCCTTTGGATTTCGGCAGATTGGGTATTCACCGGTCCGTCTTTTTGGCTCATCAGTGCTGGGATTAATTTGATTTCTTTCTATGCTTATATCTGTCTGTTTCACTGGAAGACTGCTTTTTTGCCTCTTCACTCCTTCCCATACTATCAGGTTCTTCTTTTGGGGCTTTCTGTCTGTCTGGATCCGGCACCGTGCGGGGGTCCGCATCAATAAATTCTTCAACTCCCTCTTCATCGTCGACATCTCTATCGGATATTTTCTTCTTCTTTTTTGCTTGGGCTTCAATCAGTAATAGAAAGAGCCAAAGGTATTTTCGATTATAAATTGCCGTTTTCATATGTTTATAATTGTTCCTTAATTGTCATATGGAATCTTGCATGATAGATAATCAGCCCTCCGTTCCGTGTGACGATTCCGTCATGCTCTATTTCATATGATTATAATTGTTTTTCAATGGTCATAACTTGTCCCGCACCTCAGGTCGGGATAGCTTGTCCCGGCCTGCCCCAGCCTGTCCCGAACTGGTTTCGGGAAACTTGTTTCGGGGAACTCGATTCGGGAGAATCCCGCATGATTTCCCCTGCCCCCCCGATAGCTATCGGGGCTATCGGGGCTATCGGGGCATCCCTGTGGGTGACGATCCCGTCATGCCCGATTTCATCTGTCCGTTAATTTATAATACTTAAATAATATTATATTTAAGCATATAATCAAAAATGATTCCTGATTAGATTATTGATTGGTTTTTTTTAAAAAAATAAATTTACTTTTAGAAAAATATTTCCGGGACTACAACTATTTACCATCAGAAACCTGCGCTTCTCCGCGGGCTCCTGTTCCATTATAATATAATAGGAGATGTCGAAAAAATGTAGTGATTTCACCTGATTTTCACCATGTCTTCTTCCATCAAAATATCCTGCCAGTGAGGCCTTTCCATGCCATTTTGGTCGATGGCTTTTTTGACTTTTTTCCGAAAGGCCCAAACCGTGTTTTTTCTGAGATCCAACATCCCGGCCAACTGGTCCAACGTCTGCGGTTTTGTATCGGAAATGACGGAATAGGCTATATAAAAGGCTTTTTCCAGCGGGAATCGGACACCGTGGAAAATGGTGCCCGCGGTCACTGAATCTATATAGCCGCATTTGGTACAACGGCGGGAGAAAAGTTTGGGCCCATGGCTGCATTTTGAATTGCCGCATTGTCTGCATTCAAAGCCTCTTTCCCACTTGAATTGCTCCAAATGCCTGCAGCAAGCCGATTTGTCGGGAAATATTTTCTTAAATTCTTCGTATGACAACAACTTATTGATCAAACGCGCCTGAAATGACTCCCGGATCGAACTCTTCAACTTCCAGTTGTCCTTGTCCAAAAGGGAATTGATCCTTTTTATTTCCTCATCTTTCTCCTGTAACTGCTCATTGTACTGGATAAGCAGCCTGTTTTTGTCTTCCAATTCCCTCGTCCTCTCCTTTACCTTTGATTCCAGTTCTTTGTTGACTTTTTCTTTCAGTGCCACATTGACCTTGTATTGTTGCAAAGATCTTTTCAAGGCTCTGTCGCGGATTTCTTTCATGATTCTAATTCTGTCCCCCAAAGCAAATGACAATAAAACCATCTCGATCAAAAAGGCAAGATGCAGGCTATAATAAACCAATGTACTGTGTTCGATCAAAGCCGTATTGGCCATCACCTTGATCACCGCCCCCACAAAAAGAACTCCATAGGCCATTACAAAAAACCTGGCGACTTTGTAGCCTTTTGCCAGAATATAGATACTCGAGATAAAAATCAACAAGAAAGGTATTACGTCAAAATAGGAAATGTCGAAATATTTAACATCAAAAAACAACCCATTTATGAAAAACAGGCTCTTGATTCCCAGCGACGCCAACAACAAATAATGAAACACAGGGGATTTGTCCCTGGTATTTAGAAACCTGAGGGAAAAAAGGATGGCCCAAATCACAATGGAAAAACTGAAGATCCCATTTACAAGTAGATTAAATTCGGGGTTGTTTGGCCAAAGATATTGGTAGCCCACACCATCAAGGCTCATGGCGTATAAACCCACGCTCAGCAAATAAAAAATGTAATAAATATACTTCATTTCCCTCACTGCCAGGAAAATCAGAAAATTGTAAAATGCGATGATGATGATCATACCATAGAAAAGTCCATACAGGAAATACTCATTCAGGGCATAGTATACAAACCTGTTAAAGGACCTCACGGCAATTCTGATATCCGCCTTCTGGGAAGAGTTGATCTTAAAATAAAAATTGGAAATGCCCTCTCCCTCATTGTCGATGTTCACCTGGAAATTTTTATGAAAAAACTCCCTGTCCCGAAAAGGTCGGGCATCCCCCATGGTTTTCTGTATGTAATTCCCCTCCTTATCCGGGATATACGCTTCAATATGGTCAATGCTCTGGTCGTAAAACTCAATGAGCCATTTCTTTTTGCTTTTAGGAAAGTTCTTAATGGAAAGTTTCACCCAATAGGTGAAGGCCGTATTAAAGTTGTTCTTGCTAAAGGAAGGCCGTATTTTGATGAGCTGCTGAAACCCAGGCTGTATCACTTCGTCAAAAGTAAGTGAATTGGTACTGTCTTCGAAAAACTCAAGTTGGGAGATGGAAAAGATCCGTTCCTCCCAATTGTCATCCAAATTCAGCGTAGCCGATCCGGACACTCTCTGGCCATATACCCCGGAAATTTGCAGGATAAAAAGAAAAAGGCAAGCAGATCTTAACAAGGTAAGATGAACACAGGTCATAAGGGTCGCTTCGTATTATACCCCAAATTTAAGGGATTTTATACATTTCCCTACTTTAACTTTTTGGCCTTCATGTGGCCCTTCTTCATATCATAAGGCAGTATCCACGCCCGGCCTTGGCTGTCTCCAAAATAAAGCTGGGATTTGCTGAACTCATCCGGATTTCCATCCGCCCAAAAATAGAGAAATGGGTCCTGTCCATTGACCACCCTCCTGATATAATTGTGGTTCCTAGGACTATTCTCTGTAATCTGCTTTTCCTTTTTCCAGGTTCTGCCACTGTCGCTGCTTTTCCACATCACCACTTCTCCGCCTGCCCCCCAGGGTTGGGGACTGTTTTCCGTAGGAGCGATCACCATCCACTCATCCCCATCTACCCACAAGCTTCCTGTATCATAATTTTGATCTGATTCGGTGATTCTATGGTTTTCCCATTCCTCTCCGTTCCAGTGAATCACCGCCCATTGCCTGGGGCCGTGCTTGGGGCCGGGCTCGTGGCCGGGTCCAGACAGGTACAAGGCAACAGGGTTGCCATTCCGGTCAAAATTCACGTCTTTGATGTACACATTCTCCCCTTTGGAGTAAAACTCCTTAACCAATGTTTGAGATTCCACCGAGGTCACCGGTATTTGAAGCGGTTCCCCTTTTATATCCGTCCAGGTTTCTCCAAAATCAGTCGTCTGAAGATAATATATGTTCGTTCTACGGTCCACATTGCCGTCCGGGTGCCAGTTACAGAAAAAAACCACTTTCTCCCCATGCTGCCCACTGATCTGATAATGTCCGCTGTTTCTATCCCCCTCTCTTTTGATGGCAACCAATTTTTGATCCTCCGTCCATTCCTCCCCATCCGGACTGGTTTCATAATAAAGCTCCCTCATACCTGTATATTTGGTAAATAGATTTAAAAAACCCCTGCCCGGGATAAACTTGGGTTGAGGGTATGTCATCTCCTCTTCTGTAACCCGGTCAAACGCTTCGATGCTATAGGGTTCCTTGCTTTTGTATTTGTAGCCCATCCTTTTTCTCCCCCTGCCGCTTACAAAAACCCATATATACCCCTCCCCGTCAATGGCCAGACTGGGATTATCATGGGGATCATCCACTCCTTCCTTATCGTGAACCACCACAGGCCTGGAAACCCGCTTTTTGCCATGATCATAACTTCCGATCATGCATAAAAGGTATTTTTCCCCTTCAGAAGTAGTGCCGCCATATACAAAAAAGGTTTTGTTAACCTCCGGGGCGTAGATGGCCAAAGGAATATGTTTTGCAGTATAAGTTCCCAAGCCACCTGAATATTTATCCCCATATTCTGAAAACTGGCCTAAAGTAAACCATATCCCTTTATAGCCCTCCACGGTAGGGAAAAGCCCGGAATCTAGCTGTTGGGAAAAGGATGCCACGGCCACACCATTGATGACCGTCCATAAAACAAGTACTTTAAAGAATTTCATCATTCGGATTAGGGTTGATTTTCAAAAATATAATAATTCATCCAATCTAACAGGTCCTTATTCATAAATTTGAAACCAAAGATTATTTTAGCGTATTTTCGAGGATGACGAAGGGCAGCCCGTGATCCATCCATTTGTCAAAATATTCTGTATAATCCGTTCCAAAAACCATGGATCCCAGTATAATGTCCACATCTCCGTCACCATCTATATCCCCTACGTCCATCACAATCCACCTTCCCTCACTTGATCCTTCAAAAGTGGAAGCTTCAAATTGTATGTCCCCTTTATTTTCCAGGTAAATGAAGCTTTCCTCAGACGAGTTTTCATAATCTGGAAAAAAAGATATGGCCACAATGTCTATGTCACCATCTTGGTCATAGTCCCATGGAACCGCATTATAAGCCCCATTCAAGGGATAGAAAAATTCCTCGGTAAACCTATTGTGGCCATTGTTGAGGAATATCCGGATTCCATGATAGGGTTTTGGAACTGGGTCATAATCAGCATTGTCCCCTGCGGTGAAAATAATGTCTTCATGACCGTCATTGTTAAAATCAAAGAGGTTGAAGTAACTTGATCCGTAGGAAGCGGGGAACCTGATCACATTTTCTTCAATAAAGCGGCCATTTCCCTGGTTGTAATAGATGAATATACCCTCATCCCCCTGTCCAAATAGGGCTATGATATCCTGTCTGCCATTCCCGTTCAGATCCCTGACATAGGCCTTCGTGGCCCCGGGCTTGTTTCTCAAAACATTCCTTCTGTAACTACCATCCCTTTCCTGTTTCCACCATGAAAGTGAACCCGTGTGCTTCCCATATTCACAGATTACGAAGTCCTCAAGACCATCACCATCGAAGTCTCCAAAGTCCACATGAACCGGCCTGTGTAAATCCTGCGCCAGTATTTTTGCATCACCCCCGGGTCTGTCCGGCAACCGCATCAAAAAACCCAGATTCATATCCGTGGGGTTAAAAGTGCCTATCACAAGGGCATAACTTGCATTTTCGCCCTCATGGATCCATACTGCCCCTCCCGGCGCGGGGGCGGATTTCACGGTTTTCAGATTTCTGTCCAAAATGGATAATGTGGAAGTACCTGCATCACTGATGTAAAATCCGTTTTGACTGGAAATTTTGACCAATGTAGTCATCGGATTTTTTGACTTGTAGGGAGGTTTTTTGACCTTAAAATTTCGAAGCCCGGTGCTTATCTTCCCGGCGGATGAAGGCGGGAGGTTCTCAGGCGCCTCTTCCAGATAGAAACTTTTGATTTTGCTGTAAATGGCCGGGTCCAAAGTCGGCGTGGTAGGAAAAATATTCAGTTTCTCGACCAATTGACCTGGTCTACCGCCCTCTATCAGACCGGCTCTGGTAGTATCTGATTCGTATATTCCGTAATAATGGCCCATCCTGGGCAGGATGTAAGTCTCCCAGGTTTTTTTATCCAACAGTCCCGGTTCGGGGTACATATGACAGCCAGAACAATAGGACCTGGCCAACTGAGCTCCTGAAATTTCATCCCCGCTCAATGTGTCAGACCGAACCGCCGGATGTGCTTCCGTTTCTTTTATGGCTGTGGATTTTTCTTTGCATGCAAAGAAACACAGGCTGAAAAACATCAGGCAGAATCCAAAAACCCTTAACGTTTCCACAATACAATCTTTATTTTTAACCTCATTCCTAAAAGTTACAATAAAAAATAGGTATCCAACAAAAGTTACTGTAAAAATGCTTGTGGTTGCGACACGACTGCTTAACGTCGGCCGACAAGGGTCATTTACCCCACTCAGGGAAACCAGTTAACCTTCTTCAGGAAGAATTCAATCAAAAAAACCTTTTAACTCCTTCTTTTGCTTCAGTTTCACAAAATCCATGATATTAAAAGGCTTCACCCAAAAATCTATAATATTATCATATCGTTTGGCCTTATCTTTATCTGCTGTCTCAATGGAAGAAGTAATAATAATCACCGCAAGCCTAACGGGAAGCTTGATTTCAGCTACCGTATCCAGAACGTCCCAACCGGATAATCCGGGCATGTTTATGTCCAAAAATAAAAGATAATCTTTGTCTTCGTCGCCGGCATGTTCCACCAGATATGAAACCGCATCTTCTCCGTTGTTAAAAGAAATCACAGGATCAAGTATGCCCGCTTTTTCCATCAGTTTTTTTTGTAAGAGGACCACTATCGGATCATCATCTACTAATAGTATTTTCACTTTCTAACAATTAAATTTTAAACGTTTTTCCCTAAAAATTTCAGGAAACCATACAGGGCTTTCAGCAAATGGGTCTCCAGGTGATTTGATATTTAATACGTTTTTATATATTCGAAATACATTTTTTCAAATGTAAATTAAGATTAATGAATTTAAAAAAAAACAAACTATTTTTTTTCGAAAAAATATTTTATTCTTTTTTTTGTAATAAAATTTATTTTTATGTTGATAAAAAAAACATCTTTTTTATTAAATCGGCCTTGAAAATTTGAAAAAGCCGGAACCTTTCCTTCTCCGATTGTTAATGGCAGGGTTTTGACAGTCTAAGCCCAGTTCCCCGCCAATCGGGCATAGGTAAACCCGCGTAGCGGGTGAAAATATTGTACCCCGGGGATGACAGTCCCCGGACCCCATATACAGATTTCACAGGATTTTGGCGGCCGTTTTTGCGGGGAACCAAGCAAAAACCATGACAAAATCCAACCGGAATCGAAAATAACAGGTAGAAACATCGCCCAAGTCAGGTTTTAAACCCTGTTTTGTCAAAGTTGACCCCTGCCTTCTTACCTCAGACGGCAGGGCCGGAACCGGCTTTGAAAAGGGAAATAAAAAATCTGCCCTATTTTCCTCCAAGGGATTAAGGGAAAAAATCAGATTGAATTATTGAAGGCAAATGAGGGCTAAGACAAAATATCATGCACCACCTTACCCGCCACGTCGGTAAGCCTGAATTTCCTTCCCAAGTGCTTATAAATCAACCGCTCATGATCAAGCCCCAGTTGGTGCAGTACGGTAGCCTGGAAGTCATGCACGTGAACCGGTTTTTGGGTGATGTTGTAGCCGAATTCATCTGTTTCCCCATACACGATCCCGGGTTTTACCCCTCCCCCTGCCATCCAAATACTGAAGCAGCGTGGATGATGGTCCCGGCCATAATTGTCTTTGGTGAGTTTTCCCTGTGAATAGTTGGTTCTGCCAAACTCTCCTCCCCATATCACCAGAGTCTCTTCCATAAGGCCTCTTTGCTTGAGGTCCTTCACCAAGGCCGCTGAGGCCTGGTCCACATCCTTTGCCTGGATGGACATTTCTGAGGGGAGGTTGCCGTGCTGGTCCCATCCCTGGTGATAAAGCTGTACAAAGCGGACACCGTTTTCGGAAAGCTTTCTGGCCAACAGGCAATTGGCGGCAAAGGTCCCGGGCTTACGGCTGTCCTCTCCATACATGTCGAAGATCATATCCGGTTCTTTGGAAAGATCGGTGGCTTCCGGCACGGCGGTCTGCATGCGGTAGGCCATTTCATATTGGGCCACCTTTGCCTGGATTTCCGGATCGCCCAGCTTTTCATAGGAATGCTGATTGAGTTCAGCCAGCCGGTCCAGCATTTTCCTCCTCTCCTCCCTGCTCATCCCTTCCTGATTGCTGAGATAAAGCACCGGGTCTTCCCCGCTGCTAAATTGGACCCCTTGATGTACGGATTCCAAAAAGCCGTTGCTCCACAATTTGGAATAAACCCCCTGACCGTTGCCTTTCCCTTTCGACAGCAGCACGGTAAAGGCTGGCAAATTGCTGTTTTCGCTGCCCAGCCCATAACTCAACCAGGCACCCATACTGGGCCTGTTGCCCTGCTGCGCTCCTGTCTGAAAAAAAGTCAGGGCTGGGTCATGGTTGATGGCCTCTGTGTGCATGGATTTGATGATGCATATATCATCGACTATTTTGGCGGTATGGGGGAAAAGTTCGCTTACCCAGGCCCTGGCCTGCCCGTATTGCTGGAAATCATAAATAGAACCCACCAAAGGAAAGGAGGTCTGGCTGGCCGTCATCCCCGTAAGCCTTTGTCCCTGTCTGATGGATTCCGGCAGCTCCTCCCCCCACATCTCCCTTAATTTCGGTTTGTAATCGAAAGATTCCAATTGAGAGGGGGCACCGTTCTGAAAAAGGTAAATGACCCGCTTTGCTTTAGGGGCAAAATGCGGCACGCCGGTCAGCTCCTCCGCGCTCATCCCACTGCCGGCACCCCGGAAAAGGTCCGGTATAAGTAACGATCCCAAAGCCACACTGCCCAAACCGATACTAAGTTTGGACAGAAAATGGCGGCGGTTTACCTGAAGCCCATGTGTGAATATCTCCTTCTCCATCTTATGATTTCGTTATTGCCTCTTCCATATTGTATATCGTCTGCACCAACAGCATCATGGCTGCCTGGGCTGGTTCCGGAACATCAGACGCCAAAGGGTACTCCCCAACTTTTATAAGTTTTTTGGCCCGGTCATGGTCATCCTTCAGACTTTGCTGCTGCTCCCTGTAATATCCTTCCAATATCTCCAATTCCTTTTCATCCGCTCTTCGCCCTATGATCAATTGAAAAGCTTTGTGAATTTTCTCCAATTCAGTGGAAGATTCTTTTAGCAGTTTTGCCGCCAAAACCCTGGAAGCTTCCAATACCGTGGGGTCATTCATCATCACCAACGCCTGCAACGGTGTGTTCGTTTTTGTCCTTTCTACTTCACATTCATCCCGGTTGCTGGCGTCAAAGAGGATCATGGAGGGTGGCGGAACAGTCCGCTTGATAAAGGTATACAAACCTCTTCGATAAAGTGCTCCACCCGTATCCTGCTTGTAACTGGACAGATTGCCTCTCCCCGAGGTAGCGGCTTCCCAAAGGCCTTCAGGTTGGTAAGGTTTTACACTTGGTCCTCCAATCTCAGGAACCAATAACCCGCTGCTGGCCATGACCATATCCCTGATCTCCTCTGCGGATAGTCTGTTACGGGGAAAACGGGCCAATAAACGATTATCCGGATCTTTGGCCCTTTTTTTATCGTCCACCACGGAAGACTGTCGGTAGGCAGACGATGTGACAATCTTTCTGATCAGATGATGGATATCCCAGCCATTTTCCATAAAATCCACGGCCAGCCAGTCCAGAAGTTCTGGATGAGTGGGCAGCTCCCCCTGCATTCCAAAGTCACCGGTGGTCCCTACCAGGCCTTTTCCAAAAAACTCCTGCCAGATGCGGTTGACAAATACCCTGGCCGTTAACGGGTTCCTTTGGTCAAAAAGCCATCGGGCCAAGCCCAGCCTGTTTTTCGGGAAATCGTCTGGAAAAGGAAGAATGGTTTCAGGCGTGCCATGGAAAACCTCCTCTCTATGTGCTTCGTAGTCCCCTCTCTCCAATAAGAACGTTTTTCGCAAAGTATCCAAATCGCCCATAATGGATACTTTCAATGCCGCCGCTTCAGACGCCAGGGCATGGAAATTATCCCCCTTGTCCACCTCTCCCATAATGGCCTTCACCCTGCTGGCCGAATCCGGCATGTTCACAAAAGAGAGGATTCCTTCCACATCCTCATTGGTAATCTCCATTAAGGGGAATTTTGCCGGGCTTTTCTTGGAAAACCCCGGTCTGGATTCTTCAATACCGTATTCCGCCACATTGTTGAAAAACGCATATAACTGAAAATATTCCTTCTGGGAGATAGGGTCATATTTGTGGTCATGACATTGAGCACACTCCATGGTGATGCCCAACAAAGCCTTGCCAAGGGTATTGGTCCGGTCCACCACATACATCACCCGGTATTCTTCATCGATGGCCCCGGACTCCTCCGTGATTTTATGGTTTCTGTTGAACCCCGTAGCCAGCAATTGTTCTTTGGTGGGATTCGGCAACAAGTCCCCTGCAAGCTGCCAGGTGACGAATTCATCGTAAGCCATATTCTGATTAAACGCATGGATCACCCAGTCTCGCCACGGCCATTGGGTCCGGAAATAATCGTCCTGGTAGCCATGGGAGTCGGCATAACGGGCCACGTCCATCCAGTGAACAGCCATTTTCTCCCCATAACTTTTTTGGGACAGCAGATGGTCGATAAGCCGCTCCTCCGCGTCAACATCGTCATTAGCTAAAAACTTCTCCATCAGTTCCAAACCCGGTGGCAAACCTGTCAGATCAAAACTCAGTCGTCTTAGCAACATTTCCTTACCGGCCAGGGGATTTGGCTTCAACCCGGCTTTTTCCTGAGCTGCCAAAATAAAATAATCCAGTTCGTTAGAGGGCCATTCCTTGTTTTTTATATCAGGCAAAGGTGTTTTTTCCGGAGGGACGAAAGCCCAATGCGGCTCGTAAACGGCTCCCTGCCGGATCCACTTTTCGATCATACGGATTTCTCTGTCGCTGAGCTGAAGGTTAGATTCAGGAGGAGGCATGACTTCCAGTGGATCCTTTGAAGCAATCCTTCGGTAAGCTTCGGAAACCTTGGGTTTTCCCGGCATGATGGCATGGGCGCCTGGGTTTTCCTTCAAAGCCGCATAGGCGTCCTCAGCCAAGTCCAGCCTTAGGCCGGCCTCCCTTTTGTTGGCATCGGGACCGTGACAGGTAAAACAGTTCTCAGAAAGAATGGGACGGACATGCAGGTTGTAACCCACCTCGTCCGGGACCGGGGATTCCCTATGCGGAGCATCCACCCCTCCGCAGGCAAACAAAACGGCCAAAAACAGTAACCAAAAGAAAGAAAGGCGAGATGACATCAATGAAACACCCAATTTGGTTCAACCTTCAATTTAATCATTTTGTATTATATTCCCAGCCAATTTCGACAAGCGCTTGTCTCACACATGAGCCGTTTGTTATCAGGGAGTGAGGGTTTAGGACCTAGGGCCACCCGTTTCATTTCCCCCAGTGCTTGTCCGCAAATTCCAGGTACTGTTTCCAATCATAGCGGGTGAGTCCATGTCCGCCGCTTCGTACGTGGTAACCGATGGTCCCCATCACCGGTTGGTCCACGGCGGGCATTTCGGATACCGGCATGCCTTCTTTACCAAACAACCCATACACAGGACTGGCTTCCAGCCCGCCCAGGAACTCCCCTTTCGGATCTGCCCAGGTATCTTCCACTCCGCTGGCTATGTATACCGGCCGGGGTGCCATCAGGGCAATTAACTGATGCTGATCCACCAGAAGTTCATTTTCCCTATCATTGTAGGATTTAAACCTGTCTGCAAACCAATGGGGAAAAGCGGTATTGATCCGGCCCACTGTCTCCCCGAATTTTCTCCTGGACAAAGCCGCACCTCCACATCCGGAATTATTGGAGATCACCATAGCAAACCGCTCATCCAGAGCACCTGCCCATAATGCTGCTTTTCCCAGACGGCTATGTCCCAAAACCGCAACTTTCTTCTTGTCCACACCGGCGTGGGTTTCCAAATAATCCATCATCCGGGACAATCCCCAGGCCCATCCGGCAATGCTGCCCCAGGAACTGCTGTCCCTTTGCTGCGGATACAATGCATGAACGCCGTTTTTAAACCCATCGTCAAAATCGGGGTCCAGTTCACCGTAATACAGGGTAGCCACCCCATAGCCCCTGCCGATGATCTCCTCTACCGGCCAGGCGTCCTTTCGCAGTCCTCTGCCTTTTTCCGATGCCCTGTTATTTTCAGAATGATAGGTTTCGTTGTTTCTGATCCAGGCCCCGGTCACCAAGATGTCCTTGTCGTCTGTAACCGTGTGGTTGCCATAAAAATTCAAACCTAAAAATACGGGGGACGCTTTGGCAGATTTCGGCAAATAGAGCAGGACAAACATATCCAAACTCCTACCCTCCCTGGACAATGTCAATTTGAGTTCCTGTCGTATGGCTGTACCGCCAATGGCAGATTCATTTTTGGAAATCTCCCGCACCTCCATTTTGCCGTCCCATACAGGGCTGATGCCATACACTTCCCTTTGAAAATATTCGAAAATCTCCTTTTTCCGTTTTTCCCAATCCGAGGTGCTTTTTATGACACTCCCATCCGTCCGCTGTAAGGGGTCGGGTAATGCATACGGCGGAATTTTGGATTCGTCATAATTGGGAACAAAGTCCCCTTGCGCATGCCCACTGGACAGAAGGAAAAGAAAAACCGGAACAAGCCACGTGGTTTTCAATAAATTTCTCATTTGGTTCTAAAGTTGGAATGAATATTAACATGAACCGTTTTCAGGATCACTGAAAATATCAGGCTATCCTCCTCTTTTTGCTTAAACTATTCATACTCAAACACTAGCCACATTATTTACAGAAAGATTCCATTTTATTTTTTCTACTGCAAATCATATACGGTATTTTTGCCAAAAAATCACATAAATGGTTGTATTCAGGTATATATACAGTGCCTATTCATTGCTAATGTTCAGTTTGCTGATGGTGATTTTCAGTCCCTTCATTCTGATTCCGCTTTTCGTCTCTCCAAGAGGAAGCAAGACCGCTTTTTTTTTCGTCAGATTATGGGACAATTTTTGGTCTTTCATGGTGGGAATAAGGTACAGGATTCACGGAAAGGAACACATTGACCGCCTTCAGCCCTACATATATATTTTCAATCACCGGTCCTACCTGGATGCGCCGGTGATCCCGATGGCCATCCCACAGGATATCCGTGCATTGGGCAAGAAGGAGTTGGCCAAAATCCCCGTGTTTGGATTGCTTGTCTCCCGCCTGGCTGTTTGGGTGGACCGAAAGGACCCGAAGTCCAGGGAAAAAAGCATCGGTCAACTTAAAAACTTCCTGCATAAAGGACATTCTATCATCGTGGCGCCGGAAGGTACCCGGAATGATACCGGGTATGCGCTGCTCCCGTTTTACACGGGCGCGTTCAGGCTTGCTGTTGAAACGCAGGTTCCTATAATCCCGATGGCGGTCATCGGTGCTGACAAGTTGCTTCCCAAGGGAACATTGCTGATGAGGCCGGGTACCATCCATATTTACTTTTCATCACCTATCTATCCGGATAAGGCAGAAAATACGCTGGCAGTGGAAACCCTGAAGGAAAAATGTTTCAACCGCCTTGAAGCCATGATCCTGACCCATGAGTGAAAGCCCGATAAATTAATGCCCGTATGAAAGACCGGACCCAAAAGGAGTTTCACCGCTCCCTTGACATCATTGACAAGGAACTCGAAAAACACATTCCCGGAATACTGGAGGGTCTATGGGAGCTTGGGAGTATGCCCGAATATATGATCGATCTGATGGACACCCACATAAAATCCAATTTTTTTACGGTGACGGATTTTGGCTGTGGAAAAGGCGCCGTTCTTATCCAGCTTGCAGAAAAGTTTGATTTTGAGGGATTGGGAATCGATATGGTACCGGAATTCATCGCTTCTGCAAAAAAATATGCAAGAGAACACGATGTAGATCATTCCCTTGAATTTATGTGTGGCAACTTTGTGTCCATCCTGCCCACGATCAAAAATCAGGACCTGGTCATTTACGGTTATGAATCAGATATCTTGGGCGATTTGAAAACAACGCTTCATCAATTGCGCACTTGTGTAAAGGATAACGGTTATATGATGATCGAATACATTTTTTTGGATAATTCCCAAAAAGGGAAAATCGATGGTTTAACAGAAAAGGAACTGCTTCGGGTAATAAAAGAAAGTAATTGTAAACTCATAGGCAGAAGGGATTGGGACAGGGAAAGGGTAAAGGGGGTTAACCGGAGCAACAATGCCCTTATTCGGCAAAATGTAGCATCGCTCATTGAAAAGTATCCCGAAAATGCTAACCTGTTTGAAAACTATTTCCGAAACCAGCTGGAGGAGTGTGATGCGCTGGAAAATTTTTTCACCTGTACAACAATGTTATTGAGAAAGACATTATAGTACTTTTGTATTTCGTCTGCCCAGCTCCAAGCCACAGCCTGTCCGTTAACTGATCCGTCCCCGAACACGAGTTGTTCGAAACCGTACACAATACCGCCACGACTTCCCTGAAAAAAATTCTTCACAAAAATTTATGTATTTTTTTATTTCACTCCGGTGTAAGGCCCCGCTTCCTTTAGTAAAAGTCATTTTACACGCTTTTCACCCGAAACTTGTCCGAATGGGGCGCAATCGCCTGTCCAAGTGTTTCATTTGCGGACACATCACTTTGTTTTATAGCTGTGCCAAAATATTATTCACCAAATACAATTTTATGTTCAATGTGTCAGAATAAAAAATGTAAATACATAAAAATACCTCCACAAAATTCCTGGCCTCTTTTTGGCAATTGGTTTTTCAGACAACAATTAATTCAAACATAAACTCAACCACATCATGAAAACCTTATTCACTGTTTTATTTGCTTCTGTCCTCTTCTCATTTGCCAGTGCCAGCCCCATCAACAAGGAACTTCAGGAAAGCACTTCTGTAAAATCAGAAAACCAAAAAATACACGTAACGTTCACCGCCCCTATGGAAAAGGTAGCCGTCCGCATCAAAGACAAAAATGGGAAAACTTTGGCCCGGAAAACCTATAAAACCAAAGAACCGGTAACCATTCCATATGACCTGTCACTGCTTCCTGAGAGCGTATATACCGTGGAAGTGAGCAATGGCGAAGAAAAAGCGACGTATACCGTCGAAAACAAAAAGGCCCCTGCCCTGCCACTGATGGCCTATGGAAAAAAGAAATCAGACAATGTGGTTTCCCTGTTGGTGGTAGGTCTGACCAAGCCGGGTACTGAAGTAGCGTTTTATGACGAATCCGGTACCAAAATAAAAACCGATTATGTCAGGCAATCGGAGGGGTTCAGACGGGACTATCGCTTCCAAAACCTTAGAAATGAACTGTCCCATATGGTGGTGACTGACGCTCAAGGCAGGGTTAAGACCATCCAATTGGCCGACTGAGCCATACAGGAGTTAGATATTCATTCTCTGGGCTGGCTATATTCGCCAGCCCTGTTTCATTTTTTTCAACGGGTTCCGTCAATAACTAAGCTTCTTAAAGAGTATCTTTTTGGTCATTTCCCCTGCCCAGGCATAAACAATAGCAATAGACAGCATGGTCACCAAAACTTCGAGGGGAATAGCCGTGAAACCCAATGAAGTTGAAAAAGGCATATACGGAATGACCAAGACAGTAATAATTACCAAAATAGCAGACCAAAATAGAAACTTACCCATCTTGCTTTTAAAGAACAGTCTCCTTGTTCGGATGACAAATAAAATCAGCAGTTCGGTAATTACGGACTCAATAAACCATCCTGTACGGAAGATTTCCGGGCTTGCTCGAAACACAAATACCAATACTGCAAAAGTAAGAAAATCAAACACCGAACTCTGAAAACCGAAAACCATCATGAATTTCCGGAGAAAACCTATATCCCAACGCCTGGGCTTTTCTAGCAACTCTTCATCCACCCTGTCGGCAGCAATGCTTAAAGCCGGGATATCTGTCAAGAAATTGGTCAGCAATATCTGAGAAGGCAAAAGCGGGAGAAAGGGTAACCAAATGGATGCTCCTGCCATGCTGAACATGTTGCCGAAATTGGCGCTTAAGGTTATAAATATATATTTAAGGGTATTTTGATAGGTCTTTCTCCCTTCCATTATACCGTCTTTCAACACATCGAGTTCCTTTTCCAACAAAATAAGGTCCGCCGCTTCCTTGGCCACGTCTACGGCATTGTTGACAGAAACCCCCACATCCGCCGCCCTTAAGGCAGTGGCGTCATTGATCCCATCCCCCACATAACCGACTATGTGCCCCCTCTTCTGAAGTGCCCTTACTATTCTTTCTTTTTGGGAAGGTTCGGTTTCGGCAAAAATATCCATTTTATCCACCTTCGCGACGATGGCTTCATCGCTGAGTGAATGAAGCTCCTTTCCCGAAATGATTTTTTTTGGGGAGATCCCGATTTGAACAGCAATGTTCTTGGCAATCAATGTATTGTCGCCGGTAATAATCTTCAGTTGGACATTTTTGTCTTTTAGACCCCCGATCACTTCACGGATGTCAGCCTTAAGGGGATCGTGCAAAAGCACATATCCCAAAAAGACCATCCCGACCTCATCATCCTTGGTAATAAGCGGATCCCCGGTCACATCTTTGTAGCAAATACCGATAGTGCGAAACCCCTCTGCGCTGAATTTTTTAAAATCCTGATTGATTTTATCATGGAATTGCGCTATCTCTACCAGTCTTCCATCATCCATCAGGGCTTTGTCAGACACTTCAATTATATTTTTTAAGGCCCCTTTTGTAATCATGATGTTACCTTCCCCCTCCTTTGTTACCACTATGCTCAGCCGTTTGCGGATAAAATCAAAGGGTATTTCGTCAACCTTTTGGTAACCGGAAATATCTGTGACTGCCTGTTCCCGCAAGGCAACATCCATGGGATTGGGATATCCTGTCTCATACCAGGCGTTGAGGAAGGCGAATTTCCGGATAAGGGTATTTTCCTGCCCGGATATGGAAACATAGGAATGTACTTTTACTTCCCCCTCGCTAAGTGTTCCCGTCTTGTCAGAACACAATACGTCCATTGCACCCAGGTTCTGGATGGCAGAGAGCTTTTTTACTATGACATTTTTTTTGGCCATTCTCTTGGCACCACTGGAAAGGGTAATTGTCAAAACTGCGGGCAACATTTCAGGGGTGAGTCCCAAGGACAAGGCCAGTGCGAACAAAATGCTCGTCAAAGCATCTTTACCTGTCCAAATATTGATAAATACGATGATTCCGGCAATCAGCAATGCCATTCTCATCAACATATATCCAAAACGGTTGATGCCTTTTTCAAAGGCGGTTTCCTCCATATTTACCCTCAACCCAGCTTCGATTTCCCCCATAAAGGTGTCCGCACCGGTAAATACCGCTACAGCTGTAGCTGTTCCGCTGATCACATGTGTCCCTTTGAAAACCGAATTCTGCCGGTTGATAAGGGGGGAATCCGCGGGGATCTTTCCTGCTCTTTTTTCGGAGGGAAACGACTCACCTGTCAATACAGCCTCATTGACAAAAAAATCCTTCAGTTCAAGAATCAAGGCATCGGCAGGAATAATGTTCCCTGCCTCCAGAAGCAGGATATCCCCCACCACCACTTCTTGCATCGGCACTGCCATTATCTCGTTCTCCCGCTTAACCCGGGACTTTGACACCAACAAAGCCTTAAGTTTTTCAGCAGCACGGGTGGCTTTCCTCTCTTGATAAAAGCCCAGCATGCCGGACATAAACAGCATGCTGAAAATGATGGCGGATTCGGTATATTCTTCGAGAAAAAGTGCAAAAACCAAAGCGAACAAAAGCAGCAACGTCAATGGGTTTTTGAATTGTGAGGCAAAAAGGAAAATTTCCCTTATGAGCGCTGATCTCATCGGAGAAACGGGTTTTGGTTTGCGCATCGCCACATCCGAAAGCGACAGCCCGGAAGATGATGTATCCAGCCGAAGCATGACTTCTTCCGGGGTCATGGACCAAAAAGGAAAACCGGCCTTTGACTTATTTTTTTTCACAATTAATAGTTAAAATTAAAATGGCTATATGCCCGGGTTCTCTTCCCCCAAAATGCCATTCCTACTAAAGTAATTTACAAAAAATCCCCTCCGGTTTTTAATATCTACCCCATAATTTCCATATTTACGCTAGAAAAAGGAATCATGTTGGTTTAATTATTTAAATAGCAACAATCGGAATCGGATATATGGTGCCCCTTGAAAAACACGTAGAAACCCACACCAAAAAACTGCAAACCTTGTTGGACAACGCCGTCGAAAACCGTTCTGCCCACGGCGTAGTACTTTCCATATATCACGAACAAAAGGAAAAGTTTTCATGGACAGGGGCCTCCGGAGACCTATTACCCGACCAGCCTTATTTTCTGTCCAGTGTGGCCAAACTGCACATCACTGCCCTGATCATGAAATTAAGGGTAAGGGGCAAACTCCAACTCAGTGATAGCCTGTGCCGGCACATTCCCGAAAAGGAGATTAAGGGGCTGCACCGTTTGAAAGATCAGGATTATACCGATAAAATCACCTTATTGCATTTACTCAGCCATCGTTCCGGATTGCCTGATTATTTTGATTATCCTATTATGGGTGAATCTACCCTCAGGGAAGATTTAATTGCGGGAATTGACCGTTCCTGGACCTTCGGGCAAATGATAAATACCGTCAGCAAGATGGATTCCCTGTTCAAACCGGGGCAAAAAGGCAAAATCCATTATTCCGATACCAATTTCCAATTGTTGGTAAAAGTAATTGAAAACATCTGCGGGGAACCTGTCCTTAAGGTATTGGAGGAGTTCCATTTTGGGCCGCTGGGCCTTACAGAAACATACATTTACGGAGACATCAAAGACCGAACGCCAGCCGTCTTCTATCATCAGGACAAAAAACTGTTTATCCCTAAAGCCATGGCTTCTTTTGGAGCAGACGGGGGATTGGTAAGTACAGCCCCGGAAAACATGGCCTTTTTAAAGGCTTTTTTTCACGGGCATCTTTTTCCACAGGAATACTTAAGCGAAATGCAAAACTGGGTACATGTGAGCAAGAGCTTCTATTATGGGTGGGGCCTCAGCTTGTACAGAAAGCCGTGGTACACACCTCCTTTCGGACAGACTCCGGATATAATCGGTCACACAGGCATGACAGGATCCTTTGCGTTTTATATTCCTGAGAATAAATTGTTTCTTACAGGAACCGTGAACCAATTGGCGGAAAAATCCCTTCCCTACAAACTGGCTATGGACGTAGCAGGGATCTTGTCAGTCAACCATTAAACAGCCGCAGGGAAAGCCTCAATTTTCCAATCCAAGTTCATGATTGCTGATACATGTCCGCACTCTACCCTCAAACTTGACCATCCTGCTGACAATTTACAGATGTAAATCAATCGACAAAAACGATTATGGTTCTTATGGGTTTGGCTTCGGTCAACTTTCCCCCATTTTCAATTTCCCTTGGCGGATGATCTTCTTGCTCTCTGCCCCTTTGACGGGACCGAGGTTTTCATCCAACCAAATAATGGCTCCGGTAGGACACCGCTGTATCGGTACCTGGGTTTGGTGATCCCCACTGTAATCTATCACAGGAAGGTTGTCTTTCATTGTAATAAAGCCCCCCTTTGCGTCCATGGCGCACTTCCCGCAGGCGGTACAGCCTACTGCACATTCCGCCAGCACCGCATCTCCTGCATCCAGACTCTTGCAGGCTACCCATAGCCGGTGGCTTACGGGCTCAAGGGAAAAAAGATCCTTGGGACAAACCTCCACACAATCGCCGCAAGCAGTACATTTGTCCTCATCAACAACAGGCAGCCCAAACGCATTCATGCCGATCGCATCAAAATCGCAGACTGCTTCACAATCCCCATACCCCAAGCACCCCCATGAACAACCTTTTCCCCCTCCGGAAACAAGGGAGGCAGCCCTACAGCTTTCAAGGCCTCCATACTGGGCACGAACAATAGCGACATTGCTCCCACCCGCGCAGGCCAACCTGGCCACCCGCTTTTCCCCCGATCCGGCATCCACCCCAAGGTAACTGGCAATGGCATTTACGCCCTCTTTGCTACTCACAGTACATTTTCCGGGAAGTGTTTCTCCTTTGACCAGCCCCTCTGCAAACGGACGGCACCCCGGATAACCACATGCACCACAATTGGCATGGGGCAACATCCCTTCTACCTCGTCTATGCGGGGGTCCTCATAGACATAAAGCTTCTTGTTGGCCGTGATCAGCATCAATGCCAATAGAAGCGTCAATCCACCCAAAGCGAGCAATGCTATTAATATCGTCATGCTATTGTAGTATTAAAGGCGCATCCAACTTATGGATTATAATTATTCCAAGGCCACCGGGTGTCACGTTACAACTACCTTGATGCTTACCCCTATTCTCCGATAAGGGAAGGAATGAAGGGCGAGCGAAGGAGAAAGCCGCTCAATATATGACAGACCGTTGGTTATCGTCGGAATCAATAAATTACCTCTGCAAATTTTTTCCCGGCGACCAATTCCGCCTTCCTGTTTTCCCATTTCTCTTGTGACCCCATAATGTTGGCAAATGCTTTATCGAGGTTTTGCTTCACTTTTTCATATCCCGCGATATAGATATAAGTATGGGTCTGGGATAACATCTCCAGGATTTCATCCGCTCTTTCCTCAATGGCAGCATCCAGGGAGATGGGATCAGACCAATGTGGCCGGGGACTCAATGCGTGAAAGGCCTGGAAGGTTTTCTCATCATAATAATTGGTCAGGTCACCGTCTTTGTCGTTTAGGTACAAAAGCTCCAGTCCACTTTTTGCCCCGTAAAACAGAATGATTTTTCCCTTAAAATCCTTTTCATGACTGTAAATATGTTTGACAAAAGCCCTGAAAGGAGCAATCCCCGTTCCCATCCCTATCAAAATCAAATTGGCATTTTTGTCTTCCGGGACTTTAAATGGCAACTCAAAAGGGCCGGTGATGGTAATTTCATCCCCTACTTTCCGGTCACAGAGATAATTGGAGCTGACTCCGGGATACAATTCGCCGTTGAAATCATCCACGTACGTGCAGCGCTTCACGAGCATGGTAATCTGCGTTTTACCGTTCTTTTTGGCAGGAAGATCGGCCACACTGTACAGCCGGTGATGGAAGGTATTGCCGAATTCGCCGTCATGCCGCAACAAGACCCCAAAGGTTTGATCCACCTCACAATGAAAATCCGCACCGTTGACCTCCAGCAAAATCTCGCGTATCTCTTCTGCGTCGGGAGGGGTGAGGCGCTGTGTTTTCTTCACTTTCGCTTTATACTGATTTTTTGTACTATATTCTGATAAATAGGTCATGGCATTTAAATTTTGTATTGAAACTGTTTTATACCGGTTTTTCTTTCTTACAGACTTTGCCGCAACCACAGTTGCCGCAGCTTCTGCGCTCTGCCAAAACATCTTCATCAGAGATGTTTTCAGAGAAGGTTTTTTTCCAAAGTGATTGTACCAAAGCCCAGGAAAGCATCAACACCACTATCCCAACAATCCCTATCACATATGTCATTGTGGCTTCCATCGTGTTTTTTATGATCCCAAACCTGAAAATCCCATAAAAGTCAAAGACAGGATCCCCGCGATCAACAGGGTAATTGCAGTGCCCTTTGCTATTTTGGGAACATCCGCAAATTCCAGCTGTTCCCTTAAACCGGCGATAAGCACCAAAGCCAGCGTAAAACCGGCACCGGCACCTAAGGCATAGACCAAACTTTCCAATATGCCGTATCCTTTGCTCGTCTGGAACAACGCCAACCCCAGAATTGCACAGTTGGTGGTTATCAAAGGGAGAAATATCCCCAGTGTCCGAAACAATGCGGGACTCATTTTTTTGATAATCATTTCCACAAGCTGCACCGTGGAAGCGATGACCACAATGAAGCTGATCAACTGTAGGAAGGGAGCGTTGATCGCAACCAGCAGCGCATGGATACCATAGGCACAGACCGAACTGATCACCATCACAAAAGTCACGGCAGCGCCCATTTTGGAAGCGGTCTCCATTTTACCGGAAACACCCAAAAAGGGGCAGATACCCAGGAAATAGGCCAGTACAAAATTGTTGATCAGGCTGGCATTGATAAAGATGTACCACAACGATTCCGTTTTCATGCTTTCTCCTGCTTTAGTTTGAAATAATTGAAATGGAGCAGCCATAATGCCAAGGTGAAAAAACCGCCCGCCGGTAAAATCATGATGATCCATTCCTGGAATGATTCAGGGAAAACCGCAAAACCGAAAAGGGTCCCGTTTCCCAATATTTCTCTGACCGCACCCAAGCAAAACAGTGCGAAGATGAAGCCTGTGCCCATTCCCAAGGCATCCATAGCAGATTTCTCCATGGTATTTTTTGAGGCAAAGGCCTCCGCCCGGCTAAGGATCAGACAATTCACCACAATCAATGAAATAAAAGCACCGAGGTTTTTATGCAAATCCACACTGATGGCTTGGATAGCGTAATCCACGATGGTGACGAAAGTGGCAATAATCAAAATGTATGAAGCAATCCGTACCTGTTTGGGGATAAAATGGCGGAGGGAAGACACCAGCACATTGGACATCAGCAGGACAAAGGCAGTTGCAAGGCCCATCGCAAGCGCGTTCATGGCTGTATTCGATACCGCCAGAACCGGACACATCCCCAATACCTGTACAAAAACAGGATTATCACGCCATAGCCCTTTCATAAATTCATCCGTGGAGCCTAGGGCTGCTTTTGGTTCTTTCTTTTTGGCTATTTCAGGAGTCATTTGGGCAAGGGTTTGTGGTGGGGTTTAAAATTATCCTGCTGCTGATAGATTGTGGGAATCAGTCTTGCGGAGCTTTCTCCTATGATATTGCCTATGGTCCTTGAGGAAATGGTGGCACCGGTTATCCCTTCCACTTCCCAAGGCTTTGTTTTGGCACCGGATTTTACCGGAATTACAGGGTTCACCATGCGGCTGAAATCATCAGACAAAGACACGTCCAGGGCATCAAAGTTGGCTAGGAAATTGGCATCCTTTTCTATTTTGTCCCCCAACCCCGGCGTCTCTTTGCTTTCAAGCACATAAAAGCCAATAATGGTTTGGGTGAAAGGGTCATAGCCATACAGAATCCGGATGATATCCGCATAACCCTGTCCGCTTGCCTCAACCCCTATTCCGGTAAGCGCTCCCTGCTCATCGAAGCCGGCATACACTAAAGTTTTGCTTCTGTCTTTTCCATCCGAAGGGGTGAAAATACCCTCTCCGCCCAATTCATAAATTGTCATCCTTGTGGTCCCGGGCAAAACTTCAAAAATGGCTGCTTCCAAAGCTTCAGCTTTGAGTGTTTCTATCCTTCCACGTGTTCCCTCATAAGTCATTACAATCAGCAAAGCGCACAACACCCCTATACCAACCATGGCCTTGAGCATCTTACCACTCCCTTCAATCCCTGTTGTACCAGGGGCTATGGTCTTATGTGCGTTCATTTTTTTTATTTTTAGTACCGTATACCCTTGGCTTGATCATATTGTCAATATGAGGAGACAGGGCATTTCCTAATAAGATCGCGTACATGACGCCTTCGGGCAGCCCTCCCCATATGCGGATAGTGACTACCAGTAAGCCAATGAAAACCCCATACACAACCACCCCCCTAGGGGTAATAGGTGAGCCAACCATGTCGGTAGCCATGAATACAGCTCCCAGCATCAATCCGCCTGACAGGAGCATAAATACAGGTGATGGGTAGGCCTGGTTGTCGAAAAGATAAAGAACACCACTGAACAGAAAAACTGTGGAAAGTATGGATACCGGAATGCGCCAGTTCATCATTTTTCTGGCGACCAGATATATCCCGCCCAACGCGATCAGAAGGCCGCTGGTTTCTCCAATGGAACCACTGACCAGTCCCAAGGCCAGTTCTGTAGAATCTGTAACTACCTGGTCAAATTTGAAAGCAGAAAGCGGCGTAGCTCCTGAAATGCCATCCACTACCGGTTTTGCGAAGGGAAATGTCAACAGGGACCCGGAAAGGCTGGAGAACCTTCCTTCCAGGAAGGCGGGATGCCAGGTGGTAATGGCCACAGGAAACGCTGCCTGGAGAAAAGCCCTTCCCACCAATGCGGGGTTAAATACATTCATCCCCAGACCCCCAAAAACGAATTTCCCCAATGAAATGGCCAACACCCCGCCAAGGAATGTCATCCAAAGGGGAAATACAGGAGGCAATGTCAATCCCAACAACAGCCCGGTAATGACCGCAGACCAATCAGAAACCGTGCTTTCCTGTTTGGACAATTTACACAGCAAATGTTCTGTAAACACACTGCTTATGATGGCTGTGATGATGACAAACAAGGCATTGATTCCAAAAGAAAAGACTGAAAAAAGCGCTACCGGCACCAATGTCCAGACGACATGCCTCATGATCATATCCGTTTTTATCCCCTTGCTGATATGTGGAGAAGTACTGATATGTAGGGTCTTGCTAAACATTGCTGATTGCTTTTTTGGAATTACTGCGTTTTCGGATGATTTCTTTGGACAGGCGGAAATATTGAACCAGAGGAATATTTGAGGGGCAGACATACGAGCAGGAACCACACTCGAAACAATCCATCAAATGGTAATCATCTACCATGGTGTCGTATGCTCCCGCTTTTGCCAAAATGCCGAGTTTGGAAGGGTTCAGAAAAATAGCACAGGCATCCACACAGGCCCCACACCGGATACATGGGTATACTTTATCCGTTTGTTTGACATTTTCCTCTCCAAAAGCTACAACCCCCGAGGTGCCTTTGACAATGGAAATATCCAGGCTTGAGACAGCCATTCCCATCATGGGCCCTCCCATGTATACTTCGCTGAGCTTGTCAGCGGCCCCAGCCTGTTCCAGCACATAACGCAAGGGCGTACCAATCGGAACAAGATAATTCCCCTTTTTCCTGATCGCAGGACCTGTGATGGTTATCACCCGTTCCTGAATACCACGTCCATGTGGAAGCAATCTCCCGATCTCCGCGGTGGTAGCCACGTTGACGACCACAGCATTGACATCTATGGGCAGTCCCCCTGATGGGACTTCTTTTCCCAGCAATGAGGTAATCAGCATTTTCTCAGCCCCTTGAGGATACTTGACGGGAACCACTTTTATGATCACGGGAAGTCTTTCGGGAATTTGGGTAGCCAGATAGTCAGCCGCATCCTGCTTATTTGCCTCTATCCCAATGATAACCTGCTGGGCCCCGGTAGCTTTGAGCAAATACCGGATCCCCATCATGATATCCCCCGCCTGCTCCAGCATCACCCGGTGGTCCGTAGTGAGGTAGGGTTCACATTCAACACCATTGATGATCAGGTGTTCGCAGGTTTTACCATCCGGGATTTTCAGTTTGACATGCGTGGGAAAAGCCGCCCCTCCCAACCCCACGATACCGGCATCCTGGATACCTTTTAGGATCCGGTCCGGACCCGCGGTTTCGAGGTCAACGGGAATCCCTTCGATCACCTCCTGACCGGAAGAAGGAAAAGGTTCCAGGTATATACCTAAGGACATTTTCCCGGAAATCAGCCTCACACTGGTTATTTTTCGGATTGTACCCGTGACAGGGGAATGCAAAGGAACTGACATATAGCCATTGGCCTTCGCCAAAATTTGTCCCCTCAGCACTTCCTGACCCTCCCTCACGACGATGTCCGAAGGTTTTCCCAAATGTTGCGACACAGGCAATATGAACATGGGGGCAAAAGGAAACTGCCGAATGGGAAGCCCATTGGTTTCCTCCTTGTGTTCGGGAGGATGGATTCCGTGTTTGAAACTATGGGTGTTAAAAGTCAGCACGGTATCAATTGAATTTTTCGGCCCTTTTGATCCATTTGTCCACATCCTTCATATCCTTCTCTCTGGGAAGGCCTGGATGGATAACACCGGCCGTGCATTTTTCAGCGGCTTTGACCAAATCCATATAGCTCCCCCCGTCTGCATTTTTGATATAAGCCTTTTTATCTTCATTGTAGGTGAAAATATCAGGATTGATTTTGATACATTCATCACAGGAAGTACAGTGTTCCGTTTCTACCCAAGGAGCCATAAAAGCACCGGTGTCCTTTGGAACCTGGGTTTCGGGCTCATCTGCTTTTTCATCTTCCATCGCCAGATCTATTATGCCTGCACCTTCATCCCCGGCCAACTTCATCAAGCCCCGTGCTATCCGGCTGACCACTTCAGCCCTTACTTTACTTTCGACATCCTCTACGGGCCCGGTTTTCTCTGAGGAAACCCCTGCTATGGCTTTTAACATGAGCCAGAAGTCGCGGCGCTCCTCGCATGACTCCACCATGGTTTTGGCCACCATGACCCTGCTGAGCGTTTGTTTTCTGTCCACCGCCCAAATGAAGGGGAACTTGCCTTCCCTTTCTGCTTCATTCATCTCTAAAAAGTCAGAAAGCACCACCATATTCTCATTCCAGGTGTCCATTGGGGCTTTTCGAAAATGTTTTCTGAATCTGGCTTCTGTTAGCGCGAAGTCCGCAAAAGTCATGGCCACTTCCATGGATTTTTTCCGCCCATTTTCCATGTATTTCAGTTCATACTTGGGCCATATTTGATTCAAGGCAGGGTTTCCTTCCAGGTTAAAGGCTTCCTGAGGAGTAAGCCCTTTATCCGGATTGTAGCGGAAAATAGGATAAGCCCTTGATTCCATGGCGAGTTTTGCCTGATGCGCCCCCATATCGTCAGCAACACCATGTTCGGGTTGACAGGTGGTATACAGGTTGAACAGTGCCGGCCGTTTGGTCATCAGACCTTCTATGAACCCCTCAATCATCTGGCTGGTATTGGCCATTGTGGCCTGAAGCACATAAGTGTTTCTGTGGGCCATGGCAATTAACCCTATTTCTTTTCTTGGCTCGGGTTTGCCCTTCCAAACCTTTCCGTATTGGGCCATATCGGAAACCTGACCTATGAAGCCGGAAGTACAGGCTTGGCCGCCTGTGTTGGAATACACTTGCGTATCTACTACGACTACCTTTATGGGTTTGCCGGAAGCCATCATCCTGGATAAATTCTGGAAACCGATGTCATACATGGCACCATCCCCACCCAGGGCAACAACAGGGGGACATAATTTCCATTCTTCATCTGTAAACTGGCCCCAGTTGAAATAAGTAAAAAAATCCTTTTGCTCTTTTGAATTATAACTTCCCTTCAGTTCCAACTCTGCTTTGCGGATCAGTTTAAACCCGTCAGCCATTTTGGCCATGTGGCCCTCAAATATGCCCATAGCCATCGAAGTGCTGTCCTGAAACAAATGGTTGGCCCACGGAAACGGATAAGGATTATAAGGATAAGTACTTCCCCATACCGAGGTACATCCGGTGGAATTCGTCATACCCATATTGGACCTGCCTTTCCCAGTGGTCCCTGAGGTATATTTCCATAATAATTTTTTCAAGCCACCAAGCACTTGGGTCATTTCAGCGAGCCATTCAGGGTCAATTGGCTCCGTTCCGTTTACTGATTCCATCCTGCTGGCGATACCCGAGACGGTAAGATCGCTACCCTTGAATTCCGAAACAATTCTGGACATCATTTCTGGGTCTGCTACTTTCAGGTTTTTCATCAATTGCAGTTGGATGTGCTTCTCCAGTTTATCCATGAGTTCCCGAAGATAGGCAACATGTTTTTCCACCCTGGGCAACATCAGGGAATCCACGGTGGCCATAAAAAGGTGAACCACTGTTTTTTCAGAACAGCCCAGACAAGCTCCGTCCCCGCTGGCAAAACTCAGGTAGGCGTTCTTATCAAGCAGCATGGTTTCCAAGGGACCTATCCGTTCTTCCAGGTCGGCAATGCGGTTGAATTTTTTAGGGGTATTGGGCAAATCCTTCCAAAAGCTCCATTCTTCGCGGAGTCGGCTCACCGACTCCTCGGTTTGCTTGACGATCCGGAGCGCATCATCGTCGCAGACTGCCACGCATTCCATGCAGCCCTTGCAGGTATTGGGATTGACAGTGATGCTGAATAAGCCCCCGCTGTTGGGCTGCTTTTTCTCATGGAGTTCGTAATAGGGCCGGGTAAGTGCAAACTGGAAATCACCCAGTTCGTCCTTGAACCATCCCAACTCAGTAACCAATAGGGGATTGTTTTTCTCTCTGCCGATCACCTCATCTATGGCTTCCTTGATCAGAAGGTTCACAGTGATGCCATCACGGGGTCCGTTGAACAAGGCCCTGATCGCCGGCTCAATTTGTTTGATGGTTTTGGGGAGGTATTCCAGCTTTTCGTGCTTTTTCTTCACCCTTTTCAGAACAGCGTCGAGCACATCTGACAATTCACTGACCAACCCTGGTATCGCCGTATCCGGACAAACGGTATAGCAGTCGCCACAGGCTGTACAGTTATTGGGTACCCACTCCGGATGCTCAAACCGTATTCCAGTCATGTCCCTGAAAAGGGAAGAAGCAGCAGGGATGACGCTCAGCCCAATAAATGGATCCGTTAAATTGTCGTTTCCTTTGCCAGTTTGGTAGAAACTGCCGGTTTGCTCCCAAAACCTGTGAATATCACTGAGGCTGGATTTGCTTACCGGCGTCTCCTTGAGCATGGTGGGGATGGGAACCACTTCCCGACCATTGGTCTTTTCTCCGTTTTCTCCTATAACTTTGTTTTTGATCTCGAATACTTCATCAAATCCCCGTTTGACCACGCGCATGTTATCATCCACTACGCGTTGGCCCTTGCTTCCGAATTTATGCTGCAACTGCCCTTCAATGGCTTTCAGCAGTGTAACATCCGTCAATCCTGCCTTTTGCATCAAAGGAGACGCGGCGAAAAAAGCCCCCTGGAATGCGATGCCCTGCATCCTGAGTTGCAGTTCGGGGTCCGAAGCTTCCTCACGGGCAATTTTAAAGCCATCCACATAATAGACCCTGATGTCATTGCTTAAAATAAGTTTCTGATAATGCCTTGGTATATCTTCCCAGACTTCATCCGCGGTTTTCCTCTCACTTTGTATGATAAAGGTCCCGCCCTTTTTTAATCCCGCCAATGCATTGGTATGCTTGAATACGTTAGGGTCAGGTGAAAGCACCACATCCACAAAATAATATTCACAATTGATGGTAATTGGTTCAGAAGCTGCCGCCAAATAGTAGGTGGTTGGCTGTCCTTTCTTTTCTGAACCGTATTTTGGATTGGCCTTGATGTCATACCCCAACAATTCGAAAAGGGTCATCGCGAGGTTTTTTCCGGTCGTGATTGCCCCCCATCCCCCAATGGAATGGAAGCGGACCGTGATGGCATCCTTGGGCATGAGGTTGGGGTTTTCCGACCCATGAATGGCAAGTTCTTTCACGTGCGGATAAGCCTCGTGAATATTTTCCTGATGTGCCCTTTGTTTTGGGGTAAAGGGATGCTCCCTTATAAAATCTATGGACAGGTAAAACCTCTTTTTGTGTTTGCCATCAGGAAGCATGTTTTCAATCGCTCCGATGATGCCTTCCGGCTGCAGATCACGGCTTCCCATCCCAAATGAGCCGGCATAAAGGGCCGGCATTTCGTTGGCATTGTAGGAAGGCAGGTCCGGGTAAGGGATATTTTTTTGGTTGTTTCCGTTTTCAATGCATTTGGTGAGCACTGCCCGCACTTCCCTCATAATCGGGGAGTCTTCCGCCAAAGGCTGATCCAATCTCTCGAGTATGGTTACTCCCCTTTTTCCTTTTAGTATTTTCCCCAGAATATCCGCTGGGAATGGGCGAAACATCACCAAATCGACTACTCCTACTTTTATACCTCTGGTTTTTCTCAGATAGTCCACTACCGCTTCGGCACTGCTTACCACGCTTCCCTGACCCAGGATAAGGTAATCCGCGTCCCCTGTCTTATAGGTCATGACCCTCGCGTACCTTCTACCGGTAAGTTGGTAATATTCCTCAAAAGCCTGGTCTGTCAATTGCCGGATATGATCAAAAAAGAAAGGGCGCTGTGCGGCCACGCTCTGCATGTAGGAATCCTGATTTTGTACGATCCCTGCCATCATTGGATTGTCTACATCCCATATTTCCGGTATGCGCCGGCGCGTTTCGCCATAAATCATCCTTTGAGCAGGTGTAGGAGTAGGGATGATGTCATCCGGACGGCCCAGGAATTCTTTGATCAGTTCCCGCTCAGGCAATAAAAGGGATTCGATCAGGTGGGTGGTTAAAAATCCATCCTGGGCTATGACCCCGGGGTTTAAAGCGAGTTCCGCGACACGGTGTGCGATGATATTGAGATCAGCCACATGCTGGGCATTTTTCGCAAAAAGCTGGAAAAAACCTGTGTCGTCGATGGCGTGATAATCATCATGTCCGGCGTGGACGTTGAGGGTCGATTTGGTCATGGCCCTTGCCCCGATATTGAGGACATAGGTCAGTCTCTTCCCAACAGCCGCATAAAGGGACTCATGCATATAGGCTATACCCTGCCCGGAGGAAAAGTTGGCCGAGCGCAGACCTGTCATGGACAAACCCGCCGTAACCGCAGCCGCGGCATGCTCTCCTTCAGGCTCTATAAAAATAAGGGGCCTATCCGAAATGTTCAGATGGCCTTTAGCTGCTTCTTCCGCCCAATATTCGCCCATTTGGGTCGACGGGGTAATGGGATAGGCACCGGCTGCATCGGAAGATTCCCTTTCGCACATAATGGCAACAGAATTACCATCCATTGCTACCCTTATCCCGGGATATTTGAAATTGTTTTCTTTGTTTTCCATAGCATTCAAGTAGTATCAAAATAGTGGAATAAAAGGGCATTGTGCGCTAAAAATCAGGCTAAAGGAAACCGCTACCACAGTAGGCAAATCATTGCCGTTCAATGCTTAAAATTCCATGTGTCTATTACATCGCATTTACTAAAGCCCTGGTCTTTTCGGCCAGCATCATAAATTCTCTCGCCGTATCCATGTTCATCCAGACATCTTCGGGATTCTTCTGGTGAGTAAGGGGAGCCAGGTCCAACTTTTTGAATTCAGGGTCAACCTCCCGGCATTGGCGCAAGAGATCTTCTATGGATAAAGAAGTTTGATTCTTTAAAATATTCTTCATTAAAAATCCGGCCAGGTATTTTGAAATTGCTTTATAGGAATTGCTACAGACCATGTAGTGCACAACGTCTTCCTCGGGTCGGCAAAGCTCCTCTTTAGCTAGATCAAATAATTCCTCTGCTTCATCCAGTGTTTTTTGCGGTTTAATATCTTTCATGACGGAGATCATCTTGGGGGTTGAATAAACTTTGTTGACCAAGTTATTTACAGATAATTTTAATACATATGATGGAAGTCAATATTTAGTTATGATTTACGTCAAGCTTAATTGCCAAGGGTCAATTCAATTTTAAATTCAGCATTCCGCAAGAACAAAGACCATATTTTGTCTGAGCCAAACCAATCCATGACGACCAACTATGGCCACTCACTTTGATAAAAATACATAAATTTTGGCCCAAGGCCCTGAAACTCTCGACAGTTCGCTGGCTGCAAAAACCCTTTTTAGCCTCATTTTTACGCCTCTATTTCGATCTGTCAGGACCGCCTGAATCTTTCTGCACTAGGTTCAAAGGCTGTGTCGTTCTAGAATATTTTTTGTAGATGTAAGGGCTATGTCAGGGTTCCTGACCTGTATTGATTTGGGCGTTGTGCCCTTAAATAGGTGATTTCCGGGGTAAGGATTCATCGGTAAGCATCACCCACAGGGGTAATTTGAAGGAAACCAAGCCCCTGTTACCCGCATTTAAACTCCCTTCATAAAAATTAAGGCCCAAGAAAAAATATACCTCTGCCAGTAAATGATAAAATCAATAAAACAATGCTTAAACATTTATTTATCAGACTAAATATTAGGTATATGAAGATTTACCTTCTGACCTTCTGATATCCTGCACAGGTATTGATTAACGGGGATCCCCCTATCTCAATAAAGGGCAATATACCATAGATGCCTATAACATATTGCCCTTTAATTTAAAGTACTCTATCCGAAACGATTATATCATCTTACCTCGCATCCGTCACTCCTCTAAAATAGCCTACTGACTCTGCAATCCCAGCCATGGGGTCTTTCATGTCTTTTTCATACTCGAGGCTGCATACCCCTGAATATTTCACTTTCCGGAGCATATCCACAAATGAAGGGATATCGATCACTCCCCTACCCAGTTCGCAGGTTTTTCCGTCGGCAGTGGCTGCAGTCACATTTTTCAGATGAATGTCAAAAATCCGATCTTTATACCTTTTAAGGTCTTTTATCGGGTCATGACCGTCCCGCATGTTGTGCCCCATATCAAAACACAACCCTATTCGGGAATCCAGATGCTTTACCAAATCCACAATGACTGTGGCATTGGGATAGAGCTTGTCTTCAGGTCCGTGGTTATGGATGGCATAGCGGATGTTGTATTCTTTTACTTTCCCGTCCAGGTACTGTAGGTCTTCTTTTTGGGGTATTCCTACGATCATGTTCACTCCCACCCGTTTGGCATATTCAAATGCGTTGTCAATCTCTTCCCTGGTTTTGGTATATATAGGCCCTACCGCGTACCCTTTGATGCCGGAAGCCTTTAATTGGTTGTGAAATGCTTCAATCTGCGCTGCACTGCTGTCAAAGGGAAGATGAAAATCTTTGATACACAAATAATTTACATCTACCTTTTCTATCATTTTCAATGCTTCCTCGAGATTGAAATGCACAAAGGTATATCCTGCAAACCCCAACTTCAGGTCTTCCGCTTTGGGACTATCCATCACGGAGGCGAGCGTTTTTGTACTTCCTAACATGGACCCTGCTGCCACACCCAACACACCTTTTTTTACAAATTGCCTACGGCTGTTCATATTTGACATTAGAATATTCAGTTTGTTTTGAGTTAATGTTCTTTTGAAAAATGGCTTCTGTTTTGAAAACATTGCCCATGCAATATAAAAGGAAGTCGTAAAAGTGGGGTGGTATTTGATAAAAAATTATGGTTTATTTACATGTTAAGAACAATGTTGATTTGATAGGTAACCTAAATAATTATAGCATGAGACCCTACATACTCGCAGAGACCAACTGGAAAGCCCTCAGAGATGAAAACATAGAACTGGCCGTGTTGCCCTGGGGAGCCACGGAGGCACATAACTACCACCTTCCTTATGGGACCGACATTTATGAGGCAGATGCTATTGCCGCCGGAGCCGCCAAAATTGCCTGGGAAGAGGGGGCCAGGGTGATCGTATTGCCCACCGTACCCTTTGGTGTCAATACCGGTCAAGCTGACATTTTTCTGGACATGAACCTGAACCCGAGTACCCAGTTGGCCATCGTCAGAGATCTGGCAACCGTACTTCACCGGCAGGGGATTTCCAAGCTGCTGATTCTTAACAGTCATGGGGGAAATGACTTTAAAACCATCTTAAGGGAATTAGGCCTTGAATTTCCCGATATGTTTTTCAGTTCCTGTAACTGGTTCCAATCCATGGACAAAAGCCAGTATTTCGAACACGGGGGAGACCATGCGGATGAAATGGAAACCAGCCTGATCATGTACCTTCATCCGGATTTGGTACTGCCCTTGGAAGAAGCCGGCGAGGGAAAAGAGAAAAAATCAAAGGTAAAAGCCATACAGGAAGGATGGGCCTGGGCAGAGAGAAAATGGTCTATGGTAACTGAAGACACCGGAATAGGCAACCCGAAGGCTTCCACAGCAGAAAAAGGCGAAAGATTCTATCAGGATGTCACCAAGAAAATGGCTCATCTTTTTCTGGACCTGGCTCAACTTGACATAACTGACAGGTATGAATAACAGTCATTTTTCATCACCAAAGATAACATGTGTGTACCAAAAGCATTTTTGCGACGTACAGAAAGGGGGGATCATCCTGCTTTTTCTTCTCATATGGGTAGCAGGCAGAGAAGCCGTGGCACAAACGGAAGCGTTTTCCAGACAGGACAGCCTTCGTGGATCCATCACCCCGGAAAGGGAATGGTGGGACCTGGATTTTTACCATCTGGAGGTTAGGGTTGACCCTGACAAAAAAACCATTGAAGGCAAAAACACGGTTCATTACACGGCAATACAGGAAGGTAACACTTTGCAGATCGACCTTCAAGAACCTATGAAAATCAGGGGTTTCTCTCAAAATGGCAAATCCTTGAAATTTAAAAACGAAGGAAGTGCTTATTTTGTCAAATTGGAGGAACCCCAGCATCCGGGAGAAAGTCACCGCCTGGAAATTGAATTTGGAGGCAAGCCCAAAATCAGCCCCAATCCACCCTGGAGCGGCGGTATCACCTGGTCCAAGGATAAAAACGGTCTTCCCTTTGTCGCCAATTCCAACCAAGGAGACGGGGCCAGCCTCTGGTGGCCATGTAAAGACCACATGTATGACCAACCCGACAGCATGGCCATCAGTGTGAGGGTCCCGGAACCTTTGATGAATGTCTCCAACGGCAGGTTGAGGGATACCGAAAAGCATGATGATGGCACCCGCACCTTTCATTGGTTTGTAAGCAACCCTATCAGCAACTATGTGGTGAACATCAGCATCGGGGATTATGCCCATTTTTCAGAGGATTACCTCGGCGAAAAAGGTATGCTTACTATGGACTATTTTGTGCTGAAGGATAATCTGGAAGTTGCAAAAACGCACTTTAAAGATGCGCCCAAAATGATGCGTGCATTTGAATATTGGTTTGGCCCCTACCCTTTTTATGAGGATGGCTTCAAACTCATAGAAGTGCCTTATTTGGGAATGGAACATCAAAGCGCCGTCACTTACGGCAATGGTTATGTGAAAGGATACAAAGGCAAGGATTTCAGTGAAACCGGCTGGGGAATGACTTTCGACTATATCATCATTCATGAGTCGGGGCATGAGTGGTTTGCCAATAACATCACTTATAAAGACATTGCCGACATGTGGATACACGAAAGTTTCACCACGTATTCCGAAGCCATCTTTCTTGATTATCATTATGGGAAAAAGGCTTCCAGTGAGTACATCATCGGGGCAAGGAGGGTGATCAAAAATGACATCCCCATTATTGGTGTTTACGACGTCAACCAACGCGGATCCGGGGACATGTATTTCAAAGGAGCCAATATCTTACATACACTCAGAACATGGGTCAACGATGACGAAAAATGGAGAAATTCGCTCCGCCGGATGAATGAGGTTTTTTATCATCAAACGGTTACCACGGTAGAAATAGAGCATTTTTGGGCCGAGGAAACGGGATTGGATTTAAAACCCTTTTTTGACCAGTACCTCAGGACCGCCCAAATCCCTCAATTTGAATATGAGTGGGAGGACGGTCGCCTGAAATACCGCTGGGGAAATGTGGTAGAGGGATTTGAGATGCCTTTAAAAATCCTGGATGAGGACAAGGAAACCTGGCTTGACGTGACCGGAGAATGGCAAACCACAGAACTTATACTTCCCGGGGATACCTTTACAGTGGATCCCAATTTCTATATTGACATAAAAAACAATTACAACTGATCGAATGACGTAACAAAATGCTAAAAAAATATCGCAGTCCGTGAATTGCATGGGATATTTGATAATTTTGGTCCACGAAAAACAGAATGACATCCACAATGAAAAAAGATAAAAAAATTGCCATTATAGGTTGTGGTAATTTGGGCATTTCCATCGTAAACGGTTTACTCGGAACCGAGGGATTCGATGGCAGCCGCCTTACCGTTACAAAACGACATCCTGAAAGTCTGTTTTACTTGCGTTCCCAAGGCATCACAGTCCTGGCCGATAACAAAGAGGCCGCTAAAGATGCCGATTTTGTCATCCTGGGGGTAAAGCCCTATAACGTCGTCAGCATATTGAAAGAAATCAGCCCCGTGCTTAAAAAAGAAAAGCAAGTGGTGATCTCAGTGGCCACAGGCATTACCCTTCAAAGGATAAGGGAACAACTGGAACCTGGCACCGCTGTTTTCAGGGCTATGCCTAATATTGCGGCAGACATCAAGGAATCCATTACCTGCATATGCGGTGAGAATTGCTCTCCAAAAACCGAGGAAGAAGTAAGGGCTATTTTCAGCAGCATAGGCATTGCACTCACCATAGAAGAACACCTGATGGAAGCCGCCACGGTACTGGGAGCTTGTGGCATCGCTTATGTGTTGCGGTTTATGCGTGCCATGACCCAGGGCGGAATACAGATCGGTTTTGATGCAAAAACCGCCAACACGATCGTCAATCAGACCGTGAAGGGAGCTGCCGAATTGATCATCAAAAAAGGCCTGCATCCCGAGGCAGCCATTGACAAGGTCACCACCCCCAAGGGCTGTACCATAGTCGGTCTGAATGAAATGGAGCATCATGGCTTCAGTGCGGCCATGGTCAGAGGGGTCCTGGCTTCTTATGAGGAAATTGAAAAATAGGCTCTCCCGATGAAAAAAATCATTCCCTGGGTATTTGGCTTTGTCATTCTCCTGGCCATAGTATATATGGCAGGCCCAAAGGATAGGCCCACCTCTCTGGATGGAGAATATCCCACTGTCCCCTCTTCACTATCCGAATTGGAGGCCTATGTCAAAGCAAAGGAAGACACCGTTAAAGGCCTGAAGCCAAATAATGAAGCCAGGATCATTTGGGCAGACAGTATGGCAAAAAACAAAACCCCGTATAGCATCCTTTATGTCCATGGGTTCGGCGCCAGCCAAATGGAAGGTGATCCGGTTCACAGAAAGCTGGCGGAGCACTTCGGCGCCAATCTCTATCTTAGCCGTCTGCCCGAACATGGCATCAAAAGGGAGAATGCGCTTGAATATCTGGATGCAGCGAAGCTCGTCGACGGAGCCAGGGAGGCTTATATGATCAGCCAGCAGCTTGGCGACAGTGTGATCGTAATGGGCACCTCAATGGGTGGAGCACTATCTTTGATTCTGGCAGCCGAAAGACCGGAGATCAAGTCATTGATGCTTTATTCCCCTTGTATTGAAATCTATGGCAACAGGCTGGATCCCTTTTTCCAACCCTGGACCAAAATGCTGATGAAAATGACCATGACCAACTCCCTCGGTGTACAGGAAGTGAGCAGAGAAGGTGATGTCGCCAAATATTGGTCCGAGGAATACCATATCAATGGCTATAGCAGCCTTGCAGTGCTATTAAAAAGCAAAATGAACAAAAACACCTTTGAAAAGGTGCGTCAGCCCGTTTTTATGGCCTACTATTACAAAGATGAGGAGCATCAGGACGATGTGGTTTCTGTGCCAGCCCTGCTGGAAATGTTTGACAACCTGTCTACACCGGATAACCTGAAGGAGAAACAGGCTTTCGGCGAGGCTGGGGACCATGTGATCACATCAAGCATCAAAACAGAGAGCTGGGAAGACGTGTTGGAAGCAAGCCGGAAGTTTTTAGAAGAGACCGTGGGCCTGGTACCCATATCCCTCCTATCCGAAAAATCACCGTAAAAAATCTTGGTGATTTATTTATAATATCTAAGTCGGGCCACGGAAAGGATGGTAAACAATCCCAAAAGCCGTGGCCTGAAATTTTTAAAACCCGCTTACCGCGCCTATTATCAGGCTTATTACCAACAATACTAGAAAGAGATAGAAGATGATTTTAGCCAATGATGCCAGACCAGTGGCTATTCCGGTGAACCCTAAAATGGCAGCGATAAACGCAACCACTAAAAAGACAATTACCCATGTTAACATAATTGATTAAGTTTGGTGAGAAATGGAATATTTATAACGTCTTCCCATTAAATTACAAAAACCAAACCAAATATGAAACAAAGAATCTTATTTTATATTTAAAATTCCTTTTTAAGGATTCAAAAACAATACTTCCGATAACCGAATAATACAAATTATTGAGTCAACACATCAATTTGGGCAAAGGAAGCAGGCCTGTCGTCCAGGGTTTTAGTAGCTTTGATTCTTAAATACCTTCCTGTAACCGGTTGAAAATGTACGGTTTGCTCAATGGGACTATTGGCAATGTTACCAAATTCCCCTGCACTTATCTTCTGCCACTGAGCACCGTCTGTACTTGCGTAGAGTTCGAAATGGCTGATCACTCCGGACATGTACCGGTTTTGTATGGGTAAATAAACAAATCCTATTAAGTCCAGGTTTTCTCCAAAATCGATGGTCACTTCATTATTTTTACTCAGATAATTGGTCTTTTCGTTTCCATCAAACAAATGTTGTGGATTATCCGCCCCGTTTATCAGCGACCATTTCTTTTTTGCCACACCCAACTTGACTGATTTCACCTCACTTACTTTACCGGAGAGGGGGTCTATAGAGACCGTTTTCAATTCAGCAGGCTCCAGCAGCTCAAATGGCTGATGGTATCGGTGGGATTGCTTGTCAGGATCTTTACCGTTGAGGGTGTAATAGATTTCCAAGCCTTCCTCCGGCAGATTGAGACTTACCCTGCCCTCTTTATCTCTCCTCACCTCCGGTGACAAAACAAGTTTGGGAGCGAAATATAAGGCCAGGTTGTGGAGTGTAGGAGCCGCCTTGGCATCCACTATGGTAAACCTCACCTTATCCGCGGTAGTATCCTGCAACCGTAAAATACGCTTATGGCCAATGGTGGTACCTTTTTCCACCGTTTCCCAACCCTTTTCTGTCTGCACCTCTACTTTAAAAGCTTTGACCCGCTGACCCAGCGGTATATATTCCTGCACCAGCAACCTGTTGAAAGTAATGGGTGAGGGAAATTGTAGGGTTATTTCCCCGGTCACTTTTCCCTCAGGGCTGGCCCAATAAGTCTCCATGTTCCCATCTATTGCGTTTTCCGGTCCAAAGCCTCTCCCCCTATCATCATCTGACGCCACGGCTGTGTTCATTCCGACGAGGTTTTCGGCAAAGTCCTCCTTAATCTTTTCGGTTAATTTTTGGAGCTGCGCGATGTCATTTTCATGGATAAGACCCCGCTTGTCCACGGGAAAGTTGAGCAAAAGGGAGCTGTTGCGTCCAATGCTGTTGTAGTAGATATCCAACAAATCGGGTAAAGATTTTACCTTATGATCCTCATATTCATGGTAGTACCATCCGGGTCTGATGGACACATCCGCCTCGGCGGGCACCCAATGCGTGCCATTTTCCTGGCCCGCAGCGTATTTTTCAGAATATTCCGGCATTCCGGCATAAATGGAATCCCGCATCAGGTTGGACCAGGTGGTTTCATAGGCAAAACCGTGCTCGTTGCCTACCCATCGGACATCCGGACCAGCATCGCCGAAGATCACGGCGTCGGGTTGAAGTTCCCTGATGATGGCATACGTGTTTTCCCAATCATAATATGATTTCTTGTCCACCCTTCTTTCTTCATTGGCCCCTCCATAATAACCCGTGCCTCCGTTGGCCCCGTCAAACCACACTTCAAAAACATCCCCATAACCGGTAAGTAACTCTCTAAGCTGCTCCCTGAAAACGTCAATGTATTCCGGCTTACCGTAATCCGGATGGTTTCTGTCCCAAGGAGAAAGATAAACACCGAATTTCAATCCATGGGCTGCACAAGCCTCCGATATTTCCTTGATGATATCCCCTTTTCCTTCTTTCCAAGGTGAGCTTTTTATGGAATGTTCAGTAGTGGCAGTTGGCCAGAGACAAAACCCATCGTGGTGCTTTGCCGTGATGATGATTCCTTTCATCCCTGCTTCTTTACATACTTTTGCCCATTGATTGGCGTCAAATTGGGTCGGGTTGAATAAAACCGGATCCTCGTCTCCCATACCCCATTCCATGTTGGTAAAAGTATTCATATTGAAATGGGCAAAGGCGTAAAACTCCATTTCCTGCCAGGCCAGCTGTCTTTCCGCGGGAATGGGTAATTCGGGTTCCGGAGGCGCCACTGAAGGCTTCTGACACGCAATTACTGAGAAGCACAGCCACAGGACAAAAAGGTAACGGTTCATATCGGAAGTTAAAGGATTTTAGAAATTTGCCCCAAATATATGAATTTAGTGATTAGTCCCATGTCAAGCTTTATTCAAGAGCTATAAAAGGACAAAAAATTGGAATGGATTTTTATCCCCTTGGAAATTGGAATGGATTTTTAAAAAGAAAATCCGGTTTTAACAAATATTTTTATAAAAAAGCCACTTATGGCAAAACTTTTTTCCCTATGTTTTCATCTTATAATTGAATTCGGCATCTAACCCTTTTACAACCCGTACAGGTTTCTCCCTATGGTGGAAAATGAAGAAAATCATTCCCTGATCCAAAAGGCCCGGCTGGGAGACCGCCAAGCCCAAGGCTTGTTGGTGGAATATTGGTATAAAAGGGTTTACAATTTTGCCCTGAAGCTTCTTGGGGATCATGACCAGGCGATGGATGTTTCCCAGCGGACTTTCATCACCATGTATCAAAAAATAGAGAAACTCCGGGAGTGTGGCAAATTCAAATCATGGCTATATACGATACTGGTAAACCAATGCAGGGAAGAGAAAAGACAAGGGGGAAGCAGCAGGTTTCATTTATTGGCCAGCCCTGACCCTGACCGGATAAAGGGCGGGGTTCCGGAGGAAATAACAGAAGCATTGCCCAATCCCGAAGAAAAACTCATCAACGGTGAATTGGAAAAATCCCTGAAAAATGCTTTGCAGCTTCTCCCGGAAGAACAGCGGATAATATTGATCATGAAGGAGTATGAAGGGCTAAAATTCAGAGAGATCGCCGAAGCCTTAAACATCCCCGAAAACACAGCCAAATCCAGGCTCTATTATGCGTTCCAAAATATGCGAAAAATACTGACAAAAGAAGCTATTGAATATGTTAAATACCGAAGATCATGAAATTCAAACCGGACAAGAGCATGCTGGTTTCCTATTTATATGGGGAATTGGATAAAAAAGATCATGAAAAGGTGGAAGCTTATCTGGCAAACGAGCCGGAAGTCATGAAAGAAATGGAAGAAATGCGCGCCACCAAGCAAATGTTGGCCCATCTGAAAGATAGAGACATAGGGGTTCCGCTCGTTGTCCAACCAAACACAAACCGGCAGCCGGCTTTCTGGTCCTTTTCCAAATATGCGGCTGCTGTAACACTACTGTTGGGGCTTCTATTGCTTTTTGGCAAAATCAGCGGTGCCAGGATCAGCTTGGACAACATGGTTTTTTCTCTTTCTTTTTCCGGGGAACAACCCCGGGAAGAACTGAACCCTCATCAAATGACCATGAGCGAAGAAGCGCTACGGGAAATCATCCATACTTCTATGCAACAGCATGAAGCCCAACTCCAGGAGCGCTGGACTTCCCGGCACGAGGAATGGGAAATGACCATGGGAAAAAAACTGGACAAGTATAGCGTGCAGGATGAACGGCTGAAGGATATCGTCACAAAAGAAGCTGAAAACAGGGTCAATGCTTATTTTGACGTTCTGCAGCAACAGAATATGGCGATGATGGAAACCTATTGGCAAGAGGTGGCCATGGTCCAGAAAGAGTACATGAATGCGATATTGGAAGACTTCGCCATGGGTTTGCAAACGGTACGCGAAAAGGATCTGGTATACCTCCAAAGCAGGCTCAATGGCCTGGAAAGAGACAGGGACCAATTCCAATTGGAAATGGAGCAGATGCTCTCCCATTTAATTATCAATGTAAGAAACATGAAAAACGAACAGCCATGAAAATCCTATATATCATTCTAATGCTTAACATATGCGTGTCTTTAGAATGTACAAAGGCACAAGGGCAGCAAATTGACCGGGACAGGATGAAAAGGGACATCAAAGTCGCCGAAGCGGTCCTGGAAACCCTGTTCGAAAGGAAATCAGGCATCATGATTGGAAGAGGGGAACAAGCGGGTTATTCCCAATATCTCCCCGGATATGGTGTGTTGCTGCATCTTCCCCCAAGCAACTCCTACTTTGTGGTATCAGGAGATGCCCGGTTATTTGGAGCCAACCGTCCCCATAAAGAGGCTAAAAGTTCTGGTGTTTATCACACACCCAAAAGGGTAATTGAAGACAAAAACAAAACGATGAGCTATTCTGCCTTTCCCTCCGCCAACGATAGTATCAGTCAACGACGCTCAGAAAAAATAAAAGAACGCGTAACTGTTTTTCTACTGGACTACGGGGATTTGATAGGTCAGCTGGGAGAAGAAGATAAGATTTTGGTGGTGGAAGACCGGTCCCCCTTTGACTGGAACTTTGTGATGCCAAGCCGTGTGTCCTCAGAAATGATCAACAAAAAAGGACGGTTTTCCGCAGAAATTAAAAAGGGAGACCTCAGCGCTTACAAAAACGGAAAAATTTCCCGGGAGGAGGCCGCATCCCGTATCCGTTTTGTCGATAAGTTCATGGAATCCGATATGGAGCAGGATTTGGAATTGTTGGCCAATATCTTCGACAGATTGTACAGGCCGGACTTGTCAAAGACTTTTTATTATAATGGTTATGCCTCCTATGACCGGATACCGAATTTAGGGGTTATTTATTACCTGAACATGTTTACCACTCAGGACAAGAACCTGTACATGTTTGTCTTTCCGAGCGATGAGACCGAAATCAAGAAAAAAGAAGATGAAACCGAGCCGGACGATTTGGATGCCCAGTATCCGGTGTTTCTGGAAGAATTGAAGGACAATATCCTCACCTATGGCCGGACCGTGCACAGCCTTGCCCCGGAGGAAATGATGATATTTCAAGTGAAAATGACCCACTGTACCGACTGCAACATCCCTGAAATGTTAAAAATAAGCATCAAAACCAGTGATTTGATGGCGTTTGATCAAGGAAAAATAAGTCGAAAAACCGCCAAGGAACGTTTTCAAATAGAAGAGGACGGCAACTCTTAAGTTTTATTATCGACTACAGGAAAACATATGAAATCAAGCATGACGGAATCGTCACACGGAGGGATGATTATCTATCATGCGAGATTCCATATGACAATTAAGTAACAATTATAAACATATGAAACATCTTATCAAAACGGATCATCGGAATACCGTACAGATGGCTTTTCTTCTTTGCTTTTGAACCTTCATTCCCATGGTTCAGTATGCCTTACCTTTCGGACAGTTTGGTATTTTGCCCATTCTCACCAACACTCAACCAAATCAAAAATACAAGCTTGTCTAAACCAATCCAGATACCGGCGTCAACTACCTGAGATGACAATTCTAACAAAATATTATTTTATCGAAATAAAAATTATTACATTTGCACCTTGTTTTGAAAATCCTTTCGTTGTTATACCCAATAACCTTCCCCTAACCGTTTTGGACATCGGTTTCATCTCTTTGGGGATCAACGGTTTTTACCGAAGTAAGCATAACATTTCAAATTAATAAGACACAACTTTATGACACAGATGTTTTACAGCCTTTTCAGGCCCAAACAATCCAATCTTAAAGACGAGGCACTTTCAGGTCTTACGGTGGCACTTGCCCTTGTACCGGAGGCGGTGGCATTTTCCTTGATTGCGGGGGTAAGTCCTTTGGTGGGCTTGTATACCGCTTTTATCATTGGATTGATTACTTCCATATTGGGAGGCAGACCGGGCATGATCTCAGGTGCAACGGGGGCGATTGCCGTAGTGGTGGTTTCATTGATCATTGAGCATGGGGTAGAGTACCTTTTTGCAGCAGTGGTCCTGATGGGCTTGATTCAGATTCTTGTTGGTGTCCTAAAGTTGGGCAAACTGATCCGTCTGGTTCCTCACCCGGTGATGTTCGGATTTGTCAACGGACTTGCCATCATCATCTTTATGTCGCAATTTGCTCAGTTCAAAATGGAAAATGCTGCGGGAACAGCAGAGTGGATGAGCGGCAGCCCCCTTTATATGATGCTGGGACTGGTGATACTCACGATGATAATTATAAAATTTCTGCCCAAACTCACCAAAGCCATACCCTCAGCCTTAGCCGCGATTTTGGTAATCACCCTTCTCGTTATATTCGGGGGCATTGATACCCGGACAGTCGGTGATTTGGCTTCGATCTCGGGAGGATTACCTGAATTTCACATCCCAATGGTCCCTTTTAATGTAGAAACTTTTATGATCGTCCTGCCTTATGCCGGCATCATGGCTGGCGTAGGACTTATCGAAAGCCTTCTTACCCTAACGCTCATTGATGAAATTACTGAGACAAGAGGGAGTGGCAATAAGGAGTGTATTGCCCAAGGTGTGGCCAATCTTACTACAGGCTTTTTCGGCGGAATGGGCGGTTGTGCCATGATCGGCCAGAGTCTGATCAATGTGAATGCGGGTGGCAGAAACAGGATTTCCGGCATCGTGGCCGCATTGGGTCTGCTGGCATTTATCCTCTTTTTCTCCACCTATATCGAAATGGTTCCTATGGCTGCTCTTGTCGGCCTGATGTTTATGGTGGCCATCGGCACATTTGAATGGGCCTCGTTAAAAGTCTTTAGAAAAGTACCAAAATCGGATGTCATGGTGATGGTTCTGGTTACACTGATTACCGTGTTCCTCCACAATCTTGCCCTTGCCGTATTAGTAGGTGTCATTATAGCGGCTTTGGTTTTCGCCTGGGAAAACTCGAAAATGATCCGGGCTAGGAAGAGGATCGACGAAAATGGCGTAAAACACTATCAGATCTATGGCCCGCTGTTTTTTGCATCCGCCACTACTTTTGGCGAAAAGTTTGACCCATTGAATGATCCGGATGAGATCATCATAGACTTTCAGGAAAGCAGGATTGTCGACCACTCGGGCCTGGAGGCGGTACACAAAATCACGGACCGGTACCGGAAATTGGGCAAAATGGTATATGTAAGACACCTCAATCCAAGTTCAAAGGCGCTATTAAATAAAGCCAGTAAAATCATCCACGTAAACTACACTCCGGACGATGCCGCCTTCATCGTTGCGCAACCCAAATGAAATAAAAAAACCTGCACCCAAATCAGAATAGAAATAGCTATCGACGGATGCGTGTTGAATCGCATATAACAACCGGAGGCAATTCATTCAGCGCCTTATTCCGTTTCGAATATTTCCGTTTCTTAAAAAATGACTCGATTTTTTTCATTGCTTTGAATCAATAAAAATGTATTTTTACACTACTTATTTGCAGATTGAAGCAAATGTAACATTTTGTGAGGATTAACTGTTAGGGGAATGTTATTCAATTCTTTTGAATTTATTTTGGCTTTTTTGCCGGCAACGGTTGTAGTTTATTTTATCCTGAACGCTCAAACCAAATACACAGCGGCTAAAATCTGGTTGCTTTTTGCGTCTTTGTTTTTTTATGGCTGGTGGAATCCAAACTATATACTCCTGATTCTATCCTCCATGATCGTCAATTATTTTTTAGGGACACAGATGCCGGGATCGGCTTTCAAAAAGGAACTCATGGTTACAGGCATAGTTTTTAATCTGGGGTTGCTGGTCTATTACAAGTATGCCAACTTTTTCATTGACAACCTCAATAGGTTCCCACAGATTGACATCACCCTGATGCAGGTGATCCTTCCTTTGGGTATTAGTTTTTTTACATTCCAGCAAATCGCCTATCTAGTCGACAGTTACCAAGGGCATACAAAAGAATACAATCCCATATCCTATGGTGTATTTGTCTCCTTTTTCCCCCAACTTATTGCCGGGCCTATTGTCCATCACCAACAAATGATGCCCCAATTCACTGATCCCTCCCTTAACCGCGTCAATTATCACAACCTGAGCAAGGGGCTGTTCATCTTCCTGATGGGCCTGGCAAAAAAGGTTATCATAGCAGACAGCTTCGGAATCATCGCCAACAAAGGATATGGAACGGCCGAAGCACTCAGCACTACCCAGGCATGGGTGACGTCCTTGGCATATTCTCTACAGCTTTATTTCGATTTCAGCGGCTATTCTGCCATGGCGATTGGCTTGGGCCTGTTCTTCAATATTCAGTTGCCTATCAATTTCAACTCCCCTTATAAATCCCGGAACATCCAGGAATTCTGGAGGAGATGGCACATTACTTTAAGCAGGTTTTTAAAAGATTATGTATACATACCCCTGGGGGGCAATCAAAAAAGCGAAAGCCGGACCCTATATAATCTAGGCTTCACCTTCCTGTTGGGCGGTATATGGCACGGGGCGGGCTGGACCTTCATGATCTGGGGCCTATTGCATGGTTTTGCGCTGATCATATACCGGCTGTGGAGCAAAAACAGCCGTTTTTCCATGCCCAATATAATCGCCATTCCCTTTACATTTATTTTTGTCAACATCACCTGGGTATTTTTTCGTGCACCTTCCTGGGATACCGCCTCTACTTTATTGGAGAGGATGTTTATTCCTTCCAGCGGCAGCGCCTATTTCACGCTGGTCAACAGCATGCAGGACTATCCCATCTGGGCCATTGGCATAGGCTTGCTGTTCATGCCCAACAGCATCCAAATCGGCAACCGGTTCAAGCCAAACATAAAATATGCTTTGCTCATTATCATACTGTTTGTGCTAAATATGACTTTTCTGAATTCAGTCATAGAGCAGGACTTTCTTTATTTCGATTTCTAAACGGCGGCAAATTATGAAAGATTCAACTTATTTCTTCACGGTTTTGGGAATATCCCTATTTATCTGTTTGTTTATGACAGCGCTAAATTATGCCATTAACATATATGGGCTTTTTAAACCCGAAGTGCCGGTAGAAATGTCTGTCTTCGCGGACGAACGCCAATCCAAATACCTTCTTGCCCACCGCTATATCCCTTCACATTTCGATGGGGTGATTTTGGGACCGTCCCTTTCTGCCAACCTCGACCCAGAACCCTTTTCATTTGGGCGTTTTTACAACGCCAGTATCATGGGGGGCAGGGTGACCCCTCTAAAAACATTGATGGAAAAGAGCCTTGAAAACAATGGGTACTTTGAAAAGGCACTTGTGTGTATCCATCCCTATCTTACCAATCATGCTGAAAATGACCCCAAGATGCATGAAAAGAATTATTGGGGTGCCCTGGGCTCACTGAACCTGTATCGAACTTACCTGATTGCGGCCGTGAGACAACTGGAACTGCTACCCTCTAAATACCCGAAAAACCAATATTCCCCAAACGGATACAATGATTTTGAAATATTCCATAAGGCAGATGACGTGGCTGCAAAAATCAAGGAGGAAACCGAGAAATTGACGGAGGAAGACTTTGCCATTAACCCCGTTGCAAGGCAAGAACTCATCGAACTCACACAAATGCTCAATGAGGCCGGAACCCAAATCCTGTTTTATTATCATCCGATGCCGTTTGAAATGTATCAACAACATCAGGAAAAATATGATGACTATTGGCAATCCATATTGGAGATACTTGAACCTGTAAAAGGCCAGGCCAAGTTTTACAACTTCAACCAGCCCGGGCATTTTGATTTTCTTAAAAACTACGACAACTACATAGACCACGGCCATTTCAGCCAGGAAGGCCAGGCTTTATTTATCCAAATGCTTCAATCTGTCTTAAGCAGAGAAACTACTTAAAATCTATCATAGTCGATGCCCTGATTATCCATAGGCGGGCACCTTTCTCCAAATCGTCCATGAGTGAATCATTTCCCCATCCTCTCTTTTATTATCAAAAAATTAAATATCTTTAATTTTTTGCAAAGCTTCAGCATTCGCCCAGCGTAGGAGGAGGCTAGGACACAAAACCCATTATGGATCTAACCATTGAAAACATACTGCTCATTGGCTCGGTATTGCTGTTAATCAGTGTACTGGCAGGACAGACTTCCTATAAATTCGGTGTGCCCACTTTGGTTCTCTTTTTATTCATCGGCATGCTGGCAGGCTCCGAAGGATTAGGGGGCATCCACTTTGACAATCCCAAAACCGCCCAATTTATCGGCGTTCTTTCTTTGAATTTCATCCTTTTTTCCGGTGGACTGGACACAGATTGGAAAACCGTTAAACCTGTTCTGTGGCAAGGTGTCAGCCTGTCAACAATCGGAGTTCTCATCACAGCCCTAAGTCTGGGCGTGTTTGTTTATCTAGTGACCGATTTTTCACTCTATGAAGGGCTGTTGTTGGGCGCAATAGTCTCTTCTACAGACGCAGCAGCCGTATTCTCCATCCTGAGAGCCAAAAACATGGCTTTGAAAAGCCGGCTCCGGCCCACCCTGGAATTGGAAAGCGGAAGTAATGATCCCATGGCTTATGTATTGACCATCGCTTTTTTGGGTCTGGTTGTTGATCCTGATAAAGGGGTGCTGGAAACCGTTCCGCTTTTTTTCAGACAAATGGTTCTTGGGGCTGCTCTGGGTTTTTTGTTTGGATGGATTACCCGGTATTTTATCAACAAAATCAATCTTGGATTTGAAGGACTCTATCCTGTATTGGTCATTGCCATGATGTTCATTACTTTCTCGTGTGCCGACTTGCTCAAGGGTAATGGTTTCCTTGCGGTTTACTTGTGTGCCGTTTATCTGGGAAACCAGGACCTCATCCATAAAAAAACCATATTGAAGATGTTTGATGGCCTTGCCTGGCTGATGCAGATTGTCCTGTTTTTGACTTTGGGCCTGTTGGTCTTTCCCAGCAAGATCCTGCCTTTCGTTGGGTTGGGCCTAATGGTCTCCGGATTTTTGATTTTGGCCGCACGTCCTATTGCGGTTTTTATCAGTTTGCTGCCGTTCAAAATGAAAACCAGGAGAAGGTGGTATATTTCCTGGGTGGGCTTAAGAGGGGCTGTTCCCATCGTTTTTGCCACTTATCCTCTTCTGGCAGGTATCGATAAGGCAGATATCATTTTTAATATCGTATTCTTTGTGTCCCTCACCTCAGTACTGACCCAAGGAACCACGCTCTCCCTTGTGGCCAAATGGTTCCATGTGGCGTTGCCGGCCAAAGCCAAACCGAGGTTGCCTATTGACAGGATGTTTGAGGATTCACCAAAGACCCGGAGTGAGGAATTGACCATCGAGGCAGACAATCCCCATATAGGAAAAAAAGTGGTGGATTTGAATTTCCCAAATGCAGCCATCATCGCCATGATCAAAAGGGACGGGAAATACCTTACAGCCAATGGCACCACCGAGATCAAGGTCGGCGATAAACTGCTTGTATTGGCCGAAGACAACGCAAGCATGAACAGGGTTTTTAGTATCTTGAATATACCCCCACCAGCCGAAGAGTAAACCCCGTGAATATCCCGACAAAAGCCAAACGCGGAGCACGCTTGATGAAAGTTTACCAATAGCCGGCGCCCCTCTGCCACAATCACAAATTTATTTTGGCACAGCTTTTATAGTATATATAGATATAATTGGGACATAAAACCATATAAGAAAATGAAAACCAGCATATTTGCCATGTTGTTTGCCCTGATAGCCATGATGGCTTCCTGCGGCAACAAAACTACTGATGATGTCTCTACCGAGCCGGATGAGCCGATAGAGCATGAAAATTACCAAGAGGAGGTACCTGAGGCAGATGAGTTCTATGAGGAAGACACTGCCGGAGGTTTTGAATCACCTGAACCCATTCAGTAGTTCTTAAATTGAATCACAAACCATCCAACAGCCTGCGGTTCGGCAGGCTGTTTTTTTTTAATAAAGGAGCAGCCCTCCAAGATAAACTACATAAATCACCAAGAAAAACAGCCCCTCCCACCTTTCCAGGCGCCTTCCCTTTCCTGTAAAGACAAATATAAACAAGAGAATTCCCGCCACAATATTCAGCAAAATGTCCATAAAATTCCCAGCCCCTACCGTCACAGGACCTATTACAGCTGACAGCCCAAGGATAAAAAAAACGTTAAAAATATTGGAGCCCACCACGTTGCCTATGGCAATATCCACCTTCTTCTTTCTCACGGCTGCCACCGAAGTAGCCAGTTCGGGCAAAGAAGTTCCAATAGACACTATGGTCAAGCCGATCACGCGTTCCGACCAACCGAACTCCCTCGCCAGAAAAACGGCATTGTCCACAATCAGTTTCCCGCCTATTACCAAAGCCGTCAGGCCCAGGATTATCCAAACCAAAGCCTTACCGGTGCTGTAGCTTTTGGTTTCGACACTTTCAGGGTCTTGCCCCGGGTTTCTGGAAATTGTGATATTGTAGACCAGAAATACCGTAAAAAACAACAGTAAAATCAAGCCATCCCCCCTTGAGACCACATCATTGTCCATACTGTTCAACAGCCGGTCCCCAGCCAACACCCAAACCGAAACGGCTGCCAGTAAACTTAAAGGAATTTCTATCCATGTCGTATTGGTCTTCACGGCAAGTGGATAGATCAGGGCCGAGATGCCCAAAATCCCCAATACATTGAAAATATTGCTTCCCAGCACATTGCCCAGGACCATCTCAGAAGAACCTTTGAAGGCTGCCATTATATTCACGACCAATTCGGGAGCAGAGGTTCCAAAAGCCACCACAGTCAGTCCTATGATGATATTAGGAATGCCAAAATTGGCCGCCAAACCCGATGCGGCATCTACAAGCTTATCCGCTCCAAATATCAACAGGACCAGCCCGGTGATCAACAAAAGCAAAATTATGATCATATCAACAAGATTATCCTCGAATTTAGGCTTCCTCTCTGGAATCCACACCGAATTTGAAATATTTATTTTGCAAAATCAGTCCTGCTTACTGTCCCTCTGGGCAAGACCGGTACAGATCATTTAATCTGAAGTGACATATTGATAACACATGGACGGTTTTCATTTTTAACCTCCACAGAAGGAACTTTCTGCTGTAATGGAATACAATTGTGATTTTTTTGAACTAAATATTTTCCTGCTTTTCTGCCGGAAGTTTTTTTCCAAAATGAAAAAATCATATAACTTCTTATTTAAATAACAACAAAAACGATATAAGATACAATTAACTCCATAAAAACCATTGATTGAATATTTATTTGGCAAAGCTGTCTTCTATATCTTTTATACAAAATCTTCTTTTTTTCTCTTGTCCAGACAACACTGGCAGGTTTTATGCTTGCTATATCTAAAAAATAATAATAGTTTTAACCTTTTCGTTAAAATATATGATAAAACATAATCAATTATAAATCAAATAGTTTTGTAAAAAGAAAAATAATCATTGGAATATATCGACAAGAAAAAGAGGAAAAATTTCATAACAAGTGTATCACTTTCAGCCTTTTCTGCGTCAGGGCAAAAACCAACTTTATTTAACACCATAATGATCATGAAGAAGAGCCTTTCTGTTATTATTCCGAATTTTAATGGCAAAACATTATTGGAAGAATACTTACCCCATACCCTCACCGCATTGGAAAATGCCGGGGTAATATCAGAGATTATTGTGGTGGACGATGCTTCTACCGATGAATCGGTATCTTTTTTGGGGAAACATTATCCCACTGTCCGCGTGATCCAAAACCCCGTGAACAAAGGTTTTTCTTACTCTTGCAACAGGGGAATTTATGCGGCGCGGCACGAACTCCTTTTCTTTCTGAATACTGACGTGAAGCTGACTCCCGATTACTTTGACAAACAGTGGAAATATTTTGAAAAAGAGGATACTTTTGGGGTAATGGGCAAAATCCTTGAAATGGACAGTAAAAAAATTGAGGTAGCGGCCCGCGCCCTCAACCATATCGGCTTCAAAATAAAAACCAATAAACTCTTTTATCAGGAAGAGAAAGACGGATACATACCTACCGCTTTTTTATCGGGTGCCAACGCCCTGATTGATGCAAAAAAAATCAGAACCCTGGGAGGATTTGATGAGATTTTCTCCCCCTATTACAGCGAAGACCTCGATTTGGGATTAAGAGCCTGGAGAGTGGGTTGGAAATGTTATTATGACCATGCCAGTAGCTGTTACCACCGGGGATCCTATACCACCAAGACCCAATGCAAGAAAAACTGGGTGAAGCAGATATACTTCAGAAACAGGTTTATGGTCCATGCCATCCACTTGGAAAGTCATTATCTCCCCTTTTGGTTTGTACAGGTATTATTTTTTGAAGTAATTCCCAAATTATTATTGGGACAGCATTGGTACCTTAAGAGTTACATCTCCTTCCTTAGGCAGATCAAGGCCATCAATAACTCCAAACAACGTTTGACCTTTCTGATGAAGAGAAGGAACAGCAATGTGTCTGTGTTTGATATTCAGAAAAAGGTGGTAGGTGAATTGGCCAAGAAAAACATCATCTGGCTATAATCATAACATATAATTAAAAGCATATTTCATGCATACTTATTTCAGATTGCTCTCTTTTGCCAAACCTCTTGGAAAATATGCCGTACCATATATCCTTCTGACCCTGTTGGCAGTGATATTTACTACATTGAACCTGGCGTTGCTTGCCCCTTTACTGTCCACCCTTTTCAGTGAAGGCAAAGATGGTTCGGAAATCTTGGTGCAACCGGATTCTCCCTTAGACATACTGGGGCATTTCAACTACTACGCCGAATGGATACACCGGCAATATGGTGCCATGGAAGCATTGAAAATGGTGTGTGTTGTAATTGTCATCTCGGTGCTACTGGGCAATCTGTTCCGTTATCTTTCCCAGCGGGTGATGGAAAATCTTCGTATCCACACGCTGCTTAACCTAAGAAAATCGGTGTTTGATAATGTCATGGATCTCCAAGTGGCTTATTTCAACAGCCAGAGAAAAGGCAATATAATATCCCGAATCGCTTCAGATGTGCAAGTGGTCCAATATTCTGTAACCAGCACCCTGCAAGTGCTTTTCAAAGAGCCTCTGCAGTTGATTGCATATGTTTTCATTCTGTTCGTCATTTCATACAAACTTACCCTCTTCGCACTGTTGGTTATCCCAGTGTCTGCCTTTGTTATATCCAAAATCGTGAAAAGATTAAAAGAACAAGCCAATGAAGCTCAACACAGGTATTCCTTGATGATCAGCTATCTGGACGAAGCACTGTCCGGAATAAAAATTATCAAAAGCTTCAACGCCACCCAAAGAATCAAAGACAAATTTCACGAAGAAAATGTAAAGTACTCCGAATTGGGGAAAAAAATGGCCAGAAGACAGCAACTTGGGTCACCGGTATCGGAGTTTTTGGGCGTTTTGATGGTGGCTATCATCGTTCTTTACGGCGGCAGTCTGGTCATCACCAATCAGTCAGAACTCAGTGCGGCGGCTTTTATCACTTATATTGCCATTTTCTCCCAAGTCATGCGCCCTGCCAAAGCCCTAAGTGCCTCTTTCAGCAACATTCACGTTGGCATTGCCGCAGGCGAAAGAGTACTTGAACTGATTGATGAAAAGCCGGCTGTTAAAGATATGGAAAACGCCGTTGTTTTGAACGGCTTGAAAGAAGGTGTTCAGTTTGAAAATGTAAGTTTTGCCTATCAGGATAGGTCCGTATTGAGGCAGATTGACCTATTTATTCCCAAGGGTCAGACGGTAGCACTCGTGGGACCATCGGGAGGGGGAAAAAGCACATTGATGGATCTTATCCCCAGGTTCATGGATGTGGGTGAAGGAGCAGTGCTGATCGATGGTGTAGACCTACGCTGTGTGGATTCCGATTCATTGAGAAATCTGATCGGCATGGTCAATCAAGAATCCGTTTTATTTAATGACTCAATAGAAAATAACATCGCTTTTGGTTGCCCCAGTGCAAATGAAGACGCGATCACGGCTGCGGCCAAGATCGCCAATGCCCACGATTTCATTATGGAAACTGCAAAAGGATACAAAACCAACGTCGGAGACCGTGGGGTAAAACTGTCCGGGGGACAAAAACAAAGAATATGTATCGCCCGGGCTATCCTAAAAAACCCACCCATTCTTTTGCTGGACGAAGCCACCTCTGCATTGGATACTGCCTCGGAAAAACTTGTACAAGATGCACTGAACAAGCTAATGAAAAACAGGACGACGCTGGTGATCGCACACAGGCTCAGCACCATCCAGAAAGCTGACAACATCGTCGTTCTGGACAAAGGCGAAATCGTGGAATCAGGAACCCACCAAGAACTGTTATTAAAAGAAGGATTATATAGTAAGTTGATTGAAATGCAACAATTTACAGAAGTTGGGCCATGACTACCGAATTAAAACCTTCCACAACTCTTGATGGAAATCCAAATTATCCTTTCGAATTTTCCATTTGCACGTTGGTAACAGACCATGAAGAATATGCCGGGATGAAATCCTCGTTTTATGAAGCTGGGTTTACGGAAGGCGATTGCGAATTTCTGATCATTGATAACTCAAAGGCCAACACCATGGAGGCCTTTTCCGGCCTAAACTTGTTTTTAAGAAAAGCAACAGGAAAATATATCATCATTTGCCACCAGGATATCCTTCTGCATGATGACAACAGGATGGTCTTGGAAGAAAGGATTCGGGAATTGGATATCAAAGATCCCCATTGGGCGGTCATTGGCAACGCCGGAGGGGTCAACCTGAAACATCGGCTTCAGCATATTACCAAGGGTACTACTGGCCAAACCATTGAGGAGAAACACTTGCCTATCAAAGTGATAACTGTGGATGAGAATTTTATTTTGGTGAAAAATGAAGCCAACCTGGCATTATCGGCTGACTTAAAAGGCTTCCACATGTACGGTACTGACTTATGTCTGATTGCAGATGTCTTAGGCTACCACAGTTATGTGGTGGCGTTTAATCTCACCCATAAGAGTGACGGCAATGCAGACGAAACCTTCTATCAACTTAAACGCAACCTCATACGAAAGTATAGGTATGCATTCCGTTCCAGATTCGTGTCTACAACCGTCACCCGTTTTTACCTTAGCCCAAAAGGCTGGAAATCATGGATTTGTAACTCTGTGCCGGTATTGTTTTTGGTAAGGCAGTATTACAAATTTTTCACCGTGAAAAAAAGCTATTCCATCAAGTACAAAGATATGCAACCATGATCCCCGTAGCCGCCGACACCCACGTGTATATTATTTGTCCCGCTCAATTTGCCACCGGCGGGCCGGAAGCCCTTCACCAGCTTGGACATCATCTTAGGAAAAAGGGTATCAAAGCATTTATGTATTACATATGGATGAATGACAGAAAAAAAAAGCGGAAAATCACAACACAAGACCCTGTGCATTCCCGATATCGAGGGTACTCCGTACCTTATACCGATTCCATAGAAAACCATTCCCGGCATTACCTAATCACTCCTGAAACCTACTTGGATCCGATTTTCGATAAAAACGTTGAAAAAGTAGGAAAAATAGTCTGGTGGCTAAGTGTAAGCAATTATTATAAAATCCTTTTGCCAAAAATAAAGAAATACCATAGGAACCCATTGTTTTGGATACGGAAATTGGTTAACCCAAAAAAGCTCGGTACCCTGGAAGAACTCAAAACTGCGGGGGTACTTCACCTTGCCCATTCTTATTATAGTAAAGTCCATCTGGAGCAGCATGGTCTTACCATTGCAGGCAGGATATCGGACTATATGAACAAGGTTTTTTTTGAAAAAGCAGATGACACGTTTCCAAAAAAAAATCAAGTTATCTATAATCCAGTCAAAAATGATTTCTTCTTACAGAAAATCATCCAGGCAAGTCCCGGAATAAACTGGGTCCCCATTTCCGGTCTGAGTCCAGAACAGGTGGTCCAAATCATGAATGAAAGTAAAGTCTATGTGGATTTTGGCTATCACCCGGGAAAAGAGCGAATGCCCCGTGAAGCATGCATCATGCGGTGTTGCCTTATCATTGGAAAAGAAGGTTCTGCCAGTTTTCAACAAGACATGCCTATACCGGACGCTTACCGCTTTGAAAAAAAGGAGGAATCCATTCCTGCCATTGCCGACCAAATAACCGCCTGTTTGGCAAATTATGAATACCATATACCTCACTTCAGCCACTACAGACAAGTATTACTTGAGGAAGAGGTGGCATTTGCCCAGGATGTAAATACTGTATTCGTACAAATGAAAGAACAAAGCATCCAAAAGCCGGTACTGTCATGAAGCGCATATTGTATTTCTATCACGAAAACCCTTTGGAAAAGAATGCCGGTAACAAAACGCGTGTCATAAACCTGCTGAGGTATTTTAAAAACAAGGGTATGGTTGTTGACTTTGTCAGCATTAGAAATTTCGGAAGCACATGGACAGACCATGACAAAGAAGTTTTTGAAAAAAGCGGGTTTTGCCGTACCCTTTACTTGTTGAGTAGAAAACCGAAAGGCAAAAACCTTTTTCAATATTGGCTATCTTATAAAATCCCGAACTTCTTTTTTAAGCTTAGGAAAAACCCCATAAGCTTGTATCTCAATTATCACATACAAAAAGGCTTTGAAAATGTGTTGAAAAATGAAACATATGACCATATCATTATAAATTATGTTTATTGGGGAGAACTCATCAACAAGAAAAACCTGCTGTCCCGCGCAATGACCATTTTGGACACACATGATTTTACTACACCCAGGCATCTTGATGATAAAAATTTTTCCTTAGCCGACTTCTTCGGAAACGAAATCAAACAAATGCGATATTTTGATCAGATATGGGCCATTTCTTCGGATGAACAATATCTTTTTGGACAATTTTACCCGTACAAAACAAAGCTTGTCCCGTTCATGATTGACAAGCCCGGCCCCAGACTGTTACCCCAAAAATACGAATTCATCTACGTGGCCAGTGACAATCCTCACAACAAGGAAGCCGCCGAGTGGTTTTTTTCCAAGGTATTCCCATCCATACCGGACAGCTACCGACTTCTGGTGGTTGGCAAAATTACGAAACACATACCAGATCTTCCAAACGTCACAAAAATTCTGCACATGGATAAAATTGAAGAAGCTTACCATTCATCAAAAGCTGCCATATGTCCGATGTTGCATGGGACGGGCTTAAAGATAAAGGTTGTCGAGGCACTTGCCCATGGGTTGCCAGTCATTTGCCAAATAAGGGGTGTAGACGGTCTGCCCAATAAGATCAATAACGGCTGTCTGGTAAGTGAAAATGCTACGGCTTTTGGTCAAAACATGCTGCATGTAGTTGAGGATGAGGATTTTCACGAAAAACACCGCGTTGATGGGGAAAGCCTTTTTCTTGATTATTTCCAAAGTGAAAAAGTATATAAAAAACTAGACAGGTATTTTGCCTTGAAACATGAAAAACACCCGATAGGATGAGCTTTCTGGCCAAAATAGAGAAAAAAAATCGTTCAGTTTGCCTTGCAATCAACAAGGAATATTTTAAATGGGGGAAAACGTTACCGCAGAATGCCTACAAAAAAGTATTGCTAAAACTGTATTTGAAAAGGATCGGGATATTGGCCGTGAAAAGTTTGTTAAGGCCCAATATGATTCCCGAGGCGTGGAAAATGCTTGTCCATAAGCAAAAAAGAAAACATTTTCTATCGGACGCCCTTGGTCAAAAAGGCAAAACCCGTGAATTTTGGTGGACATTGTTGGGGTATAACTACTTTGTCCCAGATGAACTGATGCCTTTGTTGTCCGAAGACTGCATCATGAAAAAACAAATAAGGTTTCCGGATGTCAAGCAACCGGCTGTCTCCATCATCATTCCGGTTTACAACCAACTTCCCTATACGTACAATTGCCTCAAATCTCTCGAACGCCACCTCAATATACACTGTGAAATCATTCTTATTGACGACGGTTCATTTGACGAGACACCAAAATTCCTTTCCACTCAGGTAGAAGGTATCCGCTACATCCGTAACACCGACAACCTCGGGTTTTTACTGAGCTGCAACAAAGCGATCGAAAAAGCCAAAGCACCTTTAATTTGCCTGCTGAATAATGACACACAGGTAAAAGAAAACTGGCTCGGTTCCTTGGTCGAAGTCCTTTTGGAACATGAAGACATTGGCTGTGTGGGAAGCCAACTGATTTATCCCAATGGCCTGCTACAGGAAGCGGGTGGGCTTGTTTTTTCAGATGGCTCCACTTTAAACTTTGGCAATCTAGAGCTCCCTCAGCAGACACCTTACAACAAATCCCGCGAGGTGGATTATTGCTCAGGAGCTTCTATCTTGTTCAGAAAAGAAGATTTTGAAAAGATCGGTGGATTCGATGCACGATATGTCCCCGCCTACTATGAAGATACTGATTTGTGTTTTGAGATAAGACACAGACTTGGTAAAAAGGTCTGCTATATCCCCGAATCCAAAGTTTACCACTATGAAAGCATCACGACCGGCAAAGAAATCAAAGAAGGTAGTGTAAAAGTCCATATGCTTTATAATAAGGAAAAATTCAAGAAAAAATGGCATCCTCAGTTAAGTTCGGCTTATTGTCCTAAAGGCGAACATATAAACGCGGCCATGAGGTTGGGAATGTTGAAACAGAAGAGAAAAGCTATATCATGACCTCAAGCCATACCGGCGGCAAAAAGGGGTACGTCGCAAACGGGGAAACCTCCCCTCCTAATGTTCGAATGTGGTGTGTGCAAGCCACATGATCTCATAAGGTTTCAAATAGATTTTTGCCTTGCCATTATCCTCAATTAATTTCACCCTTTCGTCCTTTAATAGGTTATACCACTTTTGTTTCTTCGGATCTTGCTTGGAGAAGCCGGGCAATTCATCCGTTGAAACCGATGCCGGTTTATCCGCGGGGTTTAGGATCACCGTCACCATCTGATCACCTGCTATTCTCTGAAAAGCCACTATTTCAGGGTTGCCTTTAAATTCAAGCGGAACCAAAGTGCCCCCTTGAAATGCAGGGTATTCCTTTCTTTTGGATATTAATTGCTGGTAATAGGCAAAAACACCCACACTGTCCTGGGACCGGATGGAAGAACCCTGATCAAATATGGGCACGGATCGATAAGGATGGGGCAATGCCCCGATTTCCTGCCCCTGGTAGAGCATGGGGATGCCGGGAATAGAAAAAACAAGGGCCGCGGCTGTTTTGCTCCGCTCCAGATCATGGTGAACCGGGAACCTTGGAAGGTCATTGTTTTCGGTAAAACGGAGTATTCGGTTCGCATGGTCAAGATCAGAGAACAAGGAGGCCTTCAGTATTGCCGCTCTTTTTCCTGCATCCGGGTGATTGAAAGCTGTTTTGCTCTCAGATGCATTGTATTCGTACTCCCAGCTCCATTGGGATACCCAAAGCGTGTCATTGGTCCAATCATAAGCCGCGTCAAATCCGTATTGATAGACCTCCGGTTCCCGGCCTTTGGCTTCGGCCAACATGAATATATCAGGTTTGATGCTTTTCAGCTCGTTTCTCAGCCTGAGGCCAAATTCAGGTTTTCTTGCCATCACCCCCCAGATAGCATCGAAGCGATAACCGTCTATACCGAATTCCTCCACCCAGTATTTACAGGCTTCCAACATCCACCTTTGGACTTCTTCATTGTCATAGTTGAGATTGACAAGGTCTTTCCAGAAATAATTGATAAAGCCATATTCATCCGCATTGTAATGCGATGAGTATTTTGCGCCGTCGAAAGTGGTGTGATAAAAATCGTTGTAATGGGAAAGCGGCCCATGGGCAATCCTGCTCTTTGCATAGGGATGATGGATACTGCTGTGGTTTAAAACAAGGTCAAACAATACCCTCAGGCCCAGTTCATTTGCTTTTTGGATGAGATTTCGCAGTTCTGCTTCATCGCCGTGCGCAGGGTTCAATTTGAAATAATTGACAATATCATAGCCTTGCCCCTTTCTATGGCTTTGGAAAATCGGCTGGAGGTAAAGGGTATTGATTCCCAGTGCCGCAATATCCGGTAGTTTTTTGGTGATGGCATTCAATCCGCCGGACGCAGAGAAGTTATAAGGGCTTAACTGGTAAAGAATGGCCGAATCCATCCAGGGATGACGGGGGTTGTCCGGTCCAAAAACCGTATATTCTTTACCGGTTTTTCTGAACATGGCCTTGTAGGTTTTTGTATCGTGCAGGGAATGGCTTTTTAGGTTTATCCAATAATCCCCGTCCTTTTCCGGTTTTTTAAAAATCACGCCGAGATCCTCAGTTCCAATAATTTCCAATGTTTCCGGATTGCCGGTCGCTGATAGCCATTCCAGGTCAATGGTTTCTGAGAGTGGGTTTTCCAGTTCAATTGCCTGAATGTGGATATGGTCTTTTCCCATCCTGATAACAGGCTTGTATACGGGTACCGGTTTGTAGGCCAGTGTAAGAAAAAGCGTGTCAGAAGCCATTCCCATATCTTTTTCATTGTAAGCCACAACAAAGGTATTATGGATTTCTTTCAGTTTAACATGTACTTCGAATTCTCCATTTTCAACCTCAACAGGCTGGGATCTGCTATTGTGAAACAGCCAAAGATTCCCTTCCTTCATTCCATGTGCTTTTCCTTTTATCTTCTGGTCAACAGACCAAACGACTGCGTCCTTTTTCAGCCAAACTATCTCTGAAACGATAGCGTCATTTTGTTGAAATAAGAAAAGTGTGAGGATTAATTGTATGTTGAAAATCATGGTGTTATCAATAATTAAATGATTTGATTATATTCGGTTGATTGATTACTAATATGCGTTGGGGGACCGTTACTGCATATAATTTTTTTATTCCGATAGGATTTTGTCAGGGTTTTTGCTTGGTTCCCCGCAAAAACACCCGCCAAAATCCTGTGAGATCCGCACATAGAGTCCGGGGACTGCCATCCCCCGGTACAGTATTTTCATCCCCTTCGCGGATTCTGCTACCGTTTAAATATTCAATAACCAGCACCGGGTTCAGGTTACTAAGTTACGATGCTGACCACTTTCCCGGTATCCGCACTTTTCAACGCGGCATAACATAGTTGCAAACTTTTCAGGTTGCTTTCTGCACCGTTACCGGGTTCCCTGTTTTCTTCTATGGCACAGAGCAGCTCTCCCATGGTTCCCTGAAACCCATTCTCGAACCATGATCCTTCCAAGGGCACTTTCACCTCCCCCGTTTCCGTATAAATCTCCATCATCGGCTGCTTGTTCAGGCCGGGGCCTCTGCTTCGAAGTGTACCTTTCGTACCTACTATGGAGGTGACATCTTCTTCCCCCAAAGTGGTATGGGCATTAAAAGCCATCCGGACCTGGGCTTGTTCATAATTGATGATGCAGGAGGCGAGGGCGGGAGGAAGGTATAATTGCTCATCAAACCTGACCGCTGAAGCATATACGTCTTTGACCTGTTGCCCCTCCATAAAGCTGGAAGCAATGTCAAACCAATGGATGGCAAAATCATACAGTACCATATGGTGGATCTTTTCAAAACCCGCCAATCCTTTTATCCAGGTCTGATCCCACTGAAGGGAAAAGTCCACTGAAACCGGCCTTCCGATCAAACCGCTTTTGATGGCTTCACGCATATAGCTGAAATGGGGCGCCCATCTGCCATTTTGGTTGATGGCCAGTTTCACCCCGTTTTTCCTGGCCAATTTTATCAGTTCCATCCCTTCTTGTATATCCAGCACAAACGGCTTCTGACTGAGCACATGTTTTTTGGCATGTAAAGCCTCCCTTAAAACAGGAAGTCTGTCCTGAGGATGTGGCGTGATATCCACCACTTCAATGTCATCCCTTTCGAATATCTTTCTATAGTCTTCGTAAACCTGGGCATCGGGGTAATATTTATCGCGCATGGCCTTGGCCTTTTCAGCAGTGTGATCTGCAAATGCAACCACATTCAAACCGATGGCTTTATAATTTTTGAGGTGAAAATCGCTGATTCCCCCGGTTCCTATCAAGCCTATCTTGGGCCAATAATTTTTGGGAATCCGGGGCAAATAATCGATTCTGGGAGGAGATATTTGTTTACTTGTCTTCTCAGCGCTGAGCCCATATCCATCATTTTCATTTTCCATGTTTCCTTGATTTTATGGACAGATTATCCTCTTAAGCCGACTTGTTGCATCAGATTGTTGGTAGCGTGGTAAGCTTCTTTCACCCATTCCACTATTTTGTCCGGATCAGGTGAATATTCCAGTTCCAAAGAAACGGATCCTTCAAAATCCAGGTCTTTGATGGCCTGTAGGTAAGGAGCAAACTTGACCACCCCTCTCCCCGGAGGAAGGTCCCCATGGACCATGCCATCACAGTCGCTGATATGAACGTGGGTGGCCTTTCCTTTGAGCAGGCTCAATTCCGAAGGCGAAGCATCCGCCAGGACAAGATGGCTGATATCTATGTTGGCTTTGATATTGGACAGTCCGCAATCACCTATAAATCCGGCCATTTTGGGGATTGAATTAAGCAGGCTGAGCCTGAAAGGTTCCAACTCCAAAGCGATTTCAATACCAGATTCACCAGCATACTGACCTATTTCCCGCACGTGTTCCACCGCCCATTCCCATTGCGCTGCAGGCGGTATGACTTCTCTCTGCCACACATACTCGCCTAAGACCAACAGGACATTTTTGGCGCGGAATTCCTTGGCCAGATCCACAAATTTTTTAACCCTTTCTACATGAAAATGTCTTACTGGGTCATTAAAATCCACAAGTCCGAAAGCCACCACCACTACCGATGTGATCGGAAGACCATGGCTTTGGCAGGTGTTTTTGATGAGCGCAATCTCTGTTTGATCTATTGTCAATGCTTCCGGGAAAATATCCACCGTATCGAAGCCTATTCTGGCAATATGTTCCAGCCCTGTTTTGGTGTTTACGCCGGCCTGGGCGAAGGCGCTGTTGATGATTCCGAGTTTCATATACTGGTTATTTTAGCGTTTTATGGGGAAAATTATTGTCCAAGACTCCTGGCACTTTTATCCTCTTTGAGGTTGGCGAACTTCACCTGTTCATCCAGATCGGTATTTTTGGCCACTTCCAAAATCCTCCTGTCCTCCACCTTGTTCAGCTTGGTATAGGAGGGATGGTGGGATTCTTTGAAGGGGTTGTTGGTGGCTTTGTTGTAACAGCAGATCATGGACCACCTGGAATTTTCGGATTTGTTTTCATCGGAAGCATGTAATAGATTGGAATGAAAGAAAAGCGCATCTCCCGGGTCCATTTCACAGTAAATTTTTTCCCTGACCTTTAGCACTTCATTGACCCTTTCCATGTCGGCTCCAGCCTGATCCCCGCTCAAGATATGGTTTACTCTTCCCATTTTATGGGAACCGTCTATGACCTGCAAACAGCCGTTTTCCCTGGTAGCCTTGTCCACAGCAATCATGACACTGCATAGGTCGGGGAAGAGCAACCCGTTTTGGTACCAATAGCCATAATCCTGATGCCAGGCCCAGGCGCCACCCACTTTGGCATCTTTAAGCACCATTTTGGAATGATAGTGATAAACTTCTCCCCCCAATAAATCCTCTACACGGTCTACAAGTTTTTTGCACCTGGCAAACATGCCATAAATCCCTTCCCCGGGGTGGTTCCAAAGGGAAAGACGCACGGCGTTCCCCTTGCCATCATCCATCGCGGTGGCAGCCTGGGCCATTTGATGGTCGTTACGGGCTTTGTCACTTAGGTGATTGATCTCCTCTTCGGAAAACAATTTCCGGATAATGACATAGCCGTGTTCCTCAAAATGGGCTTTTTCATCTTTGGTTATTTTCATCGCCTTTTGGGTTTATATTAGTGTATCGATTGAATTGTTGATTAAAGTTTAATCGGGCAAGGCAAAAGCCACATAGGCATCCCCACCATGGGCACCCAGTTTGGTCCCTCCGCAGGCAATGACGACATACTGTTTTCCATCAACTTCATAAGTACTTGGAGTAGCAAAACCCGCGGCCGGCAGCTCTGTTTCCCACAAAAGTTCTCCGTTTCTTTTATCATATGCCCTGAATTTTTTGTCCTTTGTCCCTGCAATGAACAGAAGCCCGCTTTTGGTGACCACCGGGCCTCCATAACTTTCCGCACCGGTAACGGGAACTCCTTTTTCAGCGAGTTCAGGATATTCCCCAAATGGAACGGTCCATAAATATTCTCCTGTATTGAGGTCGATGGCGTTCAATGTCCCCCAGGGTGGACTGATTCCCGGAAGCCCTTTCGAGTCAAGGAACTTCCCAAATAAATTGATCTGATAAGAAAGGGAAAGATCTGCCTGACTGTTGTTTCCCAATCCCGGTTCTTTTATTTCCTTAAATCCATTGTCCTCACCGTATAAAAATGCCAGCAGAGAATGGATATCACTATCCTCCAGTTGGGTAAAGGCGGGCATCATTCCCTTTCCATTGCTGATAATGGCCCGGGCCTGGGATTTTGAAAGTTTTCCCTTCAGCGAATCCAGTGAAGGATAGCCACTTTCAGGACTCCCCTTTAGTGTGGCACCATGACAAGGTGTACAGTTGAGCGCATAAATTCTTTGTCCCTGTCCAAGTTTCTGCAATTCCTCTTGGGTAGCAGAGGGACCGAGTCCAATTCTCCAGGCCATTTCACTGCTGTTGACATACATGATGCCATCGGGGTCAGTGGCAGCACCACCCCATTCAGCACCGCCATCCAAACCAGGAAAAACCAAAGTCCCGCCCCTGCTCAACGGAGTAAAGGGCCCTTCCCTTCTGCTTTTTTTCAATATTTCCAAAAGTTCATCCCGGTTTTCTGCAAAAGGACTTATATCACTTTCTGTGATCATTTGCCTCGCGTACGGAGCAGGTTTGGTCGGAAAGGGCTGGGTTGGCCAGGATTGTTCTCCTGGAATATCGGATTGGGGAACGGGTTTTTCCTCAATGGGGAAAAGCGGTTCCCCTGTTTCTCTGTTAAAAACAAAGATAAAGCCCTGTTTGGTCACCTGTGCTACCGCATCTACTTTTTGGCCCTGATGGGTAACTGTCAACAAATTCGGCGGGGCTGGGGGATCTCTGTCCAGGATGTCATGGTGGACCATTTGAAAATGCCAGATTCTTTCGCCAGTAGCTGCGTCAAGAGCAAGCAGGGTATTGGCAAAAAGGTTACTGCCTACCCGGTCCGCGCCGTAAAAATCATAAGCTGCTGAGCCGGTAGGTACATACACGATCCCCCGTTCTCTGTCTATAGCCATGCCTGCCCAGTTATTGGCAGCGCCTACTTTGGTATTATGGTGGGCATGCTTCGGCCAGGTATCGTGACCATACTCCCCTGGATCAGGGATGGTTTTGAAAACCCAAGCCAGCTTGCCGGTACGGATATTAAAGGCTTGAATGTGGCCTAAAGCTGCATCAGCACCTTCAGATACCCTGAGCGGCATGATGATCAGGTCGTTGTAGACTGTTCCGGGCGTATTGGAAATGACCATTTTGTCTTTGGCGGTTGGACCCAAACCCGACTTTAGGCTGATTCTTCCATTTTCCCCAAAATCTTCGACAAGTTCTCCGTTTTCGGCTTTTAAGGCAATCAACCACTCACCATGCGTATAGAGAATTCTTTGGTCAGGCCCGTCCTCCCAATAGACCAGTCCCCGGCTGGTGCTGAACTGGTCAGATCCGTTGGCTGCTTTCCTCCAGATTTCTTTTCCCGAAGCTGCTTCAATGGCAAAAGGTTGGGTGGTTGCCGTCATACCATACAGAACGCCATGGACAATGATAGGATTACACTGGATTTGTCCGGTGTCTCCCGTATGGTAGGTCCAGGCAACTTCCAGTTCTTTTACGTTGTCTTTGGTGATATGGTCCAGAACGGAATAATGGTTTCTTTCAGGTCCTCCGAGATATTCCTTCCATTCCCGGTCAGGTTCCGAAATTGGCATCTTGTCCCCACAGGCAACAAAGAATGCCATTATGATGTAAGTTATTGTGAATGTGCCTAATGGCTTCATGTTCATCATATAATTATTTTGATATGACCAGGTTTATTGGGACGGTTGATGCATCATCAGTTCGTTGATCAACCTCTCCACTTCATTGACGGGCATTTTTTCTTTTAAATGAAAATGACTGCCGTTTTGGTAATTCCAACGGTTGTAGCCGTTTTTCTGAAGCATGATCTGTCCCTTTACCAGCTCATAATAAGGTTCAGGGCCTCTCACCGCCACCAACACCGCTGTTTGGTCCCAGCTCATTCTGCCATCCCTGTCACCTTCAGCCATGGGAATGGCTATCCGGTACACGTCTTTTATAGGGCTGTTCTGAATGGAAGTATCATTGACCAGGGGGATGCCTGTTTTGATTTTTTCCCCGATTTCGAACCCGCTGTATAGGATGGTTCCTGGCCAGTTTTCAATAGCAAAGACGGCTGCTTCCGCGTCTTCTTCAATATTAAACTCCATCCCTTCCGGAAACTTCCCCGCCATGGAGACCAGATGCTTCACCTTTTTTGCAATCAGGTCCTTACCATTCAAAGGAGAAAATTCATCCGGCCCTGATTTTAACAGGGAAGCAAGGTTGGACAGAAAACCTACCGTCACCACCACAACACTTTCATCAGGTTGCGCTGCCAGAATCGTCCGGTAAAGCCTGACCGCATCAAACGCTTCGTCATTGGCTTTTATGGTGTGGGGATAGGTTGCCCTTAAGGAATCAGACCAATGCTGCCAGTCCCGCATATTCAATGCATAGGAACCGGCCACGCCTATGGGAATGTCGGGCCGATTAAAATACCGGTTGATGATATCCAAGACACTGGCCACTCCCTCGTACCTCGTACTGGCGACCGTGGCCAAAATATTGGCCTCCCCCTTATCGGCCAGCGCATGCAAGACAGCCAAAGCCCCTACGTCATCATAATCCGGCCCCATGTCCGTATCAAAAATGATATTGACAGGTCCGGCCTGTTGGGCATGGTTTTTATAGATTAATCCTACAGAAAGTAAAAGAAATGGTATAAGCAGTCTCATCGGTTGTTCTTTCGTTTAAAGGTTTCTTTTTTTCAATTCACTGACGGCATGATCTACCGCCCTTGCCGTCAAAGCCATATAGGTAAGGGAGGGATTTTGACAGGCGCTGGAGGTCATGCAGGAACCGTCCGTCACAAACACATTGGGGGCAGCCCACACTTGGTTGAAAGCATTCAATACAGAGGTTTTGGGGTCCCGGCCCATCCTGGCTGTGCCCATTTCATGAATGCCCAATCCCGGAGGTTTTTGGGTGTCGCTGGCGTAAATGTTTATAAAACCGGCATTTTCCAGCATCTCTCTCCCCGTTCGGAGAATATCCTTCAGCATCTGCAATTCATTTTCTTTGAATTCGCAGTCAATTTCCAGCTGTGGGAGACCAAAAGGATCCTTTTTATCACTGGACAGCGTCACTTTGTTTTCAGCATAAGGCAGGCATTCTCCCATGCCGGTCATCCATAGATCCCACACATCAGGCCGGCTCCTGGCTGCTTTAAGGGGAGCTCCCAACAATTGCTCGCTGTAATCGCCCATTCTCCTGGACCCTCCTGCGGCAAAGGCATACCCTCTTATAAAATCCGGTATGCTGTCATCACCTATATTTCTGAAACGCGGTATGTAGACACCGGTGGGTCTTCTCCCAAAAGTAGTCTTGTCCTGAAAACCCTCGTGTTCTCCCCCCAAGCTAGCCCGGTAATTGTGGTCCATCAGGTAATGGCCCAACGCGCCGCTATCATTTCCAAATCCGTTTGGAAAACGGCCGGAAACGGAGTTAAGCATCAGTGCTGTGGAGTTCAGGGTACCGGCATTGACGAATATGATTTTAGCATAAAATTCCTCCGTACTTTTTCCGCTGGCATCCAATAGGCTCACGCCGGTGGCTTTACCCTTTTCCTCATCATAGAGAATGGACGCTACTGTGGCGTTGGGTCGTAAGACCATGTTCCCTGTTTTGGCGGCTGCCGGCAATGTAGCGGTATTGCTGGAAAAGTAACCGGCAAAAGGGCATCCTCTGGCACATTTGTCACGGTACATGCAAGGCCCCCGGCCCTCGAGCTGCTCCGTCAGATTGGCGGTCCGGGATATGATCAGTTTTCTGTCGGACCACCTGTTTTCAATGGACTTTTTAAAATGCTTTTCCAGACAGTTCATTTCCATAGGTGCTTGAAATTCCCCATCCGGGAGATGGGCAATCCCGTCTTTATTGCCGCTGATGCCCACAAACCTTTCAACATAGGAATACCATGGGGCAATATCCTTATAGCGGATAGGCCAGTCAATGGCTATTCCATCCCTGATATTCGCCTCAAAATCCAGATCACTCCACCTTTGGGTCCATCTGCCCCAGACCAGTGATTTACCTCCCACCTGATAACCCCTGATCCAATTGAAAGGCTTTTTTTGGACGTACGGCTGTTCTGCGTCTTTGACGAAAAAATGCTGAGTGCTTTCATCCACCGCGTAACAAGAAGCCATGACGGGATTGTCTTGCAAAAAATCCAGTGTTAATCTTCCCCTGTGAGGCAATTCCCAGGGGGCTTTCAGGGCGGTGGGATAATCTTTCAGATGTTCTACATTCCTTCCCCTTTCCAAAACAAGCGTTTTAAGCCCTTTTTCACATAACTCTTTGGCTGCCCAGCCGCCTGATATTCCCGAACCAATGACAATGGCATCATACGTCCGGTCCTTTTTTGCCTGGATATTGATATTGCTCATGATGTTTTTGGTGAATAGATTGTATGAGGGTTTACCATCCGAAAACCTCCCTGACAAATTCCCTGCTCTTTTTAAAATCCTCCCGGATGGGATGGTCCGGTTTTTCCTCATAGGCCAATTCAATGGCAACATCCCCTTCAAAGCCTATTTTTTTGAGTGCTTTGGCGATTCCTTCGAAATCCGTTACCCCCTGACCCAAATGATGGGTCCACTTGCCGTCATCTGATTGATCCCTGAGATGTAAAAAACCGATGTTTTCCCTGTGCTCAAGGATAAATTCCACAGGGTCAATGCCTGCCCTCATCAGCCAGTTGATATCCGGACCAAGACTGATTTTGGGTACCCTTTTGATGGTACCCCGAAAATCATGCTGGTCATTTTCCATTTCAAAGGTGTGGTTATGGAGGTTGGGGGAAACGCCATGATCATGGCAAAGCGCAATGATTTCACGGAGCATAACCGCCTGGTCATCGAGTTCACGCTCTGTTTTAAGTCTCCTGGCATCCCCTACGGTAATACCCAGCCGTGTACCTCCCACTTCTCCGAGCCTGCTGATGACAAGCTCCGCGTCTTTTTTTATTTTAGCATGTAAATCCCTGTTCCACATATCGGCATAATAAGATGCACCGATAACCGGTATATGATATTGGTCAACCAATCTCCGAAGCAAGGGAACAATGGATGGATTCCTCAAATTGGCATCCATAATCTCAATACCTTCTATACCTGCATATACAAAGTCCTGGAATATTTCCTCTATTATGGGAGTGCTGTCCCAATCCGGTGGAAACTGGCTGGCGTACACCCACAAATGACCATATACCTCAGGCTTTGCCGCCGATGGTTTTAAACTTTTTCCAGTGAAGGGCAGAAGAAAGGGACTCAGAGAAATTAAGCCCGATTTCTTAAGAAAGCCCCTTCTTGATATACAGCAAAAATCCTTCATTATTCCATGTTTTCGGGTAAGGCAAAAGCCACATAAGCGTCGCCTGACTGTGTTCCTAATTTTCCTCCCCCACAAGCGATCACCACGTATTGTTTTCCATCAATTTGATAAGCGGCGGGAGTGGCAAACCCGGAAGCAGGCAGGTCTGTTTCCCAGAGCAAATCACCGGTAAGTTTATTGAACGCCCGGAATTTGCTGTCTTTGGTAGCTGCAATGAACAGCACGCCACCGGCAGTCACCACCGGTCCCCCATAATTTTCTGTCCCTGTGATTTCAGCACCCAACGCTTTCATTTTCCCGTCCTCCCCCAAAACCGTCTTCCATACATGTTCGCCAGTATTCAAATCAATGGCCGTTAAGGTGCCCCAAGGGGGAGCAATGGCCGGATAGCCTTCCTTGCTGATAAATTTATTGTAACCGGAAATGTTGTACGGCAGCTTCCTGAATTCTTCGATTTTGGAGGTCTCTTTGAAAAACGGTTGTGTTCCTAATTCCTCATGATTAAGGATATAAGCAGCAAGGGCCTCCTTTTCCACATTGTCCAAGTGCTGAAAAGCAGGCATCATCCTCCGCCCTGTATTCACCAGTTCCACCAGGCTTTCTTTTTCATATCTATTTTCTATTCCGATTAAGGAAGGGTTGGCCTCCGTACCGGATCTGTCTGAGGCATGGCAGGTCATGCAATGCTGCATATACAACCTTCTTCCTGCTTGCAGATGGTTTTCGTCTTCAGGAACACTGTGGTCGGCATCCCACATCTGCATTATCCAAGGCATTTCGTTGGCATTTACATACAGATAATTGGTCGTGGGATCCACCGCCGGACCGCCCCATTCAGCTCCGCCGTCAAAGCCGGGGAAAATGATCGTACCTTGTCTGGATTGCGGGGTAAACATCCTGCCGGTTTTATAGCCTGCCAACCTGGCTTTCACCTCTTCAAAAGAATCTTCAGGCAAATAGGGGTTGATGTCTTTTTCTGTAAATGTCTGCCTGACAAAAGGCGCCGGCAGCTGGGGAATGGGCTGTGTGGGCCAAAGTTTTTCTCCCTCAAGGTCTGTCTCAGTGTCCATGGGCATTTCTTCGATGGGGAATAACGACTCACCTGTCTCCCTGTCAAAAACGTATACAAAACCAGTCTTGGAAGTTTGGGCGACCGCGTCCACATTTTTTCCGTCCCGTTCTACAGTCACCAAAACGGGATATGAGGAAGGATCATAATCCCAAGTATCATGGTGGATGTACTGGAAGTGCCATTTGAGTTCCCCGGTGGCGGCATCCAGTGCCAACAAGCAGTTGGTATATAAATTGGATCCGGTCCTTTTGCCTCCATAAAAATCCATCGCCGCAGATCCGGTTGGTGCGAAAGCTATGCCCCTTTCATGATCAATGATCATCCCCATCCAGTTGTTGCCTCCACCTGTCATGGTAAGGGCTTCCTGATCTTCCCATGTCTCAGAACCAGGCTCCCCTGGGTTGGGAATGGTATGGAAGATCCATTTTTGCTCTCCGGTCCTGACGTCATACGCCCGGATATGTCCCGGCGCCGCATCCATGGATTCAGAAACCCGGGTACCGGTCAACAGCAGGTCTTTATAAACGGAAGGGGCGGAAGTAGCTGTCACAAACAAGTCACTGACGTCTCTTCCAAGCCCATCGTGCAAGTCGATTCTGCCCTTGTCGCCAAACTCAGCGATCAATTTTCCAGTCTTTGCATCCACCGCGTTCATATAATGGCCGGTGGCATAAAATATCCGTTCGTCACCTTTTCCGTCTGACCAATAGGCCACCCCCCGGTTATTGTTGAGGTTGAAATGGCCCGCTTTGTCTCCTTCAATTTCCTGGTAAGGGGTATAAACCCACTTTTCCTGACCCGTGGCAGCGTCCAATGCCAGAAGCCTCAATTGGGGCGATGTTCCATATAATACCCCATTGACGACAATGGGATTGCATTGGATCTGGGATTTGGCCTCATAATCCGCATCTCCGGTATGATAAATCCAGGCCACTTCCAGTTTATCCACGTTATCCACCGTAATCTGATCCAAAGAGGAATATTTATTGCCTGTTGGATTACCTCCCACCATCGTCCAGCTGTCAAAGTTGGCAGAAGGGTTTTGTTTACAGGAAAAGCTAAAAATCAATATTAAAATAATCGGTGTTATTCTTTCAAAAGGCAAAACCAGAATAGTTTTCATGTGTTTATAATTTGTTTTTAGCGGTCATAACTTGCCCCGTACCGTAGGTCGGGATAGCCTGTCCCGAAGTTCGGGAGAATCTCGCATGTTGGATAATCATCCCTCTGTGTGTCGCTTGCTCCATGCTCGATTTCATAAAGGTTGTTTTGAAATGTGATACAAGGATATATGGCTTCGGCAGGCCAGAACCCAGAGCATTCCTCTGCCTGCCGAAGTCTTATATTTTAGGAAAATAAAATTTGAATATTTCGAAGTGATCAGTATCCCGGATTTTGTCGCAAGCCTGGATTAGCGGTCAGGATATTCATAGGGATTGGAAATATGCGCCGGTGCGCCCCGCTTTCAGGCTTTTCCCAACGGGCTTCGGTATATTTGCCAAACCGGATCATGTCCTCTCTTCTCTTTGCTTCGTAAGCGAATTCCCTGCCGCGTTCATTCAGAAACTCCTCCATGGTCAATGTAGCGGTAGTATAAACAGCGTCAGGGTCACCCGGGGCGAAGCTCCTTTCCCGTACCTGATTGACCAGATCCACCGCTTCAGCATTGGCTGCCCCCCCGTTGATGCGCATCAGTGCTTCTGCTTTGATAAACATCATTTCGGCTAATCTAAAGACTACAAAATCATTGTTCATGTTCCATATCATCCCCCGCTCAATTTCATATTTCTTGTTTCGCACGCCGTCGCCATAACCTCCGTTGGGATTCATCAGCATCTCTATTTCAGGACGTATGACCAGTTGTTGGCCATCCTGATCCCACCATCCCCATACCGGCTGGGTTTGTTCTTCGTCATACCATTGAGGGCCCACGATCCATTGATTGATCCTGAAATCATTTTCTTTGAACAGGCGGTAGAACGCTTCGGGTGTCACGGTTTTTCCCCAAGGATAATCAGGAAAATCAAACACGTCCTTCATCGCACCGGGAAGGTTCTGGGTGGTCATGTTGAACCCTGGAGCAAAATTAAAATCATAAGGAACGACAAAAATATTCTCATTGCTATACTGATTGTTGACTTTGAACGGTGCATCCCAGGTATCATCCAAAGTATATTTCCCTGAATTAATCACATAATCAGCCGCTGCAACGGCATCCTGCCATCTCGGTGTTCCGCTGTAAACCTCCGCGTTCAGGTAAAGACGGGCCAAAAGTGCATGCGCGGCTGTCCTTGTGAATTTACCGTACCAGTTGCCTTCTCCCTTTTCACCCAATAAGTCCTTGTTTTGCAGAATTTCGTTTTCTACCCAGGCAAATACATCCGCTCTGTCCCAGTTCTCAGGATTCACCGCGGTCATGCTCTCCGTCACCGGAATATTCCCGTAGGTATCCATAGCGTAGTAATAATACAACGCGCGCGCCATTTTTATTTCCGCAGTCATTTGTTCCTTTGAGATGGGAAGGCTATACTCGCTAAAATCCAATCCTTCCAACACTTCCAGAAACTGGTTGCAATAACCGATTCCCTGAAAGTAATTGTACCAGTTCCACTCCAACCAATCCAGGCTGGATGTCCAGGTATGCTGGTGAAACTGTACCCATCTCCCGTTTTCAAACCCTTGGTTGTTTTTCACGGTGGCCACGGCTTCATCGGTACCAAAAGTCACCAATGACCAATGCATGTCGTACATCAGAAACTGCAGGAAACTGTAGGGCAGCGAATAAGCAGCCATAACCTGATCATCGGTTTGGTAATAATTAGCTGTAGTGGTGGAACTGTAGACGTTTTCATCCAGGTCATTGCATCCTGATATCCCAGTCAGGAAAGAGATCAAAAACAACCCAACCAGCTTATTGTATATTAATATGAATCTATTTTTCATGGCTTTTTCAGGTTAGAATTGAGCAGATAATCCCAAGGTAAAGGTCCTTGTTCTTGGGTAATAATTGTTGTTGAATTCAACACCGGCCCCGTTGAACGGGTTAATGGCCAGTTCCGGATCCATTCCGGAGAAATCACTCAATACCAGCAAGTTCAAACCCGTGGTATATACCCTTAGGTTTTTGAAAGGGAATGTATAACCTATGGTCAGGTTATCCAATTTGACATAGTTTCCGTTTTCCAGATAATAATCGGAGAATAACGCCTGATCACGAATAGGGTTATCCAGTGCGGAAACCAGCAAGTTGGTAGACGTAAAGGTGTTGATGTTGTCATGAAAGATCCTTTTGGCATTCAAGGCCTGGAATCCAAAAGCGCCCCTGATAAGCATAGAGGCGTCAAACCTCCCGATCATAAAGGTATTGGTCAACCCAAAATTGTATTTGGGGATACTGTTGCCCAAATACCGGAAGTCATCATCGCCAATATGGTCTTTGGTGACGGCATTGTCGTCTTTGTCATAGAACAACCATTGTCCGCTTTCATCAAATCCGGCGAATTTTCTGCCATAGAACACCGCCACGGGCTGTCCCGGAGCGAGCCTTTGTACATCACCTCCCCAGCCCAGGCCTATTCCGGTGATGTTTTGGGCGGAGCCTTTGAATTGGTCACTGGAGACGGAGACAATTTCGTTGATGTTTCTCGCCCCTACAAAGGTGACGTTCCAGCTTACATTGTTTCTTTTGATCACCCTTGCATCCAAAAGCACTTCAAAACCCTGGTTCATCATTTCCCCTGCGTTGGCGAAAATCATTGGAAAGATATTCGGAGGCATCTGGGCGGTGAAATTGCCGATCAAATCCTTTATCCTTCTGTCATAATAATCCAATGAACCGGTTAGCCATCCTGAATTGAACAGGGTAAAGTCAATACCGGCGTTCCATTCCGTTTTTGTCTCCCACCTTAGGTTAGGGTTGGGATTAATGTTAGGTCCATAGGACAGTACCCAGTTTGGATTATCCGGTGTGCCGTAATAAGCATGCTGTGTTCCCCAGGGAAACGGCCCTACTGTGGCCAGTGACTGATAAGGGTTCAAGGCGTCCTGATTGCCTGTCACCCCATAACCGGCCCTTATTTTGAGGTTTCTGACAAAATTGGATCCTTGTAGAAATGATTCCTTACTCAGCATCCAACCACCTGAAATACCATAAAAGGTCCCCCACTTATTGGCTGCCCCCAATACAGAAGCGCCTTCCCTCCTGATACTGGCATTGAAAAGGTATTTTTCATCAAAATCATAAAGAAGCCTTCCAAAATAGGCCACCAAAGTCCGCTCGTTGGCAAAACTGTTCATAAAAACACCATTTCTGACAAAGCCAGGCGTCATATTATGAAGTGCCGCCCCTGCTCCCAAATTGTGGTAAAGGAAGGCATTGGTGTTAAAATTATTGTTTCCGGCGCCAAATCCTTCGTTAAAAATATTTTGGTAAGAATAACCGGTGAGCAAGTTGAAGTTATGCCGGTCGAATTCCTTTTGATAATCTATCAGTCCTTCAAATACATTATTTGTGGTGGTATTCTGATTTCGGGATGCCTGACCCAGAATACCGCTTTGCTGCATATATAGAAGGTTATTATCCGTATAAGAACCGGAAAGAAAATCCTGAACCGTGAAAGAATAGGTTCCCATTACAGACAGGTTGGGAAGGAAGTTATAAGTGGCGCTGGCGGTACCCAGAATTCTTTTTTCCCTGCTGTCGTTGGTATTGTATTCCGTATTGGCCACCGGGTTCCACTGGCTGCCCTGCCCTATCTGTGGAGCTTCAAAAAAGGATCCATCTGGGTTCCTTACCGGAAAGGTGGGGTTCATGTTGAGGGCCTGCCCAAATCCATAATATTCCGCGAAGCTCTTGGTGTCAAAGGAGTTGGTGAGTCCAGCGGAAAAATCAAGCTTGTCATTCAGCGCTTTGGTATGGAGCCGGAATGAGCCGTTTACAAATCTCCTTGACGAAGCCAGATCCATGCCTTCAAAATCCTGGAAGTTGACGGAAGCAAAATAATCGGTTTTACCGTTTCCCCCACTCACGGACAGGTTGTGGCCGTGGCTGACTGGAAAATCCCTGAGAAGTTCATTGAACCAATCTGTATCATGTCCCTGGTCATTGGCTTCCAAGCCATGTTGGGCAGCAAAATTTTTATACTGCTCTGCATTGAGCACATCGTACCGTTTTGAAATCCGCTCGGTAGAGGTGTATCCGCTATAGGAGATTTTTGCAGGCCCTGCTTTTCCTCTTTTGGTAGTGATTAGAATCACCCCTCCGGTGGCCCTGGAACCATAAATAGCTGCTGCTGATCCGTCCTTTAGCACATCGATGGCCTCTATATCCTGAGGCGCTACCGTTCTCAAATCACCTCCAGGCACACCGTCTATGACAATCAGCGGTTGGGCACTTCCTTCTCTGGAGACAGCGCCTCTCAGAGAAAAGTCCGCGGTGGCATTGGGATCAGCACCGTTGGGGCGGGTTATGGCCAACCCTGCTACCTTACCGGTGATCAGGGTCATGGGATCTGCGATCATTCCAGGATTGAAGTCTTCCGATTTGATGGTAGCGATTGAGCCGGTTACGGTTTCCCTTCTCTGTGTGCCATATCCAATGACCACCACTTCTTCCAAAGAAGATTGGTCTTCAACCATAACAATACGGTAAGTGCTCTGGTTGGTGACCGTTAGACTTTGGGATTGATACCCTATATAGGATATCCTGATGACGGCGCCTTCATCTACATTCAAACTAAACTTGCCATCGATATCCGTGACAGTGCCTACATTGGTCCCTTCCACGATTACCGTAGCCCCTGGAATGGGGTTCCCGTTTTCATCCGACACTGTACCTGAAATATCGATATTCATGTAGGAAGTGACGATCTCCTCCCCCTCTTGAAAGGATTGGGCAAGTGGGGTTTTCACCTTATTTTTTACTACATAAATATTCTGGTTGACGCGTTTAAAGCCGAAGTCCGTGGAATCCGCCAAGGTTTGGAGCAGGTCCCGCAGGTTGCTGCCATCCAAAGAAAAGGTGAATTTCTGTTTGTCTCTCCCCAAAGCCTGGTTATAAGTAAAGCTGAATGCGGTCTGCTCCTGCACTTTGTCCAATATTTCCTTCAGCGTCAGGGATTCAGCATTGATACTTATTTTGACATCTACCAAGTTCTGGCTGTTAGAAGGTGTCGCAAGCAGAAACTGCATTGCAAGGACCTGAACCATGAAGGCATATAGAAGCCTTTTTGATGCCATGATCAATAGTTTTAGTAAATTAATTTTCATAATTTTAAGTGCTTTAAAATTCTTTTTGAGTTTACTGATAAGAGTTTAAGGCTTGATCCAGGACTGTGGCCGCAGCTTCTGGATCAATTTTTAATTAATCTGTGTTTTTTACCATAGGCAGGTTAACTTTTACATTTGATTAAATTTATCGTTATTGTTTTCGTTGCGATGTCTGTCTCGTATTTAAAATCAATGATATGGGTCAGGCCTTTAAGGATGGTTTCAATCCGCTCCCCTTCATAAAAGCCCGTCACCAAACAATCTATTTGCGGGGAGTTTTTATTCAGTTCGATAGTTACCCCATAAACCCTTTCAAGTATCCGGAATACCTGTTCCACCGACTCCTCTTCAAAAACCAATCTCCGCGTATGCCATCCGATATAAAAATCCGGGTTTACTGCCAATACCTGAATGACCCCACTGTCCAGTACCGCCTGCTGCCCTCTCACCAATTCGACGTTTTCCCTGGTCTGGATATCCGATACCTTTACCTTGCCGGAGGCCACGGTTATTTCCGTTTTTTTGAAACTGTTCACATTAAAAGAGGTGCCGAGAACCACAATTTCCGACTTTCCCGAAAACACTTTAAATGGCCTGTCAGCATCGGGTTGAATATCAAAAAATGCTTCCCCGGAGAGGTAAACTACCCGTTCATCGCCTTCAAAAACCTCGGGGAATTCCAAAGTGCTGTTTTCGTTGAGCCGAACCATGCTGCCATCGCTCAGCGTCACCGTGGAACGCACCCCAACCTCTGTTACCTTCACGATCCGCTGAGGTTCCGACGACATTGTATCTTGAATATGGTAATAGCTCCAGGCCAACAGGCCCAGAAGCAATAAGCCAGCTGCGTACTTTCTTACCATCAAAAATATTTGCCTGGACCGGCTTTTTCTGTTGCGCGCTTGCCTCAAACGCTTCAGTATTTTATCTTTTGAATCCGCCAACATTTCCTCATCAGGGTCTTGCCCTCTTGAGGCCAAACCTTCTAACAGCGACTCAAATTTTTGCTTATCAGCCTCTGGTGACGCAGCAGAAAGGTACTCTCTAGCTAACTCAAAAATTGTCTTCAGTTTCATGAATACTTGTGGTTATGGGAGTAAGTACCCAAAGCAGTATGGATCAGCTATTGAGAGGAAAAAAAATTTAAAAAAAAGTAAAAGGCTTATTGCCCTCAGTGTTTTTACTACGCTCCCTTTTTTATATCCTTATTGAGCACTGAATTCAGTTGCCTGGCTATCGATGTCCGGTATCCGATACTATCGTCTATTTCGCCCAAAGTCTCAATGCCGTATAGGGCCGAGTGGCTGTAAAGGTGAATTTCCCGGGATTTACAACGGTGCTTTCCATAATTGCCATATTCCAAGTATCGATGGCATCCAAACTATAGGGTTCAGTACCTGTAAGATCAAGATCGACGGTTTGTCCCGGCTCTGCTATATAGGCCAAATAAATCTCTCCGGCTTTTGACAGAACATAGACATTTTGGTTCAATTCTTTTTCGTCGCCGGCAGGATAAAAAGACGGTGCCATTTCATGAACAGGCATTTCTTCCATAATGGACTTGAAATACGCAATTCTATCAGAACTTTCTCCAGGTAAAGTCCCGCCTTTGGCCCACCACCGTACTTCTGTTTCATTATCCGAATCATTCCGGTAGGTATCACCATGGGTGGGGTACCCTCCACTCAGGCCCGCCATCCAAAAGTAACTGGCCATTTCCTCACCGGATAAGTTGCCCCATCCACTGGCCACATCCCCTTCATACCGCATTTCATCAAACAGCAAGGGCTTTTTGTATTTCTCCCGCCACCTGATGGCGTTATAAAACTGTGAAGTCTGCGTGCTTGTATGGGTGATCCAGGGACGGGAATGATCATAAAAATGGTCTTCAGATCCGTACCAATTGTGGATACCCCGAAAACGCTGATGTGGATCCTCATTTTGTAACAAAGTACCTATTCCTTCCCAGTCAATCGTTTCCTTAATCTCAGGAATATCCCATTCATTGGCTAAGGACCACCATACATTTCTGAATGCCGATATCCTCGCGATCATATACCGCACATACCTTTCATTTATCTCCGTCCCCATCTGACAATATCCCCAACGGTCATAGGGGTGAAATAATATTACGTCGGCCTGTATCCCCAGATCCAGCAACTGTTTTATTCTATTGTCGAAATTCTGGAAGAATTCCACGTTGGGCTGGCCGAAATCACTTTGCTCTCCCTCTCTTTTAAAGGGATAGGTCCATGGTTCTGTATCATTGCCATATTGATATGATTTGGGAAACACGCACATCCTGACCTTATTAAAAGGAGAGGATGCCAGCGTTTGAACAGTTTTGTTCTGAATACTTGGCTTTACGCTGGTCCATTGATACGCAGTGGTGCCAATACCATAGTATGGAGTGCCGTCAGCATATTGCAGGTAAAACGTATTGGTGATTTTGAGTGGCCCGTGATTTTCCCCGGTAGGGATCGAACACCGGACAGTTCCCTTCTTGTTGTGCAGCGCGGCTATGTTGCTTTCTGTCCGGTAACTCCATTCTCCCTGGGTTTCCGGTGAAAAACGTATGCGATAAATTCCTTCGCCGTCATAAAATCCAGGTACCGTGACACTGTCGCTTCCATTAACAAAAACAGCTTTTAAATCCACTTCCAAAAACGGGTTCCCTGTGTCAGGCCCTTCAAAAACCGCTTCGAATACGTCCCATTGCTCAACCTGATTCGTTTGAGGGGCGCCACAACTCATAAAAAATAACAAAGCTAAGACGGTCATCCACCCTAAAAAAGCATGAACCTGAAAATGACGGCAACAATTTGAAAAAAAACGCATGTTTGCAGTTTCCATAAATAACGGTATCTAATAGTTAAATTAAGCAATTTGGCTATTTAGAAGGACTTTTAATTTTTTTTGCCCTTTACTGCAGAGACCACTTTCACTTTCATTTCAAGCAATCCGGTTTTCATTTCAATAAAAAAAGGATCACAACCAACTCAATGGATTGGCGCAAATGATAGAGGGCTTTTTTGATATGGTTTTCAACCGTAAAGACAGAGATGCCCAATTTTTGGGCGATTTCCTTGTTAGAAAGCTGTTTATAACGGCTTAATTCAAACACGTTCCTGCATTTTTCAGGCAGGCGGTCAGTGACCGTTTCTATTCTTAATCTGGTTTCGAGTTCTGCGATGTATTCATCGGTACTCCGCACTCCCAAAGTATTCTCCAAAAAAGCCAACTGTTCTTTGTTCCAACGGTTCCTGCGGATTTCTTTCGCTATTTGGTTTCTTGCCGCTCCAAAAAGATAAGGCCGCAAAGCCTGAATGCCATGCACTGCATGGTTTTTCCATAAATCAAAAAATATATTTTGCACCAAATCCTCCGCGGTCTCTTTGTCCTGCATGATTTTATACACATAGCGGAAAATCGGATTAAAGTGCCTGTGATAGATTTCCTCGAAAGCCCTGTGGTCTTCACGGTCCTTTATCAACAGCAGCAACTCCTGGTCATTATGGGTTCGGTAATTTTTCAAAATAGGTGATCGCCAAAACTACGTATTCGCTAGATAATGAGTTTTTCCAAAATTTCCAAGCAATAGTCCGATATAAAAAAATTTAAATACCCCATGTTTTAGAAATATAAAAACATTATTTCGTTCATTATCATATGTTTCCGTAGAATTTACGAGAAATCATATCCATGAATTTCAATCGCTGAATACAATCCACTATGTCGGGTTTTTACTAATGTTTAACATTTTTGACTATTCGGGTTGAATTCATGATTTTTAGAAGCCGTATGGTCACTGCTTCTCTTCAAATGCCCATTTAATTTGCTCCCAAATCCGGGGACCATCATTCTTTTGGACCGGCCCAGGCGTACTTCTGCCATTCCGGATTAAAAGGGTCAACTCCGATTTTAGAGAATCTGCTATTTCGGCCTGGGCCGTGATCAAGTTATTTTCCTCTCCGGGATCCTGAGAAAGGTCATATAGTTGGGAGGAGGGCAATCCTGTCAGGGCATCTCCTGTTTTAGGATCACTCCACCCTCCTGAACCTGGCCATAGAATCAGTTTCCACTTATCTTTGCGAATAGCAAATCTGCCTTCAATAGAATGGTGGACAATAGAGGGTCTGGTTACAGAATTTTCTCCATTAATGACCTTCAAAAAACTAAAACTGTCTTCTCCCGCATTGTCCGGCAGATGATGACCTACCAATTCCGCCACGGTGGCCATCAGGTCGGTCGTACAAATGATTTCATCCGAAACACGGGCCTCACTTATTTTTTCCGGCCAATGAACTATAAAAGGCACGCGGTGTCCTCCTTCATAAATGTCTGCTTTATGCCCCCTATAGATATAACTGGGATCATGGCCCACTTTTTCCAGCTCGGGAAAACCGGCTTTGGGCGAGCAACCATTGTCGCTGGTAAAAATCAGGATGGTATTATCCAGCAGTCCCTTGCTTTCCAAGGCTTGGGTTATCCGGCCCACCACATCATCCACCTGCAGCATGAAATCTCCATACATATTGGTATTGCTTTGTCCCATGAATTCCGTTACCGGTAAAATGGGAGTATGGGGAGCAGGTAGCGCATAATATAAAAAAAAGGGCTTCCCAATACCTGCTTGCTTTTCAATGTACTCGACCGCTTTATCTGTCAAATGGGGCAGTACCTGCACATGGTCAAAATCACTTCCTGTAGGTCCTTCCCTCCAGAACCCTTTGTCGTCCACATTGAGCGTCACCCTATCCGGAACGGCCGTCACCCGGTCATTTTCCACATACACATACGGTGGCATGTCCAAGGAACCACTGAAACCATAAGAATAGGAAAAACCCAAATCTTTAGGACCATTTTTGATGGGTTGGGTATAATCAATATCAAACAGATGGTTAAGGTTGTCCAACCCATCCGAATTGTCTGTAAAAGCCCATTCCCATCCCAGGTGCCATTTGCCTATGAAAGCCGTATGGTAACCGGTGTCCTGCAATACATCCGCAACCGTCAATCTTTCAGAATCTATCAATGGCTTGGAATACCCGCTTAAGACGCCATTTTTCAAAATAGAACGCCAGTTGTACCTCCCTGTCAGAATTCCATACCGGGTGGGGGTACAAACCGATGAACTGGTATGGGCGTCTTTGAACCTGATGCCATTTTGAGACAGCCGGTCGATATGAGAGGTAGTGATTTTGGAAGAGGGATTATAGCAGGAGGCGTCTCCTATACCCATGTCATCCGCAAGGATATAGACGATATTGGGTAATTTCTCCATATCCTGGGCTGTAGTTGGTAAAGCACTGACCAGACTAAGTAAAATATGAATGGTACTGATCTTGGAAAGCGTTTGTAGGGAAGTGATTGCCATGGGTTGGAGGTATTGGATTTTTATTTTGTTTAATCATTTAATATACTAAAAAAGATTCGCTGGAAATCTGAAACACTGATCTATTTTTCTCATTTTTTAATCAATATTGTTACTTATCTGTTGATTTCAACCCCATCAAAGAATTCAATATCAGAAATTTCAACAACCTGCTTGAAAACCATTAATTCCTATTTGATTTTCTTATCCTTTGTTGTATTGACAGGCTATCTTTGTGCAGTAATCCTAATTGTAATTATATGACCATCAGTGAATTTGAAATCAGTATAGTTCTGGCATTGATGTTTGTAAATTGCTTGAGTTTTCAAAGAATTTACGCCCAGTAAAAGGAGGGGAACCCTGCCAGGGTATTTTGGTGGATCGGTAGGGGGCTACCAACAACGGCATCTCCCTATTGCCGACATTGACGTTACGGCATACGATTTTCAATTTCGATTGGGGTTTTGTCATGATTTTTGCTTGGTTCCCTGCGAAAACGCATGCCAAAATCTTATCAAATTTTTCCATAGGGTCCGGGGATTATCATCCCCGGGTACAGTATTTTCACCGGCTACGCGGGTTTTTCCCCTTGTTTAAAATCTTCAATAATTTGGGTCAAACCGAGGTTAAATTACCACTTTAATCACAGCTTTTCCAAAGTTTTAAACTTTGGAAAAGCTCATATCAACGGTTTATTTCAAGTTCTTTTTATCATCAACAGTTGCCGCTACCTTTTGCTTGAATTTCCAGGCAGTTTGGTCTCCGCTGCCCCTTCTGGTTTGCTTCATGATGATGCCGATGAGATTTTTCTCCGGATCAGAATAACGATCATCGCATCACGATGAGAACACCCTTTTAAGGCCAGATAAGCTTGGTGCTATCTATAATCCTCCCCTACAAGGCTTTCCAACACGGACTGTTGCCAGTCCCTAAGCTGGCGTTCCATATTCTTACCTGTTTCGGAATGGGATTCCCAGAGGTTGTTTTCCTCTGCGGGGTCTTCCACTATGTCAAAAAGCTCACGCCTCGCCTCCTCTCCGGTCTCCCCGTGGATCACCAGTTTGTAGCGGTTGTCCAAAAGTGCCCTCGGTCCCCCAAAATCCTCTTCCCGGATATCGGGATGGCGGAAATTGTGAAAATTCCTGGTAGCAATACCATCCATCAGTTTGACCAGAGGGGTGGTCCCCTTCTGAAGCTCCAGGTCGATATATGGCTCCCGCACGTCCGCTGCCTGCTGTCTGGCCCGCCCGTTCCAAAAAGCGATGGGAACCGGGCGTTCCTCCGTTATTCCTTCCAACATCGGAATCAGGCTGATACCATCCAGAGGGCGGTCTGGTAGCGGCTGGTTGATGATTTCGCAGAGCGTGGGAAGCACATCGCTCGTAACGGCATTCATCCCGCTGACTAGGGGTTCATGGATTCTTGACGGCCATTCCAAGACACTGGGAACGCGGACTCCCCCTTCATATACCCGGCCCTTTTCTCCGCGGAAAGGCACGGTGGCGTTGCCCTCCTGCGGCGTACCGTTATCGCCAAAATACCAAAGCAGGGTGTTATCTCTGAGTCCTTTATCTTCGAGGTAATCCCTCATCTGTCCTATGGAACGGTCCATGGCCGTGATTTCTGCAAAACGTTCCCTCAGAACCTCTCCCTGGGGTCTTTCCACCTGTTGACCTGTCTCGTTGGAGGTCAGTTTCACCATACGCTCATTGTACGCTTCGGGCAGGTTGTCGTAGAGCGCGAGGTCCTCGGGGAGACCACTGTAAGGTTCATGGGGGGAACCGTACCAGATCACTACGAAAAAAGGTTGCTGGTTGGTTTTGGCTTTTTCAATGAATTTGATGGCTTCCGCCACCACCACTTCGGAGCCTTCTCCCCGGAATACCACCGGATCGGCGCCGTTCACAGAAAACGTGGGATCCATTTCAAAAAAATTGTCGTGGGAAACCCACTCATCAAAGCCCATGGCCCCGGGATTGGTGGGTGATTCGGCTTTTACGGGGCCTAAATGCCATTTGCCAAAATGGGCGGTGGCATAGCCGGCCTGCTTCATCAAATGAGCGATACTGATTTCCTCCGGTCTGATGGACCAACCTGCACTGAAAGTGCCGTAGCGGTTGGGGTGCCTGCCGGTAATCACACTACCCCTGGTGGGCGAACACACCGGTGAGGCCGAATAAAACCGGTCCATCCTCAATCCCTTCGCGGCCATCTCATCCAATACCGGTGTCTTCAGATGCGGATGCCCATTATAAGCCGTTTCATCCCAACCATGGTCATCGCCCATCAGGAGGATGATGTTGGGGAGAGGGGGATTATCTTCCTTCTCTGTACAGGAAGCGGCAAAAAATACCATGAATAAGCAAAGCACAAAGACGGGAAAATTCATCATGGAACCCGTGGTTTTTCTGTCATTTAACGTTAAGATCATTTGCTCTGATTTCTTTTAGTTTATCTTCCATTTTCTGTTTCAACTCAATTACTACTTCTCGGTAAGCCGGATGATAAGCCAGGTTATTAAATTGCTTGGCATCGTATTCCATATCAAACAGTTCCATACCGGAACCCCCATCCTCATCATACTGAATAAAGGCCCATTTTGAATGGCGTAGCAAAAAAGAATGGCCGCCATTCCATACATGTACTGAAAAGGCCATATCCCTGACTTCGTGGCTTGGATCATCCAGAGTAGGTGCAATATTTTCACCCTGTATATAGTCAGGAGGGTGAATACCCGCCAATTCCGAAATGGTAGGATAAAGATCGAGCAACTCAACAAAAGAATCGCAGACCTGGGCCTTTTTGCCGGGTACCTTGATGATCAAAGGCACCCTTACCGATTCCTCTTTCAAACTCACTTTCATCCAAAAACCATGTTCCCCCAAATGAAATCCGTGGTCGGAAGTAAATATCACGATGGTATTGTCTGCCAGGCCCTCCTCCTCCAGGGTCTGGAGGACTTTCCCTACCTGTGCGTCCATATAAGAGACCGACGCGTAATACGCCGCGATGGCCTTCTTCTCCTGCTCTTCTGACATTTGGGCATTTTTGGTGGTCACATAGTTAATGGCCCTGTCCGGCATATCATCCCAGTCACCCACTACCTTTGGTGGCAATACCACTTCTTCATATGGATAAGGGTCAAAATAGCTTTTAGGGGCCACAAACGGCACATGGGGCCGCACCAATCCTACTGCGAGAAAGAACGGTTTGTCTTTGTGGGCCCGTATCAGTTCAGAAGCTTTCTCCGCGGTTTTTCCGTCAGCGTGGACCAAATCATCGCCATCGGCTTTCACAATGGTCATTACATTCCCGCCCCGCTTGGGCAAAAGTCCAAAGGGGTTTCCCTGCACCAGTTCGCTCTCTCCTTCAGCAGTCCACTCCGGCCCCTGGCTATTGAACCTTTCGGTCCAGGAATCCGGATCGTCTGTTCCATCGGATCCCTTCTCTATGTCGCCAGGCACCCCCATATGGAAAATTTTGCTGACCCGGGCCGTATAATACCCATTTTCTTTGAACAATTGGGGCCACATGAGTCTATCCGGACCGACATTTTCCCTCCCGGATACGTAGCCAAAAGTCTCACTTCCATGGGGGTAATATCCGGTCATCATGGATGCCCGGGAAGGGCCGCATACAGGGTATTGGCAATATGCCCTTGTGTATCGGGTCCCCTCCGACGCAAGTTTATCAATATTGGGCGTGTGACCCGCTGAATTTTCATAGGAGGAAACCGCTGTGGTGGTCAGATCATCTGAGATGATAAACAGGACATTTGGTTTTTCGATACTTTGAGCTAAACTACAAAAAGATAAAGAATAGATAAGTACGGTAATCAGTTTTTTCATTTTAGGAATCGATATTGTTCAAAATCAGAGAATCAGATTTATTCATACACAAAGCTGCTGACCAATTCATCTCTCCATAACTTCAGCGCCTCAGCAGCATCAAAATCGTTCTTTGGGTAGTTAGGACTGTAAAGCAGGTTTTTTTCCCGGATCACCAATTGCCCGTCTTTGACAAAATCCTCCCCTCTTTCCTCCAAATGGGCAACCATGCGTCTCCTCCATTTTTCTGCTTTTTCAGGCTTACCCATGGAGAGGTTATTCAGCTCATGGGGGTCCTTTGTCAGATCAAAAAGCTGTTCCTCACCTGTCCTAAAGAACCATATATACTTTTCTTGGCCATCCGTAAGGGCACACCAGTAATTATGGTCCTGATAAGCAGTCGCATGTTCCAAATCTATAAACTCCCGCCAAGGCGAATCCGGCTTTCGGAGCAAATTCAACAGGGAATTACCATCCATTTTATCCGGCACAACAGAACCTGCTGCATCCAGAAAAGTAGGTAGAATATCCCTTATTTCCACCGGTTTGTCAATTGTCCTAGAAGATGGGATTTCAATGTTTTTTGGAGGTTTTATTATCATGGGCACTTTGGCAGAACCCTCGTATGCATAGGTTTTTCTCCAGTGATGGTGGTCCCCCAGCATGTCTCCATGATCTGATACAAAGAGAATCAAACTGTTGTCGTACATTCCCTTTTCCTTAAGCTTTTCAATGATTTTCCCGATCTGTTCGTCCAAAAAGGTAATCAACGCATAATAGTGCCTCCTGCTATTCACCGCATGTGCAGTGCCAAAGTCCCCAAAAGCTGCATCAGGGGTGTTGGGAAAGTCGGCAAAGCCAACCGCCCAATCCCCTATCACAGGTTCTGGGATTTCAGCTTCCTGATATAAATCTAAAAGTCTTTCAGGAGGATCATAGGGGCTATGGGGTCTATTAAAGGATACTGTTAGAAACAAAGGCGCATCGAGATCATAATTTTCGATGAATTCAAGTGCTTTGTCCGCTTTCCAATGGTCGGGGTGCAGCTGTTCTGCCAGCTGATAAACCCCGGCCCTGTGTTCGTTCCAGCCGATACCGGTGGCATCGGGGTCCTTACCTGGGGCGACCATTTTAAACCAGTCTCTGTAATCACTTATAAATCCTTCTGTCTCTATCCTGCCGCTTTCGTCCACCAAAGTCCCATGAAAGCCATGCAAAGCCTTTTGGGGATACCAATGCATCTTTCCAATGCCGTAGGTATAATATCCCACTTCCCGGAGCATCCGGGGCATTTCAAACTCATACTTCCTGGCCACCCTTCCGTAGCCCAGCATGCCATGGTTCCAAGGGGCCATGCCCGTAAGCAAGGCTGCCCTGGCCGGAGTGCAACTGGGTGTGGAAGAATAGGCGTTGGAAAAAACAACGCCATCCGCTGCCAATTGATCTAAATTTGGGGTTTTTATGGCCTTATTACCTGCATAGCCAACGGCATCAGCCCTCTGCTGGTCGGTCATGATCAGAATAATATGGGTTTTCTGATTTTGCGCGAATGCGTCGATAGAAAGAAAAAATATCAGGCCGCCCGTATACATAAATTTATTTACCAATCGAATTAAGAACTCCATGATGAAACAGGTTAATATTAGTGAAAAAACCAATCGGTTGAAAAGGAAAATGTACAGTGTGCCTTTTTGGTAAAAGCAAAAGGCATACTGTACATCATATCCATACCCCAATCACCAGCCCTGGTTTTGGACCAGATTGGGATTAAGATCCCGCTCTTGCTGTGGAATGGGCCATAAGTAATCCCTGTTAGAATTAAAAGACCTTTCAAAGCCCTGAAGCTCTACTTGTTTCAGCTCTCCGTTTTCCACGTATGTCATACCCAGCGGCATTCCCGGCATTTCTTCCTCACCGATCCTCCACCTCCTGATGTCAAACAGCCTGTGCCCCTCAAATGCCAGTTCCACCGTCCTTTCCTTTCTGATGATTTGCCTGAGTTCTTCCTGGCTGTGACCATCTTCCATATTGATGGGTGGCATTTCCACGGAAGGCCGTTCCCGGACCGCATTAATGGCATCATATACGGACTGGTCTATTTCACCAAGCTCGGTTTTCGCCTCTGCATAAGTTAGTAGTACTTCAGCATATCTCAGGAGGATGATATTCAGTCCCGAGTTAGAAGGGTTGTTATAATCCTGGTTTGCCACATATTTTCTTACGTTGTAACCGGTAGCCGTTGAATACACTGTAATTTGAACCGCATCGGAGCCATCCGTGTTGGGTGTAGAACCATATGTCCCTCCATCGGGAAGCGGCGTTCTTCCAGTCAGAAAAACAGAATGGGCGAGGCGGGGATCCCTGTTTTCATAGGGGTTAAACGGGTCAAAGCCACTATCTGGATCATCTATGGATTTTCCATTGATCATTTCATACATGTCTATCATTTTCTGGGTGGGTACATATAAACTTCCTGTACTGCCAGGTATCTGGCTCCATGGGGCCAGTATCGCATAGATATTATGCGCATTGACATCCCTTGCCCTTTGTCTGTCCAGCAAAATTTCGGAATTGTTCTGTCCCTGGTATTGGAACAAGCCATAATAATCTGGATACAAGGTGTGTTCACCGTCGTCTATGACCCGCTTTGCTGCCTCGGCAGCCTGAGAAAACCTGCCTGAAAACAGCATTGCCCTGGCTTTAAGTCCCAAGGCTGCTCCTTTACCAATCCTGCCGTTGTTGTGATAAGGCAGCCAGGCTGCTGCCTGTTCCAATTCCGCTTCCACAAAGTCCCAGACTTCTGAAACCGGTGTTCTGGTGATGTTTCGGCCGCCTTCTATGTCGATATCCGTAGTGATCAGCGGAACATCCCCATATAGCATGGCCAGCTTGATATAATGATAAGCCCTGATGGTCATGACCTCGCCCCTGAGCCTGTTAATGTCTGAGGCATTGTCGTACTGTACCCTATCGATATTGTCCATAAAATCATTGGCTCTCCTGATACCTTGATAGGAATCTTCCCATTCTGAGAAAAACCGGCCCGTGGCCACTGTACCAAATCCCCTTTGGATGTTTACATTGGCATTGAAGGGATGATTGGTCATCAGCAGGTCCGTTATCCCGTCGTAGGCAAATATGCCCAGTCCGTCCAGGGATGGATATACCGCATTTGCCGCAAACTCCGCATCGGAAATGGTTTGCCAGAAAATTTCTTTAGAAATCCTGTCATTGGGTATGGTCTCCAGCAGATCGGTCTGACAATTTGTGGACAACCACCCTGCGATCAAGAGTATGATGATTGATTTTATATTTTTCATGACTTTTTCTTTTTAAATGGGTTAGAACCTGATATTGGCGCCAGCGGAATACATGCTCACCTGTGGATAATATTGTGCCCTTCCTGAAGGGATTTCAGGATCCAGATCCCATCGGTTCAATTCCGAAAAAGTCAACAAGTTAGTCGCCCCCACAAAAATCCTGACACTTTTTATCGATAGTTTGTCCGTAATAACCGCGGGCAGATTATACCCCAAAACGATGTTCTTCAGTCGCAAATAGGAAGCGTTGATCAATTGCGCATCAGAAGTCTGAAAATTCCGGCCATCGCCCTTGATGGGCCTGGGAAATTCCGCGTTTGGATTTTCAGGCGTCCAATAGTTGTTCGTGTAAATGGCATGCGTAAAAGTCTCGAAAGTCGCGATCTGCTGGAATGCACCGTCCAATCTTGTCTTGTGCCCTGCTGAGCCCTGGAATTGGAAAAACAGATCAAAGTTTCCATATCGGATATTGCCGTTCAACCCAAAATCGAATCTCGGGAAAGACAACCCAAGGTACTGGTGGTCTTCCTCATTGACGATGCCATCCCCGTTCATATCAAGGTATTTCACATCGCCTGGGGCTGTGTTGGGTTGAAGCGTTGGGTAATTATCCACCTGCTCCTGGGTTTGGAAGACCCCGTCCGTCAGATATCCCCAATGTGAATTAATCGGGAGGCCTTCCTCAATAATAAATCTGGGTCCTGTGGTACTTCCGTCAATGTAAGGACCAGTATTCACCAGGTCCAAAACCTCATTTTTGTTATCGCTGAAGTTCAGGCCAAAGTCATACGTCACTTTTTGCCCTCCCCGGTAGTTCAGGGAGATTTCGTATCCCTCATTTTTGACCCTACCTGCATTCTGAAAAGGGGCATCCAAACCAATCAATGCCGGAATAGGAAGTTCTAGCAAAATCCCGTCTGTAATTTTGTTGTAATAGTCAAAAGAGAACAACAACTTGTCTTCCAACAAACCCATATCAAACCCGAGATTGGTTTGATGGGTGGTTTCCCAGGTCAGTTCCTGATTGACCAGACTGGTTTGCGCAAAACCCTGGACCGGCGCATCATTGAAGGAGTAGTTGACAGCCCTCAAAGCTTCATAAAATTCATATACCGGTATGGCCTGGTTTCCTGACGCTCCTCTTGATCCTCTTAGCTTAAACTCATTGACCACAGGCCTGATGTTGTCCCAAAACATTTCCTCTGAAATTCTCCATCCCCCCGAAAATGAAGGGAAAAAACTATATCTGCGTTTTTGGCTAAATCTCGATGACCCGTCGTAACGACCATTCAGCTCCACAAAATACTTATTGGCATAGTTATAATTGATCCTGGAAAAATAAGACCGAAGCCCCCATTCCGCATCAAAACCCGTAGCATCCCTGTTTTCATTTGATCCTTGGTTTAGGGACTGCACATCGTTATTGTAAAAATCCTGCCTAAAAGCATCAATTATATTGCTTTTGTTGTCAATGGTTGAATATCCCAATAAAAAAGTAAGGCCATGGCTGCCCAGGTTTTTGGAATAGGTCAACAGGCTGTTAAGGGTATATTCATTCAAGTATTGCCTACGTTCATTCAGACTGTTTAATAGCCTTTGGGCCACTCTGCCGTTGACCGGGTCACGGTTAAAGTAGCTGTTTGAAAATGTCTTGACTTGTCTGTTATCATTTCTCAAAGCATATTGGTTGGAAAAAACCAGTCCGGGGAGGATTTCATAATCCATTTTGATACTACCCATCAGGTAATTTTTGATCGTCCGGCTATCTCCGGTCAATTCGGCGAAAATAAGCGGGTTGTTTACCTGAGGTCCCAGCCCGTATTCACCGGTTTCATACCTGGGCCAGGCAAACTTGCTGGCATGCAGCATATACTGGAAAAACCTGGCTTCGCCGTCACCCTGGGCCGATAAGCCTGAGGGTTGGATCGCAAGCCCCTCCCTGTAGTTCAAATCACCTGAAAACGTGATTTTATCAGAAGCTTTCATATCCAGGCTTAATCTGAATTCATTCAACTTATCACTGAAGTTGGGGGCTATCCCATCTATGGTTTGGCGCCGTACGCTCATTCTACCATTGAGGTTTTCGCTCCCTCCGCTTACCGAAAGGGTATGGTTTTGCTGGGGAGCGGTTTTCAACACGCCCAAGTCACCTTTGTCCCAAAATGGGTAAGGCAGCGGATACTCGGGACTGGGGGCGTTTCTTACATATTCCTGGATATATTCTTCCGTGTAGGGCAGAGATCTTCCCGCGTTGGCATGGGCTACATTCTCCAGGCGCAGATAACTCTCCAGATCCATATGTCTGGGCCTGTTGGTCACTTCCTGCAAGGCGTAATACCCGTCATACGCCACATTCAATCCTTCTTTTGTCCCCCTTTTTGTGGTGACCAAAATCACGCCATTGGCCGCTCTGGAACCATAAATGGCCGCAGAAGACGCGTCTTTCAGAACGGTCACTGATTCGATATCATTCGGATTGATATCGTTTATGCGCTGTTCGATCCCATCGACTATTATCAGGGGATTATTGTTTCCCAAAGTGGTAATCCCCCTGATTCTTATGTTAATGTTGTTATTGCCCGGCCGGCCTCCCTGGTCCACCACCGTGACCCCAGGAGCGAATCCCTGCAGGGACTGCTGGAAATCAGCCACCGGCCGGCGTTCCAGCATCTCTCCCGAAACCTGGGCAAGCGAGTTGGTGACGCTTAACCGCTCTTGTACACCGTAACCGACCACAATCACTTCGTCTAAAGATGCCTGATCTTCTTTTAAAATAATGTTAAAAGTGGTTTGGTTTCCCACCTCGATCCGCTGGGATTGGTAACCTATAAAGGACACGACGATAGCGCCACCACTTGGAACCTCAATTTGAAATCTCCCATCTATATCTGTAGCGGTGCCTGTATTCGCACCTTCCACCACGACAGTAGCCCCGGGAATCGGTTCACCGTTTTCATCGGTGACTGTCCCCGACACGATTTGTTCGATCTTTTCAAAGGCCACCCGGGCATCTTCATTATTTGCCCTCCCCACATAAATAGCGTTGTTTACCTGCTTGAACCTTAAGTCTGTTTTATTGGAAATCTGGGTCAAAATGTCATAAACGGATTGCCTCCCGTTTTCTAAAAGTATCAGTGGTTGTCCTTCTAAGAGATCATCGGCAAAATTAAAATTATAGCTAGTCTTGGATTCTAAATCCATGAAAACCTCTTTCAGACTCCACTCCTTTTTTGAAAGCCTAAGAAAGGTTTCGTCTATCGGCTTGATTTGTGCATTGGTGCTGTTAGCGAGCAAGGTCGTCAAAAAAACGCCCTGCAAAATAAAGCCATAAAGAAGGTGTTTCGATACCATCTTGATTAGGTAAAGTATTTTTCTTTTCATAATTTTGATTGTTTTTTTGAATAAATTTCATTAAAGCAACAGGGTAAAACATTTCATTTGGCGATGGACTTTTTACCCTGTTTTTTTAGTTTTTATTTCATAGGCTCCTTGATTTTAGGTTTACTTTTTTTCCATCTAATTTGTACTCAAAATCCATGGTAAAACTTAATCCGGTGAGAATGTCCTCAAGGCTTTCATTGTTGAAAACTCCGGACACCGTCCGGTTTTTATTGATGCTGCCTTGGATGACAAACTCCACTCCATACCAGTCCTCCAAAATCCTCAAAATCTCACTGAATTTTTTGTTTTTATAGGATATCCTGCCTTCCTTCCAGGCTGTGACATCATCGGGATTAAATTTTGAAGCAATCAATCCTTTCGGATTATTCTGGTGATAATTTGCCATTTCACCGGGAGACAGAGCCACTTCATCGGTTGCATGGCTCACGATGACCGATCCTTCTGTCAAAGCTATTTTAACAGTCTGGTCCCGGGAAAAAGCATTGAAAGCGGTACCCGTGGCAGTGGTCAGTACTGAGCCGGTGTGGACTTTAAATGGTCTGTCTTTATCCGGTTCGATGTCAAAAAATGCTTCCCCCTCCAGGTATATCTCCCGGTTTGCGTTACCAAAATCAGAGGAAAAACTGATGGTCGACAAGGAATTGACCACTACTTTTGTCTGGTCAGGGAGGGTCAGCCTCAGTTTTTCCCCGGCCTTTGTTTTCTTCTCGATTATTTTTGCTTCTGTATATTCTGCAAGGGATTCAACTTTATTTTGGGAAAACATGCCTTCATACAAAAAATATAAACAGAAACCAACCAACAAAAATGCTGCAGCTGACCTTCCCCACAACCATACCGGTGATAAGAGGATCGAGCTTTTTTGTTTCTTTTCTTGTCCAAGGGCCTTCGAGTGAATCCTTTCCAACAAGCCAATTTTTTTTTCATTGTCCACTTTTTGGAATACACCGGACTTCCAGCGGTCATGAAGCTTTTCCACGATTTCACGTTCCGACCCGGGCTTACCGAGCCATTTCATCACCTCCTTTTTTTCTTCGGGGGGGGATTGGTTGTTTAAAAATCTTATCAGCTTTTCCTCGTTCAATTTGATCTTTTCTTTCTCACAATACACATGAGGCGAACGATTCACTTAATAAAGAATTGAAAAAAAAATTACTTAAAATGTATACCTGGAAACAAAACTTCTCCGAATCTTCTCACGCCTACAATCACCCAAAAAATAACAATACCCCTATCCCTGCAAAAGTCTTATGCACCAGTTCGCCTTTCAAAAACTTTGTGGCCAGATAAATATGGTGTTCAATGGTTCTTTTGGAAAGGTTGAGCCTTAAGGCGATTTCGCCATTGCTGAGTCCTTCCATTTTACTTAACATAAAAACCTCCTGCTGTACCCTTGGCAAATTTTTAATAAGGCCAATGGCTGTCTCTTCCAGTTCTTTATAACTAATATCCTCTATGATGTTTTGGGAACTTATCGCCATTTCTTCCGGGATTTCCTCAAGCTTACAGTTATTTCTCCTGTCCCTGATCCGGTTGAGAAGATGGTTTTTTACGGATTGGAACAGGTAAGACCTGAAGTTTTTGGACTCGTCTAAAGTTTTTCTCTTCTCCCAGATTTTTATAAAAATTTCCTGTACGGTTTCTTCCGCTTCCCTTTCATCCAAAAGATAAGACTTTGCAAAACCCAACAGCTTTTCCATATACCTGAAATACAGCTCGTCAAAAGCTTTTATGTCTCCCTGCCTAAGGGATTTAACAAGATCACTTTCAATATGATCAATCAAGGGTCTCACATGCCAGGCAATAAACAGATCAGGAAAATAAAGATGGCTAATTTTCAGGCTTTCCAACAACCCATCACAGTTTTGGCGGATGTTTATGGACAAACCACCGACTAACTTAAAAAATAACTTATAAAAATACGAGCTTATTCCATTAAATATGGGTTAAATCTTATTCAGTACCATTATTTACCTTGTTTGTTCCCTCTATGGCGGCATATATTTCTCAACAACCAAGCAGGAAGTTGGAGGTTATTTCCTTTAACAGCTGCTCTCCTTGATTTAACTCCGGGACGTTTTTGTAAAAAAGCCGCTCCCAAAAGTGTCCGGGAAAGGCTATTTCGAGGCGCGAAACGTGGTTTGTGGGGTGGAGCCGTAGGAATCCCCTTACGAAAGGCCCTTCCCCAGCGCACCAGTCCTTTAAAAGGGCTACGGTGACGAACTTTTTCGTCATCGCGAGAAGCGGCAACCTTTCGGTTCAATTGACGGAGACGTTACCCGCGCCGAAGCGGTCCCCTGACGGGTGCGTACAGAAAGAGACTGCTTTTCCCGGTTGGCCGGGATAAACTCCTATCGGTGATGACAGACGGCTTTATTAAACGTTCATACTCCGGGTTTACGTTATTTACCTCACCTGCCACTTCAATAGCTGATACCGCTCCCTTAGAACGTTTACTTTTTCCCCATATGATATATCTTCCGCAAGATTCACAGTTTCCTTAGGGTCCTTTTTCAAGTCAAAATATTGTTCATACCCGTGCTCGGTAAAAATCATGTATTTTTCTTCCAGAGAGACCACTCCTTCAATCTTGGGGATTTTTGGGCTTCCCATAAAAGTATGCTCATAAAAGAAATCCCCGCGGCTGGTCCCTCCACCATTTATCAATGTGATCAGGTCCTGCCCTTGCATGCTTTCAGGTATATTCTGGCCTGCTAACCGAAGGATAGTGGGGGCAACATCAATGTTCAGGACAATTTCTTCCGATACGCTGCCTTTCCTATTGCCCTCTGTTCGCGGATCATAGATAAACAACGGCACCCGAATGGATTCCTCATGCCCGTACCATTTGCCCGCAAGGCCATGCTCACCCAGGTAAAACCCGTTGTCGCCCATAAATATAATGACCGTGTTGTCCGCCAGGCCCTGGGCTTCCAACTGATCCATCATCCTGCCTACCATATCATCCACATCGGTGATCAGCCGGTAATAATTCTTCACACTTTCCTGATACATCTTCGGGGTTTTAAAGCGCAGGTACCAGCGTTCTTTGCCAATGTTGTCATCGGTCCTGAAAAAATCGGGAAAACTTTCCCAATATTTGGGGTCTGCCGTTAAAGGAACGGGAATGCTATCCTCTTTATAGTAATCCTTGTACCGCGGGTTAATGATAAACTGCCGGGGATCATTATCCTGTACATGGGGTGCCTTGAAACTCACTGACAGGTTAAACGGGCCTTTGTCCCCCCAATCTTCCAAAAACCTTTCCACATCCTTTCCGACCTTATCCGTATGGTGGATATAATTCCCGTCCCCGTCTGTCATCTCATAATCCGGTTGCCCCTTGTCAGATCCTGCCCAGAAGTCGAATTTTCCAGCAGGCTGTTCCTTGGGATTACCCACCCCAAATTTACCGACAAACCCTATGTTGTAACCTGCCTTTTTGAGGATCATGGGATAAGTTTGTTCAAAGGCTTCTTCGGAAAAACTGGTTTGGAAGTCTTCGATCCCGTGACGGGACATGTACTGACCGGAAAAAAAACTTGCCCTGCTTACCGCACAGATGGAGGTGGTCACGTAGGCGTTTTTGAAAAGCACCCCCTCCCCTGCCAGCCGGTCAAGATTCGGTGTCTGAATAATGTTATTGCCCATAATGCCCAACGCGTCCCAACGCTGATCATCGGTCAAGAGGAAAATAATATTGGGTTTCCCAAGATCCTCCTGTGGTTGCTTTTCAGTTTTGCATCCCAGGGAAACAAGACAAAGCGACAGATAAGAAAAAAAGATGACGGTTTTCATTATGTATCAATTTAGAAAGTTTGATTAGTTGAATACATGGCACGTCCCCAACCGGTTTCCTAACATACCCCTTTAACAGTTTATAATCAAGGGAAATACCTGTTGGATAGAGAGGTTTATTTTATTATGTACCGGAGTGAACTAAAAGCATACCGGGATTTCACCCCCTGCTTTCAGTTCACCGCAACAGAAAATGCAAGAACCCATCGGGTTTATCTTTGCCACCAGTTGTCCAGTTCCCGCATCAATTCCTGTACAACTTCAGGGCGGTTTAAAGCGAGATTTTCACGCTCCGTTGGATCCTGGATAATGTTGTATAGCAATGTCTCCTGGTTTTCCTTATTGGCAACATCCGGAACAATCATTTTCCAGGGCGTGCTGATTACGATTCTGCTTTCCAGTGTTTTTTCCGGTTGGTCCACGTGGATCATATCATGGGAAAAATCCAAGCTAAAGATCATTTTTCGCTCTTCCAAAGCTTTTTGGTCCATTACGTTAATTCCCGGCATAGCAGGGAGGGGATCCATACCCACCGCTGCCAAGGTGGTTGTTACCATATCGATACTGCTCGTTAGATTTTCGGTGTCCATTCGCGGTGTAATTCTCTTGGGCCACTTGTAAATAATGGGGGTTCGGATTCCCATATCCTGCGGGTCCTGTTTGGAGCCGGAGACGTACCTGTTAGGTTGGTCAGGGTCCTGTATCCATCCATTGTCTGTTACGAAAACCACCAGCGTGTTTTCCGTCAAACCTTTTTCTTCCACCCTGTCCAATAATTGCCCCACGGTGATGTCAAGCCATTCACACATGGCCCAATAGGCAGCAACCGCTTTTGTAGGGGCTTTAGCTAAGTACTTCTGCAATAGAGAATCGGGCGGATTATGAGGAGAATGGGGTAAAAAAGGTGCATACCAAATAAAAAACGGCTTATTTTCTTCAATGGCTTCGTCCATAAAATCGAAAATGGGCTCCATACCTTCTCTTCCGATTTTCAAACCTTCATCACCATGCCTGCCTCCTTTTGCGGGATTTCCATGCGTCATTCCGTGGGTAAATCCACCTTCTTTCCAATGGCCACCCCACCATTTTCCCGACTGAAACGATAAATAACCCAATTTTTTTAACAACATCGGAACAGTAGGGTGTTTTTGAAATTCATCCAGGTAGTTTCTGTACAACCTGGACCTGGCCAATTGCCAATCGCTTCTGTATCTCTCCCCTTCAAATTCAAATGCTGGGTCATTCCCGGTAATCCCATGTTGTTGGGGATATAATCCCGTGATGATGGAAGCCAATGATGGGCTGCAAAGCGGGGCAGTGACATAGCCGCGTGTAAAGGTGAGGCCTTCTTCTGCCAGTTTATCGATATGGGGTGTTTCTATATGTGAGTGTCCCATAAAACCAAAGTCCTTCCAGGATTGGTCATCGGATAGGATATAAATGATATTGGGTTTATCCTCCTGTCCATAAGCTCGTCCTGCCATGGTGACGAAAACTGATAGGATTAAAAACAGAAATATTTCGGATTGTTTTTTTATTTCTTTTTTCATGATTTAAGTTCTATTAAGGCTATGGATATCAATAACCGGGATTTTGGTCCAATCTATTGATCAAAATTTGTTCTGCTGGAATCGGAGCCAAGAGCTTATTCGAAGTAACATTGAACGAAGCGTCAAAAAGGAAAGGTTTCATGGCTTTTTCCCTGATGCCATGTTCAGACATGACCTCAAGGGCTTTGCCTGTTCTTTTCAGATCATACCATCTTTGGTTTTCAAAACAAAACTCAACCTGCCTTTCCTTTAGAATCAGTTCCTGGAGCTCCGTTTGGCCATATCCTGAAAGCGGTTCCGTTAACCCGGCCCTACTGCGTACCATTTCAACATAAGGAATGGCTTCTCCTGTCCTTCCCTGTTCGTTCAGGACTTCCGCATACATCAGCAACACATCCGAATAGCGCAAGATGGGCAAGTTGTCCCCACAACGGTCATCGGGAGCCGAAACCGGGGGCTTGAATTTACCACAATATGACAATTCCCTGATTTCCCCATCCCAATCTTCACCGGTCCAGGTATTGATAGAGACGGCTTTTCTGTTATCCCCATCTTCAAAGGCCTCTATCAAATCCCGGGTTGGAATATTCCAGCCGGCCGATATCATATTGATATTTGGCCGGTTGGTAATTTCCCCTTCAGAACTCCATGGAGCAAACATGAAAATGAACCTGTTCGATAATTCCCTGTTGTTTTCCGAATATTGAACCGCAAAAATGGTTTCCGAAAAATCCGGATTGGAAGGATCAAAAAGGCTTGCGTAATTCTGGAGCAATGAATAATTGTTTGAGTCAATCACTTCTTTCAGGTTATTTCCCGCATCAGAATAATTCTTAAGGGTCAAATGGACTTTTCCCAACAGGGCAAGCGCAGCGTATTTGTTAGCTCTGCCGTTTTCATGAACATTTGCCGCATTCGAAAAAAAATGGACCGACTGGTTAAGGTCGCTGATGATATTCTGATATATCTCATCTTCAGGGGATCTTTTTATGTCTACTGCTTCTTGGGATGTTATGGGTTTAGTGACCAAAGGCACACCTCCGAATTGCCTCACCAGATTAAAATAATAAAGAGCTCTTAAAAAAAGGGCTTCGCCAGCGGACCTGTTTTTATAGGCTTCGTTGGACCAGGTAACGTCAGGGCGATCCAATTCAAACAGTAATTTGTTGCATCTTGTGATGCCGTTGTAAGATTGGTCCCAGAAGCTACTATACCCTCTATTATCTGCTGTTATAATAAATTGGTCAATTACTCCCCTGACGGCTTCTCCTGTCCGAATATTATACTGAAAACTTGTGTTATCGGAAATCAATTCAGCCAACACCCAATGAAGGTCCTTTTCATAATTTCTCATGGGAACATAGCATCCGTTTGCCAATAAAATAAACTCCTCCTGAGTTTGGTAGAAATTCCCTTCGTTCAAGGTCGTTTCTGGATACAAGTCCAGAAAGTCATCTGAGCAGGAAGACATCAAAATGCCTATTATGCTTATTATATATATTAATTTTCTCATGTCTTTGTATTTTAATGGTTGCGCTGGGCATGAATCTGTGATTTTAAAAGGATAAATTGATACCCATAGAAGCGGTTCTGGATAAAGGATAGGAAGTCATGTCAAAACCCGGTGCCAAGGTATTGTTTTGATTGGCGGCCTGACCTTCCGGGTTGGCTCCTTTGTAATTGGTAAACATGGCCAGGTTTTGGATGGTAAGGTAAATCCTTGAGCTATTGAGGATTTTCAGTTTTTCAATAAACCGTCCCGAAAAGGTATAGCCAAATGTAAGGTTGGAAATTCTCAAATAACTGGCATCTTCGACCCATAAAGTAGATACCCTATGTCCCCAACTGGGCCTTACTTGGGGAATTCCTGAATGGATACCGTCTCCGGGATTTTGCCTGCTTCTCCACCGGTTTTCCCAATCCCTGTCCACATTGAAAAACCCCTGTAAATTGTCCGTCGTCTGTCTTAACCCATTCATCACTTGCCCCCCACTTTGGCCGTTAATGATAACACCTAAATCAAATCCTTTATAGGCAAAATTATTGGTAAGTCCGAAAATAAAATCGGGGTGTGGGTTTCCGATAATGGTGTAATCCAATACGTCATTGATCAAACCATCTCCATCAATATCCCTGTATTTTACATTTCCTTCATAAACCTGTGGTGTTTTGACAATATTGGGGTCTTCCATATCCTCAGGGGTATATACCCCTTCCAGCACAAAACCAAAGAATTGGCCAATCGGCTTTCCAACTACCGATACATGCGTGGGATTACCGTCGTTGTTTCCTGCCAATATTCTAACCGTATTGTCATTTAAGGCAATTACTTTATTTCTATTGAATGCTATATTGGCATTGATGTCCCATGAAAACTCTCCCGCATAAGGGGAGCCCCCCAATGCAATTTCCAATCCAATGTTTCTGACATTTCCCTGGTTGATGGTTTGGGAATTAAACCCGGTAATGGACGGGATCACATCATTCAACAACATGTTGTTGCTTTCCCTTCTGTACAAATCCACCAAAAGAGACATCCGGTTATTGATAAACAGGAAATCCAAACCCAAATCAATCTGATTGGATTCTTCCCATGTCAGAAAAGGATTTGGCAGGCTCACACTCGATGCGGTCACCTGGTTATTGCCGAAAATGTAGGATCCCGCGGTAATGGAAGCCAGGTGAGCGTAATTGCCTATATTATTGTTACCGCTTTTTCCATAACTCGCCCTGATCTTGAATTCATCCAACCAATTCACCCCATTGAAAAAGTTCTCCTCAGAAACTCTCCAGGCTCCAGCTAAGGAAGGGAACATAGCAAACCTGTTTTCACTACCAAACCTTGAAGAACCATCGGATCGGAATGTGGCTGTTAAAAGGTATTTATCTTTCCATGCATAATTTACCCTGCCCAGATAGGATATCATACTCCATTGATTAACAGCCTCGCCCCAGGTATCAATGGCCTGCGCTGCATTGATGGTTCGTATCAAATCATTGGGAAAAGGACCTGCTCCTAAGTTAATGCTATTAGATGTGAATTTCTGGGTGGTATAGCCCAAGAGGGCGTTGATCCTATGGTCCCTTAAACTCAAATCATAATTAAGGGTGTTTTCTATCAACCAATCAAAACTATCACTCCTGCTATTGGAGGAGGCCCCTGTGCCCGGGGTTGGAGGTCTGTTGGAATCTCCTATTGTGCTGGGAATAAATTGTTCAAATTTGGATACATCAAAAATGGTATTGAGAGAAGATTTGAATCTCAGATTGGGGAGAATTTCCAGCTCTGCAAAGACAAACCCCAGGTTCCGGAAAGTATTTTGTTGCCTTTTGATTTCCTGAAGGGCAAAAAGGGGATTTACAAAACTCCAGGCTGAATGAAACCGGCTTTGAGGGGCCACAATATAAGGTTTCAAATTCCCATTTTCATCATAAGGTGTTGAAATGGGGTTGGCCCAAATACTTACCCCCAATACATCCCCTCGATTCAGATTGGTATTGGCCCTGTCCTGTTTGATAAATGTAGGCTGAATAGAGGCTCCCAGTTTCAATTTGTCGCTGACATTGGTTTCAATTCCCAGGTTACTGCTGATCCTTTCTATTCCCGTATGTTTAAGTACGCCTTCCTGTTTAAAATATCCCAAACTGAAATTGATCCTGGAATCCTTAGTTCCCTTTTGCATGCTAAAATTATGATCCTGGATCATGGCCGTTTGAAGGATCAAGTCATACCAGTCCGTTCCTCTTCCGGAAAGCGCATCAAGGTTCCTGTATTCCTCGGGATAATCGTCGAGTGTGGGTTCACGGTTCTCTGTCTGTCTTACGCCTATATCTATCCTGTCTCGCTGAAACTGGGCAAATTCCCTTTGATTAAGCAGATTTGGCCTGCCCTTCTGAGGAACTTGCTGAACACCAACCATTGAGGAGAAATTGACTGTGGTCTGCTCAAACTCTCCTTTTTTTGTGGTAATCATGATTACCCCATTAGCTCCCCTAGAACCATAAATGGCAGTAGATGAAGCATCTTTTAATACCGTTATGGATTCAATATTATTCGGATCAATAAACACCAATGGATTAAGATTCTGGTTCATCCCTGAAGAGTACGGCATGCCGTCGATTACATATAAAGGTTCGTTTCCAGCACCCAATGAACCGCTCCCTCTAATTTTAACCGAGGTTCCGGCCCCAGGTGCACCTGAAACCTGTTGGATCTGAACCCCGGCAACCTGGCCTATCATTTTTTGGTCTATGGTTGAAACGGGAAGATTTTTGATAGATTCCTGGTTTACCGTTGCTACGGAACCGGTGACGTCTTCCCTCTTCTGCGTTCCATATCCCACCACAACCACTTCCTCAAGGGCTTCGGAATCGGACTCCATCCTGACATCAAAAACCCTCGTGGTACCGACCTTCAACTCCACTTTTTTCATTCCAATAAAGCTGAAGGCGAGCACAGACTCTTCGGAAGTCACCGACAAATCAAATACCCCATCAAGCCCTGTCACCGTACCGTTATGGGTTCCTACTTCCAAAATGGACACCCCCGGAATAGGCTCATCAGACTCATCCACTACCTTTCCACTCACCGGGATGGCTACCTGCTCCAAGATACTCACGGGCTGGTAACCCTTGTCGGGAGTGATTTGTCTCCGTACAATGATGTTGTTGTTGATCTGTTTAAAGAGGAGGCCTGTTTGTTTGGATATCTCCACCAGCACCTCATACAGGTTTTCTTTTTTGCCCACTACGAGCAAATCAGTACTTTTCAACTCCCGGTTGGAATAAACGAAGTTGAGGTCTGTTTCCCTTTCTATTTCACGAAATGCCTGAGGAACACTGGTTTCATTAAATTCAATATTTAACTGGATCTCATCGATGCGTTTGACTTGGGCATTGCCATTCCAGGCAAAAAGTACCGTGATCGTCAAGCACTGGACCAATGATATTTGTAGTATTTTTTTGGACATGGCCAAAAGGTGCGACCGTAAGTTTTTTTTCATAACTTTACAATGTTTAAGCTTTAGCAAAGGAGTTTAAATTTCACCCACCAAAAGCCAGCTTTCGGTGGGTTAAGGCTGGAGGTGTTGGCGCACTTTCAGCCTTTTCATTTTTCCTGTTTTTCACATAGGCATCAAATGGGTTTGTTACTCAAATATGATTGTCACTTCTTTTCCTTTGATCCGGTAATCTATCCGGACACCATACCCTAATCCATCCAGAATATTTTTCAATGTCTCATCCTGGTATTTCCCTGTTACTTTCAATTCTTTGTCCTTGAAGTTGACCAGTTTGATCTGGACACCATACCATTTTTCGAGGGTACGCATGGCCGTTTCAAAAGGCGTGTTGTCGAAAACAATGGTCTTGTGCATCCAGGCGGTTACGTATTCCACGTCTATCTTTCGTCGTTTCCAGTTTCCGCCGTCCGGCGCAGACAAAATCCCCTCCCCGGGCGATATCTTTTCTCTATGGTCCCCCTGCTGCTCCTTTACCTCTACCAATCCCGCCACGAGGGAAATTTCCGTCATTTCATCTTTAAAGGCCTTGATATTAAAAGAAGTGCCCAAAACCTGTGTGGAAAGCCCCCCGGCATGGACAATAAAGGGTTTAAGGGTATCTCTGGCTACCACAAAAAATGCCTCGCCTTCCAAAAAAATCTCTCTTTCCTGGCCCGTAAAACTTTCCTTAAACCTGATTTGGCTTCCGGAATTCAAAGTCACTACCGATCCGTCACTCAAGGTAATGGTAGATTTGACACCCAGTGGCGTTTCGTAAACCTGCCAATTGGAAGTAACAACAGTTTCCTCTTCCTTCCTTTCTCCAAAAAATACCCATGATAGACCAAGTGCCAATGCAAACAACAAAACAGCTGCATACCTCCAAAATGATAGCCATTTCTGACTTTTTTCTGCCGTTTTGCTCAATATGGCTTCGGATGAGATGGGAACAACCAGCACGTCCTGCTGAGCGCTATTTTTCCGACCCACCCCAATTTTAATGTTCTTCCAAATATCGATCTTATCACTTTCCGAAAGACCACCTGCCTGTTTGTGCCGCTCCTCCAGGTGCAATACGATCTTCCTGGCCAAAAGAATATTTTCCCTGTAATCCGGATTTTCCTCCAGGTATCGATCCCAACGAACATTACTTTTATTATTGGGATGAAGTACCCATTTTCTGAACTCCGGATCCAGAACAAAATCTTCTACGGTATAATTTGACAATCCCATAAAAACTGCTTTTCAAAGCAAAGAGGTGAAAAGCAGGAAAATGTATCCTTCAAAAATCCGGTTTTTTTAAAAATTTTTTCTCCTCATCCGAGTTTATTACTAAAGTTGATATAAATGACTCGAAATCAAACAGCTATTAACCATTAAGGGGATAAAACACCTTAATTGCCTAACTTCTTAATGGTTTAAAATTTTTTTTACTCGAACAATTATAGTCAAACGGAACACTTAATACAAAACCACTGCTGTCGGCCAACATGCTATCTGTATCCACCAAGCGATATTTCTTTCAGTGGGTTTCCTCCATCTATAAATAATTTCCCTTCTTTTGTCAATGCTCTGGCAATTCTAAATAAAGCTTGCGTTTCGATTTCAGGGTGTCGTCCGTCCAAGGCTCCAACCCTTACAGCAATTGCCATGTCAAACAGTTTTTCACCATTTTCAAGGCCGAAATTTTCTATTGCAACTTGTCTAAACGAAAGTCTACCTGTTTCAATTTCTGTTTGTGAGCCTGCGATGGCCTGTTGAATAGCTTTAGCAGAACGGTCTACGGCAAGAATATGTCCGTTACCGATTCGTTTTGAAATTTCCCTTGCAGCTGCTCCTGTGCCACAACCAATTTCTAATATACGGATTCCGCTTTTCAATGGAAGCGCATTTACAATTTCCAGTAGTCTTTGAGAGATTCTCTGTGGCATATTCGTTTACTCTGTACCCATCATTTTCGTTACTTCTTCAACTACTTTCCCGGTTTCATCGGTCCCTTCCACTTTGGGTCCTGTTTCGCATGTCTCCTTTGTATGAATATCATCGTTGTTATTTTCTGCCTTTCCTCGATTTTTAGTTTCCTGCGAATCTAGCTCAGAGGTTTTCATCCTTCCTTTCGTAATGCAGCAGTACCACGCCTGACGGGGATGTTTGCACTTTTTTCAGGCTCAATCCTATTCCTCTTTTGATTTCATTGAAAAGTGGTACGCCTTCTCCCAGGATAACGGGGTGTATAGCAAGCCTGTACTCATCTATCATGTTCAGATTCATGAATGTGGTGATCTAAAAAATAAATAGGGAATTCAAGAATACAGCAAAAGAAACAAATGATTTTTTCATGGTTTGAATGGCTTTCCAGGTCAGCGTATAGGCCGACCTGATATTGATATCCATAAGCCTGGCCACTTCCTCATAAGTCAATTTCTCAAAAAAAACATAATGAATCACCTCCCTTTGCCTTACCGGAAGACCGGACAGGGCTTTATCAAGCTTTTTGTTGCTGAGGGATATTTCCTGGGTTTCAATCAGCTCATCTTCTGATGAAGGCTGAAAGGTTTCTTTACTAAAAAATTCGCCAAGCTCATGTTTTTTCCCTTTAATTTCCTTTCCAATTTCACGCTGTATCTTGTTTGAAAGTGCCCGGAAAAGGTAAAATTTTATGCACACATCATGGGCCAATTGAGCCCGGTAATGCCACAGATCAATAAAAACATCCTGGATACAATCTTTGATCAAAGCATGACCGTCAGTAATGCTCTTCCCAAACCGGAACAGATCATCCACGTATAGGATATATATTTGCTCAAAAGCCTTTTGATCACCGTTTCTAAGACGGTCCCACAGGCAGACATCCGCCGCCTGGGATTCATTATTTGGGTTGGATTGGCGCAAAAGGTTTATTGTTTTAACAAACCAATATATTTGGATTTTTCTATAATACCAAAAAAAGTATCGGATTGGCTTGTTTATACAATTAAACTTCCTCAAATCTTTGCAAGCCGGTAATCATCTGCTGGTCGATCCGAATCATCTCGACAGTAAGCAGGTTGGTATGATCAACCATGGTTTCACAATATGGGATAATAGTTAAATCAAGAATACATTCATAAAGGGGCTTGTCAACCAATGCCCTTTCTGGAAGGACTAACCCTCACATTTTTTGCTCCGTTTACTTTCATGGTTTCCGTGTACGAGTTCAAAAAAAGGTAAAAAGAAAAGCCATTGGTTTCCCAGATGGCTTCTCTCTCTTTGATTTTGTAAGTTTAGCAATTATCAGCTTCGTTCTTACCGAACGTAATTCACTTTGGGTTAAGCGGATTAGTCCCAGCCTGAATTTTGCTCCAAATTAGGATTCAATAAAATATGGGATTGGGGTATAGGATAGTAATACTTTTTGTCTTCCCACTCGCGTGAAATATTATCCAACCAAATGATTTCACCGGAATTCCCGTTCCGCAATTTATGAGGGTCTGCCTGGACATCAATATAGGTGACACCATCCACCCTTTGGGAGGGCTCCTCAGTAAAGAAATAAACATCCGGGGTACCATCATTGTTGAGGTCAATCAATTGATTGGCAGAGGGCACGTAAATTCCGCTCCACTGCATTTCCATAAGTTCCCCCCTTTTCCACCTGACAAGGTCATAAAACCTAAACCCCTCCATGGCAAGCTCTATCCCCCGCTCTCTTCTTACCTCCAAGAGTACCGGATCTGCAATATCCGGAAAATAAACCTGTTGTAGATAAGGGTCTACTGAAGCAGGAAGCGTTTGCGTACCGCCTGTAATCCCGGCCCGCTCTCTTAAAGCACCAACGGTCATTCTCCAGGTTTCGTCGCTCATTTCTCCCAGTTCAGCTTTGGCTTCCGCATAGTTCAGAAGTATTTCCGCATATCGAAACAGCGAAACCGCGTTGACATTATTGTTTCCCCCATCAATCGCCACATCATCCATGGACCATTTAATAGGCTGATAGCCTGTATAAGTATAGGTAAAGGCGGGTGGAGCCGGCACACTTTCTCCTGCATTTATCCGCCGATAACCCGCGGTCCTGATGGTTTGCTGAAGCCGCTTATCCCTTCCCTGTACTTCTTCCGAAAAAACCATTGTTTGATAATTTTCGGTATTGGTAAAGGGTGTGCCATCTATATTCAAGTAAGTGTGAATAAATGGCCTGATAAACGAAAAGCGTATTCCGGTAGTCGCACTGGTATAATACCAGTTTGCCGCGTGCCGGATGCCAAAGTTATTGGATAATACCACCGCCAATAGTATTTCCGAACTCACCACTGTTTCGCTGGTAAACAGTTGTCTGTAGGATAAATCATCCCCTCCTGCCCGGTTCAAACTGTACGTTCCGGAATTAATGAGGTGCTCTGCAGCTGATATGGATTCTCTCAACCAGTTTTCCGCGGAGGCATTCAGCCCCAGGTCCGCATGGTATTTCCTGAATGTTCCTTCAAACAGTGCTATCCTGGATTTCAGCGCCAAAGCTACATCCCGGGTAATCAGTGTTCTGGATGGTTCATTGGCGTCCCGAATGTTTGCAATCGCAAAATTGATGTCAGCCAAAACATTTTCCATCACCATTTGCCGTGGGTCTTGAGAAGCATATAATTTGGGATCCTGAACATCCAGCGGCACATCTATCCAAGGCACATCTCCATACCGCTTTACTTTTTCAAAATAAAACCATGCCCTGAAAAAACGTGCAAGGGCATTGTAATGATTGCGTACCTCTTCCGGGATCTCGGGGTTTACATTGTTGACGAGAAAATAATTGATGTTTCTCAATGCCCCCCATCCCCAATTCCAATCTCCTCCCAGGGCGACCAAGTCATAACCGGATGCGGATGTATTGTCATTGACCCTGGAACTGTATACGCCGGCTCGCAGAAAATCAGGGGCATTTCTTCTTGCCGCATAATCCGAAATTGCATCCGCTTGATGCACATTATTGGCAGAAGGCAACCAATCGTAAAACGAGTTGGAATATAACCTGAGTCCGCTTTCGCTTCCAAATACTGCTGAATTGTCCGCGGTATCCACAGGCAGCTCTTCCAAATCACAGGAGAACAGCGTTAACATCACTATTCCCATGCCTATATATCTATTTATACTTGAACTTTTCATTTTTGCTGTCATTTAAAATGTAACATTCAAACCCAAGGTGTAGCTTTTCAGCATGGGATAATTGTATCCATCTCCCGCATTGGAACTGGTAAAAATCTGGTCTGAGGGTGCTGTGACATTTTCCACATCTATGTTGTCGACGATTTTATACAAGGGAGACAAAGTCCAGATATTTTCTCCGGAAAAGAATATTCTCGCTGCTTTAATCCCCTTGAGTGAGGCGAGTAGCTGCGGAGAAAAATTGTATCCAACCTGTAGGTTTTTGAGTCGAATATAGGAGGCATTCATCACATAAGCGGACTGCCTTTCCCTCAATATTGCTCCGCTCCTATTGGCTAACCGGGTAACATATCTGGGCAAGAATGAATCAGGGTTATCTTCTGACCAGATTATCCCTTCATTCAAATGCCATTTGGGGATATCCCCGTAAGGCCGGTTGTATTGTCCCCAGAAAGCATTTGACTCGTTACTTGGATACCAGTCCTGTTTACCGATACCCTGGAAGAACGCTGAAACAAAAAATCCGTTCCAATCCGTACTTAAATTAATTCCGTAAGCATACCTTGGTGCGGAATTTCCGATAATTTGACGGTCCCCTGGATTGTCGACGGTATTGTCGCCTGGAGTTACTCTTCCATCACCATTCAAATCTTTCAGCTTAATGTCTCCAGGGAAGTATTGCCCGCTTGAAGTGGACAAAAACATACTCTGATCGGCATGGTTTTCCACATCGGAAGCCGAGGTAAAATACCCGTCGTTTATATAGCCCCACATTTCGCCTATCCACATTCCGGGATAATAATCATTGAGGAATTTATTGGGGTTATTGTATTTCAATATCTGGGCCTTGTTATCAGAGAAATTCAAATTGACCTGCAGCCCAAAGGGCTTACCTTTTAACTCAAAACTCTCCCTGTAGGAAAGTAACATTTCCCATCCGGTGGTCCTCATGTCGGCATAATTGCCTCTGGGGGAACTTGCTCCAAAGACAGCCGGCAAAGTCATGCCTATGGTGTACATATCCGTCGTCTCTCTTACATAAGCATCAAAGGAGTACCTGAATTTCCCTCTGAACATGTCCAGGTCAAAACCGACATTTTTTGATGTTACTGTTTCCCAGGTAAGGCCGTCGGGAAGAACCGTTGGACGGCTTGTCTTTTGGGGCAAAATGCCATTCAATATTCTGGAGGATTGGGAAATGGAAAAAGTTTCAAGGAATGCGTACGAACTGATGTTGCCACTACCCAGGGAGCCATATGATGCCCTGAACTGAAGGTGTGAGATGATATCTTCCGGAATGGTCCAGAACGATTCCTGAGACACCCTCCATCCCACAGATGCAGATGGGAAAAAAGCATAGCGTTCATTGCTCGGGAATTTTGAGGAACCGTCATATCTGCCATTCAGCTCCAAAAGGTACCTGTCTTTAAAAATATAATTCAACCTGGCAAAGCTCCCGAAGATTTGCCACCCTTCGTATGAACCCGCTGTGTTGATAGCCGTTCCCAGAGCCAGGTTGATGTTGTCTGCATCCTCAAATATCAACCCATTTCTTTGTGCCTCTAATTGATTAAATCGGGACAATTCGTAGTTGATGCCACCGGTCAGTTTGATATCATGATTGCCTAAATTATGGGAATACTCGCCAAAAAGGTTGGTCGCCACATAGTCTGTACTGTTCACCACACTTCTCAGGTCATTGTACTGATTACCCACGTATTCTATAACTCCAGGTGTTCTGCTAAACGGAACCTGCACCCGCCTTCTGGTTTCATCATTGGAAAGGTTCTGGTAGGTGACATTGCCTATTAGCTTTAACTTGTCTTTGATAATATCGGCATCAAAGCCCGTCATATTCCGGACTATCCGTCTTCTGGTACTGATTCCGTTCTTCCCGTAATAAAAATCTCCTACCGTGAATGCTCCGGAATGTGTCAAAGTACCGTCAGGATTTAACATCGGAGCCAAGGGGTGTCCTTCGTCCGCAATATTCCTCCATATACCGCCGCCTTCTCCAACATTCAGCGGATTGAAGTAATTTCTGTTAGAAAGGTCCAAATTGTTATTTACCCTTAGCCAGGGAAACAGTTCAATGCTTCCTCTGGCCCGGAGGTTGAGCATTTTATAGTCATCTGAATTGTAACGGAAAAGACCTTCCTGGTCAAACAGCCTTCCGGAAATCATGAATTCAGATTTCTCGGAACTTCTTGAAACGGATATGTTGTGTTCCATCGTAAGAAGTTGGTCCTTGTACAGAAGGTCATACCAGTCCGTACTTTCATAATAGACATAATTACCGTCAGGCCCTATTTCTGTTCTGGGTAGGCTGGGATCATTGGACCTTCTCTCCAGTTCTGCCAGGTATTCCTGTGAAAAGGGCAACGTCTTATTTACGTTCTGGGGATAGGTACCTTCCCAGGCAAAAAAAGCATCATTGAACATCCTTCCCCACGTGTAGCCGTCAGAAACATAGTTAGGTGCGACGGTGGGTTGTTTCATACTAAAATTCGCACCATAATTGACGGAAAACACATCTTTCTGAGGGGATTTGGTGGTAATAAGGACCACACCAAACGCCGCCCTTGCACCATATATGGCAGCAGAAGCCGCATCCTTCAACACGGATATGGATTCTATGTCATTAGGGTTCAACATACTTGGATCTCCTTCCACCCCATCTATCAAAATCAATGCACTGCCTCCCTGTCCGATGGACGTGGCTCCCCTGATGTTTATACTGGGAGAAGCAGTCGGCTTGCCATCCAATAACCTGATGTTCACATTGGGTAGAGCTCCTTGTAGCCCCTGTGTGAGGTTTGTCATGGGCCGGTTTTCAAACAGTTCGCTGCCGATCTGGTCAACCGCCCCGGTAAGATTGATTCTTTTCTGGGTACCATATCCTACTACCACCACCTCATCCAAAGAAGACTGGTCCTCCTGCAAAGTGACGCTGATTGTGGTTTGATTTCCTACCACTACCCTGTGGGATTTGTAGCCAATAAAGGAAATTATCAAGGCAGCTCCCTCTTCCACATCCAGGGAAAACTTCCCATCAATATCGGTCACAGTGCCTATATTGGTTCCCTCTACAATCACGGTGGCTCCTGGAATGGGAATTCCCCTTTCATCCAGAACTGTTCCACCGATATCAACATCCTCGGATGACGGAATCAATACTTCCTCTTGCGTCCCCGTGATATTCATGACGGCATTCACTGCCTCACTCTTCACCACATAGATGTTCTGGTCGACACGCTTGAAATCGTAATCCACCTGCTCGGTGATTTTTTTCAATAGGGTTTTTAGGTCCGTTGAAAGATTGAGGGTAATGCGGGAATTGTCCTTGGCCACTTCCTGATTGTAGGCAAAGACAAAATCGGTCTGCTTCTCCAGATCCGCCAGCACCTGTACCAGCTTTTGGTTCCTCACCTTCAGGCTGACATGGTAGTCCTCCATGCTCTGGCTAGCAGAGGGTTCTGCCATAATCACCTGCATCACCAGCAATTGCAGCAGAAAGTACTTAAGGGTTTGTTTTGTACAAAGCACAATTAGCCTTAGTAAATTAATTTTCATAATTTTGAGTGTTTATTGTTAAACTTGATGGGCAATGCCCATTTACCTGATCCGGGACTGTTGCCGCAGTTCCGGATTTTATTTATTTTGATCTTTACATGACGTTTTCATCCATAGGCTTTACTTATTTTAATTTTTACATCCTTTATACCTGATCACCAAAGTAGAGGCGTCCTTTTTCTCATATTCGAAGTCCACCAGGTTTTTCAAACCCAATAGGACCGTATAGAGGCTGCGGTTGGAATAAGTGGCCTTGATCAGGCATTCCTCCTGTTTGAACCCTTCCAGTACCATGTTCAGGTTATATACCTTCCCCAGTTTGCTCACCACCTGATCAAAAGATTCCAGGTGAAAAGCAATGGTTTCGGCCCTCCAAAGCAGGTATTGGTCCATGTCCACCTCTTCCACAAAAACATCCTTGCTGTCATGTTTGAGGGTAACTTTTTGATTGGGGCTGATGACCAATTGCCGCTCTTCATCGGTGAATCCCTGCGAGACACCTACCTTTCCGGTGCGGACAGCCACTTCCACATCCTTACCTATATGGGCGTTGACATTAAAGGAAGTCCCCAGGACCCTGGTGGTGACGCCGCCACTCTCTACCACAAAAGGCCGGTTTTGGTCAGAAACCACTTCAAAAAATGCTTCTCCTTCCAATTCCACCCTCCTCAGACCCTCTCCAAAATTTTTAGGAAAACGGATCCGGCTGTTTACATTTAAGTGCACCAGTGACCCATCCACTAAGGTAACTGTGGCCTTCTGTCGTTCACTTGTCTGCCTTTCCATCATGTCATCCGGTTTCACCTGCAGGGATTGGGAAAAATAGAGGTAGGAAAAGGAAAGCACCAGCAGCACTCCTGCGGCCACTTTCATAATAACCGGAAATAACCTGGTCTTCAAAGATCCCACAGAAAACAGCTTTGCATCAATTGCCTGTTTCATCCTCTCTTTTAAAAGGCGCTCTTCCCCGGGATCCAGTTGCCCATCCCATTCCATGTCCTGCATGCGGTCATAGATTTCGGAAATGAGCCGGTTTTCTTCCGGAGTCGATTGCCCCTTGGCCTGTTTTTCCAATAATGCTAAAAATCGGTGCTTATCCATAGCGTCTGATCCATTTAATAGGATAGTCACAGGAATCCCGGTCGCTACCTATTCCATACCAAAAAAAATCGATGGCTTTTCTAAAAACAAATCCGCGCTAATCCGTAGCATCCGTGGAATCCGCGGTCCCCTCTTTTTTAAAAAACCACAGATTACCCGGATTCACACAGATGATTGGGGATGAGTTCCGGTCAATTTACACTTGACATCACTCCTAAGGAAATATAAAAAAATAAAACATCCACCTACAGCCATAAAACCATAAATAACCAAAAATAAATTTCGCCCAGGTTCTTTTTGATGGATTTCAATGCCTTGTGTAGCTGCCCTTCCACGGTTCTTACAGAGATATTCAGCTGATAGGCGATTTCCTTATTGGAAAGCTGTTCCTCTCTGCTCAACAGAAATATCTGCTTGCGTTTCTCCGGCAAATCCCTGACACTTTTGTTGATGATTTCTTCGGTTTGCTTTCCCTCCAAAACAAGGTCTACAGGAGTCTGCCTGCACAGGTGATCCAAAACTTCATCCACGGCAGCGGTGTCCTTTCTGTCCCGGATGTAATTGGAAATCCGGTAGCGCATAGATTTGAGGAGGTAGGCTTCCAGGCAGGTTATTTTGTTTGCCCCCGCACGTTGCCATAGTTTGACGAATACCTCCTGCACCATATCCTCACAGGCGGGCTGGTCATTCAAAATCTTAAAAGCATATAGAAACAGCCTTTTCCAATATTTTTCATATATGGCATCAAAGGCATTTTTATCCTGCCTAAACAGGCCTTCACCTAACTTTTGATCGTCTGTTTTTGGGTTCATTGCATAAAACAATACCCTCTAAATTAGGATATTTTTTCTTATGCTAAAATATTTTTTTGACTACCGGCAATCTCAATAGACCGGTAAGCGCCACGGATCCCTATACTCGGGTAAGATAAAGCGGTTAGCCTCTTCATGGTTGGTGAACCTCAAGTTGCCTTCATCCCAAAGCAGCCTACCCGCACCTGATCTGACTGCAATATTTCCCATATGGGCATATAAAGCCACATTGCGCCCTGTTTCCACAGGGCAATTGGGTTGTTTTCTGCTCCTGACCGCTTCGATAAAATTCCTGACATGGGCTTCCAAATCCCCGGGGCCATCCTCCATAAAATCCTGCTTGGCTTCCAAAGTGACCTGGGCACCGTCCTCTGCCTTTTCCGGTTTCACAGACCAATCTCCCCTGTCCGCTACGATCACCGCGTTGTCCCCGACGAATTCCACCCCATAAGGCATATCATAAGGGCCCACTTGGATCCCGGCTGTGTGCTCCCAATTCATCACAAAATCCCCCATGGGATAAGTGACAGACATGGTATCAAATGTCTCCCTGCTGTGGTCGGGATAGGAAAGGTTATCCCCAAAAGCCATTATTTCTTTGGGACCTTCTTTGACATCTCCTGCCCAAAGCCCCATATCAATGAGGTGCACGCCCCAATCCGTCATCAAGCCTCCTCCATAGTCCCAAAAATGCCGCCAGTTACCATGAAAGCGGGTCGGGTTGAAACTGCGCTTCGGTGCCGGCCCCAACCACATATCAAAATCAACACCATCCGGAACCGGCCCGTCGGGCTGCTTTTCAGCACCCGTCCCATACCGGAAATTGGCCCATATATTTACCTTTCTAAGCTTTCCCAATTTGCCGGCGTGGATATAAGCCATCACAGCCTTCCATACCTTTCCGCTCCGCTGCTGCTGGCCTACCTGGACAATCCTGTTGTGTTTCCGTGCAGCGGCCACCATCAGGTTGCACTCATGGATGGTGTTGGCCAATGGTTTTTCCACATAAACATCCTTTCCTGCCTCGCAGGCATAAATGGTGGGCAAACAGTGCCAGTGATCCGGCGTGCCTACAAAAACCGCATCGATTTCCTTGTCCTCAAGCAACTTCCTGAAATCACCATAGGTTTTTGGGTTTTGACCAAATTCCTCTTTGATTTCGGATTGCCTTTGTGCCAAAACCTTCTGGTCCACATCGCATATACCCAAACAGTTGACCTCTCCGGTATTCAAAGCCGTACGCAGACCATGAAACCCCATGTTTCTGCAACCTATCAGGCCTACGTTGATCCTGTCATTGGCCGATACCTTCTTTGTGGTGGCGAATGCTCCGGGAACAAGCCCTATCCCTGCCGTCATCAGTAAGGAATGGTGTAAAAATTTTCTTCGATCTGTTTTTGAATCCATGGCATCATTATTTTTTGTAATCCAACAAAATGGTTTTAAAGAACTCTGATCTTTAAAACTGAGGTTTTACAGGTAAAACTCCTGCGTTTTCAACCAGTTTTATAGACCTATTGATGTCGTTGACAAGGGGAAAGTCCACGCCGTAGTCCCATAACAAGCGGATCTTTTCCGGCTCATCTGTGCCAAAATAGTTGACTTTGATTCCGTGTGAATGGAGTTTTTGCACATATTCCTTGAATTTGGGGAAAATCTCCCCTCTCAACTGGATAAAATCCGCTTTCATGGCTATGGTCCCGTCCACATAATCCCATTTCCCGGATTGTCGCTCCATATTGCAGATCAGGATTTTATCAGACACAGATCTGGCCCCCGCTGCGGCTTCCCTTTCGACGGCCAACACGGCCTGATGTTGTCTGTTGGTTCGCAGTATGTTCTCCGCTACCTTTTTTCCCGTCTCCTTTCCGCCTTTAATATGGATGTTCAACCAGACATTCCTGGGCATGATATCCAGCACCTCATCCAACACAGGAACCTTTTCCCCGGAAAACCTCTCCTCTTTCCAACTACCGGCATCCAGGCGTTTGATCTCTTCCAGTGTCAAATCGGCCACTTTTCCGATGCCATCAGTAGTCCTGTCCACCGAGGCATCATGCATGATGACCAAGGCACTGTCTTTGCTAAACTGCACGTCAAACTCTATCATATGTGCCCCCAACCGCACCGCTTCTTGGAGAGCTGGAATGGTGTTTTCAGGGAAAGCCGTCATTGCTCCTCTATGGGCACACAATCCCCTTTCGGGCAAATCATACGATTGACAACAAGCACTTTGAAAGCCAAAAAGGGTTAGGATTATCATAGAAAAGTACAATATTTGAAGAAGGTGAAAAAAAATGCCTTGCATCCTGTTTTTTACAGCGGTTGTTATTGGGTTCATGAACGGATGATGGTTTGAAAGGATTAATTTACCCAATTCTTTGGCTTTTCATAAAAATCAACGCAAAAAAATTATCGGACAAGAAAAAAATCCCCCACTTCTATCCCGCTATCTGCCAGGTAGAAAAATCTTCCCAAACCAGGAAAGGAATGAAAATAATTCTTTATTTTAAACCAAACATTCCGGCACATGAACAGACGCAAATTTATTTTTAATTCCGCATTTTTGGGAATGGCGCCTTCTTTGGCCCTGTCCGCCTTGGCCAAGCAAAACCTGGCATCCAAACCCCCAATTCGCATCACCAAGGTGGAGACCGTCAGATTCAGCAAGGACCTGCGGGTCAACAACTCCGGCATACAATGGATGTGGCTAAGGCTACACACCAATGAAGGGATCATAGGCACCGGAGAAACCTACCCTTTCAATGAAGCCAGTCAGGGGGCCATTCAGGATCTGCAATGGCACAGTTGGGCAGGAAAGCTGTTGGGCAGCAATCCGCTTGAGATCGAAAAAACCTGGGAAAGAATTTTCAGGCAAAATGCCTATCATGTCTTCGGCGGTGCAGAGATGAGGGCTTTGTCTGCTATCAACATTGCCCAATGGGACATCATGGGCCAGTATGCAGGGATGCCTGTTTATCAGCTTTTGGGTGGTGCTGCGGACAGGCCCATCAGGGTGTACAACACCTACACCGATTCCAGAAACATCAACGGGTGGACCTTGGAAAAAGACATGGAAAAAATCGCCCGCTTTCTGGCAGACCAACAGATCCACGGCATTAAATTCTGCCCTTTTGATATTATAGGCAACAAAAATAAAGGGGAACATATTTCCAAAAAGGAAATTGAAGAGTGTCTCACCTGGATCCATAGGGTCAGGGACACTGTGGGGGACCAACTGGAAATCGGCATAGAATTTCACAGCATCTGGAACCTCCCCAGTGCGGTCCGCATCGCGACGGCTTTGGAAGACCTGGACATCCAGTATTTAGAAGACATGTTGCTTCAGGACAACATGCAATCCTATGTCACTTTGGCCAAGTACACTTCCATCCCATTGGTCATCAGTGAAAGATTGGCCACCCGGTTCGGCTTCAGGGAATATATGGAATCCGGCATAGGAGGCATATCCATGTATGACCTTACTTGGTGCGGGGGCATCTCTGAGGGGAAAAAGATTTCCGACATGGCCAATACCTATTATATCCCCACGATGATGCATACTGCCGGTGGGCCCATCCTTTGGTATGCCTCCACCCATTTGGCGGCGGCGGTGACCAATCTCTTTGCAGTGGAGAGTGTATACCCCTACTGGAAAGAAAGGGATGGCTATTTTTTTGAGAATTCCCCCCAGGTGGTTAAAGGGACGGTTTCTCCCCCATCCTTGCCCGGATTGGGACTGCGGTTCAAAAAAGGACTTTTTGAAGACAAGGACGTGATTGTGGAGACCGTGGCCGAGGAGTGAAGTTGCCCTCATGCCGATACGGTCCGTAAGGACTTTGATCCTTCCCAGTGACAGATGATGCGTCCCTTCGCTCCCCCCGCGGTCCTCCCGATAAGGAAAAGGAAAGCAGCGGGCCTGGTTGCCATCCTGTATTCGGGGGACAGTAATGTATGGGACATGCATCAAGGTAGATGCGGCATTACCGGTTCTGGTGTAACTGGATTGTTTAAAGCTCATGCAGGAGTTTTTGCAGTGAGATTTAGTTTGAATACGGACTAATTATTAAATTTGCCCAAAAACAGGATCCCTCTTGCAGCTTTTTTTGAATCCGGCCAAGACAGCCACGATAAATGATTTGCTTTTAGTGAAATTTTTGTCCCTTACCCTACTTTCACTGGGTTACTTATTTGGGGCTTTTGTCCCCTTGTTTGAGAATGATCCCGCGCACCATGCCAATATAGCGTTGCATATGCTGGTGACGGGGGATTACCTGAGTCTGGTTGATAAGGGTTTGCCCTATATGGACAAACCGCATCTGCTCTTTTGGACCGCTGCCCTTTCTTTTAAAACATTCGGTGTCAACACTTTTGCTTATAAACTGCCTACTTTACTGGCTTCAATCCTGGGTCTGTATGCTACCTACAAAGTGGGGTCCCTATTGTACAACAAAAAAGTAGGCGGAGAGGCCACATTATTGCTTTCGGTTGCCTTTGCCTTTTCTTTGGCCCACAGCGATGTACGCATGGACGGGATGCTGACCTCTTTTATGATATTTTCGTTTTGGCAACTGATCAGATTTCATCAGCAAAGGACCTGGGAAACTTTTTTCCTTGCGGTATTGGGGCTTTCTTTGGGCTTTATGACCAAAGGGATGATAGGTCCTGCTGTACCTGTAATTGGGTTTTTATTCTACCTATTAGAGGAAAGGGACTGGAGGGTGTTCCTGGATCAGAAACTTTGGCTGATGGTTCCTGGGTTTTTGGTATTCAGCTTCCCAGTGCTGTATGCATACTATGTGCAGTTTGATCTGCACCCTGAATTGGAGATCAGAGGAACCGACGGCAATTCCGGGGTGTATTTTATCCTATTGGGTCAAAATTTTGAACGTTTTGGTGGAGAGATGTGTGGTTCGGCAGGGGGCAAGGATCCGTATTTTTTCCTACACACCATATTGTGGAGTGTATTACCCTGGTCTGTTTTGCTTTATTTAGGCTTGGGTAATGCTGTCAAGTGTATGTGGAACCGTGAACGCTCCTTCAGATGGTCCATTTGGGCCATGCTTATATTCTTGGTTTCCATTTATTCCATGTCCAATTTTAAATTACCGCATTATGTAGTGACTTTGATCCCCTTTATGGGATTGGTGACCGCGGATTATCTGAACAGAATCTCGCTTCACAAGGTATGGAGGAAGGTCAATCTAGGTCTTTTGTCTCTGGTCTTGCTGCTGGTATTGGGGATTAATGTGGTCTTCTTTCCGGCATCACTGCCTTTATTGGTGTTTATCTTACTGGCGCTATTGGTAGGCATGTACCTTGCATTTAAAATTCCGGATGAAGGAAATTCCTTTTTCTACAAAATGATTTTACTTGGGGCTTCGGTAAATTTTTTGATGCAGGGTAATTTTTATCCAAAAATCCTACAATATCAGGCGGGGGACAACCTGGCCCATAAGGCACGGACCGCAGCATTTCCGCATGAAGAGGTGCTATTTTATGGGGTGCACAGTTTTGCTTTTGATTTTTATACATCCTACTTACATAGGAGCATAGAGGAAGAAGAATTGCAGGCTAAACGGTTACGGGGAGAGCAACTTTACCTTTATACAAATTCGGTCGGCAGGGCTCAACTGGAAAACTCCGGTCAATGGGATCTCGAGATACTGGAAGAATCCCCGAATTTCCATGTTTCGAGATTAAAGGGGAAATTCATCAACCCGAAGACCCGTCATGAAGTAACGGATGTCAGTATGATCATTAAGATTAGCCCTTTATCCGATTAAATCAAGGAAATCCGGGATCAGAAGTCGATTGCTTTCCCCGATCAACCATCCCGGGCAGCATCTCGTATAATCATATCTTTTTGAGATAACTTAAAGCATGTTCTCTTTTCGTGTTGGGAACTTCCGCGTTTGGACATATTGACAACAACGTCTCATAGAAGTCATTTGCCTTCTCCACATCCCCTATGGTTTCAGCAGCTTTTGCCGCCCCGAAGAGGCTGTTGAATCTCAAAGGACTTCTCATTAAGGCTTCTTCATAATGGGTCAGGGCTTCTTCCGGTTTTCCAAGCTCCATCAGCATATCTCCCAACAGCTCGCTGGCTGGGAGCAATTCTCCCGGGGTGATCGGGTGTTTGCTGGTAGCTTTCTCCATTTCCGCCGCTAAGCGCATGGACTCGACCGCCTCCTGCTTTTTACCCTGCGCCAACAAAAGCCAGGCATTGACCGTTTCTCTCTGTATATCAACCTGGTTTGCCCAATAGGGATATTTGATCTTCTGCTTGATGTTTTCCAGTTCCTGCAACGCTTTTATTGCTTTTCCATTTTGTCCCGACCTGGCAGCACCCAAACCGGCAGTATAGTGAAACAATGCCTCAAATTCCGGGAATTTTTCCCAATCAATAAAGGAAGGGGTTCTGGCTTGGATCTGGGCGGCTTTTTTCCAATTCTGTCTCTCCAAAGCAAAGCGGTTCTCAAGTGCAGCCAGTGTATAAGCGGTTGCATTGTGCTCCTGAACCGGGCCCTGAAGCTGCTGAACTTCCTTCAGGATCATTTCCACCTGTTCGTCCTCCAATCTTTGGAGATGCGCATAGACAATATAATCCAAGGCATGGAAATAGTGCATGGAAACTGCTCCATCCGCGGGATGTGTCAGAGCCGCCTTTGCAGACCTCCTGTTCCAGTCAATGGACTTCTCCCACATGCCCAGCCGGGTATATATATGCGTAGGCATGTGTAAAGCATGGGCCACGTCAGGAGCAATCGTACTGTAATTTTCGGCAGCCTGGATGGCTTTTTCTGCCAGTTCCGGATAATCATAAGCATGAATGGTATAATGGATACCGCCAGGGTGTTCGGGGACAGTCTGAAGTATTTCCTCGGCCAGCTTACCTGCCTTCAACTGTTTTTCATAATTTTTATCATTGGGGTCTGCCACTGCAATTAAAGACAAAGCATAAAAGGACTTGATCTCAAGGTCATCCGGAAATTGCTCAAAAGCCGACTCCCATGCCTGATGGAAATTCCGAAGCCGTTCCTGTTCCGTTTTGCTTATCCCATCCTGGTAATAGGCGGCCAAGGCCGTAGCAAACTGCCGCTGGCGCTCGCTTTGGGCCATTTTCATACTTTTCCGGGAGAGTTCCCATCCTGCTTGCAATCTGCTTTCCGGAGGAGCATCCGACCAAAGGGGATGGATAAATGTCATGGCCTGCCCCCATGGTCCCCAAAAACAGTCGGGATATTGATCCACCACCTGTGCGAAGATCATTTCAGCCTCTTCGTAGGTCATGTTATGGGTCAATGCCAGTCCGAGTGAAATAAGGGAATCCGCTTCCTCGCCACATTCCCCGGCAAACTGTACCGTGCCGCAAACGGTGATCTGTAAATCCTGTTCCGTCTCAGCAAGTTCTTTAGGTCGATCGCAAGATTGAATACCGGCCAAGAAAATCATGGTCGTCATTAATCCGATTCCTCTTTTGTAGAAGCCCGCATCACTGATACTGCTCCTGTTTAAATAAGATTTCATTGAAGTTTGGTAGAAGTGATTTTAGCGTATGATTCATGGAATACCCAGGAAAAAAATGCACTTATACCTGAGGTACAGCTACAGCGCGGGGAACTTACCTAATGATTCTCAATTTCCCCGTTTGCACGTTCATTCCGAGAATGTCAGTTTCCTTAAATGAGAAAAATAACAAACTGGGATGAAACTGATTCCGCTCACTCAACTATCGAATCCTTTAAGGAATTCCGTCCTTAAAGGGCCGGGCACAAATAATGGAATTACAATATTTTATGATGAATGTAAATATATCAAATTGCAAAGATATTTTATGCATTGCTGAAAAAAATCTGACATTCGTTTTCAAAACGACTCCTTCTGAAATCAGCCCTTGTTTTCCTTCCCTTTTCCCGGTTTATCTACCGATTAATTTCCAAGTAATTTTCATGCCTCAGACTGTCATTCCGGTCATAGAGATACCCCCATTTTTCCATATAGGCATCGGCCGGAAGGAATTCGTCCCCGGTCTCCTTAAGCCTTTTCTGCAACAGCCCATCCAGATAGTCACCCAACTGACTAAACTGGGGCATATCCACCAGATTGTGTTGCTGATAAGGGTCCTGCTCATTGTCATATAGCAGCCACGGTCCCAGAAGATCCCTGACAAAAGTATATTTTCTTGTTCTCACGCCCCGGTATTCGCGGCCCCCATTCATAAACTGCCATTCGTGAAATGGTACGGGCAGGGTGATCAAAGCGGCTTCATTGTCCAGTTCCCTCCCTTCAAGCAGGACAGCAGAAAAATCTTCTCCTTCCATGCTTTCAGGAACTTCCAACCCACAGATTCCCAACAAGGTAGGCAGCAGGTCGGGTGTATTGATGGGGTCCCAAACATCCCGGCGTTTGCGCTGCAGCTTGCCGGGATACCGGATCAGCAGCGGCACCATAATGGATTCATCCCAGGGCCGCTGTTTTTTCAGGACACCTTTGGACATCAACATGTCACCATGGTCTGAAGTGAAAACAAAGACGGTATTGTCGGCCAGCCCCTCCTTTTCCACAACCTCCAAAAGGTCTCCCAGGGCCTTGTCCATGGCCGTGCAATGGGCATAATATCCTGCCAGGACATTTTGGGCGCTGTCTTGAAGGCTTTCCGGTACATTGCCCCTTAATTGGAGCCGGCTCGCATCATACATGTCCCGGTATTCTTTTGGAGCTGAAAAATAAGGATCATGGGGAGGACCCCAGGAAAGAAACAACAAAAAAGGGGTTTCCTTGTTTTGACGGATATAGCTGATGGCGCTGTCGGTCTGAGGGAACACATCATAACCCTCCCAGAACTGCTTTTCATCATTTTCGTCAAAATAATAACTGTTGGTATAATCGTGGGTCACTTCTCTCACCTTCCAGTAGTCAAATCCCTGTCTCCTTTCCCGGGGCACGGGCTTGTTCCTGCCACTGAAGGGGTCCTCTCCTCTTTCATGGCCGTTTAGATGCCATTTACCTATATATCCTGTTTGGTAGCCGGCTTCTTTGAAAAGCTTGCCCATGGTGACCGCCTCGGTAGGCAATGGTTTATCATTATAAAAAAGGCCATTTGTGAGCGGATACTGGCCTGTCATAAAGCTTGCCCGCCAAGGAGCACATACCGGAACGACCGCTACCGCATTTTGGAAAACCAGACTTTCCTGCGCCAGCCTATCGATATTCGGGGTGATGATGTTTTCATCTCCGGCATAACCCATCGCCTGCGCCCGCCACTGATCCGCCAGGACAAATATGACATTGGGAGGACCTTGCGGGGAAGTTTCGTCGGATTCGCGTGCTTTTTGACAGCTCCAGAACAAGGGTAGCAGGAAGATGACCGCCAAGGATTTTAAGATACCATGAAAATTACCAATCATTCAAGTATTGTTTTTTTGAATATGTCAAAAAGCAGCGTAAAAAGAAAATTAAAGAAACATAAATTTACAGCCATCAAAAAATACCGATTATCATTCGGAAAAAAGGCTTAGTGTTTTCCCGTTGAAATCCATGCCTTCACACAAAGGGGATGGGGTCAGTATCCGCCGGCATCTATGGCTGAAAACGCTAAAGCGCTGTTCCATATCTTCCTTCCATTTCTTTCCTTTTCATGGCTATCCAAGCATCCTTTACTTCGGGCTGCAGGGTGTCAAAAACTTCCAGTCGGTCTTTGCTTTCGGTTGCCGTTTTATGCCACTTTTCATCAGCATAGAGGTATATGCCTTGTTCATGTTTCTCCAGAAGCACATCATAAGGGCCTTTCTCTGCCATCAACTTCACCACGACGGGCGCTGATTCGATCACCACAAAAAGCAGCACGATGAAAAGATTAGCCCAATAGATCGGCACACTGTTTTGGGTAAGTGTACCTAGGGCATCCATCCTCGCGGCAAGACCATCAAATCCGTCCACGCTTACCTGCTGTTTTGCCCATTCCTCTTCCTTTATCGTGTTGAACCGGGCTATTTCTTCTTCATATTCCCGCATCTTTTCCCTGTTGGCAGCCTGGGTTTCCTGGTAATCCCTTTCCGCATCATCCAACTGTACTTCTTTTTTTCGCGCGTTGGTGCCCAGTCCCACAATGCCGGAGGTACCCGGAGTTTTTACACCGAAGCGTTCCGCATCATATTCCTGCTGTTTTTCATCCCTAAAAGCTCTTTTGGCGTCGGTTTCGGATTTCAGCGAAGCGATTTTGCTTTCCAGCTCCTCAATTTCAGGAAAGCCTTCATCTATTCCTCCCCTGGTTTCCTTCAGCATCCGGAGCTTCTGATTGTCCAACTCCCTGGCTATCTCCTTCTCGAAAATCCTTAACTCCAAAGGCTTTGCAATCACGAAAGCCAAAAGGATAGCCAGCAGCAACCTCGGAATCGCCATTTTGACCTCCGCCCAGGTACTTTTCCCCTTTCTAATCGTGGAAACGATGAACCTGTCCAGGTTAAAGATCAGCAATGCCCAAAGAATAGCCAAGGTGATTGTCACATAGATATTTTCAAAAACGGTAAACATCGCGTACCCCGCAGCCAGGCCTGCAAAAAGAGCGGTGAAGAACACTGTCCCGCCTATTCCTATGTATTTGTTGGATTCCGTAGGGCTTCGGTTTAACAGTGGCCGGTAGCCACCGGCACAAAACCAGAGAAAATTTTGGACAGATCGCATGGGGTTAAACAATTTATATATCCTGCATGATGTGTTTCACAAAGGTCACGCTAAACTTTAGAAGTAACGATAAAAAAGCAACTTCCTTGTACGGATATCCGATAACTTCCTGAAAAACAACAATAAAACTACCGCCAACCTTCCATAACAAAGTTGACGCCTGATGAAAACGCCAACACCACGTGTACATTTATCAACACCCGGGTGTTCGTAATCAGTACAACACGGCACCCTTTTTGACAGGCGGGGTTTTCAATATTGAAACAAAACCCCTAATTTCGGTACCGCTAAAAAAACAAAACTTTATGAAAAAGCCTGCCTCGCTGATTTTGATCTTAATTATCTGCCAATTTGCCGTTTTGGCCCAGGACCCTGAGAGGTTCGAAAAACAGGTGCAGGAGATCAACACCGATTTTCCCCACGACGAGCACGCGGGGGCAATATTGTTTACCGGAAGCTCCAGCGTCAGGATGTGGCGTGACCTTCCCGAGGATTTTCCTGATCACCAAATAGTCAATGCAGGTTTTGGCGGGTCACACGCCAGTGATTTGCTTTATTATATTGACGAGTTGATTTTAGACTACCAACCCAAAAAGGTATTTATCTATGAAGGTGACAATGATATTGCGGCCGGAAAGGACGCCCAAAAAATCATCGAAACCCTCAATCTCATTGTAACCCAAATCCAACTAAAACTGCCTGATTCCCAGATCATCCTGATCAGCGCCAAGCCCAGTATCGCCCGTTGGGAATTGGCAGAACAATACGTCGCCCTGAACCAGGAGATGAAAACCTACAGTGTGGTAAAGGAAAACGTCTCCTATGCTGACGTTTGGACAAAAATGCTGGACGAAGACAATAAACCGTTTACGGATATTTTTCTGGAAGATAACCTGCATATGAACAGAAAGGGGTATGATATCTGGAAAGAGGTAATACAGGAGTTTTTGTAGTCTTGAAGGGGAAATGCTTTTATTTTGGCAAAATCCCTCATTACATTTGGAATTCAGTTTTGGCTGCATTTACTTTGCATTCACATTTCAGGCAACTGATTTATAAAGAAGAGGCGAGAGAACAGGCTCTTGGACCCTCTGGCAACCTTCCGGACAAAGGAAAGGTGCCAAAACCTGCCCAATAAAGGGACCTATAAATTAGAAATTATGACAGCATACATTCTCTTTTCTTTTTTCGAACCCCCACATTCCAACCATTCTGCCTTGCCCTTTTATTTATTATTTGGGACAAATAATTGTATCCTATCCTTAAGAAAACATTTTACTGATGTCTTATAAGAATTTTGAAACACAAGCTATCAGGATCGCCGATTCGGCTTCCGACCAGAGAGAGCATTCCGCTCCCATATACCTGAGTTCCAGTTTTGTATTTGATTCTGCCGAACAGGCCAGGCAAATGTTTGCGGACGAAATTCCCGGCAACATCTATTCCCGTTATGCCAATCCCAATACCAGTGACCTGATCTCCAAAGTCTGTGCGGCAGAGGGTACGGAAACCGGCGTCTCCACCGCCTCCGGAATGGCCGCCATGTTTGGCAGCATGGCTGCATTGCTCAGCCAAGGTGACCATATTTTGGCTTCCCGGTCCCTGTTCGGATCCACCCATCAGTTGCTGACCAGGGTTTTTCCAAAATGGGGTATTGACCATACCTACGGCGATATTGTGGATATCGCCAACTGGGACAAACTGGTTAGGCCGAATACCAAGATGATTTTCATCGAAACCCCTTCCAATCCGGGACTGGAAATCATTGATCTGGGATATATTGCCGACTTTGCCAATGCCCATAACCTTATCCTGGTGGTGGATAACTGTTTTGCCACACCTTATCTGCAACAGCCTGCCAAATGGGGAGCGCATATCGTTACCCACAGCGCCACCAAATACATAGACGGGCAGGGCAGGGTGCTGGGTGGCTTGATTTTGGGTAAAAAGGAATTGATAGACGACGTACAATTTTTCATGAGACATACGGGGCCGTCTTTATCCCCCTTCAATGCATGGGTACTTGCCAAGAGCATGGAGACCTTGGCCGTAAGGATGGACAGGCACTGTGAAAATGCTTTGAAAATAGCTGAATACTTCCAACATAGCCAGGATATAGAAACGGTGAAATACCCCTTTCTCCCCTCCCACCCCCAGTATGATCTTGCCAAAAAGCAAATGCGGCACGGTGGGGGCATTATCACACTGACCTTGAAAGGAGGCTTGAACCGTGCCCAAAAGTTCATTGACCAGTTACAGATGATCACCGTCACCGCCAACCTGGGTGACAGCCGAAGCATCATCACCCACCCTGCCTCCACCACCCACAGCAAGCTGACCGAGGAAGAAAGAGAAAGGGTCGGGATACACAACGGCTTGGTGAGGCTTTCTGTGGGTCTTGAGCATGTGGATGACATCATTGGCGATATTGAGAAGGCACTGGTGCTATCCAGGTGATCTAAAGTGCGCCATCACACGGCATTCAACAAGGCTTTATTAACAGGATCTTGTTATAAAATTATCTCCCTTAAAACTAAGCTTATTCATTTTTATCTCAATTTCCCTTAAAATAATCGGAGAGCCCGACCATTTAAGGAGTTACCGTTACATCCGGTTGCACTTGGGGCCGACCGAAAAGTTGGAAACAGGATCATGGTGCGGCCATCCAAGACCGGGTTAATGAAAAACACTTGGGTCCAAGCCCCATACGGTCCTTTCCGCTGACCGCTCTATTTTGTTTGTATTTTTTTCGGTAAGGTGTAGCGTTATGGGCAAACCTACCGTCTACTATTTTAAAGCCGCTAAAAATAATCCCGACTATGAGAAACCCGTATGCACTTTTATCACTTTTCGCTGTTCTCCATCTCGCTGCCTGCGACTGGGGCGGATCTGCAGAAGAGGCCCTTACCCCCAATATCAGGACCTTACAGGGCTATGAAAAGGAAATGGTATTCAGCAGCTCCAAATTTGCACTGGACCTTTTTCACCAGCTCCAAAAAACGGAGGCAGTCAATCAATTTTTTAGCCCCTACAGTATACATCAAGCCCTTTCCATGACCATGAATGGCAATGAGGGGGAAGTGCTGGAAGAATTTGTACGGATACTGCGATATGAGGGGATGGGGCTGGAGGAGGCCAACAAGGCGGCCAAAGAGCTCACCCAGTTCCTCATGGATCTCGATCCTAAAGTTAAAATGTCTATTGCCAATGCCATCTGGTACAAAGAGGAATATGAGATTTTCCCTCCTTTCAAGGAAACCGTGATGAATAGTTACCGGGCGGAAGTGGCCGGATTAGATATGCTGAATCCCCAATCGGTCAATATCATAAACCAGTGGATTGAGAACAAAACCGAAGGGATCATCAAGGACATGCTGGACCAGATACCGCCCAACGCCGTGATGTACCTGGTTAACGCCATTTATTTTAAAGGGGACTGGAAATACCGTTTCCCTGCTTCTAAAACACAAAAAGAACCGTTTCACATCAATCCTCACCAGGAAGTGCAGGTCAATATGATGCAATTGGAAGATGCCGCTACATTCAGGTATTTCAGGGAAAATAACCTCCAATATATTGAAATCCCCTACAGCACAGGGCAGTACAATATGGGTGTCATCATCAGTGACGGCCATGATCTGGATCAAGAGTTGGAATCATTAACCTTCGAAAAGCTGGAAACTTGGAGAGAAAACGCGCAGGAAACCAATTTCATTTTGAAGATGCCCAAGTTCAAAATGCAATACAAAATGGAAAACATGAAGGATGACCTTATCGAAATGGGACTGGAACTTCCGTTTCATTTTCATCCCGATAATTTTACCAGACTGTTCAGCAATCCTACTGACCAGTTAAAAATCAGCAGGGTCATCCATGATGCTTTCATTGAGGTGGACGAAAAAGGTACGGAGGCCGCTGCTGCCACCGTCGTAGAAATCATAGAAAGGGTCTCTTATCCCCCTACCCCGAGTGTACTGACACTGGACAAACCGTTTTTATTTTTTATTCAGGAAAACCACAGTGGTGCTATCCTTTTTATGGGCAAACTGGGTAATCCTGAGCTTTTATAGATCCGAATCCCGGCTCTCCCGGTAATTTAGGTCGGTTTGGTTGGGGGAGCCGGATTTTTTTCTTTTTTTTGGATCACTACCTTTTATCAATTTCCATCCTTCATCTTAAATACATCCTCAATATATTTATTATATTGTGATGCAGCTTGTACTTGTACCAAAGTTGATCCTTTAAAACCAGATCACCTCCAAAAATATGTCCGAATCACCTTTACTTACTTCCAGAATATTGATCATGCCTCTCCTGTTGCTGTTATTTTTTACAGGGTTCCGGTTACGTGCCCAGGACGAAGATACCTTGAAAAGACAGCAATATCTGGACGAGCTGTTGAAGCTGAACCGGCCCCATCCCACCCCTACCGACAGACCTAGAAACGTCCAAGCCTCCTTTGTCACGCTCAGCCATAAAGACAGCACCTGGTATGCCTGGCAGCAACGGACCGGAGAATTACCTCCCGACTTCGACGCCATGCCTTCCCTTCCGTTTTTACCGGATCCGTTGATCTGGGACGAAGGGGGAGAGAACATTCCCATCACCTCTGAGCAACAATGGTCCAAAAAGAGGGACTGGATCAGCGATCAAGTGAAATACTTCCTGTCAGGCACTTTTCCAGACCCTCCCCAACAGCTGGATGTCAAAATCCTGGAAGAAAAGGTCCTGGATGGCATAAAGCTTCAGACAATCGAACTGCGGTTTGGTCCAGATGATAAAGCCAAACTTACCCTTGAAGTGTTCACCCCTCCGGGAGAAGGACCTTTTCCCGTTTTTATGAGCCAGTGGAACCATCGGGGATGGGTGCAAATTGCGGTGAGAAGGGGATATATGGGCGTAATTTATGCAGGAGCGGATTCATTCGATGAAACCATCCATTATCAGGAACTTTATCCAGACCACGATTGGTCGGCACTGATGACCCGGGCATGGGGAGCACACCGGGCAGTGGATTACCTGTACACCCTGTCTCATGTGGATAAAGACAAAATAGCCCTGACAGGACATTCCCGTAATGCCAAACTTTCTCTTTTTGCAGCCGCTTTTGACAACAGGATCACCGCCGTGATCAGTAGCAGCGGAGGGACAGGAGGAGAAATACCCTACCGATATACCGACGAAAGGCATGAAAATGAATCCATCGACTATCTCAATTCCATCCGGCCGCAGTGGTTTCACCCCAGGCTTCGTTTTTTCAACGGGAGAGAACATAAATTGCCTATAGACCAGAACGCTTTAATGGCGCTTATTGCCCCTAACGCCCTGCTTTTGAGTTCTTCCATCAGAGAAGCCGGGGGCGGGGATCCCTGGGCCATAGAACAAAATCTGAAATCCCTTAAAAAAGTGTATGGCTTCCTGGGAGCCTCTGATAAGGTCGACGTCCGGTTCAGGGACGGCGAACATGGTGTGTCGGCCCGGGACATTGAGGGTTATGTGGACTGGCTGGACATACAGTTTGGCAGGAGCGAAGAGAAATGGTCTAACCCGCTGTACTATGATTATGACTTTGATACCTGGAAAGCTAAATCGGGCGCTTCTGTGGACTCTTCCTCCATTCAAGCCCTGGATCTTGAAAAAGAATTAAAAGCATTCAATAAGAACCCATCACAGGAGGATTTAAGAAACCTGCAAAACGCCATAAGGGATCACATAAAATGGACGCTGGGTGATCAACCGCCGGGTGTCCCTGCCAACCCCATCAGCTCTTTAAGCAACAGGGAGGACTATATCGATCTCCTACTGCGCCGTCCCGTGGTCAAAAACGGAAAAAGAATGAACATTGCCCCCTATGAAGCCCTGGGGGATTATCAATATGGTGCCATTTACTGTCCCACAGATAAGAACGGGAAAATCCGGCTTCCCCCTCAAGGCAAATTACCTGTGGTTATTTTCCACCACAAATATGTCAACACAGGATTCGACAGGGGCATGGACCACTTTATACAATCCTGTATCGACAGGGGTATTGCTGTTTTCACCATGGACCTGTTGGGTTATGGCAGCCGGATCGAAGAAGGCACCGGTTTTTATAAAAGATACCCTGAATGGTCCAAAATGGGCAAAATGGTTATGGATACCCGGGCTGCCATAGATGCCTTGGCTCAACTTGATTTTGTAGACTCTGGCCAAATATACCTGGCCGGTTATGCCCTGGGAGGTACCGTCTCTCTGATTACCGGAGCTCTGGATGATAGGGTGGCGGGTGTGGCGCTGGCGGCGGCATTTACCCCCTTAAGATCTTCCGGCGGGGAAATGGAAGGCATAAAAGCCTATTCCCATTTATATGGACTTCTTCCGAAATGGGGATTATTTGAAGAGGCAAAAGCGCAAATCCCGGTGGACTTCCCCGAAATGCTCGCCGCGATCGCTCCCAAACCCTTGTTGATCGTTTCACCCGAGCTGGACAGGCATGCCGATTTGGAAGCTGTCCGTCAACAGGTCTCCCTGCTGCAAGAACTTTATCAAACATATGGTAAAGACGCAAACCTGGAACATCAGGTCCCGGAAAGTTACAACCGATTCACCCGGGAACAGCAGGACAATATGGTCGAATGGCTACATACGCACATCCAAAATGCCGGTAATTTATGAAAAGAAGAAACCGGAATTTATGCAAAGCCGCTTTGGGATGGACGCTGGCATTTTTCCTTTTCCATAGCCTGCTCTCTCATGGGCAAACAGCAGCTTCAGCAGCAGCCGAAAATAAACCCAGAATCAGCATCGCTTTGTTCGATGTGGATGCCACTCCTCCTACCGGAAGCTTGCTCGCCTATGATCCCATGGAAAAATCCGGTGACCTTGGCCTCAGGGCAAAGGGTATGGTGATCATGGGCAGTGGCCTTCCCGTTGTCCTGTGCGCCGTGGATTGGATCGGGATAGGCAACGAAAGCCAGGATGCTTTTAAGCAGGTATTGGCGCGTGCTGCATCTACCCTACCCGAACGTGTAGCGATACACACTGTCCACCAGCATGATGCTCCCGTCAGCGACTGGGGCGCTGAGAAAATATTGGTGAAAGCAGGATTGGATCCCATGGCTTTTGAAAGCAGCTTTGATAAAGTTTTACTCGACCGTCTGGGAAAGGCCGTCCAAAACGCCCTAAATCAGGTACAGCCCGTCACGCATTTGGGCACCGGCCGTGCTGCGGTAGAAATGGTGGCCTCCAACCGCCGGATTGCAGGGCCGGATGGTAAAATCATTCACTCCAGGACCTCAGCCACCCGGGATCCTGATATCAGGCGTTACCCGGAGGGACTGATTGATCCTGAAGTCTCACTTATAAGCTTTTGGAATGAAGACAAACCGGTGGCCGTGCTTTCTTACTATGCCGTCCATCCGCAAAGCTATTACCTTACCAAAGAAGCCAACCCTGATTTCCCGGGGATTGCCCGTTATTTAAGGCAACTGGCGGTCCCGGATGCCCTCCATATCCACTTCAACGGTGCAGGGGGGAACATTACCGCCGGAAAATACAACGACGGGGCAAAGGAAAACCGGTTGATTCTTGCCCAGAGGCTGGCCGAGGGCATGAGAAAAGCCTGGGAAGCCACGGAAAAAACGCCCTTGGAGGCTGATGATGTCTATTGGCATATGGAAAATGTAAGGTTACCCGCCAATGAGCATGTCCTTGAGATAGAAGATGAAATGCATCAAAAAGACCACCGCTGGCTCACCAACAACATGCAGAAGCTTGCCTGGTACAAAAGACAGGCACTGGGTAAAAGCATTCCTGTTTCCTGTCTGGCCCTGGGCAAAGCAAGGATATTGCACCTGCCGGGCGAACTGTTCGTAGAGTACCAATTGGCTGCCAAATCCGAAAGGCCTGATCTGTTTGTCGCTATGGCTGCTTATGGGGACTACGGTCCTTTTTATATAGGCACGGAAAAAGCTTATCAGGAAGGCGGATATGAAATTGGGGCCAGCCCGGTAACCCCGGAAGCAGAGAACATGCTCACGCAGACCATAAAGAAACTGTTGCACGCCGAAACGACGAATCCTTCCCCCCAGCATGCTTTATTAACGGTCCAAAATAATGATGATCATCCCACCTTTGTCCGAACCCTTGCGCAATGGGAAGAAAAAAGAAAAGCGTGGCAGCATGGAATGGAAAAAATCATGGGGCCATTGCCCTCTCCCGGGGAACGGGATAAACCAGACATCCAGTGGCTGGACACTTTGTATGCCAAATATTATAACCGGTACAATATCCGGTTTCTCTCAGATGACAGAAATGAGGTGACCGCCTTTTTGTACGTTCCCCATGGTAGCAGGGCAAATCCAGGCATGCTGGTTCTCCACAGCACAGGCGAACCGGGGAAAAAAATTGTCGATGGACAAAGCCATTTGGAAAACCGTGCGGTGGCCAGGGAGCTCGCAGAACGGGGCTACGTGGTATTGGCTCCGGATTACCCCAGCTTTGGGGACCAATCTGCCCATGATTTTGACCGGGACGGTTTTGAGTCCGGCACCATGCTGGGCATATGGAACCATATCCGGTGCGTGGATCTGCTCAGCGATATGGAGGAAGTGGATCCCGAACGGATCGGTGTGATAGGACATTCTCTGGGGGGCCATAATGCCCTTTTTGTGGCCGCTTTTGACCACCGGTTAAAAGCTGTGATCAGCAGCTGCGGGTGGACGCCTTTTGACTATTACGATATTGGCGAAGAGGCTGGCAAAAGGTACGGCGGAAGACTTGGCCCCTGGGCCCAGGAGAGGTATATGCCCAAAATAAAAGAATTTATGCCTGACAAAAAGTTGCCTTTTGATTTCCCTGAAATCATTGCCCTGGTAGCTCCCAGGCCTTTCTTCAGCAATTCCCCCGTGAATGACAGCAATTTTGATGTTGAGGGAGTCAAAGCCGGCATCGGCCTGGTCGAGCCTGTATACCGCTTTCTGGGCTTTCCTGACAATATCCAGGCACGTTATCCCGAAGCAGGGCACGATTTTCCTTCAGAAACCAGGAAAGCAGCCTATGGCTTTCTCGATAAGCATTTTGGATTTAGCCCTATAAAGCTATTGGATGATGAATAGACTTATCGGTTTTACGCGGGACAATACAAGCCATCATGTCAATATAAAGATGAGAGCAGCCATGCAACCAAAGAATTTACCAAACAAACAGCACCTACTTATGAAATACGCCACTACTAACCTGATCCCACTTTATGTACTCCTGTTTATCATTTTTCTCAGCGCATGCAAAGACAAAAAATATCCCGATCCTTTAAGTCCAGAGGCTTCCCTGGCGACCTTCGATATCCATGAGGATTTCGTAGTGGAGCTGTTCGCCGCGGAGCCCCACATCTGGGACCCTGTTGATCTGGTTTTTGATGAAGATGGAAATGCATATGCCGTAGAAATGCCGGATTACCCTTATAAACCCGAGGAAGGTAAGGGCAAAGGAAGGATAAAAAGGCTTTTGGATACCGATGGTGACGGTACCATAGACCGGTCTTCTGTTTTTGCGGAGGGGCTTCCGGATGCCACCAGCTTGTTTCCCTGGAAAGGCGGGCTTTTGGTGACCTCGGCACCCCATATCTATTATTTAAAAGACACCAACGGTGACGGGAAGGCGGACGTGAAGGAAGTTCTCTTTTCCGGTTTTTTTGACAATAATTCAGAAGCACAGATCACCAACCTGCGATTGGGAGTGGACAACTGGATTTACGCCGCCAACAATGGCCAGCCGGGAGAAGTAACCCCCGGCAAAAGGCCGGATGCCACGCCGTTAAACATGCGCGGTGCTGATTTTAGGTTCAGGTTGGACAAAGATGCGTTTGAACTGGAAAGCGGCACGGCCCAGTTTGGGCAAACGCTCGATGACTGGGGCAACAAGTTTTTTACGCAGAACACCCTCCATATCCAGCAGGCTGTCATCCCAAGGAGGTACCTGGAGCGACATGGATACCTTTCCTCCATGTCTGTCAATCAGAATATTTCGGACCACGATTTCGCCATGCATCAGTTGACTCCCCCGCCCTATTGGCGGGCGGAAAGGACGCGAAGAAGGAATATCCAATTCCAGGAACAAAATCTGGAAAGGGTGGAACATGCGGACAAATATTTTACCGGCGCTTCCGGTGGCACCTACTATCACGGCGATGCCTTTCCCGAGGCCTTCTATGGCAATATTTTCACGGGAGATGTGGCAGGCAACCTGGTTCACCGGGACATTTTGGTAGCTGACAAAGAAAAGCCTACGTTTATTGCCCAAAGGGCGCCAGAGGAAAATAACCGTGAGTTTTTGGCCTCCACCGACCCTTGGTTCAGGCCTGTGGGATTTACGGTAGGGCCGGATGGTTATCTGTACATGATTGATTTCTACAGGCAGCACATAGAAACGCCTGTTTCCATTCCAGATGATCTGAAAGAAGAAATGGATTTTATGTACGGGGAAAACCATGGCAGGATTTACCGGATACGCCCTAAAAACGAAACAGAAAAAAGAGACCTTAATGTAAACCTTTCCGAATTGAAGCCAACCGAATGGGTAAATTTGTTGTCCCATCAAAATGGGTGGTGGCGGAGCACGGCCCAGCGTTTATTATTGGAAAACCCGGGAAGTGTTGACGTGCCGGCACTGAAAGCCATGGCTACCGAAGAAAAAGATGAAAAAGCCAGGCTGCATGCTCTCTATCTCTTGGAAACGTTAGGTGCTTTGGAGGAGGATATGGTAAAAAAAGCCTTGGAAAGCGAGCACAAAGGGCTTCAAAGGAATGCGCTGATGCTCGCTGAGAATTTCCCAAGTCTAGAGGCTGTCATCGCTGCCAAAACCAAGGCCCCAGATGCTCAGGTGGCTCTCCAGGCTGTTCTTAGCCTGGGACAATATGATAATCAAAATACAGCCGATAATTTTGCCGCCCTTTTACAGGAGAAAGGTGAAGACAGATGGTTCAGAACGGCCGTTTTAAGTTCAAAAGCCGGTTCAGATCTTCGCATTTTACAATCTTTGCAAAAGAACCATGATTTTTTTGAGCACGAAGCGGACTGGAAGAGCGCTTTTATCAAGGATATTGCCTGCATTTTGGGGACAAAGGGTGAGAAATCGGAAATCAGTCAACTCGTCTCCATGGTCACGGCTTCCGATGAACAATCCAACACCAACTGGAAAGCCAGCGGACTGGAAGGCTTAACGAGCGGCCTCAAACACCATGAGGAAAGCAATCCCCGGCTGAAGGCTTTTTTGAGCGCTCTTGATACCTCCGAAAGGAACGCAAATGATCGATTAAAAGAATTATTAACGGTGTTATAAACTGACTGCTTTTGATAAATATGAATAGAAGAGCCCTACTGAAAAAAGTTTCCCGTTTCGCTTATGCCGCTGTAGGCGGAAGCATGTTATTACCGGCTTGCCATTCGCAAAAAGGGTCCGAATACAATCTTGAAGAAATTTCCTCCTGTGATGACCTTACGGGGTTACCCCAGGAGGAAATTGACAAGAGAAACAGCCTCGGGTATGTGGAGACAACACCTATCCGGGAAAGCACCTGTGACAATTGCCAGCTTTATCTGCCTCCGACCGCGAAGCGTAAATGTGGTGGATGCCAATTATTCAAAGGGCCTGTAACGGAGGAGGGCTATTGCACCTATTGGGCTCCACAAACGGACCTTGTATGAATCAAAGGTTTTTTTCAAATACATAGTTGGTACAATACTTGTGCCTTTTTTTGGGGATTCCATTTATAAAAAAGTGTCCTAAAAAATGAAAAGTTATCTTTTACCGGTTTTTGTTACCACATCATTTCTGCTGGTGTATATAGTGGCCATCGTAGTGGACCTCCATACAGCCATCATATTGATGATGTTTTCTGTTTCGCCGGTATTGATTTTATGGATGGTTTTTAGGGTACTTAAAGCCCAGGTTGATAGCCGTTATACTTTTGAAGACCGGTGGTATGAAGATCTGGACTAAAACCGGCATTAAAAGTCACCTATTTGAATAATACACTGTCTTTTTTGTTATATTTAACTCAATCAAATTTCCTTAACAATATCTCTGTCCTCTAACCCCCTGTTTCAATGAAAAGGTTAATTGTTTTGATTGATTTTTCCGATTATTCCGAGGTATTAATTGATCTTGCGTTCAAATGGCAGGGACAGTACGGTTTCGGTTTGGTGTTTGTTCATCAGGTTCCCGGTTTGATTCCAGCCTTGGCGGACAACAAAAGCAGGCATCAGATTTTGGAATATGAAAAAAAGCAGGCTGGAAAGAAATTAGAGGAAATCTTAAGTAAAAACCATGCGACGCAGTCCACGGCCCAAATTGAAGTCACGGAGAAGCAACTGGTCCAACACCTAAAAAGCTTGCTTTTACCGGATGACATGCTGATGGTAGGCCTTAAAGGAACGGGGTTTTTGAAAAAAATTCTCATTGGCAGTACGGTAACCGATATTATTGATCAATTAAACCAAATTACGGTTGCCATCCCGGCCAAATTGAACCCGCATAGTATTCCTAAGCAGTTGACAGTAGGGTTGAGTTACCGTTATCCCCTGAATTATCAGGCTTTTCTAAGGCTTTTGGAGATATTTTCCTATGCTACCAAGCAGGTAGAACTGGTAACCGTGCTGACACCCAGTGAAGACAGATGGGAAAGCGAAAAGTATCTTAAAGGACTCAAAATCAAGCTGGAAGAGAAAGTTTCTGTGGATATCAAAATGTTTGAAGGGACAGATACATTCGGAGAAATCAAAAAATACATCCATCAGAAAGAGAATGGCATGTTTGTCGTACAAAAGGGATCCAGGACCATGAACGATAAACTTTTCCGTAAATTCCTCATCAATGAACTGGTATATGATGGGGCGCTCCCATTAATCGTCTTGCCCTTATGAGTTGGCTCTCCTCTCTTGCTGAGAACCCTTTTTATGAATTAGCGATCATTCTCTTTTTTGCTGCACTTTTGGGAGGGCTTGGCCAGCTTCTCAGACAACCTCTCATCGTCGTATTCATGGCGGTGGGCATTTTGGTGGGCCCCGCGGTGTTGGATATCGTCAAATCAGAAGAAAACATCCATCTGCTGGCGGAAATCGGCATTGCCATTTTGCTTTTTATTGTGGGGCTCAAGCTGGATCTCCGCGTTATCAGGTCAGTGGGAAAAATCGCGTTGCTTACCGGACTGGGCCAGGTATTGTTCACATCCCTCATCGGCTACATTATCGGCAAGTCGTTGGGGTTTGGCAACCTGCATAGCTTCTACATTGCCGTTGCGCTTACCTTTTCCAGTACCATCATTATCGTCAAACTCCTGTCCGATAAAAAAGAAATAGACTCCCTCCATGGTCAGATTGCGGTGGGTTTTCTGATTGTCCAGGACATTGTCGTGATTTTGGTAATGATCGTGTTGTCCACGATGCGGCAAGAAGAAAATGGAACGATTTGGCAATCAGTAGGCGGTACCATCATATCAGGAATTGTCTTGTTTTTGCTCACCCTGGCGGCCATGAAATGGGTTATCCCAAGTTTGAGCTTTTTTCTTGCTAAATCCCAGGAGATGCTGGTTTTGTTTGCTGTTGCTTGGTCGATCGTCCTCGCGGCAGTCGGCGAGCTGATGGGATTTAGCGGGGAGGTAGGTGCTTTTCTGGCAGGTGTAAGTCTGGCTTCTTCGCAGTTTAAAGACACCATCAGTAGCAGATTGGTAAGCCTTAGGGATTTCATGTTGCTGTTCTTTTTTGTCAGTTTGGGTGCGGATCTGAATTTTGATGTGATAGGTAACCAAGTACCTGCTGCACTGATATTTTCTCTCTTTGTGTTGGTGGGAAACCCTTTGATTGTATTGGTGATCATGGGCATTATGGGATACCGGAAAAGAACGGCTTTTTTGGCTGGGCTTACCGTAGCGCAAATCAGTGAGTTTTCTTTGATATTTGCCGGGCTCGGGCTCTCCGTAGGGCATATCAATGAAGAAATAGTAGGCCTTATTACCCTGGTAGGCCTCATTACGATAGGGCTTTCCACCTATCTGATTCTTTACTCACACAGTATTTACAAAATGCTTTCACCTGTCCTCAGCCCTTTCCAGCGAGAAACTCCCTACAGGGAACTGGGTATCCAGGAAGGAGAAAAAAAGCGTTACGACCTGATCATCATCGGATTTGGCCGCTTTGGAAGCAGAATAGCGGAAATGCTGGACGAAAATAAAGAGATTCCCTACCTGGGTGTCGACTTTGACCCGCAAATTGTGAAGGAATGGCAGAAAACGGGAAAAGACGTGATTTATGGCGACATGGAAGACCCGGAAATATTTGAACAGATTCCGTTTAAAGGCTCGAAATGCGTGATCAGCACCACAGCGGGAGTAGAGCCCTCCAGGCATTTGATCCAATCATTGAAGCGAAACGGATACACAGGAAAAGTTTTCTTAACCGCCCTCAAGGAGAAAGAACTGGAACTGCTTCAGGAAAGTGGGGCCGACCAAATACTCATCCCCCATCAAATGGCGGCCACCAATTTTTATCATGCCTACCTGAAAGAATTTTTTCTTCAGAACGATACGTAAATCCATGCTCAACAGACCGTCCCTCATAAATGAATAACCGTTTTCAAATAAACAGAAGATGATCACGTGGTTTATTATAAAAATCAAGTTTGAAATAAAGTAACCAACTTGTAAATTTCAGCATGTTTTCAAACTATAGAATTTATACTTGCTTATTGTTTTTGAACTGTCTGGCCTTCGGTTTTGCCTGTAACCCCCCACATGATGAACCGGAAATCACCTATGAGTTGATCAAGACAGCTACGTTTCCGTTACATTACGCCGGTGAAGTTCATGCCTGCGATTTTCGTGATGGCAGAGGGGTGATTTATAATTTCAAAAACACTGAACTGGTACTGTTCGACTCTTCGGGAAATATATTAAGGCGGGATACCGTTGCTTCTGAAGGTTCCAATTCCCTTTCCTACATCAGCGGCCTGAAAATATTGTCTGATGGCAATATTCTGGTGAACACATTAAGCGGTGAAATCGCCATTCTGAACAAAGACCTGCAATTGGAACAAAAAATCTCTATGCCTTTTCCAAACGGGCTTGCCAATATGAGAAGCAATGTCAAAGTCATGGATATCTGGAAGGATGAGTTGTTGATCCATTATCCTGGTAGAGGCGGAAAAAACCCTTACATGAAAGGCTATTTTAAGGAGAATAAACTGGTAGAAAAGGTGAATCTGAATACCGGAGAGGCCAGCCCTTTTCTGGATTTACCTCCAGACAGCCAATACCAGGAGGATCTTTACTTCGACCTCCCCCATGTCTTTCTCTCTGTTTATGACCAAACGCTCTATTTTGCTTTTGACAAAGAACCGATGATTCATCTTTACAATTTGAAGGCCAACGGAAGGTATGAAAAAACCATTGATATCGCAGCGGAGAAATTTGTCCAATTGGAGGGACAGCCTTTTCCGGCAGGCCATTCGGGAAGTAATGCCGTACCGGGAACCATAGATGGGCTGTACCCTTTCGACGAAGGCATAGCCGTAAATTACAGGGAAGGGATAGACGAGGAAACCCGGGGAGTGTACAAGAACGTTTTGAAGATATATCACCACAGTTCCGGCTGGTCCAACGAACTGGTATTGCCGCGGGATGAAGTATCTTATCTTCTCAATTTTGAATCACCGGAAAAACCGTTCTATGCCCTGCAATATGATTCCTTTGGACACCTACATGTGGTAAAATTCAGCCTGGAAAGGAAGCCAAAGTGAATTTCCTTCCAATGAGGCACGATTACGGCAAATCAATGTCCCTGAAAATGAATCCGGTAATCGGCTTTGTACGATTTTTTCACATCAGTTCTTGTGTAAAAAGAAACAATCTCCTACCTTTGCATCACTTCAAAAGAGGAGTTGATCAAAAAGAAACTTTGATTAAAAAACGGCTGAAAAAGCATCAGCCTGAATAATTTAAATAAAATATTGGAGTGGTAGTTCAGCTGGTTAGAATGCCTGTCCCGACACCTCGGGAAGGTCGCCGGGTAGAACCCCTCAAAAACATAAAATAAGGAGTGGTAGTTCAGTTGGTTAGAATGCCTGTCCCGATACCTCGGGAAGGTCGCCGGGTAGAACCCCTCGAAAATATAAAATAAGGAGTGGTAGTTCAGTTGGTTAGAATGCCTGTCCCGACACCTCGGGAAGGTCGCCGGGTAGAACCCCTCGAAAATATAAAATAAGGAGTGGTAGTTCAGTTGGTTAGAATGCCTGTCCCGACACCTCGGGAAGGTTGCCGGGTAGAACCCCTCGAAAATATAAAATAAGGAGTGGTAGTTCAGTTGGTTAGAATGCCTGTCCCGACACCTCGGGAAGGTTGCCGGGTAGAACCCCTCAAAAGTATAAAATAAGGAGTGGTAGTTCAGTTGGTTAGAATGCCTGTCCCGACACCTCGGGAAGGTCGCCGGGTAGAACCCCTCAAAAGTATAAAATAAGGAGTGGTAGTTCAGTTGGTTAGAATGCCTGTCCCGACACCTCGGGAAGGTCGCCGGGTAGAACCCCTCAAAAATATAAAATAAGGAGTGGTAGTTCAGTTGGTTAGAATGCCTGCCTGTCACGCAGGAGGTCGCGGGTTCGAGTCCCGTCCATTCCGCCAAAACCTCAGCCTAAAGCTGGGGTTTTTTGCTTTATGGAGTATTTTGTTTATATTCTTGAGTCAGAGGTGGACGGCACTTATTATGTAGGGGTATCGGAAGACCCAGATAAAAGGCTGAAAAAGCACAACCTCCCCCACAAAGGTTTCACTGGGCGGAAACGGCCCTGGAAGATTGTTTACGTGGAGAAATTCCCCGGAAAGACCCAGGCCCTAAATCGGGAAAAATTCATCAAAGCGCAGAAAAGCAGGGTCTTCATCCAAAGCCTGATAGCCGCGACTGGCTTGAAATAACCATAACCATGGCGGTTGGAATGCCTGTCCCGACACCTCGGGAAGGTCGCGGGTTCGAGTCCCGTCTCCCGGAGACCGGGACAGGCTATTCCGCATCACAAAACCCTAGGAGTATGATAATCAGAAATCTAGGGTTTTTGTATTTAGTTGTGGGGCCAATTATGGGGCTATTTGTTATTTTTTAAAAAAAATCCCAACGATTTGTTATTCCCTTATTCTATCCCCCTGTAATAACGATTTGTTATTCCCTTATTCTATCCCCCTGTAATAACGATTGACTTGAGGCATTCATTGCCGATTAGATTCAATATTCAATCATCCATTCCCTGGAGAAAAACCCCAACCTCTCCCCTACCCGAATTCCTATAACAAACGCGCTTGCAATGGCGATCCTTGCTTCTGGTGTTTCTTTATTATTGAAATGCATATCTATTTATCCTGGCTCCTGAACCAAAAAAAGCCCCTGAGGGCTTTTTATCAAGATTTCGATTTCTTGGCCTTCCCCCCTTTCGGAGCAGCTACTTTCTTACTGATATAGGCCGTATGGGTCTTCCCATATTGGTCGGGCTCCTTCAGCGAGGCGACTTCAAATACCAAGTATTCTTTGCCGTCGTAGTCCACCACATGGCCTTTTAGGATTTCCTCCAGTTTTTCCCTGGAGATGGATACCCTGATGATGTCGAGATCCTTTACCTGGGTTCCTTTGCCGGTGTAGGTTTTTTCAATTTTAAAAAAAGTGTGAATTGAAAATCAGGATTGTATAATTCGGATAAAGCCTAATTCATCCTCCACATTTAGATACATCCAAAGTGCTCCCTCTCGGGTAAAATACTTGGGGATTCCTGTTTTTTTTACCTCGGGAATTTCCTGATCCACGAGATGGTTGAAATTTTCATCAAAAATTGAAATATATAGAATGCTATCGCTAATTTCTGGGAGTAAATACCTTTCCCGTTCTTTTTCTCCATACTGAATGGACGCGGCCAGTCGCACATAGTGTTTGTTTTTAGAATCAAAAACAAGTGGACCATACACAACTTGGCTCCGATAGTTTCTGAGTGCATTTTTTCGATCTTCTGTTGAGTTTTCCAAGTCTCCTTCTCTAGTAGGAGTTACTTTTGATGGGAGAAGAGGTGAATCGTAATAGATTGAAATCAGTGAATCCTTATCTGGATACAAAACATAAAAATCATTGGCAAATTCGTGGGAAACGATGACATGGTCCTTGATGCTGCTGAGGTGAATTTTTGGATACCATTTGTTGTAAGTGTTTAAGTCACCCAACGTATAGGATTTAAAGTGTTCTTGGGGGTCTATGTTGTAGGATTGAATGGATTTGCTTGAGCTGTTGAGGCGTCGGAGGGACACCGCACTGGTATGATCATGTACAACAACGGCAAAGACCTGATGATGGAAGTTGGGGTTCACCACTTGATAAAAAACCCGTTCTTCATCCAAGAGCCCTCCCCTTTCTTTAGTTACAGAAGTCCAATCAAATCTATGCTGCAATTCCCCTTTGAGGTTATAGATCCCAGTACGTTCACCACCTAAAAAGAGCTGCTTCCCGGGCACTGCTTGAAGATCAGGAGTCCAAAACCCTGTGCCATTGGGGCCTTCCTGCTCGAATGGGACAGTTTTTTCGAGAGTTAAGTTGTTGAGGTTGATTTGTTCGACATGATGGGTTCTATCATTGAAATTATACAGCATCCCCTCGAATTCAGAATAATCCGAGACAAGCAAATCGCGTTGTAAAAACAAAATTTCATCCTTGGAGTCTATCCGCACTGTGTCAATTGTATAGGAAAGACGTCTTTCATGGGAAGAATCCGGATTGCTTGTGCAAGAAAAAAATAACGCATGTCCTGTAAGGAAGACGGCGGATAGGAGTTTGAACGCTTGTTTTTGTAGCTGCATTCGCTAAAGTTATAAAAATTGTGAGGGAAATCAGGGAGGTTTAACTAAGATTAACGATTTACAAATTCTGAATCAGAAAACTTTCTAAAGCTTCCAGTTTCCAGACGCTTGACTACACCGTCAATTTTATCAAACCCGATCATCTTGAATCCTTATCCTAAAAAATCATCGAATTCGTATCTAAAAATGATTTAGCTAGCTTCAGTTTTTCATATGAAAAACCATGGAAAGCATCCCGCTCATTGAAAACCATTTAAAATTGTTGGAGTTATCAGCTCCCCGTTCTATGGTCCAAACTTGATCTCAAGCTTCACTTTGCTTAAACCCCAAACAGTGTTGCCAAGCTCTCCGCCAATGCTCCACTCTTTTGGGGTAAGCAAACCTGAGATAAGTCTCCACAGGCGTTGCGCTATTCTCTGGATAATAGGTTTGATGAAACTGCGTAAGGAAGAAACTGAACGCTGAACCGCCTGGAAAGCTCTGCCTACAAAAGACTGAGGTGTGGCATTTTGCTTGTTAAGTTCAGTTTCAATGTAATCGAACAAGACTATCAGTGAATCTAGCTCCACTTGCAACGTGTTGACTGTAGAGGCCAACTGGATTGCCTCGGGTTGGCTTAGCGCAAATCCTTCCCGCTCCCTCAGCTCTCCCAGCATATTTTGTAACTGATCAACAAGTATTTCGATTCGCCCGGCCAACTCCACCAAATCATCTTGGGTCAAAAGCCTGAACTCCTTTGCCGCTTCCGTCACTTGAGAAATTTCGTGACCGACTTGTTCTCGGAAGTAGGCCTTAAATTGCTCCAAATCCTTGGAGAGGGCTTCCAGATCTGATCTGGCTGTTCGGTCATTTGAAGAGAATGCCATAGTTCCTATTTTTTAGTGTGGATAGTAAAAGATTGTCGTACCAGAGGGAAAAAACAAATGTTGGTCTTCATGAACACTATCAAAACCCAACACAGCTTTTTAAATAATGGTTTGGTTTAAATATTCTGTATATTTTAATCTTGAATTGAATAAAATTTCATGAAGGAAACGTACCTTCCATATCCTATGTATATTTTGCTTAGGATTTTTTCTTTATAGTCAATATACAGAACCAAAACTATTTTTCAAATCATTAAATGTCTTTTTGTTAGTTTAAAGTGCTTTTAATGAGGTGATTTTATGTGAAGGATCTGCCGGCTTCTCATTTAATTTTTTTCAACGCAGCATAACATTCAACCGCCAATTCCCGAAGTTCCTCTCCTGAACGCGAAATGAGATATTCCAAGCTACGGTTCATGGCAGCCATATAAGTGGCAGAAAATTCATCAACCTTATTATCCGGGACTTCCATCAACCTTTGGATCAGATCCAGAATCCCCAAAAAATGACAGTAGTCTGCATCCAGGTTCAACCTGTCCAGGCCCACTGCGGCGAGCTGATCCTTTTTTTTTGGAAAAACAAAGTGTATGGAGGCGGATGTTTAATGGCTGGAATGCTGAATTGAAGGTTGATTTCTGAACAAAACGCTTAAAGCTTTTTCCAAAGTTTAATTCTCCGGGCACATTCAGCCCTGATCAAGTCTTTCATATTCGGTTACCGTTTGGTTTGTTGGCCGAATATGGTCACAGGTTGGCAGGGGTAGTTAGCTGGGGTGGTACCCCAAGTTTTCGGAAACCCTCATTATTGGCTGGAATGGATGGTTTTGAAGGGTGAAAAATTTGGATGCCTAATTTGGATCCTGCCAGGCGGGAAAAAGTGGCATGAGGTTTTGATGGGATCGGTGTAATATTGTTGGTGTTTTGCCAACATATTTGTGGTTTTACGTTAAAGTAAATGAAATGGTAATCATCTACCTGACGAAAATTGATTGCTTTTTCAAAGAAGCACTCGGATTCGGCCAAAAGTCTGACAACCTGGAAAGTAATTGTGGAAAATGCCAACTGGCAAAAAAGCCAGGACATATTGGAGAGTTTCCCTACTGCCAAGATCATCAAAGGCAACAGGGCAGGCTTTAAAATTGTGGGTAACAAATACCGTTTGATCATCGAAGTAAATTTTGAGGATAAAACAGTTGAGGTCCGGTTTATAGGGACCCACAGTGAATATGACCCCATAGATGCCGCTACCATTTAAAACCGCAAAAAGAAATGAAAACGGATAAAAATAAAACTTGGTTCTTATTGGAAACAGAAGCTGATTATGAGGCTGCCACCAAAAGGTATGAGCAGTTGAAAGATGCTGAAAGGGGGACTGAGGGACATAAAGAAAAAATGCTGTTGGTGCATTTGATTGCTGATTATGAAAACAAGCTCTGGGATTTGCCGGACGTTGACCCGGTGGAAATGATCAAGATCCGGATGGAGGATTTCGGTTATAATGCGGCCACTTTGGCCAAGGTCTATGGTGACCGGGGTACCATCAGCAAGGTATTGAATTACAAACAGTCCCTTTCACTGACCATGATCAGAAAATTCAGCCAGCTGCTGAAAATACCCGCTGAATGGCTCATCCGGGAATATCCATTAAAAAAGGCCGTTTAAATCAAGTATTAGCCAACACCATTTTCTGCCTTAAACATCTGATTCTCGGGTCGGGAAATCAACAGGTCGATTTCATTGGCTTTTAATGCCAATTTTGACCGGTTGAAAATGGCTTTGACGTTTCTCAGTTGGTCTATCCTTTTTGCGGAGAGATTTTCACCGGAGCGGATGTCTTTCACTCCTTTGGTGATGTCCTTTTTGATGTTGTCCGGAGAAGCAGATAGTACTTCACCTAATACCCGGTAAACCCCTTCCTTTGACAAACCACAATTTGGGTCAAGGCTCAATTTGTTGATCATTTCGTTGAGGGCACCTGGTCCACCCAGAAGAAAATCCAGGGCCAACAGCTTTTCTGTTTTATCCAGTTTGCTTCCCGAAGATGCCACAGGTGCGTGATCCCGCTTTGCCCGCATATTTTCATAATAAAGTTGGGCGCCTTCCTTATCGTGAAAATCCAGATTTTCAAATTCCCGGAAATTGACCGGTTTTTCTGTGGGACCGATGTAGTTTAGAAAAATACCAGTCTCCCGTATATTTTTGAAAGTATTGCCGATCAGGTTGTAAACAATCCCTGCCGTGATCCCCGGAAAAAATTAAGGCAAGCGGTACTTTTAATGCGACTTCAATCGCAAGCACTGAAAGTGCTAACAGCAAGCTGAGAAAAGCAAATAGAATGGGGTAAACCAGGGACAGATAAATGAACCATTTTCTGCGACGGATAAAATTGGAAAGATCTTCAAAGTGTTGGCGGTTGCTAATAAATTCCAAAACGCAGATTGATGAAATCCTAACCGGTATAAATCATGACCCTATCAATTGAAATATTTAAACCCCTGCTTTTTTAGACACTGATGAGGGATTGCAGGAATACAATAAAAGTATATGCCAAAATAAAAAGAGGTAATTTTTCATACCTCTAACGTGAGCTAATCCGGGATATATAAGGACCCGGAAATCCGGTTATTCATCATCCATATAACCGCCTGCACATATTTTGCACGAAAATCCCGATGATGAGGGGCTTCAATTATCAGCTGTGTCAGGAATTACTGATGGATTTGAGTTTTTTTTTAATGTTTCTATCGTAAATCGAATGTAAAAACAAATTTGATCACCTTACCCTGCAGCTCCGGAATTTCAAATGTTGGCATGGAGGCAACTACCCTTTTGCCCTCTTCCAACAGACTTTCATGGCGGGCGGATTTTGTTTTTTTGATTTTTTCGGATTCCTCACCGGTATATCCGATAACGACTATATCCTTAAATTCCACAAATTGTTCGTCAGGCTGAACCTCATGTACGGCTTTGATGGTGCCGTCTGGGTTTACCAGGGCATAGAGGCTAACCGATCCTACTTGACCGGCTGATCTGGCTGCTTTGGGATATTTTAGGTTTCTCTGAAGATGTTTCATCATCTCTTCCTCGGATTTTATGGGATCATTTTGCTTTTCCCCCCCTACATCAGCGGTCTGACCACCGCCTGACCCGCTGTCATTTATAACAATCGTTTCTTTCCCAGAAAGAGATACAAGAAGAAGGGCTACCACAGGTATAATGGCTAATCGGCCTATACCTGCAAACCGGTTTTGATTTTTGGTGTTCATCATGACTATTCTTTTTTTTAGGTTACTTGAATTTAGTGCTGTAAACAAAGGGGAATGAATGTTATTCAGGGCCATCCCCAGCATGGTCAGCTGGTATCCCTTCTTATCTGACGTCCGGATCACCACATCATCAGCGCGGAATTCCAGGTTACTTCTAATAGCCTGGGCATGGTACCAGGCAAAGGGGTTGAACCACTGAAGCAATAAAAGCAGTTCGGCCAGGATAATATCATAAAAATGCTGCTCGCGGGAATGGACCGCCTCATGATTCAATACCATATCCAAAGACGGATGGTTAAGTAAATTTTTTCCTATGACAATCCTGTCAAGAAAAGTGAAAGCCCGGTTATCTTCTTCCGACACCAAAACTTCCAGGTCACCGACATTTTTTCTGGTACAGCTTTTCCCTATTGCAGAAACCGCCATATATCCATAGATCAATTTTACCAGAAAATAGAGCACCCCGCACAGATACAGGCCAAACAAAAAGGCGGTCATGCCATTATAGATTTTTGTCCCGGTCCCGGTTGTCACCGGTAATAATACCTCGGCAGCGACATTATCTGAAAAATAACCAGTTGCCTGGCTGAGATGGGAGGTCGTTTGGATGGTGATCAGGGGAATTAAAAAAGCGGCAAGGAATGATCCAACAAGATAGATGCGGTTAAACACAAATTGCTTGCTTTTCCGAAACAGAAAATAATAGGTACCATAGAAAACCGCTGTGGCTATTGATACCTTCACGAGGTAATAGAGGGTTGGTTCCATGCTTATTTGGAATTTATAAGTTTCAGAATCGCTTCAATTTCTTTCTGATCAAGTTGCTCCTCCTCGATAAAGGATGCCACCGCTTTGGAAAAGGAGTTGTCAAAGTAATCATTTATGACCTTCTTCATGTATGCTTTTCTATAAGCCTCTTTCGAAAGCAGCGGAAAATATTCATAGGTATTTCCATATTGCTTAAAACCCACAATCCCTTTCTCCTGTAAGATCCGCACCAAAGATGAAATGGTATTGTAGGGAGGCTTTGGATCAGGAAATTCCGCTACCATATCCTTTACAAAGGCTTTCTCCAGGTTCCAGAGGATTTTCATTACCTCTTCTTCTTTTTTTGTAAGTCTCTCCATTTTACGGCTTTTTTAAATATGCTCATCAAATATACAACTGATAAATCAGTTTTTCAATTGTTTTATCAGTTATTTTACTAATTTTTTATTATTAAAGATTGACTGCTGTCATTTGGAGAATATGGTTCCTGTCCGGATATTGTTTTCCGCCATCAAGAAACCACATCAAATAGGTGCTAATTTCAGTCTTCTGTTCTGAGGTACTTCTAAAATCCTGTCAGTTTCGGAAATGTTTATCTCTCTTTAATCTTTCAATAGTCTATAGCACAAAACCCGAATTGGGAAGAGGGGAAGAATCAGGGCCCTTTCCCTAAAAATGAAAATGCTTTATCTGGCTGGTCTGATCCATTTTTCCCCAATCTGACATAACAATTGTATTTTTTTATGCTACTTTTGGACGGCTGTTTCTTGCATGCCTCTGAAATAAGGGTTTGGATGGAGAATCATTCAATACCTGGCATTATTTGAATTGAAAAAGCTTTATTTTTGATAAAACACGGAATTTAATGAAACCAAAGTTCGTCAAGATCAGTGAGGCCATTATTAAAAAGATAAAATCCGGGGAGCTGCTTCCCGGAGACAAGGTGCCGTCTGAAAACGAGTTGATCTCCCAATTCAAAGTAAGCAATACCACGGCTAGAAAAAGTCTCCAGGAAATAGAATCGAAGGGTTATGCGCAAAGGATAAAAGGCAAGGGAACCTTTGTGCTCAACAAAACCGAAGACCACCATTTGCTGAGGACATTGGGTTCCATAGATGCCACAAGGAGGGGATTTGATGAAAGCCTTAAGCTGGAAGGCTTCCTGCCCAAAACGATCGTCCTGGAAAAAACCGTCCTGGAACATGGGGTTTCAACAGAAATCAGCGGCAAGCACTATATCATGGAAGGACCTGTACTGAAAATCCACCAATTGAGGTATGCGGATGATTTGCTGCTAAAGGACGAGACCAAATATATCTCATTGAAGCTTTGCCCTAAAATCAACATGTTGTCCACAGACCTTTCCTATTTCAAAGTATACGAAGATAAATACCACTATAAAATCTCAGATGTAAAGCAAAATCTGAGTGCTGTCATATTGCAGCCGGATGACAATAACAACAATTTTGAAGCGGATGGGCCTTTACCTGTATTCGTTCTGGACAGTGCCGTGCTTTCCCAACCGGATTTGGTATTGGAACTGGAAAAATCCCTCTATCGCGGCGACAAATATAAATTCGCCATTATTGCCCACCCGGAATACAATGAAACGGTAACTTCTGGAACCAAGAGAGTTTAGAGCCTGAAGAGACAAGGTTGTTTCTTATGTTGGTTTGCATACCTGCCATTTCCGTCCACAGGACCCAAAGTTTGATTTTACGTCGCACCCACTTCTTCGTTACGGAAGGCCTGTCTTGGTTCTTTTTTACACCTTCTTATAGCGTTAAGTAATTCTTATGAAACATGGTCTATATCCATATTTAATACGCAAATAGAGCTTTCCCACAGTTATTTTTTATTAAAACCATGTTTTTGCTTGCATTTATATTCGTTTAGTAATATCATTGTATAATCAACTTAGAGCGTTAAGCAAAATGAGCCCAAAAATCCGATGGTTTGTATTGACAATGGTATTTATTGCTACCGGCCTTAATTTTTTGGATCGCCAGGTGCTGTCCATGACCATCATCAAAATTCAGGAAGAACTTGCTATCTCTGATATCGCCTATGGCTGGGTCAATACCGGGTTTTTGGTAAGTTATGCCCTGATGTTTACCGTTGGGGGCAGGCTCATTGACAAGGTCGGTGGCAAGCTAGGTTTGGGAGTATCCGTGGGCATCTGGTCTATCGCCAGTGCGCTCCACGGCTTTATGACCAATTTTTATCACCTATTGGGTTTCCGGTTTTTGTTGGGAGTAGGCGAAGGGGGATGCTTCCCCGGTGCAGCCAAAACGGTGTACGAATGGTTTGACAAAAAAGAAAGAGCCCTTGCCAATGGGATTGCCATAGGTGGAGCCGCCATTGGGGCCGTTATAGCCCCTCCCCTTACCATACTTATATCGGGCCAATATGGATGGAGGTGGAGTTTCATACTTCCGGGGTTGGCAGGTATCGTTTGGGTATTGATTTGGTTTGCCCAATCCTGGAAAAAAAGCCTGCACACTGCATCCCTACAACAGGCGCCCGGAATACAACGCGTGCAGATTCCTCTTTGGGACCTGTTAAAAATCAGGACAGTATTGGTGTTGATCCTGATCCGCTTTTTGCTCGATCCGGTTTTTTACTTTTTGATGTTTTGGGTCCCAAAATACCTGAACGAAGAGCGGGGTTTGTCCTTTGAAAAAATCGGCGAACTGTTTTGGATTCCCTTTTTGGCATTGGGCCTTTCAAATATACTGGGCGGTTGGTTTTCAGACCGGCTGATTGCAAGGAACCTTAGTATAAATGCCGCCCGGAAATGGGTGATGGGGCTTGCCGCCGCCATCACGCTGGTCGCCCCGTTTATCGCGACGGTTTCTTCCATTGAGCTGGCCTTCCTGCTGATGTCCCTGATGATGCTCGCCCACGGGTTTTGGATCACCAATTATATTACCGCCATTACGGATATCTTCGGCAAATACGCCACTTCCACAGTAGTAGGTCTCTCGGGGACAGCGGGGGCCATTTCCGGCATGATTGTCAATCCCCTGATTGGGGTTGTCGTCCAGAGCCATTCCTATACCCCGCTTTGGATCGTATCGGGAGTGATGTATCCCTTAGCCTTCATCCTGCTACTGGTGTTTATCCCAAAGATCAAGATGATGGAATTCAAGTTGGAATAAGTCTTTTAAAAGAGGCGTGAAGAAGAATTATTGACCAAACAAACATAGTGCGTTAACATTAGATAAAAACATTAAAGTCAAAACATGAAATCGAAGCATGATGCAAACATCACACAGAGGGAGGATTATCTATCATGCAAGATTCCATGCCTGCATGCTGAAGTGCATTACGGCACGCAAGCATATGGCCAATGAAAAACAATAATAAACATATGAAAGAACGGAATGAAACACACTTGCCGGAAACCAAATACCAGATTGTAAGAAGGGAGGAGAGCGCCCCAAGGATAGGGGTTTTTGGAGTAGGCTACTTTAAATACTGGTCCCAGTTTGATGGCTTGGTGGATGCCCTTTTGGAAAAACAAAAGGTCTTCATCCAAAAACTGAAAAAAAACCACGTGGAAGTGATCGACTTTGGTCTGGTGGACGATGCGCAATCAGCCTATGACCTGGTGCCCAAACTTCAAGCCGCCAATTTGGACTTGATTTTTTGTGACATGCTTACCTATGCCACTTCCAGCACTTTTGGCGTCATCATCAAAAACATAGCTACACCGATAGTTTTGGTGGCCCTGCAACCGGACAAAGCCATGGACTATACGAGGGCTTCTACCTATATGCAGTTATACAATGACGATGTCTGTTCCCTACCAGAGTTTGCAGGTGTGGCGATCAGGATGGGAAAGCGGGTACCCGAAGTGATTATAGGTACACTTTACGACGATCCTGAATCAGAAGAGTCCATTAATGAATACTGCCGGATAGCCAGGGTATTGCACGGACTTCGGACTGCCCGGATCGGCCATATAGGACATCCGATCGAAGCAATGTTGGATATGCATACGGATTCCACCATGCTCACCGCCCATTTTGGAATCCATGTGGTGCAATGTGAAGCCAATGAAATCGTAGGGCAATACCTCCATCATGTGAAAGACCAGGAAACAAAGGAAGAGGAACAAAGGATACTGTCATTTTTTGACACCCCGGACCCGGTATCCGACCCGATTTCGGAGAAATTGAAGCCGGAAGATCTAAAGGTTGCCGCCAAAGTTTCTGTTGCCTTGAAAAAATTCATCGCAGAGAAAAATCTGGACGGCCTGGCATATTATTACAACGGTGAGGACAACAGTGATACCCAGCTGGTCATGTCCAATCTGATCGTGGGCAATTCTTTATTGACGAGTTCCGGGTTTCCCATGTGCGGTGAATCCGATTTGAAATGTTGCATGGCCATGTTTATCATGGATAGGCTGGGCATCGGAGGAAGTTTCGCGGAATTTCACCCCGTGGATTTTAAAGAAAATTTTGTCTTGGTGGGTCATGACGGACCACATAATATTTCCATAGCGGAAGGGAAGCCAGTTCTCAGGTCTCTTAAAAAATACCACGGCAAGCCAGGTTTCGGCGCAGGTGTGGAATTCAAAATAAAGGAAGGTCCTATTACCATGTTGAGCATAAGCTCCACCTATGAAGGCAAATTCAAATTCGTGATAGCGGAGGGGGAATCCGTGGAAGGCCCCATCCCCCCTACAGGAAATACAAACACCAGGGGATTTTTCAAACCCGATGTGAGAACCTTTCTAACCAACTGGATTAAAGAAGGTCCTACCCACCACTTCGCACTCGGCATCGGGCACCATGCCAAAAGCATCCAGAAAATAGCCAATTACCTACAAATCGAATCTGTAATCGTGGGATGAATCCAAAATATAACCAAAAACATACACCTTATGAAAACACCTTTAAAAAGTTTGATCTTCGTTTTGGTTTCGGGCTTGTGCCTGAGCCAAAGCTACCTGTGGGCACAAGTAGGCGAAAAGCTTACGGTTAGCGGGAAGGTGACGTCTGCTGAAGACGGCAATACCATTCCTGGCGTGACCGTGTTGGAACAGGGTACTTCCAACGGTACCGCAACTGACATTGACGGCGGGTACCGTATAACCGTATCCGGCCCGAATGCCGTACTGCTATTCTCTTATGTGGGATATGTAAGGGAAGAAGTACAGGTAGGCAACCGGTCTTCACTTGACATCCAACTTGAACCCGACCAGCAGCAGTTGAACGAAGTAGTGGTCGTAGGGTATGGTACCCAGCGGAGGAAAGACCTGAGTGGATCAATAGCCCGAATTACCAGCGACGAATTCCTGCAGCCTTCTGCTGTAAGTTTTGACCAAATGCTCCAAGGCAAAGTTCCAGGAGTGCAAATCAACCAAACCACAGGAGCACCGGGGGGAAACGTGAACATCCTTGTCCGGGGCGTCAGTTCCATCACCGGCGGCAATCAGCCATTATATGTGATTGACGGATTCCCGGTAGACGGTGGCAGCAATTCGGATATGCGGGGATATGGTGCCTCCAGTTTTTCTTCGGAAAACATGGCTTCCAACACCTCCAACCGCATCAATCCCCTGACTTCCATTAATCCCGCTGACATCGAATCCATAGAAATTCTGAAAGATGCATCCGCCACTGCCATTTACGGTTCCCGCGGATCAAACGGTGTAGTCATTATTACTACCAAAAGGGGATCCTATGAACAGGCTCAGATCAGTATAGACGCATCCTATGGTTTTCAGGAAGTGGCCAACAAGCTGGAATTGATGAATGCACGTCAATATGCCGAGTATGTGGCCGACGGAAGGGATAATGCATGGGTATATGCCGGCGGATCCAAAGACGATCCAAATTCCGTCAGAAGCGTGGCCACCCGGGTCAGACCGGAATTCAGAAACCCGGAATCCATCCCTACTGATACAGACTGGCAGGACGTGATTTTCAGGACTGCTCCCGTGAGAAACGTACAGGTGTCTTCCCGGGGCGGGACGGATAAATCAAATTTTTTTATTTCAGGAGGTTATTTTTCCCAGGAAGGCGTTATCATCAATTCCGACTATAACCGGTTTAACCTTCGGGTGAATTTTGACGCACAGATAACCGACAGAATCAGAATAGGTACTTCTACCTATGGCTCATATGGTTATGGCAGGTTTGCCAACACGGAATCTCATTACGGACAAGGAGGCATTCTGTCCAATGCGTTGGCCGCTTCCCCTACCATCCCTGTCTATGATGACGAGGGCAATTATTATTTCAACCAAGCTGACGTAACCGACGGGTTGGGCTTTTTGGCCAATGTCTTGGCCGTAAGCGAAGGTGCCCAGGACAGAAGAAAATTGATGAATGTATTTACCAATAATTATATTGAGGTAGATATTACCGAAGATTTGATGTTCAGGTCCTCTGCCGGAGTCAATTTTACCTCCAACAACACCCGGCTCTGGAGATCTTCAGCCGTTCCCCAGTTTACCAACCTGAACTACCCCGCTACAGCCGGGGCTACCAAAATCGAAAACCTCAACTGGTTGAATGAAAACACCCTTACCTTTAATAAAGTAATTGACAACAAGCATTTTCTGAATGCGGTGGTGGGTTTTACAGCGCAAAAAAACAGTACCGACAGGCTGTCAGCCGGAGCCGCCGATTTCCCCACTGACTATGTGACTTATTTGTCCGCAGGAATTGTCAATGCAGGTACACAGACATTGAATGAATGGACGCTGTTATCTGGCATGGCCCGGGTAAACTATTCCTATGATGGCAAGTACCTCTTCACGGCTACCGTGAGAAGGGATGGAAGTTCCCGTTTTGGAAGCAATTATAAATGGGGTTCCTTTCCTTCATTTTCCGTAGGATACAATCTGGCTGAGGAAAACTTCCTTTCAGACGCGGGATTTTTGAGCAATTTAAAACTGCGGGCCAGTTACGGTATTTCGGGAAACAACCAGATTGGCAACTACACCCATATCGGCCTGTTGTCCACCACCCGTTATATCGATGGGGGCAATCTGGTAGCCGGCCTGGTCCCCAGCAGCCTGGCCAACGACGACCTGACATGGGAGATCTCCAAACAAACCAATTTCGGGTTGGATCTGGGTCTTTTCCAGGACAGGATCAACCTGACTGCAGACCTTTACAGGGACCTAAAAACAGACCTGTTGCTGGCAGTCCAACTCCCCGCCGCATCAGGTTTTACCAGTTCCACACAAAATATCGGGGATGTTGAAAACAGAGGCCTTGAATTGGGTTTGAATACCGTCAACATCAACAAAGCCAATTTTGGGTGGAACAGTAACTTTACTTTTACGGCCAACAGGAACGAGGTGCTGAGACTGGCCACAGAAGGTGGCAGGATCGCCAATTCCCCTTTCCAGATCACCCAGGTAGGCTATCCGGTATCAAGCTTCTTTTTGATCAATAAGCTAGGCGTATTCATGAACAGCGAGGAACTGGAGGGAGCGGCCTTGTTTCACCCCAACACCCAGCCTGGAGATTTGAAGTTTGAAGATGTGGATGGAAACGGGGTAATCAATCAAAACGACAGAAAAATAGTAGGCGACCCTTGGCCTGATTTCATTTGGGGCATGGACCACAATTTCAGGTGGAGAAATTTCAGTCTAGGTATTTCCGTCGTAGGTTCCCAGGGTGCACAGACTTATCTGGAGGCCGGCGGAGCTTTGCTGGGTTCAAATGGAGTGCAAAACGGTCTGGCCATACAAGACAGAAGGTGGAGATCGGAAGCAGATCCAGGTGATGGCATTATGCCCAGGGCCATCCGTAGCAACCATGCCTTGGGATTTGGCACTTCTTCCCATTACCTTTTCGATGCTTCTTTTGTCCGGATTAGAAATGTGATGTTAAGCTATGACATGCCGCAGGAACTTACCTCCCGGCTCAAGTTGAGACATATGAATGTATATGCCAATATCGCCAACCTGTACACATTCACGGACTACCCTGGCTATGACCCCGAGTCCTCCAGCACAGGCGACAACGTGGTCAATTCGGGAATTGATTATTTGAATTACCCACTGCCACGGACCTATACATTGGGAATCAAAATCACCTTATAACCCAAAATTCTTCAGTCATGAAACCGAGCATGACGAAAACATTACCAAACGGGATGATTATCAACAAGCGAGGTTCCATGTGACTATTGAAAATTAAACTATCAACACATGAAAAAATATTATATATACCTGTTCTCTCTGACCATGTTATCCGCCTGTTCGGACTTTCTTGACCTTCAGCCAGAACACCAAATCAGCGATGGATCCTTTTACCAAAATGCCGACGACTTTCGCACCGCGCTAATAGGAAGCTACGGTGGATTGCAAAACCTGCACAACACCGCCCTGGTTTATCTGGGTGAACTGCCGACTGATAATGCGGAGGTACGCTGGACCTCGCCAACGGTGGCCGAGGTAGAGTTGGAGGAGGTAAATTTTACCCCCGCCAACGGATTTCTCAACACTGTGTGGAGCATTTGCTTCACCACCATTTCCAGGTCAAACAACATTCTTTCCAGATTAGATGAGGTGGAAATGAACGAACAAACCAAGAACCAATTCAGGGGAGAGGCTTTGTTTTTAAGGGCATATAGTTATTTCCAGCTGGTGAGGATATTCGGCCCTGTTCCTGTAGTCGAGGTTGCTTTCCGCAGTCCGGTGGAAATTGACGCCTTTGACATGTCCAGAAAACCTGTGAGTGAGGTTTATGGACTGATAGTCAGTGACCTGAATCAGGCCGCCGCCTTGTTGGACGGGGTAACGGGCCTAAGCAAGTCCAGGGCCTCTACGGGGGCGGCCAAAACGTTACTGGGCAAGGTATACCTTACCCAAAACGAATTTGGAGCTGCCGAAAATGTATTGAAAGAAGTGATAGACGCTGATACCTATTCCTTAATGGATGATTATAAAGTTCTTTTCACCAACGGCAATGATGACCTGCCAGAATCTATTTTTGAAATTAAATACATGTCGGGTAACCTCGGGGTTGGAAACAATTTCTCCAGTATCTTTACTCCGGCCAGATTTGATATGGATATATTTCCGAACGCGATGCAAGGATCCGGCCGCGTTTTACCTACCCAGGACATTGCGGATACCTATGAAGAAGGTGATTTAAGAAGAGCCCTTTCCATCGGGGATTCTGTATTGTTGAATACAGGGAATTACGAAAGAGAATTGCATGGCTTGAAATTCGTGGATTTCACCACAGGTGTCCAGGGAGACGGCGGTATCAACTTCACCACCCTTCGTTATGCGGATGTGCTATTGATGTATGCAGAAGCCCTTAATCAAAACGGCAAACAGGACGAGGCATTGACATACCTCAACCAAGTACGTGACCGCGCTGGCCTAAATGGTCTAGCTGCCCTGTCCCCGGAAGCATTGGCACTGGCCCTGGAGCATGAAAGAAGGGTGGAGTTTTTTCTGGAAGGACACCGCTGGTTTGACCTCGTCCGTACTGGCAGGCTACTGGCAGTCATGAATGATTATTTTCAAAGAAACAACTTAAGTTTCCGGGCGGAGGAGCACAATTTGATCATGCCCATACCACTTCGTGAAATCGATATTAATCCCAATCTTGGACAAAACCCCGGATATTGATGTTCAAACGGTTGAAAATTTCAAAATTCTTTTGGTTATGGATTGCAGGGCTCTTTTTCTGTTCCGCCACCCATGCCCAAAAGCACCTTAAGGGCAAGCCTTTCAACAACATCACGTTGGAGGCTTCCCTCAAGCCATTTAAAAAAAATGATGCCGCCTATATCAGGGAAGTGGCTTCGGAAATGTTTGTACAATGGCATTCCCTGTTGCGGCATGCGGACACTGTGTCCGTGATGTTGTGGACCAGCGATGGGTCTGAAATCCTAGACTACAAAGGAGATTTCGACCAGCCCCTGGAATGGGCCATGTATATGGGTAATCCCAACACGGCCCATGAAGTGGGATCAGGGCCTGAAGAACTGTCCCTTCATGAAAGGGCTTACCTGTATATGGAAGATCCCCCCTCTTTTACATATGGCGACCTGGCCTTTATCGTCAATACATTGAAAGAAGAGGGGCGGAAAGTAACCGGCAAACCGATCATGGTAGGGGCTACTTTCGATCCCGGGCCTGAGTTTGCCAAATCGCCCTTTAAATATGAAAAACACCCGGAAATATTGGGAGGCAATGCCATGGGACACAAGACTTTTGTAAGTTGTTATTCTGTCTTGAATGCAGATGCTGACCCCTATGCCGGATTTCCAGAGGGTATCCCCGACCAAACACCTTTTGGAACGTTTTTCGGAAGACAGAGCCAGCATTTCCTCACGGATCTTGGATTTGATTATATCTGGTTCAGTAATGGTTTCGGCTTTGGTGCTGAAGGCTGGTCATCCACGGGTGCCATTTTCACCGGAGAGGAATTTGAGCAGGAAAAGCTGAGCGGAGCCACTGCTAAAATATTGGAATTCTGGAAACTTTTCCGACAGGAATGCCCTCATTTTCCTATCCAGACCAGAGGAACAAATCTTTCGGTGGGTGCCGACTTAGCCAGGGATGCCGTGGACCACAGAAATATCTATGAAGGCGGTTTCAACATGCTCCCGCCTCCCAATTCACCCTGGGCAGCTTTGGACGGCGACTTCGGCTTGGAATTGGTAGGTTATATGTCCAGGATGGCGGAGTTGCCGGATACCAGGTTTCCCTTCCGGTTCTATACCCATGACCCATGGTGGATCAACAGCCCCTGGCTGGACAGGTATGGGCGAGAGCCACATGATATTTACCTTCCCATGGCCGTGGGAAGAATCGATGAAAACGGAAAGATCGGCGTACCTACCCATTTGAATTTTCTGACCATTGATGACACCTATGGCAATATGCCAACCCAAGTACCTGATGAGGTGATCCCGCATATCCTAAAGGCCCGGTATGATCTACCAACGGCCCCAGGGCCGTTGGTATGGGTCTATCCGTTTGACGAATACCATGATTGGGCACAAAAATATGAAGACAGACTGCCGGAAATATATTACGGTGACTGGTTCATCAGGCAAGCCATCAACAGCGGGTTGCCGTTGAATACGGTGATTTCAACTTCTTCATTCCAGAAAGCCTTATCCAAGAAACCAGCGCTGTTTGAGGAATCGGTGTTGATCACCATAGCACCGGAAGAGGGTTCAGCCAACGAAAACGCATTGATGGAGTTTGTGAAAAACGGAGGAAGATTGATTGTGTTTGGCCCGGTGGAACATGCGGGAAAAGATTTTATGGATTTTCTCAACCTTGAAAACACACCTCCTATGGAAGGCGAAATGAAAATCATTCACAGCGATATCCTTAAAGGAATTAGCAAAGGCGATCCAAACCTCCTTAATCACAGGCCTTTGTTTTCCGGAGGTGCCTTCCGCAGTAAAATCAAGGACCCAGCCGACAACCATACCCAATTGCTGGCACGGGTAGAAAAAGCAGGGGAAAGCAGGGACATGTCATGGTCACGCAGCTTGCCCGAATGGAAAGGAGGTAAGGTGGTGTATCTAAGAGGTACCAATTCAAGCAGTTTCACAGGAGGCCGTTTGCTGACTCCCGATGACCCTGAAAAGTACTTTATCGGCCCAACAATGTTAAGACAGGTTCTTGCGATATTTGACCTGGACTTCGTTATAGAAAAACCGCATGTTGCAGTCAAAGATCCTGTCCTCACCATCAACAGGTCGGACAATGCATTCATTTTCTCAGGTTATAACCCCAATTCCATCGTAAAACAGCATTTTAAGTTTGCGCAGGGCGCACCGCTGTTGCTGGGCCTGGAGACCATATTGAAGAATGGATATTCCACTTACACGATGCCCACTGCCTGGCACAGGGAATGCCGGGTGTTTGTGGAACAGGCTTCCGGTCTGCTCTCATACAAGGAGCTGCATTCCGGACAGAAAGGGATCAGCAAACGATACCAGGTAAGCGGCCTTGAAAATGCCACTGTAAGGATCTATGTAGCTGATGGTATAGGTAGTGAATCACTGAATGTTTACTTGAATTCAGGCTATCCCTGGAAAAAAGGGCAGATACCTTTTGAGAAAGGTCTTGACTTCAAAGGCAACTACTTTGAAGTCAAAGATGTAACAGGAGCCCTTGTGTTTTCCTGGTAACTGTATAAGAACAAATAACCTCAAGGAACCTAAAACCGGTTAACAATATCCATGACATGAAACGCTTCAAAATAATTCCTTTTTTGCTTTCAGGACTGTGTTACCTGTCCCTTCAAGGACATGGTCAGGATGAAAACATGCATGCCAAATTCTATAAAGGCTTCAAAAATCCTCCCCTCCAATCCCGTCCTATCGTTTACCATTGGTGGCTCGGTGGCCATGTGGACTCCACAAGATTAAAAGAAGAATTGGTGGCATTCAAGGACGCCGGCATTTCCGGCTTTACCATATTCGAAATCGGTTCCCGTGACACTGTACTGGTGGGTACAGGCCCCGCCTACTTGGGCGACGAGTCTTTGCAGACCATAAAGCTGGCCATCGAGGAAGCAGGAAAACTGGGGTTGGAAGTGGGGCTGAACACGGCAAGCAGCTGGAATGCCGGGGGAAGTTGGCTGACGCCACAGCACGCCGCCAAGTCCATTTACCAGTCAAAGGTCTCGATAGAAGGAGGCAAAACTGCCAAAATCAAAGTGCCTTTTCCCGATATCCCTGAAAAAGATCCACGTGGAAGAACACGCATGATTGCCTACGGAAGCGATAGCAAACCGGAATATTCAGAGGAAATTGCCGTTTTGGCCATACCTGAAGCAATGCAAATTAGCTTGATGGATACCAGCAAGATCCTGGATGTTTCCAATTACTTCGATCCCACAACAGAAACACTCACATGGGATGCCCCCGCAGGCAAATGGAAAATCATCCGTTATGTATGCTCCAACTCCGGAGAAAACCTCATCTTGCCCAGCAAATATTCAGCCGGTCCGATTGTGGACCATTATGATGCGGAGGCCACAGCTTTCCATTTCAACTATATCATCGAAAGGTTACAATCCGTATTGGGAGACCTCAGGGACACTGCCCTGAAGAGCCTGTATATGGCAAGTTACGAGGCCAGAGGATTTACATGGACACCCACTTTGCCCACCGAATTTAAGAATATCAATGGCTATGATGTCACCAAATTCATCCCATTGCTTTTCGACGAGGTAAAATTTTCGGATGAAGCGCAAGCGAACTTCAAAGCCGATTTCCAAAGAACTTTGTCCGAATTGATGATCAATAATTTCTATATCAAATCCAGAGAGGTGTGTAATGCCCATGGCCTGAAAAACAACAGCGAAGCGGGAGGTCCCGGCCTTCCACTTCACAATGTCCCCGTCGAACCCATCAAAGCACTGGGCAAGGGGCTGGATATACCCAGAGGAGAGTTCTGGATCAACCATGGCAGGTTCAACGAAGAGGGTATTGACATCCTCCGGGTTGTAAAGGAAGTTTCCTCGGCTTCTCATATCTATGGAGCAAAGGTGGTGGAAATGGAAGCCTTTACCACCTTTCAGCACTGGCAGGAAGGTCCTTTTGAAATGAAACCCATCGGGGACAGGGCTTTTGCCGAAGGCATGAATAAAGTGGTGGTACATGGCTCCACGCACAATCCCGAAGGCACCGGTTATCCGGGGATTGTCTACCATGCCGGGACCCACTATAACGATAAAAGAGTATGGTGGCCAAAAATCAAACCCTTCAACGAATACCTGTCGAGGATTTCATATGTGCTTCAGGAAGCAGATTTCACCGCGGACGTGCTGTATTACTATGGCGACACCATTCCCAATTACGGTGGCCACAAACACAGCCGGTTTTCTCCCGGATCAGGCTACGATTATGAAATCGTAAACACGGAAATCCTCCTTGGACTGGAAGTGGAAAATGGACAGTTGATCATCCCTGGGACAGGGGCTGCCTTTAAATTACTGGCGCTTACAAAAGAACATGAGATACATCCGGAGGTCTTGATGAAACTTCGCGAATTGGCCCGTCAGGGAGCTGTCATTATTGGCCCCCAACCTAAAAAGATAGCCACCAGAAAATTAAGGCCGGATATGCCCCACATGGAGGATTGGCTGGAGCAGCTATGGAAACCTTTTTCTCCTCAAAGTTTTAAACAAAGAGATCCATTTATTTATTCTGGGGCAAAACCCTCCGAAGTGCTGGCCTCAATGCAGGTTGGCCCAGATTTCGACTATCCGGACAGGGACCTGTTTACCCTGGACCATACCCATTACAAAAAAGACAACCTGGATTTTTATTTTGTCGTCAACACCACCGACCAATGGCTATCCAGAAACCTGAGCTTCAGACAAACCAACAAAACTCCTGAAATTTGGGATCCGGTTTCCGGAAAAATCATAACAGCGTGCATTTACGAAGAAAAGGACCATTATACAACCCTCCCCCTTTCCCTGGCCCCTTTCGAAAGCAAGTTTGTTGTATTCAGGCCGGGGACAGGCACCCCGCACTATTCAAGTTTGCAGGGGGCCGATGGGCTTCTTCCAGTTTTTCAATACCTGGAGGACGGGATTGATATATGGGAAACGGGGACCTACCATCTTTTCAATGAGGGTGATACCGTCAGCGTCAAAAATCATATGGACAAAAAAATATTGGAAGGGGCATGGGAAGTATTTTTCCCGGAAGGATGGGGCGCTCCATCAAAGGCCATATTCCCCGATTTGTCATCCTGGACCCAATCCACCGATGAGGGAATCAAATATTTCTCTGGCACCGCCCGATATGAAAAAAGATTTGTCCATGCTCCGCATCCCCACACATTCACCGAAAGTAAAACCTACCTCGATTTAGGAGATCTTTCGCATGTGGGAGAAGTTTGGCTGAACGGGCAGTCTTTGGGAATTACTTGGGCCAAACCCTATCGGTTCGACATCACAGCCCACATACAGCCCGGTATCAATACGCTGGAAGTAGAGGTGGCAAATACTTGGTCCAACAGGATCGCTGGCGATGCCACCACCGGTGAAAAATACACCCAAACCCATATTACGGAAACCAATATAAAAGGAATCAATCATATACGGGTTCCGTGGAAAGATGTGCCTTTGATCCCTGCGGGATTGTTGGGACCGGTCTCCATCATCACCACCCAGCCGGTCTCCATGCCCAAACAACTTCAGGCTGCCCAGATATTTTCGGATCATATGGTATTGCAAAGGGGAGGCAGTATACCTGTATGGGGTGCAGGAACGCCCGGAGACCGGATAAGTGTGAAGTTGGGAGAGGAAACAGCAGAAACCAGTGTCGACATGCAGGGGAAATGGAAGGCGGAATTGCCACCTTTACCTGCCGGAGGCCCTTACACCATGTGGATAGAAGGGCGAAAAAAAAAATGAATTCCGGGATGTTCTGGTAGGTGATGTGTGGTTTGCCTCTGGCCAATCCAACATGGAACACCCCATCATGGGTTGGGAATGGATTCCTCATTCTTCCATTATGGATGCTGAAAAGGAATTATCGGATGCGGATTTTCCTGAAATACGCCTGTTTTCCGTTCCCCTACACCCCTCACCGGAACCTCTTAAAGACTTTTGCAAAGGGGAATGGGAATTGGCCGGACCAAGGTCACTGGCGGATTTTTCCGCTTCTGCATGGTTTTTTGCCAAAAACCTCTATCAAAGCCTGAACATCCCTATTGGAATCATCCACAGTTCTTGGGGAGGCACTTCTATCCTCGCATGGACCAATCAAGCGGCCCTGGAAGATTTCAGGGATTCCCTGGAAATAGGGGATTTTTCTGAAGTATATGATCCCAATACCTGGAAAACAGTGGTTCAGGAGTCCATCGAAAACCAAAGACAACGCAGAATCCAAATGAGTTATCCAAGGCCAGAAATAAAAGAACTGGTTCTGGATGACTCATACGATGACAGTCAATGGGAAGAAGTGGACCTGGCAAAGGATGAGTATGAACATGGTTATGTGGTTTGGTTACGAAAAAAATTCCGGGTCCCTGAGGACCGAAAAACAGACTTCTTCCTGAGCCTTGGTTTTCTTAACCGGCAAAGCCATGTATATATCAACGGAAAAGAACTTGGCTATTTCCAATATCCCGCCCCCGTAAAAGCGAAAGTTCCGGCAGGCTTGCTAAAACCCGGCGAGAACTTGATTACCATCAGACTTTCCAGCCAATGGGGAGCTGCGCGTTTCCATGGCGATGAGGATATGTTTTTTCTACAGGACTCCCATGGCACATTCTTCTTACCCCTCCACAACGGGTGGAAAACAAGGAGCGAATTAGCGCCCATATTACCGGAAAAGCCGTCCTATGCTAACCATCCGGGCTTTTTGTTCAATGGCATGGTGTCCCCTGTGATCCCATATGGGATAAAGGGGTTTATCTGGGACCAAGGATCGGCGGATATCGGAAGGGTCAATATGTATTCCCGGCTGTTTAAACGCCTTATTAACGATTGGCGAAGTTTTTGGGGAGACGATCAGCTTCCATTTTTGTTTGTCCAAAACACCAACACCCATACTTCTCATGAATTTGAAAAAAGATCATTTGGAAGAAGTCATTTGAGAGAAGCTCAGGCAAGAGCATTGGAGTTGCCACACACGGGCATGGTGGTGTCCGTCGACATAGGTGACCCTTATGATGTTCATCCTAAAAACAAACAGGAGTTTGGACGCAGGTTGGCGTTGCAGGCTTTGCGAAAGGTGTACGGTAAGGATATCACAGCCGATGGACCGTTTTACCAATCTCATACTGTAAGAGGTGATACCGTGGTGGTCAGCATAAAAGACAACAGTCACCAGTTTACGGAACTGAAACATGAAGGGGATGATTGCGGTTTTGAGTTGGCTGATGAAGCAGGTGATTTTTTCCCCGCAAAAGCGTTATTGGTAGGAAAAGAGATATATGTAAGATCCGGGAAGGTGGCCAGGCCAAAGATGCTGCGGTATGCATGGGGTGACAATCCCAAAACCTGTGTGTTTAACGGTTCAGGTTTGCCATTGGCTCCTTTTTATGTGGAAATCAATGAAGACCATTAGGTTTTCAATTGGAGGAGAAGATGGTTTTGTTAACCGGGACCAATGTTCTACTATTCGGCAAAGTTTCTGTTTGGCATCGGTCATAAAAAATGGGAGCTGTTTGAGGGGCAAAATGTTTGGTTTTTTTGGACGGTCTATAAAAATACGCACTGGCTCAGTTCATGGTAATTCTTCCAATTAAAGTTGGTTACTGTATTTATATGAACCAATCCGAAAACTATGCTTCTCCCCTACTACCCTAAAAACGTGACATTTTACAGCGTAAAATTAGAAGGTTACTTTGTATAGCATGATAATTGGATCTTCAGGATCCGGTATAGATAGTTTTGAATTCATTTTTAAATGAAATTCAATCTGCCTGCATTATTATGTCGTCAAAGACTTTTCTCGCATAATCATATCCCATTTTGGCGGCTTCTTTTTCCTCCTTTTTAAACCCTACGCTTTTCATTTCCCAACATTTGTCAATAGCTTTTCGACACCATTCAGCACTTGCTTTTTCTCTGATTGGATTTCCATCAACCAACACAAAAATCGGATTGGTATGGGCACTGGCATAAACCCTTATTGCAATCCAACTGGATCTTTCAATTGGAAAATCAAATTTCAGATTATTCCAATTTCCATCTGCTATTATTTCTTGCTTTTCAACAGAAACACCATTTACAATCAATTCAATTGGTATTTTTCTTGAATTTCCAATTCTTGCCCTTTCTATATGCCAATAAGGTGATTGGTATTCACCCCGGGATGCTATGATACTGCCGATTTCATCCTGAATTTCAGAAAGGAATGCAGCGGCATTAACAGAAATATCCAATACCGTATTTTTCTTTACTTTCAATTCACTGTTATTATCGCCTAAAACGACGTCGTTTATTTGAAAATCAATAAGATGTGAAAACCCATCAGATACATAGCTTCGGCCAATTTTCAATGCCTCCATATAATTAGAGAATGATAATTCTCCATCCAATTTGGCATAAATTCTACCTGATCCAACACGTTCATCGGATATACAAGGGAAATCTGTTTCACCACTAATCCTCGTTCTGAATCCACTGTTAAGTGTATGGTACCACATATTCAATTCCGCTGGAGCAGGCGTATTTCCCATTGAATAAAAATCCACCACATCATGCGTAACGGTAACAATGAATTCATTTGCGCCTATGCCATCCATTTTCGGCAAAACATAATTCGGCAGTTCATCTGTGGGTTGTACCGGGTAAAGTCCAAGTCCTGAATGCGCATATCCTGTAACTCCCCCTTGTTCTTTGGCCCAAGTCAGAATCGGTAATGTCCAACTGGGCCAATCTTCAATTACAGAAGTATTGGGATAATCATCCTCCTTCAGATTTAAGAGCACCAAGTGGCCTGCATGTGAAGAAGGAAAACCTGAAACTTCAATATCATATCTCAAAATATTATTAAGGTCCGAAAACGGATGATCCTTGCCGGTAAAATATTTTTTTTGATGGTACCAGCTTGGGCCCCAGGTAAGGTTGCTTCCCAATTTCAAATCTTCCCCTTGAATTTGCCTCCACATATGTTCGGGAAGCACACCTTCTTCTGGGCTTTCATAATGGGAACAACCCGCAGCATGGATATGATGGTCTCCACTAAACCATCCTAAAGAAGCCATATTAATCCATCTTTTAAGAGAAAAATCAACTTCCATAGCGTCAATTTTTTCAGGAACAATTATTTCTTTATGCTGAATATGGTATTCTGGTCCTTTTCCATAGACCACCTGAAATTTACCGGGTGGTAAATAAATATATTCTCCATCCATTCTATATACTTGAGGCTGAAAGAAGAAGTCAGGAAACTCATCCCGCGATGCCACCCTTCTTGAAGGAAGTGGATAAATGCCGTTCAGTTTATTTTTGGAGGAAATTTTATGGGTTAACGCTTTATTTGCCGGCTCTTCCCAATGCCTTGTCATAGCCATTTTATTCCGATAATCTTCAGGATAATATGACTGAGGTTCACTTTTTGAAAACCGGTCAATACCATCTGTAACAATAAATGAAGCAATGGTGGAAGCCCCATCCCAATCATTAACATTGAAAGTCACTTTTACAGCCGGTTGAATATCGAAAAGTATATCAATGGTATTTCTAAACCCAATGTCCTGTGTTCCCTGACCTACGTTAAATCCGATTTTGACTTCTTTTTTCCCTGATACTTTACTAAAGATTTGAATAATGGCATATTCTAAATCAAATCCTGATAAATTCGGTTTTAAGGGACGATCATTAAACATTTGTATTTCCAAAAATCGATTATCCAATTGACCAGCGCTTAAAAAATTTTTCTCATCCATTCGGTGGTTGCCAGTGGATCTGTGAAGGACGGGTAACGAGTTGGGGCTTTCAGCTTCTATAACCGACGTTACATGTGCTTGATTGTGAACTTTAACCAAAAATGTAGACCAACCTTCCTCCATCAAAATAGGTTCTGCAGCTCCTTGAAAAACTTTAACTCTGGATTCCGGATTGATTTCAATTGAAGCCAAACAAAAGGGGTCGAGGATTTCCTGAACCCTTCTTACCGATTCCTTGGTGAAAGGCATCTCTTGTATGGAATTTAAATTTTCCAAATACTCCGTAGGAAGAGAGCTTCCAATAAAAGATAATGCCTCTCCTACTCTAATCGCATTGGCAATCAATGGCTGTGGCTCAATATTCTCCAGTAATTGCACATTTTGTGCATGGTGGTCATGGTGTTGCGCCCAAAGGGAGGAAGTTGATGACACCAGAAACAGGAACAGCAATGTTTTTCTCATAATTCAAGTTATCGGTCACTTTGGAGTGTAATGAAACATTTTAAGTTTACCTTGTAATTGAAGTATTCCCGAAAATCCTGCGGATTTTAGCTTGGTTAATAAAGTTAAAAATATCTACCGTGATTTTTATCGATTTTGTCTGTTTTAGGAATAAAATGGGTTCAAAAAGGCTTTAAATGTTGTGCGGATTTTTTCTGGCGTCATTTTACCCCAAACTTTAAAATCCGGTCTGTCTTTAAATACCTATGGATTTTTCACTGTTCATTATCGAGCAGAAAATGTCCGGAATTTTATTCGTTTTTTTCGGTAAATACCTGAATCAGATTGGTTTTGACGGTTTTTTAAATTGGCATACATATAGAAAGGGCCTGGTGGAATTCCGGTTTATATAAAATCAAAACCTATCCAAAATCAGTTTCAACGTAGATCCCCATGAAAACCGAAAATGCAATCTTACATCAGGAGCAATATGTTTCCCAAAAAAGAGTCGGTCTTTTTTTAATTGTTCTGATAATGTTAACTGCTGTCGCCCATCTCGCCATTTCCAAAACCGGAAATGGGAATGTCTCAAGTCTGCTGATCATGTGGACACCGGGAATAGCGGCAATCATCGCAACCATCGCTTCCAAAAGAGATTTCAGGGAATTTGGATGGAAACTCAGTGCCAAATGGATGGCCCTGGGCTGGCTGTTGCCAATTCTCATCGCCACCCTTGCCTACATGTTGATTTGGCTTCTGCAGCTGGCAGATGTGCCTAATCCCACCTTTCTGGAACGGGCCCGGCTCACCTTAGGGATGGATACCCAAAGCGATGCGCCGGTTATTATTATGGCATTTTTTTACATTACCTTATTCAATTTAATCCCTGCCGTGATTTTGGGTTTAGGTGAAGAATTGGGATGGAGGGGCTTTTTGGTCCCCGAACTTTCTAAATGGACCGGATTTAAAAAGGCCGGCTGGATCAGTGGAATTGTCTGGGCCCTGTGGCACTTTCCCGGAATTATATCGGGTGGTTATGGAGATTCCTCTGCACCACTAGCCTATCGGATATTCTGTTTTTCTGTACTGGTTGTTTCAGCAGCAATTATTTTTGCTTGGCTGAGAATGAAATCCGGCAGCATTTGGCCGGTTGCCATTTTCCACGCGACACATAACGGGGTGGTCCAGGCTTTTTTTGGACGGATCACCGAAGATTCAGGAACTTCAGCCTATTTTACAGGGGAGTTTGGGCTTATGTTGCCTTTGATTACATTGGTTTTGGCATTCTTCATCTATCAGAAGGCAGATGAGAGTCAAGGCGCAAAGTTTCATTTAGGGTAAATATGGACTAAAAACAGTTCCATTTGGAGGCGTTTTCGGTTATTAACACAACAAGGGGATTCAAAGCGTATTTTGAAAAAATGTCACTGAAGGAAAGAATAAAATGATTGTGATCAATGTTGTAAGTCCTAACTGTTGCCGGGATCTGGGCGGAAAAGTTATTTGGAAGATTGAAGTTATGAGTCACATTTACCATAAAATTTGTTGCTCCTACGTTAAAATTCTATTTCAGATGCAAAGTCCTTAACCTGTTATAAAAACCTCCCGTATTCAATTGAAGATCCCACCAATCATTGCTGATCCAGGGAAGGCTGGGATTGATGCTATAGATTTGGTGATAGTCCAGGTCTTGGGAGCGGAAAATCTGCCTGTTGTTGAGGTTATCCTTTTCAGGCTGAAAATTAGCTATGGCATTTTTGGTGTGGCTGTATTCCAAAGAAAGGCTGGCTCTTTTGATATTGATGTCGGTTATGAAACTCTTGATAAGCGCCGGCCAGAGACCTGGATTCCCTGAAATAAATGTATTGGGATCCATGAAAAACACAAAACGGGGCCAGGTCATTAAAAGTAGGTCTCTGTATTCTACTGGAGTAACCAAAATTGAGGTTCAGGTTATCATGGATTGTTTTTTTATAAAAGATACTGGGGAAGAAATTGCCAAACCCCTGAGATTCCTGGTCTTTTTCCTGATGATCCAATGCGATGATCAATTTTAAAACCGGCTTTCACAGTGGCTTTCTTGGATTTGTGACACGGGATTTTCATTGCCGCCTCCATCGGTTTTTCATAAATTTCTATGATGGAAAAACTGCCCAAATAGGCTGATTTCAGTCCAAAAAGCGGTATATTTATAGAAGGGAAAAAGGCAGCGGACTAAAAACAAAGCGCCTTTATTATCAATATTAAACTGTTAATAATCAAGGTTTTAGGAAACAATTTTCTTCGGAGGGCTGTGGCCATGCTACGAAATTGGCACCAAAGAAAACTCCTGAAAGCTTCTAACCGATTAATTTACAGACACATTGATTTATGCGTAGTTTCTGAAAAATGTTAACCAGGTTTGAGAAATTGCAAAAGTCGTTCGGTGAAAGTGTAACGGCGCATTGGAAACTGATCATTATCAGGCCCAAGTATCAATTTTCGGTCTTTATTGCCTTAGTTCCACTGTTGATTTCAATACTCACATTATTCGAGGTACACACGTCGAGAATGCAGGCATGGTTCTTTTCCTCCGTTTCCAGAGATTTGATTTTTCATACAGAAGCAGGCCCGGCAGCCGCCCCATTGTCTTCCACCCGTGGACCATATGATTTGAGGCTTGGGTATGCCCAACTACCTCAATTTATGACAACCCTTACCGGTTCCGAATATCAAGTTAAAGCACAGGCCCGGGTTTCTGACCGTATTCATTGGCTATCAAAATTCGGTATTCACCCGATTTACCGTCAGAAAAACCAGGCCGGATTAACCTTACTGGCCGAGGATGGACAACCGATCTATATGAATAGATTTCCGCAAAGGGTATATGAAAGTTATAGTGATATACCTCCGGTGCTTGTCCAAACACTGTTATTTATTGAAAACCGCACGCTGCTTGACCCGGGCAAGCCATATATGAACCCCGCCATTGAATGGAACCGGCTAGGGAAAGCTGCTATGGAAAAAGTCCTGTCCAAAATGGGCAGCCCGCGGTCGGTACCGGGAGGAAGTACACTTGCCACACAGCTTGAAAAATTGCGCCACTCGCCGGAGGGAGTCACAAAAAATGTTTGGCAAAAAATGCACCAAATGTTGTCTGCTTCGTTACGGAGCTATCTTAACGGAGAGCAAACATTTGAGTCCCGGAAGAATATCGTGCTCAACTATTTCAATGCACTACCGCTTGCCGCAATTCCTGGTTTTGGGGAAGTGATCGGTTTGGGTGACGGTATGTGGGCTTGGTATGGAGTCGGGTTCGAAGATTACAATAGCCTTTTTTTTGCCGATGCCGATGATTTGACCAAAGAAGAAAAGGAAGTAAGAGCTGAAATGTTCCGTCGTGTACTCAGTTTGTTCATTGCCCAGAGACGTCCCTCTTATTACCTTAAAACAACAGAAGGCCGCCTGCATCTGAACCAGATGACGGATAGTTATTTGAAAATACTGTTGCGTAAAGGAATGATTTCTCCCGATCTACATCAACCTGAATACCAGATGGGCACAAATCTGCGCCGGGTTGCACCGGAACAGGCCGCTGTCTCATTTATAGACCGTAAAGACGCCAATTCTGTCCGTACAGAACTGTTGAATCTACTTCAGGTCAACAGCTTATACGATCTCGACCGATTCGATTTAACTGTTCAAACCACTTTTAACAGAGAGGTGCAGCAGGCGGTTACACAAGTGCTTCAGCGGCTGCATGATCCCGGATTTATCCGCAAGAAAGGATTCGAAGGGTTTCGGCTTATTTCCGGAGATCCGGAAAGTATTAAGTATGCGGTAGTGCTTTATGAAAGAACACCCCAGGGCAATTTACTTCGTGTTCAGACTGACAATGTCAACATGCCCCTAAACATCAACAACGGTACAAAGCTAGAGCTGGGATCCACTGCCAAACTCAGGGTGCTTATAAATTATCTAGAGATCATCAGCGACCTTTATGAGACTTATGCAGGTGCCACTTCACAGGAACTTCGGCAGATTCCTACTCCGCAAAGAGACACGATCAAGCGGTGGACCCTTGATTACCTGGCAAATCATCCAGAGGCAACCCAACGGCAATTACTTGAAGCAGCAATGCAGCGCAGATATTCCGCAAGTACATCTGAACGTTTTTTTACCGGTGGCGGAATGCATAGATTCAATAACTTCGATGGCAAACACGAAGGTCTGATGATGACTTTATCCGAGGCGTTCAACCACTCTGTTAACCTTCCCTATATCCGGCTGATGAGAGACATTGTTTATTACTACGCCGTGCGCCTGCCGGGCAACCCCACCAGTATGCTCGACGATCCTCACGACCCGCGCCGCCTGGAATATTTATCGCGCTTTGCCGATATGGAAGGCCGGCAGTTTATGGATCAGTTTTACCGTAAATACGTAGGTAAAATTGGAGATGAACTGATCAGGGAAGCATTGAAAGACCGCCAAACCAATCCGAGACGTGCAGCTTGGATTTTCCGTTCCATCCGGCCCGAAGCTTCGATAGAAGAGTTTCTTGCAATCAGGGATATTCACATAGTACCTGCCCCTCAGGACAAGATTGCCGCATTCAACCGGGCAGCCATTGAACCACTCAACTGGCAAGACCGCGGATACCTGGCCAGCGTTCATCCCCTTGAATTATGGCTTGTTTCATATCTCTATCATAATCCCGGTGCCAGCATGGCCGACTGGTCAGGAGCCAGCGCTGAGGTGCGACAGGAGGTGTACAGGTGGCTTTTCAAGCACCGAAATAAACGAGCCCAGGATAACCGGATATGGCAGGTAATAGAAAAAGATGCTTTTTTTGAGATACACAAGGCATGGCGTAAAGTAGGTTATCCTTTTCCCTCTCTGGTACCCTCTTACGCCACAGCCATAGGCTCATCCGCCGACAGACCTGATGCTCTTGCTGAACTGGTTGGCATCATATTAAATGACGGCATCAGAATGCCAATGGCTCACATCGAAAAGATACACTTTGCCTCTGGTACACCCTACGAAACGGTGATAGAACGGGAGCCTGCCGAAGGTGTGCGTGTGATTTCATCCGAAGTAGCAGCAGTGGTACACGAGGCAATGGTAAAAGTCGTGGAAAAGGGAACTGCGCGCAGAGTTGCCGGTTCTATGATAACATCAAAGGGCAAGGTTTTGACTATAGGGGGTAAAACCGGTACCGGGAATAACCGGATCCAGGTTTTCGGTGCAAGGGGCACGTTGCTGGAATCAAGGACTCTGAACCGTACATCCACACTTGTATTTTTCATTGGTGATCAATTCTTTGGTACCATTACTGTATATGTTTCAGGCCGTGAAGCTTCAGGGCATGCTTTCACAAGCTCGCTGTCTGCGCAGTTACTTCGTCATCTTGCCCCTGAATTACAACCGCTTTTTGATGGCCAATTACCTAAAGTATGAAACCTTCCATTGGGTCAAAATCCCTGTCATGGTGCTGTAACCAGTGTAAAGATCTGTTTATAACCGAATTAATTTTAATCTTTGGTCCATGGCAAGAAAAGGACAAAGTTTCACACTGAACGAAGAGGACCGCAGGACACTGGCCGCTACCGCAGGAGCCCACAGTGCCGGTCACACCGATCATCTTTTAAAAAACTGATGCAGTGGCAGTCTGTACTCCATTTCCAGCAGCCAGCCGTTTAAAGTGCCCTCTGATTCAAAGGAATAGGAGGTTCCCTCTGACTGAAAGTCCACTTGCGCACGGTCAAAAGCCGGGCTTTGGAAATTTCTTGATGCCTTGATGGAGAACAGTCCCCTCCTGAACAGCGGCATTTCAGCATATATACCGGAATTAAAGAATACCCCATGACTCTCCGTGGCAAGTCCGTTTACCTGGGCTTGATAGGGGATTTCTTGCCCGTCTATAAACCTAGCTCCTCCATAATTTATGATACCTTCTCCCCCGTTTTGCACACTTAGGGGAATATGCGTGGTAATAGAAGCCCCCAAACGGATGCTATTTTTCATCGGCAATGCCCGATCGTACCTTAAGGTAACCGGAATGGTAGAAGCCGTGAATCTTCTGTGACGGATATCCAAGATGATTTCTTCAGAATTTACAAGCTGATACACGTTTCTGCCCCTAAAACCGGCGTATCCCGCCTCGGCCGAGAAGTCCCCAAACCTGTATCCCAAGCCCAACCTGAATGCTGTGCTTAAATTTTGAAAATCATCGGTAGGGTCATTTACGGGGTCAATCACCCTCCGCAGGGAGGCAGCTCCCATCACATAGATGCCTTTTGACCAAAGGTCTTCTGTTTCCGGCTTTTCAGCTTTATCCGACTTTGTTTTCGATTTGGACCAATTGCCGGTGTTGATGCCATAGCCCATAAACATCCCGGTATAGGAATTGCTACCCGATACGGGTAAACCCATCCATGGGCCTCTCCCATAAGGTTCGCCGGAAACAAACCCTTGCTGATGTCTTATCCCCAACAGCAGGTAATTTCTGCTCTTGGTATAAAACTTCACCCCCGCCTCTGCCCTGGCAACCAAATGAACATCCCTGCGGCTGACAACACCGGAAAAATCTTCCATGGGCTGGTGGAACGTATTTACTGAAATGCCCATAGAAGGCTGAATATAAAATGCATGGTTTTCCTTTTCCAAATTGTACCGGACCCCCAAGGCATAGTTGCCATAGTTGTTAAAATTATTGTTACCCCGGGTTCCATTCCTATCTAGGCGAATGGCTGACCGCATCCACTCGGTTTGAATGCTCATCTGCCAATCCTCACTGATTCTTGGAAGAAAATTTAAACCCGCATGCTGACCCAATGGGCTCGAAAACTGTATGTCATAATCGACCACCCGTTCCCCCGCCTGGAAGTAGTTCTTATTAAAACCTCCGTAAAGTTCTACATCAAGAAAATTTTGGGCCTTGGTAGTGAGCACAATTGAAAAAAAGAACAAAACAATTGATCCCTTGGTATATGTTTTCATGCCAATTAAAATCTGATTTGATCAAAGATACCAAATAAATCTTTAATTTTAGCTAAATGATTAGTTAGTAAAAGTTAATTTATGGGGAAAATGTCTTGTTTTTAACGTTTGGCCCGCCACAAAAAAGGAAAATCATACTTTTCAAATATGTCAACCCGCCCCTTTTCCAAATATTCCCCGCGGCTAAGCAACTGTACGCCTGCCCTCTAGAGTCTATCCTGAATATCAGGAGGACAGAGGGTGAGCAAAAGCAAGCATCGTTTCTGATATGACACGACACCATGTAAACCTGAGTGATAAACTAAGCCGGGGGGAAATATCAGATTTGTTTAAAATTTATTTCAGAAGTTTTAGCTTCATAAGATCCTGAGTCATTGCCCTAGGAAGTTGAAATACTTTTCCTTTTTTGGTAGCGATATATAAACTGGAACCGGAAGGTTCCCGTCCGTGACCATCCGCCCAAAAAGCGTAAAAGTCGGGATGCGGTTCGACGGATTTTCTGGCATATGAATGGTTTTTCATACTGTTCGACGTGAGGCTTTTTACTTTTTTCCAACTTTTACCCTCGTCTTTGCTGGTCCACATGGCCATTTCTCCTCCGGTATTATAGGCCTGCGGGCCTGGCTCGGTAGGTCCAATTACCCGCCATGTACCATTGTCCTCTACATATATTGACCCCATGTCATAATTGTTGTCAGAAGTTGTAATCTCACTGAAAGTCCACTCCGCACCGGTCCAGTGGGCCAGATTCCAAGTCCGGGGGTCGTTCGAAGGACCGGCTTCATAGCCTCCGCTTGTGACATATAGAATGACCGGATTGCCGTCTTTATCAAAATTCACATCGTTGATATACACGTTTAGCCCCAGGCTGGTATAATCTTTTACCAGGGCCTTATTGTCAATGTCTGCTAAAGGCAAGGCTATACGTTCTCCTTGTATGGTTTGCCAGGATTTCCCGAAATCATTGGTTTCCAAATAGTACAAATTGGTCCTATAATTGAGACCTGATCCACTTTCCATATTGGGATGGTAGTTGAACGTTGTGGCTACTTTTCCATCCTTATAAAAACTTGTTTGATAATGCCCCTCTTCTATACTGGCAATATCATTCCATTCTGACCAGTTAATTCCGTCTTCGCTGGTCATAAAGCTGATGATTCGGCTTTGTTTTTTCCCATACCTTAACTCCTTTTGTTCATAATGGGTAAATAAACCCAAAAAACCAAAATTGGGATCATAGTACATTTGTAGATAAGAAAAATTATCCAAAGGGACCTTCTTACCATGTTCTAATTTGGTAGCTTCTATGGGCTTGAATTCGCTTATGTCATAAGGCTGTACACTTTTATGAATATAAGAAGGTCTCCAAACCCCGTGTGAGGTAGAGAATATCCAAATGTATCCCTCCTTATCCATGCTCATTACAGGATTATCATGTGCATCACCGGTTTCTTTATCCAATACGGCTACAGGTCTGGCCACCTTCTTTGTTTTGTGGTCAAAATAGGATACCACATGAATCAAACTACCTTCCTCGTTGGCTCCGCCATAACAGAAAAAGGTTTTGTCCACCTCTTTTGCGTAAACCGAAAAGGGGTAATGATTTGAAGGGTATGTTCCCAGACCCCCGCTGTATTTATAGACAAACTCATCAGAAGAGGGCTGATTGGAATACCAGATACCCTTGAAGCCGTCCAAGGGTTGATTCAGCAATACAGCCTCAGAAAATCGCGCATCAGAATGAACGCTGCGACTGGTTTGTTGTTGGCCTTCTGCAAGTATTGGGAATAGAAAAAGTAGAAGCAAATATATTCTCTGGGTTATATTGACGAAGTTCATATCGATTGATTTTAGTGTGATTGAAGTTTTTAAAAACTTAGGAAGGTTTCATTTCAAAACCTTCCTAAGCGCTGGTTTTTGAAAAGTCAGTTTCGTTTAGCCCACCATACCGGGGTAGTAAAAATGGTCACATCATTTATTTCTGTAGGCGTATTGGGATTGCGGTTTACTTCGGAGATAGGATAGGGAATCCGAAGGGGGGTGCCGTTGGGGTTGCTCATTTCAGGAATTCCCGTTCTTCTGAAATCATTGAAAGCCTCCAAAGGTTGGTATAGCCAAAACGCGATATATTTTTGACCAATGATGTGTTCCAAGGTTAGTTCCTCGCTACTTTCAGGCATTCCGGGAAGCAGAAGGTATGCTTCTATTTCTTCCTCATTGACTTTATTTTTTTGCAATGTCGCCCTTATGCCCGCTTGAAAGGCTTCAAAAGCAGCTTCACGGTTTTGAAGCCTAAAATATGCCTCTGCTTCTATGAATTTTAACTCGTCATATTGTAAAATGGGCTGTGGCGCCCCATTATACAACATCTGGGATCTGGAAGGCTGTGAATATCGGTTATGTGAAGGGTCAGCCAGATTTGCCCCGGTCGGCGCGCCAACTACCTCGCCATCAACCAAAGAAAACGAGGTATGAGCCCTGGGGTCATTCATTAAATCTCCGGAAAAACTTTCCATCAGGTCGACAAGGGTTTTTCCGACAGCGAACAGCTCTTGAGAATTTTGAAAGGCCGACCATGGATTGTTATAAACACTGCTTTCTTGCTGATAACGGTTGAACCCGAATCCTTCTTCGCTTGAATAAAAAGAATTGGGCAACGCCGCCAACGCGGCATTGGCCGAGCCTTCAGGATCAATGTTGCTTAATCTGTTATGGAACCTGGCTTTAAGGCCATAAGCTGTTTTTCTCCACATTTCCATGTCGCCGCCGAAAATCATATCCGTATTGCCAGGATTACCCACCGATTGTCTTTCAAGGTTTTCAATGGCATCATCGAGCAAGGTAAAGAGGTAGCTGTATACCATCTCTTGAGAATCAAATCTGGGCGTTCTGAATTCACTGCCTTTTACTGCTTCGCTCATGGGTATGTCTCCATATAAGTCAGTCAGATTGCTTAGTACATAGGCATAGAGTATTTGGCCTATCGCCAAATAATCGAAATTGGATTCCTCTTCGGCTTTCCCGATCATAAACTCCAAGTCATTTAACCCATAGTAACAACTTGACCAATGGCTTTCACTGACATCCCAAGGGTCTATGGGGTTTATTCGCACATTTGCAGAATGTTCAACATAAGTGGAAACCCCAAATATTGTTGTACTGCCGGATACAGTCCTCACCGCATTCATTATTACCTGAGGTAAAAGCAAATTGATGGAAACGTCTTCAGGAGCATTGGGATTGGCGTCAATCTGATCCATAATATCCTCACTACAACCAATGGCAAAGGCCAGCACAATACTTAAGTATATAATTTTAAATCGTATGGCTAAATTTTTCATGTCTTCTTAAGGTTTAGGTTAATTAGAAGGAGACTCTCACCCCTCCGCCAAAGCTAAGGATTTGGGGATACACAATATATTCCTCTCCTTGCGCATTTCCGCCTCCGGTATTCAGTTCCGGATCAAAGTTCGGAAGTGCGGCGTTTAACCAAAGGTTTCTGCCTGATAGGTAAACTGACGCTGACCTGAGGTTGAATCTCTGTACCCATGTAGCGGGGATGTCGTAAGAAGCCCTTATTTCTCTAAGTCTAACAAAAGAGGCATCATACACATTGGATTCTATAATAGGGTCTTCATTTATCCGGTAAAAAGTTTCATCCCTGTTGATCACAATATTATTATCCCCTTCCACTACCAATGAACCATCCTCCTGGAAATACCCCATCTTCCCCGAAAAGATGTAATCCTCGGTTCTTGCCTCGGTTTCCATTAAACTTCCATATAACTTGCCGAGCCGATTGCTACCCGAAGAAATCTTCCCTCCCTGCCTCCAGTCTATCTGGGCAATAAGCGTGAAACCCTTGTAAGTGAACTGATTGATAAATCCGAATTCAAAATCCGGATTGACACTTCCCAAATTAACCGGCTGCGTTGACCTCAGAGGCATACCATACCGGGTGTTGATGTTGCCATTGGGAAGAGTTGGTCTTGAATCCACCACCACTTCCCCACTTACAGGATCCCTTGCATAACCAATGCCTCTGAGAAAAGGGTACTCCTGACCCGCCTCTGCTACGATATTTGCCCTAAAACCTCCCAGGTTAAGCCTTTCAACCCCATCTGCCAGACTTTCCACCTTGTTGGTAAACGTGGTAAAGTTGGTGGTCAGATCCCAGGAGAAATTTGCAGCCCTAATGGGGACCACGTTCAGCACAATCTCATGACCTTTGACAGACATTTGTCCCGCGTTTCTCAGTTCTGTCCCATAACCAGTGGAAATAGGAACAGGTACATTAAATATCTGGCCGTCGGCAATGGTAGTATAATAGGTATAATCCAAATTAATCCTCCTGTCAAAGCCTCTTAAATCTATGCCAATTTCCGTCGTTCTGGTATTTTCCGGTTGAAGGTCCGCGCTAATCAAGTTGTTTGAACGGGTAAATGCATTAAGACCATCAAATGGAAACACAAATCCCCCGCCGGCATTTCCCCTTACAAAAACGGTATTTGCCACGTATATAGGCCCTGCTTGACCAACTTCCGCTACACTTGCCCGTAATTTACCAAACTCCAATAACCGGGAAGAAGTATTCATTAACTCGGTAAAAGCAAAGCCCAAACCCACTGATGGGTAAAAAAATGACCGATTCCCCCTAGGCATATTGGATACCACATCATTTCTTCCTGATGCATTCAAAAACAGCATGTCCCTCCATGACAGGGAAAGGTTACCGAAGAAACCTGCAACCCTGCTTTGCTGTACAGATTCGGTACTGTTTTGGGAAGAAGTATTGGATATATGATTGAAACCGCCGATCGTGATATCATTTCCTACCACCTGCATATTTCGACTGTAAATATCGAAAACTTCATTGCCCAGTAAGAAATCAAATTCAAAATCGTCTCCGAAATCCTTTTTGAAATTCAGATTGAAATTCGAATTGAAATTCCGGTTGTAAATCATTTGGTCTGTTATGCTTCCGCCGCTCGGCGGTGAAGTTCTTCTCCCCTGTTGGCCGGAGCCAAGGGCAAACACAATTTTATTATTGGTTTGGAAGTAATCTATGCCCACCCTATAGTTCACAGTCAACCAATCAAGCGGCTGGTACTGCAGATAGGCATTGCCAAAAGTTCTGACAGTTGAGCTGTTGTTGCTGTTGTTTTGCACGGACCAGTAAATATTGTCATGTGCGTTTCTAAAATTAATTTGTTCATAGGGATTATCGGGCTGGGCGATGGGCTTACCTTTCAGGTTGTAGGATACCGGAGCAAAGTAAGCCGCATAAAATAAACTGGAGTTGCCCCCACCGTCTACTACCTGATCCCGATCCGATGAAGAGAAGTTCACGGAAGTTCCTATTTTCAAATTATCCGTAATGGAGTAATCTGAAGCAAGTTTAATGTTTAATCTTTCAAAACCTGAATTTTCAATGATTCCATGCTGGCCGCTGTAACCCACACCAATTTGATAATTTCCTCTTTCAAATGTATTGGCCACATCCACATTAAAGTTCTTCGTTCCCCCGGTTCTGAAAAAATCCCCGGCATTGTCATATACCGCGGCCTGTTCCTGTTCCCCAAGAAAATTGGTATATACTCCCAGGGTGTCAATCCTGGGCCCAAATGAAAAAGCACTTTGTTGGTCAAATTGTCCGTTGTTTCCTTGAGCGTAAGTGGTCTGTAGTCTGGGTAATCTTGTAACCTGATCAAAGTTATATCCGGTTTCCACAGAGATAATGGGTTGACCTATGGCAGATTTTCCCCTTTTGGTAGTAATCACGATGACACCATTGGATGCCCTTAGCCCATACAGAGCGGCAGCAGTAGGTCCTTTTAACACGTTTAAAGAAGCTATATCACTTGGATTCAAATCTATAACTCGCCCGGAAATTGGCAAACCATCCACCACATATAAGGGTTGGTTGTTTCCTGTAATTGACCTACTCCCTCTGATATTAACGGCAGGAGAACTCCCTGGTGCCCCGGTAGTTTGCCGGATGGTTACCCCGGCAATCTTTCCCTGCAACCCATTTAAAATGTTGGGGTTTCCTACCCTGGAAACTGCCTCGCCCTCAACTTTCTGCACCGAATAACTCAAGGCTTTCTCTTGTCTTTCTATGCCAAATGCGGTCACCACTACTTCCTCAAGAGATTCTGAATCCTGGACCATTCTAATTGATAAATTGGTTTGTGAGCCTATGGCAATATTTTGGCTGGTGTACCCAATAAAAGAAACAGTGATCGTTGCCCCCACTTCAACCTCCAATGAAAATAATCCATCTATATCTGTCACCGTTCCGACAGAAGTTCCTCTCACCGAGATGGTGGCCCCCGGTAATGGATCCCCTTTTTCATCCATGACTTGACCCGAAATGGTAATAGGATCATCCCTTTGGATGCTTATCTGGCGCCTCTCATCTTTTAAGACATCGATACTGTGATTGTTCTGCCTGATTGAGAAAACGCCCTGTTTGGCCACCTCTATCAAAAATTCTTCTAAAATCCCCTGCTCGAATGGGAAGGACAGGATTTTCGTCCGATCGACCTCTTTGCTGTCGTAGGAAAACTTAAATGGAGTTTGTCGCTGGACTTCCTTAAAGAACTGACCTAGGGTGATCTCTTTGCCGGAAATTTGGACCACAACATCGTCTATGCTTTTATATTGTCCGTTGGCTTTGACCGCGAGCCCAAAGTTGAGAAAGACAAGCTGTACTAAAAACCCAAACAGGAAGTATCTGGACAACATATAAATTGTCTTAAGTAAGTTATTTTTCATAATTTTGAATGTTTATTGAAAGAATATTTCAGTAAGCCTGATCCATTGGTGCAATCATTCCCCAATGGCCTACACCTTCGGATCAGAAGTTCTTGCTGACCGGAAAAATCCGGTCAGCATTTTTAGGGTCCGTTATTGTTAATCATGCTTTTTAAAATTTAAATTCTACATTTTTCCCATTGATTGAATAATTAAATTTTTGGATATAGGACAGACTTTCCAAAACACTTTCCAATGTCTGATGCTGAAATTCACCCGAAAAATTCCAGTCAATCCTATCACCGTTTATAACCCGGATGGAGATCCCATACCACTCCTCAAGTTCCTTCACTACCCGTCTCAAACTGGCATCCTTAAAGAGAAGCGTGCCATTTTTCCAGGCGGTAACATTTTTAATATTAAAATCTCCTATATATTCTCTTTGACTTTTGGTATCAAATTTCAATTCTTTGCCAGGATCTAAATAAAATTCCTTATTCTTTAAGGGGGGTAAAACCTTCACCTTGCCTGATACCAGCGAGATGTTAACCTGTTCCTCGGTTTTTGTGGAGATATTAAATGACGTGCCCAAGGCAATGGTAGACAATCCTCTGGCCTCTACAACAAACGGACGAAGCGTGTCCTCTGCTATTTCAAAAAATGCCTCTCCTTCCAGGTAAATCCGCCTTTCGACGTGATCAAACCGCTCTGGAAATTTTATATGGCTGACTGAATTCACCCATATGTGGGTGCCGTCCGGCAAAGTCAGGTGGAGCTTTTCGCCGGCCTTCGTGCTTTTATGGATAACAACAGCAGGGCCATCTTCCAACGTATTTTGTTCCGAGCCCTTTCCTGGACCAATCATCCAGGCTATACAAAAGCCGAATAACAGAATTGCCGCAACTCTGTTAAATTGACTCAGGTTCTGCCAAAATCTCCTTTCAGATTTAAAAGTCCTTTTTTCAACTTGTTTATATGGTGCCGGTTGGGCTTTCAAAAGAGAATTCAGAATCTCCTCCTTCATTCCTTCCTCAGCTTTGATGTCTTTTAATTGAAGACGTACCAAAAACTCCCTCGCCAACTTTAAATTCTCCAGTTGATCTGGATTTGCCTTTATCCATTTGTCCCAATAGTCATCCAGTTGTTTATTTGGATTTTTGACCCATTGGACAAATTCCGGATTCGCCAAAAAATCTTGTTTTGAAAGCATCTGAGTTTGTTAAATTTGCGATAAATGCAAGAGCTAGCCAAAACAACACCTTCAAAAACTGTCTTTTTTATTCATTTCTTGTAATAAGTTGATATTCAGAGCATTTATTTTCCCGGAATTGTCAAGATCTGTTCTGCAAAAAATTGGACCAACCCTATTTCAATATATCCCTTAGAAAACCCAAGGTTTTATACATCAAATTTCTAGTGGTTTTTACATTTTCCAACCCCATGATTTCCTGGGTTTGTTCATAGGATAATCCCTCGAAAAAAAAATAATAGATGATTTCCTTTCTCCTGGGGCTTAATTGCTCTAAAGCTTGATTCAGTTTTTTTCTTGCTTCTTCATCAATTTGTTGTTCGATCAGGAGTTGTTCCGGAGAAACAGAAAATTCGAAGTTTCCCTCAGTGTTGAAAGATTGCACTCTTTTATCCCATCTATTTAATTCCCTATACAGCTTTCTTTTCAAACATTTGAATAAGTAAAACTTAATGGAATCTGTGGGTCCCAGCTTTCTTCTCAACTCTTTTAGGTCAATGAAGACTTCATGGATACAATCTTTAACCAATGTTTTGCTTCCGGAAATTCGTATTCCGTAGGCATACAATTGCTCAAAATGGGTTTCATAGATCTCCACATAAGCCGCATCACTTCCCGCTCTGAAATCATCCCAAAGCTTCATCTCAGGAAGGTGCTCGTCCTCTGATGAATGAGCACGGCTCCACATTGAATTAAAAATATACTTGGTATTTTGTATGGTCATTTGGGTATTTATACCAATCAAAATTAGGATCTATACCCGATGTTACAAAAAAAATATCTTATTAAAATCATTTATTTTTATTGCTGTCGTCCGACAAATGAAAAAAATGGGAATACAGTGCCTCCATTGAAATAATAGAGCTTTTTTTATGAATTCCAAAAACCGTCCAGCCTGATAAGAGAATTTCAGTTTCGATATTATCAGTTCCCTGTGAAATGTACATTCACGGTCTGCCTTCGTATCCGTCAAAAACTTTCCCAGGCTGACATGACATGGGTTTTTGAAGGCACCATCGCCATAATCGAAAAATCTTCACCCTCTTCTGTCCGTCTGTAGGGTACAGCGGACAGAAGATTGATTAAAAAGACCTCCGTACCTAGATTCTGATTCAGTATAATGGGGTGAAAGTATCAGAGCACACATAGATATCACGTTTTCATCAAAGCAGGTTTCATTTTTACCAGTGACTTCAAGACTTCCTTCGTTTTAAGGAGCGTCTCTTCAATGTCTGCTTCCGTGTGGGCATAAGATATGCTTCCCTGTTTGATGGCCAAAGGAAAATTGAAAATGCCTTTTTCGATCAAGGCCAATCTATAGGCTGTATCCATTTCAAAGTGGTGATGGGCGAGGATATCATGAAAATCCTTCGGGGCATGATCCATAAAGTAAACACAAAAAGCCGATCTCTCCCTTGCCACAAAAAAGGGAAAATCATACTTTTCAAATAGGTCTATCAGGCCTTTTTCCAGCATATTCCCCAGCATTTCCACATGCTCATACACCCTGAACTCATCGGAAGCCAATTTTTTTAGGGTGGTGATCGCTGCGATGTTGGTAATGGGATGCGCGTTGAACGTCCCGGCGATCAACACCCTTTTATGGGGATCAGGGTGGATAAAATAATCCATATACTTCTTTTTCCCGGCAATCACCCCTATGGGATAGCCATTGGCCACAGCTTTTCCAAAGGTACTGAGATCCGGTGTTACACCACAAATACTTTGGTATCCCCCTAACGCATGACGGAACCCGGTTTTCACTTCATCAAATATCAAGAGAAATCCATTTTCGTCTGCAAGCCGCCTTAATCCCTCCAAATATCCTTTCTGTGGCTTGACAATACCAATGTTCTGTAAGATGGGTTCGAGGATGATACAGGCCACCGGAAACCTTTTGATGATATAGGAAACGGATTCCAAATCATTAAAATTAATGACATGCACCAGGGATTTGTGAACATCAGGAATCCCTCCCGACATGGGAACAAATGGATATTCCCCCGGACAGACCCTTTCTCCGATATCCTCTAAATTACTGATGACATTTCCCGCCACGTCATTGTGCCACCCGTTATACCCTCCCTGTATGATGATGATATGGTCTCTTTCCGTCACCGCGCGGGAAATCCTTATGGCATGATAGGTGGCCTCCGACCCTGTACAGGTAATCTGCATGCTTTCTGCCGTTGGAACAGCCTGACAGAACAGCTCTGCCAGTTCACCCTCGTGAATAGTAGGGCCCGCGCCCATCAATAAGGATCCATCCTGTAGGGCCCTTTGCACCGCCTCATTTACGTCTGAATCATTATGACCCAAAAAGGCCGAAGCAAAACCGGCCTGGTAATCAATAAACTCGTTCCCCTCAAGGTCCCATATACGGCTGCCTTTGCCCTTGAAAAAGGCTATATTCGGGTTGGCTTTCCGGTTTAACGAAACGACACCGCCGGGGATCCATTTTTCGTTTCTGTTTAAAAGCGCTTGTGATTTTGGCCAGTTATTCATGATTAAATGGATTTTATTTGTATTCATTGACTACAGGAAACTACATATCAAAATTCGGGATCTTCATCCATTCCCCTCCTTTCAAAGCCGACTCATGGGCTACTATACCGGGCGCTGTGTACGCAATGGCTTCATATATGTCCACTTTAGGTTTTCGCTCCTTTACAATGGCATCGATGAATTCATGCGTGATAAAGGTGTGCGAACCGTCATGTCCACTGCCATGGCGTAATGGTTGCGGCAACAATTCCGTGTTCCACCATTGGATTTGATCGTATTTTTCCAAGGTGGCCTGCTTAAACAGAAACCCAGCGTCATCCCTGCCCAATTCCTCTGAAGCTGTCACTTTCATTTCTCCCAATCCATTGGGATCATCGCCATATAGACTCATTTTACTGCCATGCCATTCCCCCCTTTCGGTTCCCATCAGTGCCCCCTTCCAGCAAACAGAGATCCTGCTCGTATGACCTTTGTCCGTCTTAAACAACGCGGTTTCGTTCCAAAACGGATTGTTATAAGGATTACCTTTCAAAGCTTCACTCTCATCCCCCCAGCCCAGGCAACTGACATTTTGAAACCGCTCTCCCGTTACCGAAATATGATATGAGGTACAGTGGGTGGGGTACAACATGGGAGGCAAACCATGTCTCCATGTGGGTTTTCCCTCTTCGAAAAACAATACTTCCAGCCCCGGGTGATGATAATCCGCTTCTACCCGAAAAATATCCCCGAATTTGCCATCCCGATAATAGTTTTGGGCCGAAATGACCACCTGATGAAAAGTACTGGTTTCCGCCATCATATAGGTCAAGCCGGACTTTCTTACAGCATCCCTCAGCCTTTCACAGTCCTCCAGAGTCCACGCCACCGGAACCGCGCAAAGCACATGTTTTCCAGCTTCCAGACTTTCCAACACATGTGCCGCATGATCGGGGGCGGGTGTGGCAATGAAAACAGCTTCAACTTTCGGATCCTTAAGCAATTTGGTCAATGATTCATATGCCTTTTCACATTGATATACCTTTTGTAAACGCTCCCTTCTGTCCAACCGCAAATCACTGACTGCCTCCACTGTACAATTGGGGTGTTCGTGAAAATAAAAGCTTGTCCCAAAACGTCCTCCGACCACGCCGATCCTTACCTTCCTTTCAGTGGTCGGCTCGCCCGCAAAAGCAAACCTTGGACCGGCCATCACAGAGAATCCCAAAAGCCCTGCTTTGGAAATAAATTCGCGGCGATTGTACCGATGAGTTGTATCTTTTTCCGTTTCCATTGTTCATCAATTTATAATGCCATACATGTAATTTTCCGGGTGAAAGATATTTAAAAGCCGTGATCGTGACTTTCAAGGTAGAAACAAATAACCAAACCCATCGAGCCGGGTCTTTTTATATGTTCTCTCATCAAGTTCAACCGCTTTTTAATATTTTTGTTTACCAAATTTAACATTTTTTGTATACAAAAAATAATTTACCAGAAATAATTCTATATCCTTCTTAAAATCTGACAAAACAGATTTAAAAAACAACAAATCAACCCGGTGTCCGGTTTTTCGATGTTCTTGTTTTTCATGAAGTTCGCTTGTCATAGGCTCAAGGCGCCTTACAGGCCAAGGCTCCAGGTATATAGACAAACTCATTTCTCTACTGGATAGGGCCGGGGAATCACGTAGCGGTTTCAAGGCAGGGTCAAAACGCTGCTTCTTTCGACCTAATTGCTCCGGTGAACCTCGCCGTTGAAGGGTCTGTGGCACCATGAACCTGCCCGGTCCCCGGATCCACATAAATGATGGCCGGATGCCCTATATTCACTTTATTTTCATCCAGTTGAAGGGTATGCCCCAAATCAGCCAGTCTCCGCCAGCGTTCTATACTCAATCCTTCCCTGATGGAAAGGATGCGGTTCTGGGGCAATGCCTGATGCCTGTCGCTTGAAGGGTTGAAGGACCCCTGAAAAAGGTTGGTGTTGAACCTGGGAATGGTAAGGGCATCATAGGGCGAAATCCCAAATTCCGCGATGGCCAGAAAAAGGTTGAGCTGGTTCTGATCCTGCGTATCTCCACCTTCTGCACACATCGCCAAGAAAGGCTTTCCGTCTTTTAACACGATGGTTGGTGAAAGGGTCACCCTTGGTCTTTTTCCAGGGGCAATGCAGTTTGGATGGCCTTCCAGTGTATTGAAACTTTTGAGCCTTGTGCCATGGGTGACGCCGGTGCTTCCGCCATTCCCAGCCTTGCTGCCCCAACCGCTGGGCGAAGCCGCTACCATATTACCCCATTTATCCATGACACTGCAAACAGTCGTGCCGCCCATTGCTTTCAAATATTCCCCCTTTCCAAGCAGTGCCTGCATACCAACCGGGTCTCCGGGCCGGCATTCATCGGACGCCAGGTCCATATTGATCAAAGGCGCCCTGAGTCGGGTATACTCATCGGACAAAAGCTCCTTTAAAGGTACCTCCACGAACAATGGGTCTCCATAATAGGTGTCTCGGTCCGCAAACGAGAGCTTGAGCGCTTCCGTGACCACATGAATGTATTCCGGAGAAAGGTACCCATAAGCCTGCAAATCAAAATTTTCTATCAGCCGAAGGGCTTGAAGCATAACGGGTCCTTGTGTCCAGGTATTGGCTTTGTATACCGTAAAGCCTTTATAATTGATGCTGACCGGCTCCTCCACCTCAGTCACATGTTGGGCCAGGTCTTCTTTTGTGAAAAAAGAACCTGTTGATCGGTACCAGGCCGCCAAAGAATCCGCCACATCCCCTCTATAAAACCGGTCTGCAACCGCCTGCAATTTTTCTTCCCGGCTACCTGTGCGTTGCTGTTCCGCTTCCACCAGCTTTCGCAAGGTCCTGGCAAGACCACCGTACCAACCGGTGTCCTGCGAGACTTCCGAAAGCGAATACCGGATGGTGGATGACACTGGGCTTCCACTTTCCAGCAATTTTAAGGTAGGGGCCACCGTCTCCTCAAAACTCAGGCGGCCATAAAGCTGCAGGGCTTTGACGCACAGGTCTATTACCGAAGGAACCAGGGCTGCCCGGATATCGTCCTCCGGTATCCCGTTTTTCATGTACCAATCTATCCCCTCCTTGCTCAGTGGCGCTTCACCCACCCCGGAAAGCACTTTGACTTTTTGGGATTCCGCGTCGTAAAACATAAAAGTAACTTCTCCGCCAATGTTAAACCTTGGAAAATCCACTACGGATTCGGCAAGTATAACGGCAACTGCCGCATCCGCCGCCGTTCCTCCCGCCTCAAGCATGTCCAATCCAGCCTGTACCGGCGCTTTTTCACTGGCAGCCACCATGCCCTCATTTCCTAAACTTTTATACCCAAGTTCCTGGGCAAACAATGCCGCCGGTATCCAGCAACAAATCAAGAAAACTACTTTGTGTTTCATATGATTATAATTTTTTATTAATAGGCCTTATAGCCTGGCCTGCCCCTGCCTGCCCCGAACTCGATTCGGGGAACTTGTTTCGGGGAACTTGATCCGGGAGAATCTCGCATGTCCCCCCCCCCCCGATAGCTATCGGGGCTATCGGGGCTATCGGGTATCCCAGTGTGTATCGCCTCCCTCAAGCCCGGTTTCATAGGTTTCCTTATTTATAATCGCCTAAAGCAAATAAGCGTCACTGAGAAATCACCCGGCGTCTGAGAGGTTCCCGCGATTGGATAAGGTTTCTTCAAGTCCATGCGTTTGAGATCCCATACAATTTTAATGTTTACCAAAATAAATAATTTTCGTTTACATAATTATTATAACCACTCTTCACACCAACCTAAAACGGTTTTTGTCCGGCCAGTTGCCCCCCGTCCAATACCACTACCTGGCCGGTCATGAAGCTGCAGGCTTCGCTGGCCAAGAAAAGGAACATCGGCGCGATTTCCCCGACCTTCCCTGGCCGGTTGAGTGGAATGTACCGATCTACAAATTTCCGGGTAAATTCCGGCGGATCGATTTCCATGGACATAGGGGTCTGGATGTAACCCGGACAAACTGCATTGACGCGGACACCGGTATGGGCCATTTCAAGCGCCATGGTCTTGGTGAGCATAATGACACCTCCTTTTGAAGCATTATAATGCGCATACCCGGCTTCTCCGTCCAAGCCGTTTTTGCTGGCCATGTTCACTACCGCTCCTTTTTTGCGCTGAACCATCTTCCTGCAAACGGCCTGAGAGACATGAAACATGCCCGAAAGGTTGATATTAATGATGCTGTTCCAATCATTTTCGTCAATTTCCAGAAAAGGTTGTTCCTTTGCAATACCCGCATTATTAACCAACACGTCAACCGGTTGTTTTGCGTCCGTCCGTTCCACGGCATCAAATACCCTCTTTCGATCAGAAACATCCACCTGTTCGCTCCATACCTCTGAAGTCAGCTGTTTCAATTCCACAACGGCTTTCTGAAGATTTGCCGAATGGTTATCGAAAACGGACAAAACCGCCCCCTCAAGAGCAAATTGTCTCGCAATTTCAAAACCAATTCCCCGGGCTGCACCGGTGATCAGCACATGTTGATTTTCAAATCTTTTATTTTCCATATCGGTCAGTGGATTGAATTCATGATTGATTCATTTTAAGGGCAAACTGTCTATCCGTGATTGGCTTTTTGGTGAAATAAAGCGCGTATAACGTGATGACCACAAAGCACAAACAAGGGACCATATAGGAAACCGCCACCCCATAATTATCTGCTAACAGGCCTTGGATGGGTGTAAAAACCGCGCCTCCTACAATAGCGAAATTAAGCAAAGCAGAGCCCCTTCCGGCAAAATTACCGGTATCCTCTATGGCCAGGCTGAACAGTGTAGGAAACATGATGGACAATCCAAGCCCCAAACTTGCCAGTAGGTATTCATTGAATCCTGTGTTGGAAAATATGCAGATCAAGTAGACGACGACCATATAGGTCCCGAAAATCCCAACCAGCCGGTGTGCACTTATGAATTTTAATATCCAGACTGCGGCAATTAAGCCCATTATCGCGGCGAAGACATAGTAGAGCGTGAGGTAGCCCACCGCCTCAGTCAGGGAAAACCCCAATTCGGTTCTTAAATAAGGAATAAAAAAGCCTGCCGTGGATGCCTCAGCCCCCACATAAAAAAACATGGCGATAACTCCGTACAGCAAATGCGGGTACTTCCTGCTTTGGCGGATGATCCCGGAAATGGAAAAGACATCCTCTTTGGGTGGGGTCATGCTGGGCATTTTTGAAAAATAAATGAGAAGAGTAATAACCAAGATCACCAGTCCGATCAGCATATACGGAAAATAAAACCGGATATCGCCCGATTGGGTATAAATCAACCAGGAGGCTATCAATGGCGTGGCGGCATAGCCTATCCTGGAAAAGGACTGGACAAAATTGATGCGTATATGGGCACCCTCCGGATCCCCCAATAATGTCGTAAACGGGTTGGCCGCGACGTTGATGATGGTAATCCCCGTGGATAAGGTGAATATGGCCAACAAAATAATTCCGTAAGCCTCCAGGATCTGGGCCGGTATAAACAACAGACAGCCCAAAGCAGACGTCAAAAGGGCTATCAACAGACTTATTTTGTACCCAAACCGATGGATGATCCAAGCAATGGGGACCGGAAAAATGATATAAGTAATGTAAAACGAAACCTGGATCAACGTGGCTTGGGTATAATTAAGCTGGAAATAATCCATGACGATAGGCAAAAGAATATCGTTCATGGTAAACATTGCCCCGACAGTCAGGAACATGAGACACAGCAAAATCAAAGGTCTATATTGGTGCTTCATAAAAGTGCAGGTTAATTAAAGGGTTGTTTGGAGGATATACAGGATACCTCAATCCGGTTCAGAAGTTGCCTGGCATTGCCTATACCTTCCAGATCAGAAATAATGGCAGTGGAAAGATACATCTGTTCCGTCCTTCCGATAAGCTTCGGGTGAGAAACAACACCCTGTTCCGCGGTGATTTCTCCCCTGTATACAATCGAAGGTTGCCCGTTGCCATCCGGATCCGGTGTACCATCTTCCCGATAGGCGGGAAAAGCAGGGTTATAATCGCCTGCCACATTCACTTCCACATAATATAACCACTTGGAGCCCAAAGGAACTGAGACTTCTTTATTGATATGAACAGTTTTTTGAGTGGCGCCGGTGAGGGACATTTCCAACGGATTACCAGGAGTGGGGAGACCATTGTTGCCCGTTTCCTTTCTGTAAGCCCCTATCCAGGCAGGCAGCGCTACGGGAACCTCTGATTTGCCCTCAAAATCACCATTACCTGTCCTGTAGGTCACATAAACGGTTTTCACCTTCCCCGACATGGGTTCCTCCAACCAGATCCCCAGTTGTGGAGGTTCACCGTAAATACTCTGATTATAAATTTCCTTGTTTTGCTCAATGGAAAACACCAGACTTACCATTTCCGGCCCGTTAGAAACCCAAGAAGTCCCTCCGATCGAGAAAAACCAGGTCAATACAACTGTCTTCATCCCCCTCATATGGTCTTGATGGGATGGGGTATACGGCTTTTCCATTTACCTCTGGTAAAATCAGGGAAATCTACCGCCTGGCTTTTATGATTCACCGAGGATTCGGTCAGCGCCGTGATCACGCTCCAGGTGGCGGCGTCATATACATCTATGGGCACTTCCGTGCGGTTTCGCACGGCTTGGACAAAGTCCAGCATGCAGAAATAATCACTGCCCCCATGCCCGTGACTTTTTGCCAACTCGCCCTCTTTTTTCCAGTTGGGATGATCATACTCCTGAACATAGGCACTGGTTTCCTCCCATTGGTGCGGACGGCTCCGGTCTTCAAGATGGATTTTATTCAAAGTCCCGGAATATATCCCTTTGGTCCCTTGGATCCTCCAGATAAAATCCACTGGCCGTGGGGTTTGGCAGTCATAATACAAGGTAACGGTGATACCTTTGTTGGTTTTGATCAGGGTGGTATTGACGTCACCCAGCTGAAAATCCAACCGGGCGTTGGGGTGGTCCGGCCCGGAAATTCTTTTTGCATAGTGGTTCATTCCTACCTGCCTGCTGCTCATCGAAACCAGATATTCAAACCGGTCCCCACGGTTAATATCCAACCATTGAGCGGCAGGACCTATGGCGTGGGTCGGATACCGGTTGCCGTTATGGGCGAGCTTATCTTCAGCCCGCCAGAGCAATTCCCCTTTGGCGTTGATAGACACGTAGCGGGTATCATGCTGGTACCCCACCTCACAGTGCGACAGGTCTCCGAAAACATCCTGATGCGCCATGTTCAGTATCATCTGAACATTCTGCATGTAACAGTAATTTTCCATAAGCATGCAGGGCATCCCTGTTTTTTCGGAGGTCTCCACCAGTTCCCATGCCTCATCTATCCCGCTACAGGCAGGCATCTCCGTCCCTCCGTACTTGCCGGCTTTCATCGCAGCAAGCATCACGGGTGCATGCAGGTGCCATGGCGTGGCTGTATAGACAGCATCGAGATTGGATTGTTCCACCAAGCGTTTATAGTCCTCCGGGCCCCGGCTATACCCCTGTGGCCGGGGCTGGCCGGCTGCTTCTACAAAGTCCTGTGCCCGGCTTACCCGGTCTTCCAAAATGTCGCAGATGGCCGCCACTTCTACTCCCTCCAGGCTGAGTGCAATCTTGAGCATGCTAATCCCCCTGGCGCCAACACCCACAAATCCCAACCTTACTGTTCGACCCGAACCGCTTGAAAATGCCAACCCTCTGTTTGCCAGCAAAGCGCCGGTGCCCAACCCTATGGTTTTTATAAATTGTCTTCTTTTATTGATCAAGCCTTCTTTATTCATAATAATGTCTATTATACATTTTCACCAGAGCCGCAATGTTGATTAAACCCGGTCACCTGTTCTCCGACGTATTCCCTGCCGCCCCTGTCCCCCAAAGGGCTAATCCTGCGTACTTTTCCACCGTTTGATCCCTTCCAGTGTTCTACCGGGAAAGGGAGTGAGAGAAGTCGAGTGCCAATTAACGGATGACTGGATTAGTATTGGGGGATTTTCAACCATTCGCCTCCCTTCATCGCAGACTGGTGGGCGATGATGCCGGGAACTGTCATGTTCAAGGCTGCAACGATATCCACCAGAGGTTTTCTGTCCTCAATAATGGACCTGATAAACTCTTCAGTGAGCCTGCCGTGCGAACCCCCATGTCCACCGGGAGGTACGCCGGGGGGCAGAGGCGGACGCTTCAGATCCGGCAGATTTTCCGCCTTTCCGTGGTATTTGTCATCATAGGAGCCTTTGGTACCTCTAAGCCTGCCTGTCTCAGAACCGGGACCCGGAGTATCACTGCTTCGGCTTTGCCTGGAAATGCCTCCCTCAGAAGTTTTCATGAAAGCGATTTCGGTACCGAAAGGGTTGTTGTAGACATTATTGCCTTTCTGGTACCTCTCCATATAACTGGGCATTCCAAGGCAGGAGACTTCGGTAAAAGTATTTCCCGTAACCCCTACATAATATGCCGTATTGTGGGTGGGGTACCATTGGGGAGGCATCCCGTGCCGCCAATTGTTATAGGAGTCGATACCTTTTTCCGAATAGTGCCAGTACTCTCCTTCCGAATAAACAATATCACCAAAACCTCCGCTGTTGTAAATCTGCCGCATGGCAAATAGATTCTCCCGAAAACACGAGGTTTCAAACATCATGTATTTCAGGCCTTTATTGTTGTTGACTACCTCAAGTAATTCCTCGCCTTCTTCTATGGATCCGAATGCAGCCGGAACGGCTACCGCCACATGTTTTCCATGGTTAAGCACTTCTATACAATGCCTGGCATGGCTGGGAGCATCCGTTGCCACAAAAATCGCTTCGATGGTATCATCCTTCACCATTTCTTCAAGTGAGGCGTACATTTTGTCACATCCAACCGCTGCTGCCAATGCCTTGCATCGGTCTGCAATAAGATCGCTCACAGCCACAACTTCCACATTGGGGTGGTTCTGAAAACCAAAATCCGCGGAAAACCGGCTCACCCCATACCCTACCAGGCCTACCCGGACCTTTCTGTCAGAGAAAGGCTCCCAGCCTGCTGATGGATCTTCCTCTTTCGAACGTTCAAAGCCTTCGATATCCGGGGGTACCAGCTCATTTTTATTGTCTCTGGAGCTACAGGCAAACTGCGGCATTCCCAAGGCCATGGCGCTTAAGCCCATTGACCCCAAAAATGATCTTCTTGATAAGCCTCCGTCTTTTTCAGGACCTGGACAGTACCCTGATTTATTACTTTTAAATTCCATATGTTTTTAAGATTAATTTTAACTTGTTGTGTTCGGAAAATTCTATTTTGAAAGCTGTCTACCAATTTCTCGGTGAATCCTCGATCATCCTGTTCAGCACATTGGCAGTAATTTGCTGTACTTCCGGCATTACGCCAAAAGTCCTGCCTCCGGGGTCATGGGCTGCGGGGTATTCTCCGGGCCTGAGAAACTCCTCCTGGCCGGATTCACCGGCGGGAATATGGCCCGGCGGATTGGATAGTCCTTCCGACCACCATATCGTCCCTGCATTGAAAACCCAATTCCCCTTGGGCCCCGGATAAACCACTGCTGCATGCAATTCCTTGGAAGGGGCGGAAAGCGGGCCTCCTGCCACTATTTCCAGCCCAGGCATCTTGCCTACGGGCATACCGTGGTATTCCCAGCCAATAATGCCGGGAATTTTATCACCTTCTTTAAGGCCCGTACCCTCGAATATCCAGTGGTCAGGCTTTTTAATTTGCCAGTCACCGAAGCCCACACCGTAGGAAGTATTGCCCATTAAGGTTTCTTCATTGTCAAAATTGGTTTTTTGGGTCCTTGAGAACACGCGGCCGGGCACCCCCTCGGCACTGTCGAACAATTGCACTTTACCGCCGACAGAATTCCCACAGAAAAAAGCAATGCTCAACCCGTTGTCACGGGCCTTTATTACCTGGTCAAACATCTCCTGAGTCCAATATTCATCATGCCCCACAGAAATCAGCGCCTTGGTGTGGTCCAATATCTCCGGCTCAAAGTGAACATCAAGGTTTGAGCAATACGTCACATCGTAGCCTTCTTTTTCTAGCCAGAAGGTCATCGGGTGCTCCCACAGCAGGTATTCACCGGAACCGGCGGAAAGAGGCGCATCAAACAACTGGGGATATTTGGCATAGGGCCGGTCAAAACTCACCCTCACATTGGGGCCGACATACCAAACAGCCGTACTCCCGTCATCATAAAGGGAATCCCGAAAAGGCCATTTGTTGTATGACTGCCATGTAAGGTCACTTACCTGACAGAGCAAATCGGATGGACGCCGTTCCTTCACCACAAAAATCACGTAACTCTGTTTACCAAAGGGCTCCTCCCTGGAAAGCTTGCCTAGATATACGCCGCTGGGCCAATCCGGAGGTATGGTAAAGGTAGTGGCCGTTTCCCATTTGCATTCCCTTAATCTTTCTACGGTCATTAAAGGTACTTCCTGGGTTTTGCCGGCAAACGAGCCTAACCTCACCATATGGCGGCCGCCTTTTGCCCCATAGTAGCCCATTCTATAAATGTCAATGAAAAAATTTCCCACAGGATTCATACTGACTTTAAAATCGAGAGCCTCCCCGGGATATACGCTGGTTTTGTTGACATATCCCTCCATACTTACGGACCGTAAATAGCGGACCATGGGATAAGACGCCATGGTCACCGGCGTATCAAAACCGGTATATTGTAGTTGCCATTCGTAGGTGCCCGGTTTGCTGTTTTCCTCTTCTATCCTACCCAATGGCTTCCTGAGTTTGGTGTCTGCCATTCCGGAAAATGGGAAAATGGTCCCACCCAATCCAGCCGCTGCCGCACCTTTGAGCATTTTTCTTCGGGTTATTTGTAAGCCCTTTTTATTCATAGGAGAAATAATTTTTCGTTATATTATACATATAAAACATTTAATTTTAAAAATTTACCCCGCATCTCATAACTTATATTGAGGAATTTTCAAGAGTTCCCCATCTTTCATGGCAGATTCATGTGCTACGATGCCCGGAATGGTCATGTTCATCGCTGCTATGATGTCCACTACCGGCTCCCTGTCTTCTATAATCGACAAGATAAATTCGTGCATCAAATGTCCATGAGAGCCCCCATGTCCTCCCCCCTCTACTCCGGCGGGGAGAGCCGGCCTTTCAATTTCCGGAAGATTTTGAAGCTGACCTTCATACTTTCCGTGATAAGATCCCAAAGTACCCCGGACTCTGCCTATTTCACTGGGAGTGCCCGGAGTTCCGGAGCTTCTTGCCTGTCTGGAAACCCCGCCTTCACTGGTCCTAAATAGGGCTATTTCAGTATGAAAAGGATTGTTGTATTTATTTTTATAGTACCTATCCTCTTTTTCTCTCCTTACACCATAACAGCTTACTTCTGTAAAAGCCCCATCCGTGACCCCTATATGATATGCGGTATTATGGGTAGGATACCACTGTGGCGGGCCTCCTTGCCGCCACCCTTTATAGGAATCGATCCCGGTGTAATTGTCCACATTAAGGGGTCTCCCATGATAATATTCCCCTTCGGAGTAAACAATGTCGCCGAAACCGCCGGCTTGATAAATTTTCCTCATGGCAAATAAATCTGCCCTAAAACAGGAAGTTTCAAACATCATGAATTTCAGGCCCCGGTTGTTTTTCACCATTTCCAAAAGCTGTTCACCTTCTTCAATCGAACCGTAGGTTACCGGAACAGCCACCGCGACATGCTTGCCGTGTTTCAGGACTTCCATGCAATGACGGGGATGACTTGGCGCATCGGTAGCCACAAATACCGCTTCTATACGGTCGTCCTTGACCAGTTCTTCCAGGGAGGGGTAGGTTTTGCTACAGCCTACTCTTTCTGCCAACGCCTGGCACCGGTCTGGAAACAAATCACTTACCGCTTCAATTTTCACATTGGGATGATCCTGAAAACCAAATGCCGCACTGAATTTTGAGGCACCATAACCCACCAGCCCTACCCGTATTTTCCTTTCGGAAAACGGTTCCCAGGGTTTGGTGATTTCCATCGGAACGTCCAATCCAGAAGACTGGTGACCGAACGTTGAAAGCTGAGGTAAAACCGCTAATCCTGCCAACGAAGAACCTGTCTTCGTGATGAAATTCCTGCGACCTATGTTGTTTGATATTTCTATTCTTTTCATTGGATAGTCATTTTGCATTTTAACCATGGTATCAGTACTCGCAAAAGTCCCGGGTAACTACCACCCGGGATTCTGTACCAATACCGATTCACCATCGATGACACTGAGGTCAATCTGTCCCAAAGGAATGGGAAAATACTCGTGCTTGCCCTTGATAAATTGTCCCGCTAGCCAATTGTTGGAGGCATTCATGATCTCATTGCCTTCACGGTCCATCAGCCAATTCATTTTTTCGGCCATGTCAAAATCCCGGCCGTCATACCTTACCATGTCGAAAAAACGGTGATGCTCCAGACCCAGCTCCAGTCTCCTTTCAAAATATACCGCTTTTCGGGCATAGGATTGGCCGTTTGCTTCAAATTGGCCGGTGTATAATCCGACTTTATAATTGGCCGCAGGGGTATCCGTAAAACCGGCCAAGGGATCCGACGGGTCTATGAAAGTTTTCACCCATCCGTCGGGGTCAGCTGCTCGGGCCCTCACCCGGTTTACATATTCCTCCGCTTTTGCCAAGCTTCCTACCTCTACCTCACATTCTGCTGCCCACAGTAAAACATCGGCAAACCGAATCATATTGTAAGGATTGTTGGAGGCCCCATTGGCTCCACGGTCTATACCCACTCTCGCCTGTTCGACGATGTTCTTTATCACGTTATAAGGCCCGGAATTGAACTGGTTACGCACCCAAGCTTTCCCTGGATGGATGCCCCAATCCCGGTAGGGGATCCCCCTTCTCCCCACCGACCAATCCAAACGGGAATCGAGAGTGCCCGCATATGGCGTAAACGGCTGGTTGGATTCAATCCCGTTGTCATGTGGAATGGGGGAATTTTGATAGGTGTCGATCAAGGGCAAGCCGGTTACCGGATCTGTCTGGTGCGCATCTACAAAATCAAATGTCGGCTGGCCCCAGCCAAAACAACAGGTGGCGGGTCCTCCGTAAGTGCCGTTATATTGGTCCATCGGGTTCCCGTTTCCACTGACCGTACCGTCATTTACCGACATCTGAACGGTAAAAACAGCTTCGGGGCCATTTTTCGTCCTGGCAATGAAATTGTCGTTGTAGTTTTTTAAAAGGTCATATTTCAACCCATTGGAGGTCTGTCCATTGGCAATAATATCATCCAAAAGCACTTTGGCTTCGGAGAACTTATTCTGGAACATCAATGTTTTCGCCAAAAATGCCTTCGCGGCCCATTTGTTGGCCCTGCCGACCTGGCTTTTGGTTTCTTCGAGATTATCCGCTGCGAAACTGAAGTCTGCTTCTATTTTTGGGTATATATCTACGGTATTGGTCACAAAATAATTTCTCTCAGCATAGGTAACCGTCTCGTCGATCCAGGGGACATTTCTATAAAACATGGCCAGATATAAATAATAAACTCCCCGTAAAAACCTGGCCTCAGCCTCTACCTGCAATAATTTTTCGGGAGTCGAATCTTCGACTTTTGCGAGCATTTTCAACACATCATTTGATCGGCCCACCGCTGAATACAAATTCCTCCATTTGCTTTCGATATCCACGTCAGCCTCGGTAAACATCATGGCGTTAAAAATGCTGGGACCGGTTTCGGTACCCTGCGTAACCTCATCCCCGCCGCGGAGACGTCCAATTCCCCCTAAATAGTTGCCTCCGACAGTCCCTCCGCCATCCAACAAGGAATAGGCTCCTATCAACAACAGGTCAACACCCTGTTCATTCGCTAAAGTAGATTCACTCACCGAACCAAAAGGCTCAATTTCCAAATAATCCTCACCACAGGCAAATGTCATCAATACGATAAGACAACCTGAAACGATAAATCTATAATTTATTCCCATGATTTTAGTTGTTTTGATTTGGAATATTTTTAAAATGTGACTGAAAGCCCGAAAATGACTCCCAGCTCGTTGTTGGGATAGCTCCCCCGGTCAATCCCCATGGCCGATGTGGGTCCACCGACCAGTTCAGGATCCAATCCGGAGTAGTTGGTCAGGGTAAACAGGTTTTCGACCTGAGCGTACACCCTTAGTCTGGACATGTAAAGTTTCCTCAGTATTTCCGGGTTTACGGTATACCCCAGAACCAGTGACCTCAGTTTCAAAAATGACCCATCTTCTATATAAAATGAATTGGGTGCCAAGGTGGTACTGAAAGTACCCTGCGATTCGACAACAGGAATGTTGGTGTTGGTATTTTCAGGCGTCCAAGCATTCAATAAATCCCTGCTGAAATTCGTCGTGGGATAAAACCCAACAAAATGGGTATATGACTTGGTAAGGTTAAAAATATCATTGCCATGCGACCCATAAAAGAAGGCCGAAAAATCAAAATTTTTATACCCTGCATTGAGATTCAAGCCGTAAGTGAAATCCGGATTGGGATCCCCCAAATGGGTACGGTCATCAGGGGTTATCATGCCGTCCCCATTGATGTCCTCATACCTGAACCGGCCAGGGGCCGCGGCATTTTGGGTGGGTGCGGCATCCACCTCTTCCTGGCTGTTAAATAAGCCGATCACCCTGTACCCGTAAAATGAGCTTACCGGATGGCCCTCTTCATTCCTTACCATGGAGCCCACTCCCTGATGGCTTCCTGCGAAAAAGTAACCGGGGTCGGGAATGTTGACAACCATATTTTTGTAATTGGTAATGTTGGCTCCCACGGAATAGGTGAACCCACTTCCGACTACCCCCCTGTATTGAAATGAGGCATCAATACCTGAATTCTGGATATCCCCTATATTAACCGAAGGAGCACTTGCTCCACCGATAATGACCGCGGGCAATGGCTCTGTAAACAACAGCCCCTTGACTTTCTTCTTATAATATTCTACTGATAACTCCAGAGAGTTGTCAAGGATGGTCATATCAAATCCATAATTGGAAACAATATTTTCTTCCCAGCCGGTCAGGGGGTTTCCTATCCTATTGGTGGCAAAGCCCTGTACAATGGAATTGCTGGAGCCTGTAATATCATAATACGTGGTGGTCATCCCGCTGCCAAAGAGAGAGAAGGCATTTATCGGGCTGACATTGTTTTGCGAACCCAACACCCCGTAACTTCCCCTGATTTTGAAATCATTTAACCAAAACAGATTCTTCATGAAATCTTCTTCAGAAAGCCTCCATGCGAAGGAAAAGGAGGGGAAAACACCATACCTTTGTTCAGGCCCGAAAACCGAAGACCCATCCCTTCTTAGCGTGGTTCCGAACAAATACTTGTCATCGAAAATATAGTCCACCCTGCCAAAAACGGAAAACAAACTGTTTTTATAGATAGAGCTGCTGTTTGTCAATGCATCCACACCGTTTCCCAAAACGAGAAAATTAAAATCCTCGGAAAAAAAACGCTGTCTGCTTCCGCTTACCCCCCTTCCCAAATTTTCTATGGCCTCTGATCCCACTTGGGCTTCAAGGGTATGTCTGCCAAATGTATTCATATAGGTTATCAGATTGGTATAGGTCACCTGACTGGCAAAACTGCTGCTCACGCTCAGAAAATTCTCATTGTTGTTGCCCTGAACATTCTCCACCTGTGTGGTATTAAAATCCTGGGTGTAGGAATTGGCCACATTGTATCCAAAACTGGTCCGGGCGGTTACATTTTTGAACAGATCCAGTTCCGCATAAGCGTTACCCACGATATGCCATTCATTAAATATGTCCTTGTCCCTGTTTCGGTATTGTACTGCAACGGGGTTTTGGCCGTCTCCCAGTCCGGGTCCTCCAAAGGTGCCGCCCCAGTTCCCCATGATATCCTTGAGGGGAACAATCGGTTGTTGTTTTACCGTCTCTATGATCCCTCCAAAATCAGAATTTTCGTTAAATCCAGGATTTTCCCGGTAAATAATGTTTAAGTTCTCACCCACCCTTAAATTTTTGCCCAAATTAAACTCCGTGTTGATCCGGGCGGAATACCTTTTGAGGTAAGTATTGATCAGGGTGCCTTTTTGATCCAAAAAACCTAAAGAGAAAAGGTATTTGGCGTTGTCATTACCGCCGCTTGCCGTGATGTTGTGTTCCGTGGTGGGAGCTCTTTTAAAAAGTTCGTGAAACCAGTCAGTACCCTCTTTATTCACTTCCTGAATGATATAATTCTGACCCCTGTTGGGGCTTGCATAGTGGTACAAGGAAGGATCTACCTCCGGGTCTCCGGCAAAGGCCACACCCGCTCCGGCGGGACCACGGTACATATAGTCCGGCATCCCTCTGTTAAAACGGTCGTTGTTGGGAAATGCCCTGTTGAATACGGACACGTATTCTTCAGAATTCAGCAAATTAAAGGGGTTTCCGGGCAAAGGATGGCTGATGATGTTAGAAACTTGATAAGACACTGTCGGAGCTCCGGACTTCCCCTTTTTTGTGGTGACCAATATCACCCCGTTGGCTCCCCTCACCCCGTAGATGGCCGCCGCCCCTGCATCCTTCAGCACCTGAATGGATTCTATATCCTGGGCACTGATATTGTTCAGGTTCTGCTGAATGCCATCCACAATCACCAGGGGATCGGTATTCCCGAAAGAAGTCATACCCCGGATCAGGATTTTATTGGACGCTCCCGGCACCCCGGATCTGGTAACGTTCACCCCTGAGGCCATGCCTTGAAGGGCTTGTTCCGCTGAGCGGGAAGGGACCGTTTTCAGTTCATCCACGTCTACCACCGAAACGGACCCCGTTATATTTTTCCTACGTTGCGTAGAATATCCCGTCACCACGAATTCATCCAATGACTGGGTATCGGAATTTAAAACAATGTCTATTATGGATCTGGATTCAATCGGCTCCTCGACCGTTTCATATCCTATAAAGGAAACCACAATCACGCCATCCGCGGGAGCCTGTATAGAATATGCTCCCTCCAAATCGGTGACAGTACCTATCTGAGTGTTTTTCAGCAAAACCGTTGCCCCGGGAACAGGGCTACCATCATCACCCGAGATCACTTTTCCATTGATAGATATTGTTTCCTGCGCATATGAGAAACAGATCACAAATGGAACCAAGAGCAAGGCCAGCGCCAATGACTTCGTGAAAACAAAGCCAGTTCTGACATTTTTGTAATGATTTTTCATGGATTTGAAATTTTAGGTTGTAGCATATTTGAAATGAGGGATTACAGAACCGGGACAATTATATAAATTATTTTGTTTACCAATAATAAATATTTTTGTTTACAAAACAAACAATAAAAATAATTTTGATTGAAAAAAAATGAGGAAAATTTAATACGGGTCTAAATCCGGAAAAGCCAATACCCTGTCCGGGCCTTCCCTGCAAACAAAACAGCCTCTATCAACTATAATACATTGGCAGATAACAGAATACCGGTTAAATTATGGTCTTCGGAGGCAGATGGGAACCTGGAGAATAATTAATGGATTGAATTCAACATACATAAAGTATAAAAAATTATTTGAAAATAGTTTTTGTGCTATTTTCATAAATCAAAATCAATGTTTACGTTAAATATGATGGATATTAGTTTCAAAAGATCACTAAATCACACAAGACAAAAAATTGGCTCAACGAGATTATTGTAAACAAATAACAGAGTGATTTACTATCAAAAATAAAGATGACCTTGGGGCGGTGTCCACGCGAGTTTTTAACACAGTCGGATAAAAAATTAAAAACTCAAATCCAAAGCGGTCATTTCTCCTCTGAGCAGGTGCTTGATCAATGTTTCTTCCGCTTTAGCCAAATCTCCATCCTGCAATGAGGTAACTATCTGTCTGTGTTCTTTATCCGTCAGCTCATAATCTTTCATATGCACTTGGCTTTTGCCAAGCTTTTGGTGAAACAGGGGAATGTTGCTGACGTAGTATATCTCTTTTAATTTATCATTTCCGGACAGATCTATCAATGTCTCGTGAAACCTGACATCCGCTTCACATGCTCCTTCGAAATATTCCCGTTTAAACATATTGGTGAAGTCATCACAGATTTCCTCCAGTTTCTTCAAATCATTTTTGCTGTTTTTTTGAAAGACCAATCTCAGCGCCCCAAGCTCGAGTATTTCCCTGACTTCCCTTATCTCCTTCACGTCCTCCGGGGTAAGGCTTTTAACAAAATACCCGCCCTTTTTGCCAAATACGATCAATTTCTCCCCCAAAAGCCTCGTGAGTGCCTCCCTCACGGCCATGCGGTTCACATTCAGGTTATTTGCCCAGTAGTCCTCTTTCAGACGCATCCCGGCCACCAACTGATTGGAAAGGATCTTTTTCCTCAATTCCACATATACTTTATATGCCAAAGAATCATTTTTCATGACAATATTGATCTTTTCAGTAAACTTTAAACGACTGTTGACAAAATAATTCAATTTTTGTTTAAATCCTAAGCCGGCATGGCTGCTTTTGCAGGAGTTTGCGGCGGAAAATAGTTAAACCACTAATAGTCTTTTAATTCCTAAGTTCCAATCTTCAGATTTTTCTCCAAATAATTGCGCAAGTATTTGTTTGCGTTTATATTTGCAAGGACATACTTGCATAAAATGGAGACCCGAAGAGATGTTTTTCAAGCGATTGCTGACCCTACCCGCAGGACCATTATCCATATAGTAGCCCGGAAACCGACCAATGTGAATACCATTGCGGAGCAATTTAAAACAAGTCGGCAGGCTATCTCCCTGCACCTGAAAATCCTGGCCGAGTGTGGGCTTCTGCATATAACCCGGCGGGGACGCGAGCGGATCTGTGAAGCCAAACTGGACAAACTCCGTGAGGTCAACGAATGGGTAGCCCAATACACCCAATTCTGGACCGGAAAACTGGATAATTTGGAAGATTACCTTGACCATATTGCTGACCATAAAAACTCAAATCATGGAAAATCAACTGGGAAAAATATCAAAAGAAAGCGACGGCTTTAAAGTAGTTTTTAAACGGGAGTTTAAGCACCCCATTGACAAGGTCTGGAATGCTATTACTAACCCTGAAGAGTTAAAATTTTGGTTTACAGATATTGAAATGGATTTTCGGCCCGGAGGCAAGATCACCATTCAGTTCAGGGACAAAGACAAGACAAAATCATATGGTGAAATCGTCAGTATTGAACCGCCCACCAAATTTGTATGGAGTTGGGAAGGCGAACTTGCAGTATGGGAATTGGAAGCATTGGATGACGGCACCACCCGACTGACTTTTTCTTATAGCAAAATTGCCGATGATTTTGCCATCAGTGTGGCTGCAGGTTTCCATGATTTACTTGACCAGTTGCATCAACGGCTTGAAGGAAGTGAAGAAATATTGCCTTTCGGAGCGGAGGAAAATGACCCCTCGCTTTTTCCGGTCCGGATCCGCTACACCGCTTATGTGTATGACCATTATCCGGAAGTTTTGAAATACCAGCCAGTGGTGGTTGAGAAAACGGTAAACGCGCCTGTTGACAAAGTCTGGGAAGCCCTTACGGACAAAGAACAAATGAAACAATGGTATTTTGAGGTGGATGATTTCAAGCCTGAAAAGGGTTTCCGTTTTAAATTTGCCGGACAGGGACTAAAAGGTCAACAATACATCCATCGCTGCACCGTCACTGAAGTCATTCCGAATAAGAAACTTCAGTACAGCTGGCAGTATGAGGGATTTCCCGGCTACTCACTCGTAACCTTCAACCTGTCCCAAACCGATACAGGAACAGAAGTGAAGCTTACCCATTACGGCCTGGAAACATTCCCCCAAGACAACCATGATTTTGCAAAAGCCAACTTTATGGCCGGCTGGAATGAGCTTATCGGCAAATCACTTCCCGGGTTTTGCGGGAAACAGGTATCTCCTGATCGTTGATGCTTGGTAATTTAATGGGGTTCTCGGAGTATGAACATTTAAAAAAGTCGTCTATCGTCACTGCGAGTTTGAAAAATTGGAAATTTACAAAAGAGTAATGACGGTATTGATTTGCCTTTATCTTGGACAATCAGCCCGTCACGAGGTTGGCGGGCTGCAAAGGGGCCTTTGGTAAGGGGATTCCCAGGGCTCCACCACCACATCCCCCACTTACCGATGACCGCTTTTTTACAAAAACTCACGTTAAATTATTCCTTTTACAAAACATGTCGGGATTTTTTCGGATTTGTGCAAGCTTGATATTAATTTTTCAAGAAAAGGCTTTTGTAAAATGCCAAACCTTCTGAGGCAAGTTCATCGGAGCTATTGGCCAATGGCCGCCATATGCAGGTGGCTTTGGCTATTTCTTCCGACACCGCCCCAAAAGTCTCGATGACGATGGCTCCTTCATAAGCAATTTCCTCCAACGCCTTTTGAATGCCTGGCCAATCCAGGTTTCCCGTTCCGGGCGTTCCCCTATCACTTTCATTTGCCTGGATATGGCACAATCTGTCCCTGCCGATTTTCCTGATGGCATCGGGAATACTTTTTTCCTCTATATTCCCATGAAAGGTGTCCAGTTGGATTTTCAGATGAGGGGAACCTATTTCCGTGATGAGGGATAGCGCCTGGTCCACGGTATTGACCATATCGGTCTCAAACCGGTTCAAAGGTTCAAGTCCCAATACCACCCCGTTTCGAGCAGCAGTGTCCGCAGCTTTTTTAAGATTTTCAACGCACCAAACCCTTTCCTTTTCCTTTTGTTCATCCGAAATAAATCTGGTTTTACCCACCGCGGAATATAGCGGTCCCCCGAAAACCGGACTGCCCATAAAAGAGGCGATTTCAATACAATCTTCTATGTATCGCAAGCCGTTTCTCCTGATGCCGGGATCTTCACTGGAAATATCCCTGTCAGCTCCAAAAGCCCCGCTGATGGTGACCCCTAAACCCATTTTCCCGGTGAGGTCTTTTAACCTCCCCCAATCAATAATGGATTTATTTTCCACGGGAACCTCAATGATATCAAAACCCATATCCTTGATTTTGTGTACCAGGTCAAAAACATGGGTATCAAAAGGTGATACCCATAGAAATGTGCTTACTCCAAACCGCATCTTAGTCATTCAAAGTCCGGAATGGTGATTCTTTTACCGTCGTTCATGGCAGATTCGTGGGCGCAGATACCGGCACAGGTATAGTTGGCGGCGGTCACGGCGTCTACCGCAGAATCCCTGCCTTCCACGATGGCGGCTACAAATTCCTGAACCAGATGGGGATGGGATCCGCCGTGTCCTGCTCCCTGGAGGAAAGAAACGTGGTTGGGATCATCAATCTTCTCCCTTTTGGTGAAATGTTTGATGGGTTCAATCAACAGCTCGTCCGTATCCGGCACGTCTATCCGCTTTGCATTTTCGCCCCCGTCAAAAATCACATGACCTTCATCTTCCAACTGCTCCCATTCGAAGGACATTTTTGTACCGTATACATCATATGACTCCCTGTATTGCCTCACCACATCAAAAAGAGAACGGGTGGCTTCCGCAATGACATCAGAATCCTTCAAGGTAAAAGTGGCGGTTTCTACCGCAAAGGGCGAACCATAGCGCTTGGCTAGGTCTTCGGAAAGCCGCCCTGAGCCGTGACATACCACGGTCTCCGCTTTGGTGTTGTTGATCCGCAACAGGGGAGAAATGGCATGGGTCCCATTTAACATGGGCGGAAAACCTTTCCAATATTCAGCCCAGCCCTCCATGCTCATGTCCTGTACGTGGGAGCCTCTTACAAATTGTATCTTCCCCAACCGCCCGGTTTCTGCCAGTTTCAGCCCGTAAAGAAATTCCCTGGTGTACAGAGCCGTTTCCATCATCATATAGACTTTGTTGGCTTTCTTTTTTGCCTCCACAATCGCCTTACAATCTTCAACCGTCATCGCCATGGGAATGGTGCATGCGGTATGTTTATGGGCGTTCAGCGATGCCAGCGTCATTTTGGCGTGCTCCGGAACCGGGGTGACAATATGGATGGCGTCCACGTCTTCCCTTTTGGGAACATCATTATAATCGGTAAAACAAAGGTTTCTGTCCAGATTGAACTTAGTCGCCAATTCATCCAAAGTCTTCTGGTTTCTGGTACAGATGCCAACCGCTTTGATGTTTGGATGGTTTTGATAAATGGGAATAAACTCCTTTCCGAATCCCATACCTACAATGACTACTGTGATTTGCTTTTGACTCATTTTCAAAATTGTTTTTTTAAGGTTATTCAGTATGTATGTTTAGTTGTTCATTGAGCTACCCATTTGACGGCGTTCCTTAACAGGATCTGGTAGGCTTCCAGCTGATGGGATTCCCCATCGTGCCCCAAAGCAATGCCTACAATCCTCGCCTTGGGATGGTTTACCACAAAGACGGATGGAAACACATCGGATCCTTCGGTGCTTGCTGTGGCCAATACTTCAATACCCGGTCCGTTGGGGTCTATTTTATAATAGTACAACTCATCCTTTAGGTTAAATAAAGAAGGGACACCGGCCGTAACGGGGTGTTTTTCATTGACCACGCTCACATTAAACGCCCCATACTTATCATGCCCATTGGATCCGCCCCCCACCAGGGCCCGGTTGTACTCCGGCCAATCGGCCCAGTTATACCAAAGGGCGGCATGCCCCAAAACCAGTCCTTTTCCGGAATCCGCGAATGCCATAATGGCTTTTCTGGTTTCAGCATCACCTATAGGCTGGTTATTGGTGAGATAGAGCACATCAATTTCCGGTAAATAAAGAAGAATGGAATCCGTATTGTCGGTGTAGCGCACATCCGCCAGACCATCTTCTGAGAGGATATCCACGTCGGCCCCTCTATACCATTTATCAAAATCATGGGAAGCGCCGCCTCCTACCAATAAAACTTTAATATCAGCTCTTGCCTGGTGCTCCGGTACCTCCAAGCACGCCGCGCCGTTGTCTGCAAAAACCGTTGCTGTCCAAAAAACTGCCAAGATAAACGGGAAATTGGCCATTGAATATTTCGGGTTTATTTTCATAATATGTTTGGTTTGTAATTTCAAGTTTGTTTTCAATACCTTGTTAAGGGGCCTCCACCCTCATAATGCCATTCATCATTCTCCAATGTCCGGGGAAAGTACAGACGAAAGGATAATCGCCGGGAAGATCAGGAGCAGTGAATTCAAAGGTATAAACTTCATTCGGCCCCAGCATTTCTGTGGCGAACAACACTTCCGCTATTTCCGGCACATAGTGTTGCTCCGAGGCCTTTGGATCCCGGAGCATGTCATCCGCGGCGGCTCCCACCGCCTCCAATGTCCCCGGTTCAATGATTAAAAGGTTGTGTTGCATCCCATCCTGGTTATCCAGTTCCAAAATGATTTTCTCTCCGGCCTTAACGCTGAACGTGTCCACATCAAACTTCATCAGGTCAGGGACAACTTCTATCCAAACGGTAGTGGCTTTTTCCTGAAACGGCTTTACAAACCGCTCCTTGACCTTAATGTATGGAACAAGAGGATTACCGGTAATGGCATTGTCGGGAGCAACTGCCCGCCCCTCTTCACAAAGCGTCATGTCCAAAGAAGAAGACAAGGACAATTCGGAAGAAAACGGCTTGGTGCCCTGGGAGTCTGTTTTTTCAAAAAGAGAGAGTATAACGAGTGTCGAGACAGTGATAAGTATTTTAGTCTGTAAGATCATATGGTTATTATTTCAGTTCCAACGAGATATTTTGGAGGTTGCCCTCAAAAGAAAAATCCCCCTCATATTCCCCTACATTGTTTTCATCCCCCAAATCACGCCCGGCACGTACACTTGGTGACAGGGTAGATGTAAACAAACCTGCGGCTTGGGTATGGGCGACCGCCTCTTCATCCACAAGAATACGCATCTGCCCGTCTTTGTCCAGGTGGGCGGTCGCATGGAAACTATCCGGCAAGGGTTCCGAGCTTTTTGCCACATATTTTTCTCCAGCTTGTATGACCTCAAAATATAATTGGTCTCCCTTTAAATAAAAACTGTAGCCGTTGTCTTTATGACCATGGGCAATGATTACCCCCAACGGCTTCTCATTCCTTCTTCCCGATATCCGGGCTGATAAAGTCAGTTCTTTACCCGCAACATTGGGGGAATAAGGCAAAAGGCTCCTTCTCCCCAGTTCATATTTCTCATTTTCAACGGCTGATTTTAACCTTTTTAGCAATCCGGGGGTTTCGGTATTGTTTTCTTTCTCCAAAGCCTGTAAGAAAACCTTATCATGTGCCGCCGCAGCCGCAAAAATCCCTTTTACCAACCAGTCGTCTTTTCCATTTTCGGGTCGCAGACTGGCCTTGTAAAGCATTTCCCCCACCCGCTCATCTGAAGGCATATTGGCCAGCGCCAAAATCCCGTGCATCCTCACATTCAGATTTTCGTCAGCTGTAATCCCAGAGTTCTGTATGGCTTCCACACTTTTCTGAACAGGGGGCAAAACAGCGACCGCCGCTTTTCGAACCCCGGCTGCTGGATGTTCCAAGGCCTTGATAGCTACCTCCATTGCCTCCTCATTGGTCCCCTCAAGGGCCTTCAGTCCATGCAGGGTCCAAAGGGCATGAACCGCCGGACTGTTCAATCCAATTTCATCGACTTCACTGTTACCCATGATTTCATAAAGACCGTCCAAGACCTTCTGGCTACCGGATTCTACCAGCAACCGCTGCGCGGTCATTCGCCAAAACATATTGTCATGCCGCAAGGCAGCCAGTAATCCATCCGGGTCATCTTTGGACAAAACCACCGGTGAATAGGGTTTTGCCTTATTATAGCTCACCCTATATATCCGTCCATGGTTAGTATCCCGAAGTTCACTGTGAAATGCGTTGCCCTGTCCGTGAGGCTGCTCGGTAAATGGCAAAACCATTCTGGAAGGGGCCTGCCTTTCCACAAAGACATTGTGCTGGATAATGAAATTATACCAATCCGCAACCCATACGGCGCCATCCGGCCCCACTTCTGCGTGTACCGGCCCGAACCACTCGTCGGAACTGGCCAGAAGATTCCAGCCGTCCTTTTCCCTGAACCCTGCTCCATGAGGCTCCACAATGGCATTGTGGGTAAGCCGTATGGTCGGCTCGTTGACAAAGGCGATCCGGTTCCAATATTGCTTGGGGAAATCCCGGGCGGTATAGAACCTGAATCCTGCGGCAGAGGTAAACCCACCCACGACGTCTACCTGTCGCAGATTGGGTGTCATGGCGTGTGCTTCATAATGGCCGTCTATCTTTTGTATGGGCTGTATGGTGAAAGGCGGGGCTGTCTCTCCTTCTTCGGCAACAGGGAAAGCCCTTTGTAAATATTTGGCCGGAATGGAATAATAGGCTGCATGCGTGTTGTTGGCTGTTGAAATAAATACATTATTATCCTCGGAAAACCCCAACCCCCAGGTATTGTTGCTGGAACTGGCCAGGTAATCAAAGTCTTGCCCATCGGGGCTGAAGTGATAGATGCCCTGTGGGAAATTCCAAAACTTGTCATTAATGGTGCCTTTAAAGCCGGAATACCCTGTTACTCCCCAAATTTTGTTGTCAAAACCATACTGCAGATTCGATGGTCCCGCATGCGTATCGCTTTTGCCCCAGCCCGTCATAATCGTTTCGATCACATCAGCCTTGTCATTACCTGTGGTGTCCTTCATAAAGACAAAATCAGGGGCCATGGAAACAATGATGCCCCCATTTGCGAACGCTATACTGGTGGGAATATTCAACCCTTCTGCAAAAACCGTAAACTTATCTGCCTTGCCGTCACCATTGGTGTCCTCGCATATTTTGATACGGTCGTTGGCTTGCCCATCGGTTTCCTTGAACGTATTCGGATAATCCACGGACTCCACTATCCACAGCCTGCCCCTTTCATCCCAGGCCATGGCGATGGGGTTTTGGATATCCGGTTCCGAAGCAAAAAGGCTGATTTCAAAATCCACCGGCTTTTGGATCAACTTTTGGGAAGCTTCCGGCGACAATGCTTCCTGAATCCGGGGCACTTCATATCTCTTGGTGAAATCAGCAATCTGTTCATCATAGATGGAGACATCCGGGATTTCCAAAGCCGCTATTTGCGCTTTTACCTGATCGCCCATCGCCCATAATATGCCATTCGTCATCAGTTTCAAAAAACCCGGGTTTTGCCAGGTCTTTTCGTCATGCCCGTATGCCGTGTAAAAAACCCTGCCCTTTCCTTCTTCTCTTGTCCATGTGTAAGGCTCACGATGACCCTCTTCCACCCTCTCCATCAGCACGTTGATATCTGAATTGATGTTCTGGTGCACATAGGTTTCGTCCCAGGTCGCGAATTCCTGTAATCCTTCCAATGCAGGATGGGCGGGTTGCAGGATTTCCGCTTTGAAATCCCCCGTACCATGTGATGCAAATTGGCCACCTACGGTTTGGATGTACCATTCGGAATTTTTGAAGCAGCCGGTGGCTGAATGAAGGGGAATAAGTCCTTTACCTCTTTCCAAAAAATCCTTCAGCGCGTCTTCCTGTTCGGGTGACAGATAATCATGGTTAGCATAAATAAGCAGCCCGTCATATTTGGCTAAATTTTCTTTGTTAAGGTCTTCCGGATTCTCCGTATAGGTAAGATTAATGCCTTTGTTGAAAACCGCTGTAGCCAGCCATGGGGCATACTTACCTGAATCGTGGTGTTCACTTGCGTGCCCCAAGAACAACAGTTCTGCGCGTCTGGGTTGAAGGATTTCAGCATAAGCTCCCCCGCCCATAAGGGCAAGATTGGTTTTTTCGGAACAGTTGAATGACAGCAGTCCCAGGAAAAGAAAGCTCAGCGCTCCTATTAATGTAGAGAAAAGGTTATTTTTGATAAGCATGGGATTTTGAAAGAAATCATTGGCGAATAAATTAGAGAATACCAGACTGGCAGAAAGTCCGTGCTTTTCCAACCTGGTCAATAGGTATAGTAGTTTTCATAAGTGTCAATTCCTATTTTCATACATTTCAGATGGATCAATCATCCAAATCAACAAAGAGGTAATCCCCGTTTTTTCACTGATCGGTGGGTTACATTAGCCAGCCGTAAAACTACCTGAAAGTGGTATTACGGGATAAAACAAATACACCAAAAAATGGTAAATTTCTATCAAGAAATGGTTTTATTTTTTGGGTAGCACCTGGTTTCCTGAAGCCCAATCATGCCACTTGCGCTCTAATTCTTTTACCTTTTCCGGATATATGCCTGAAAGATCGTTAAGTTCGGTCTCGTCCTCGTATATTTTATAAAGACGCCAATCCTCGTTGTTCCTTGCCACCAGTTTCCATCCATCCTCCCGCACATACCTGGTACCGAAATGTTCATTGAATAAAGTCTCGTGGGTTTCCTTTTGTTCTCCCTTTAAAACCGGGGCAAAACTGATGCCTTGGACAGGTGTAACGGTGTTGCCTTTATATACTTGCGGATAAGACGCATTCCCCAGTTCCACAAAGGTGGCCATAAAATCCATCACATGTCCCAAATGGTCTGAGATAGTACCTTTGTTTTCTCTGATGCCGTTGGGCCAAAAAGCGATCAGCGGTGTGCGGATTCCTCCTTCATAGGATTCGGCTTTGGCCAAACGGTAGGGCGTATTCGACACATTGGCCCAGCGCTCCCCGATTGATGCGAAAGTGTTTTGGGGACCGGGTAACACGTCCTTATCAACCGGGTAAGCTATTTCTTCGCCATTTCTTGTTTCACTGGGCCTGTCAAATCCGGGGCCGTAACGCATGGCATTCTCCGGGCTGGCGCCATTGTCACTTAGGAATAGGATCAAGGTATTGTCCAGTTGCCCTGCCTCCTTCAAGGCTTCGATCATCCTGCCGATACCCTGGTCCATCCTGTCTATCATGGCCGCGTGAACGGCCATGGCCCTGGCATCCCACTCCTGGTGGGGATTGTCTTCCCATTTTAATTCCTCATTTATTCTGGAGGAAAGAGGACTTGTATGGGGATCCGCCAAGCCCATATCCACCAGGTTCCTGAACCTGTTTATCCGGATGCTGTCCCAACCCACCTTGTAGGTGTCTTTGTATTTTTCGATATCTTCCGGCAGGGCATGCAGGGGCCAGTGGGGAGCGGTCTCTGCCACATATATAAAGTAAGGTTCGTCGCCCTGGCTGAATTCTTTGATATAGGCTACTGTGGTGTCACTGATCGCATCCGTGTGATAGTAGTTATCCGGAACCGATTTTACCGGTTCGGTACCATTTACCAGGCTAAAGGGATCAAAGAAATCGACCACTCCCCAAATATTGCCAAAATATTTTTCAAACCCTCTGCTGGTGGGATACTGTTCGACGGGGGAAAAATAGGGATGGTCTTCCTGGTGATTCAGCCATGCCAACTGAGACTCACTGCTTTCCTGTACCACCGTATTGGAAACATGCCATTTCCCTACCATACCCGTACGGTACCCTGCTTCTTTCAGCACTTCGGCTAGTGTAATTGTGTTTTCCGTCAAATGCCCCCGGTAACCCGGCAAGCCACGGTCCTGGGTCATCTCTCCTACGCCCGCTTGCTGGTTATAAAGGCCTGTCAGCAGGGAAGCCCGGGTAGGACAACACCGGGAGGTATTGTAAAAACGGGTAAACCTGATGCCATTGGAAGCGAGGTAATCCAGGTGAGGGGTATCGATCTCCCCACCATAACATCCCAGATCCGAATAGCCCAAATCATCTGCCATGATCAAAAGGATATTGGGTCGCGAATCGCCAGCAGCAGACCTATTGGATGATGAAGAATGGCATTGGCAAAAAAAGGCCAAAAACCCCATTGCCAAAAACCAGGAGTAAATCGTTTTTTTCTTTTTAATAATCATTCTCTCTGCATTTATTAATAATTATCGTTTTGTACCAAAGAAGGGTTGGCGTCCATGGCTGCCTGGGGAATAGGAAAGACTACCCGGGAGGGATGAGCGTTGGTATGCCCTCTTTCTATCGCGGAAGAAATGAAGGTTCCCATCCTGATCTGATCTTCCCTTCTGATCCCCACCTCACTATAAAATTCCCAAGCCCGTTCGTCCAACAAGTGCTCTCTCAGGGCCTCCTTGGTAGCAAAGTCCCCCAATACCAACAGGTGCTCCCCTAAACCCGCTCTAGCCCGGACCTCATTGATAAGATCCAGTGATTCTTGGTTGGGTCCGTGGATTTCATTCAGCGCTTCCGCCCTGGATAACAGGATGTCGGCGTACCTGATTTCTGATTCATCGTTTCCATGCTGGTTACCGATGGCATTGGGATCGGGCCAATACTTGAAAGACCTGGTATTGTTATTGTCCAGTAAAGATACCAGCTCTCCCTGCGTATTGATATAAGCTGTAAGAATCAGGTTTTTTCGCTTATCCTGCTCATGAAAAGAGCGGTAAAACCTATCATATAACCGGTATTGGGCAGCCCAGTTGGCCCAATTGCTTTGCATGGCAAGTCCGGTGATGGGGTCCCGCTGAAAGCCTGGTGGAAAAGCGCCGTTCATATAGTTCATTCCATCTGCCAAGGGGGAATGAGGGTTGACCAGGATGAATTCACTGTTGCGTTCATTTTCGACTTTAAATAAATTTTGATACTCCGGATACAGGCTGTAACGGTTTAAATGGATGACATTTTCCGCCATATCCGCTGCTTGCTGCCATTGTTTCGTGTTGAGGTAATATTTACATAACAAGGCCATCGCCGCTCCCCTGTTGGGCCTTCCATAATTGACCTCGTCGCCCGGAAGTGGCAAAACGGGGATGATCTCAGACAACTCGCTTTCGATAAAACCCCGCAATTCCTGTTCCGCCGCCCTGGGAAGTTCCAAAGGATCTTCGGTGCTCTTTCTAAGGGGTACCGGGCCATACCAGGAATAAAGGTGCACGTAGCTCAATGCCCTGATAAACCTCGCCTCAGCGGCGTACAGGGATTTCAGATCACCGGAAATATTGGCATTATCCACATTTTCCAATAACACGTTGGTGTTTCTTATGGCGCGGTATGGCCTGGCCCACATGTTCCCAAACAGCCAATCCAGCGAAGGGTCCCATGTGAAATTGATCATTTGGGCGGCAATCCTGTTTTCGCCTCCATCTGTCTGCCACTCAATGTCTGTTGCCCAACTTTCCAAATTCATCCTGCACTTGGCACTGTAGCCGTTGATATACCCCTCGGCAAAGGCGGCATACAACAAAGACTCAATCCCTTCAGCGGTTGAGAGAAAGTTGCCGGGTTCTAGCTGAGAAAAGGCAGGCTCGTCAAGCATGTCCTCACAAGCCACAAATAGTGGCATGAGAAGAAGCAATAAGTAATATATGATTTTTTTAGGATTCATGATAAAGGTGCTTTAGAAGTTGGCTGAAATACCCAAAATAAAGTTTCTAGATACGGGATAGGCATTGAAATCCACACGGCTAAAAGCTCCCCCGTTGGGGCTTACCGTAGGATCATAACCACTATATCCCGTAAATGTAAAGAGGTTTTCACCGGTGATATTTACCGATAAATTTGAAATATGCTTTATGCCGTGGGGGAAAACATAGCTGAGTGTAACCGTCCTGATCCTGACATAGGAAGCGTCTTCCACGGTATAGGAATTAACCAATTTACTTCCCTGTGAAGTAGGGTTGACAAATGAAGGGTAGGTATCAGACGGATTTTCAGGAGTCCATCGGTTCAGGTAGGGTTCTGCAAACCTGTTTCTCCTAAATTGTATGGGGAAATATGCATCTACCAGGTTGTTGTTCAGCATACTCACTCCTTGTACACCTTCTACAAACACGTTCAAGTTGAAGTTTTTATAGCTGAGGTTGTTCCCTATAGACCAGGTAAAATCCGGGAAAGAGTTGCCCAGAATCACCCGGTCCTCCGCGGTAACCATGTTGTCTCCATTTACATCCCTGTATTTGAAATCACCTGGAGCCACATTGTCCAGAGTTTGCGAAAAATCCTCGCCCTGCTGCCAGATGCCATCAATCTGGTATCCATAGAAGGAAAAGGCGGGCATGCCTTCCCTCAGCAGGAATATCTGGGAAGTTTGTCCCGCGTTGCCTGTAATGATTTGACCCAAACCTCCCAAATCCAACACTTCGTTCTTTAAAGTAGCCATATTAACAGTGGTACTCCATTCAAATGCCCCGCTGAAGTTCCTGGAGGTAAGCGAAAATTCCCAGCCGGTATTCCGCACGCTTCCCACGTTGGAAAGGATAGCATTAAAGCCGGAGGAAGTGGGCACCGGCAGATTCAACAGCATGTCGAATGTTCTTTTACGGAAATAGTCTACACCGCCGTATACCCTGTCTCCCCACAGACCAAAATCTAAGCCGAGGTTGGTTTGCTCGGTTGTTTCCCACCGCAAATTAGGATTGGCGATCCGGGCAGGATTGGTAGTGGAAACGACGTTATCATTCAAGATCGCGGTGGGGCCCGCGCTAAAGGTGCTGATAGCAGCATAGTTGCCTATCTCCTGGTTACCTGTTTGTCCCCAACTTGCCCTTGGCTTCAAAGTACTCCATAAGGCGCTCCCGCTCATAAAATTCTCTTCGTGTAGTTTCCATCCTGCGGCGAAAGAAGGAAAATAACCAAACCTGTTGTTTGCGCCAAACCTGGAAGAACCATCAGCACGGAATGAGGCCGTCAGCAAGTATTTTTCCTTAAACTCATAATTTATCCGTCCCAAATAAGACAACAAGCTATTGGAGGCCCTGCCGCTTCCGAGTACAAAAGTACTCCGGTCACCCAAACCCATGTTATAGGTTTCCGTGGCGTCAGAAGGAAAATTTCTGGCTACATTGCTGATGTTGTCAAACACAAAACGCTGTGTGGTGACGCCAGCCAGTATGTTCAATTGATGTCCTGTCCAGGATTTGTCATAGGAAAGTGTCCCTTCTACCAGATAATTCGTGTTTTGTCCCAGCAGGATGGTGGCGATACCTCCCTGGGGACCGCCATGCCTAGTGGTTCTGTCGACATATACATCCCTTCGGGAATGCAGGATATCCCCTCCAAGGTTCAGGTTGGCAGTAAGGCCAGGCCTGATGGCATATTTTGCATATACGGTACCGAAGGTCCTATAGGTGTTGGCTTGGGCATCCGAGCCATTTGCCAGGGTAAGGGGATTATCCAGATCCAAAAAAGGAGAGAGAGAATAAGTGCCGTCACTATCTCTTAGTGGCAATGTGGGATCAAAATTCAGTGCAGAATAGATTGTCCCCGACTCCGCATTGATCCCGAAACCTGACGGCACGAAATCATCAGCATTATAACTGATATTGAGATTCAAGCCCATTTCCAGTTTCTCGCTTGCCTGGGTACTCAGGTTGAGTTTGGCGCTGTACCTTTCGAAAGAGGAGTTTTGTACGACACCATCCTGCTTGAAATAATTGAATGAGGCGAAATAATTGGTTTTGGCATTTCCACCTGTGAAGGAAAGGTTATGGTTATGCATAGCGGCGTTCCTCCGGAAAAGCTCATCCTGCCAGTCTGTTTCATTCAGCGGCCCATCGGGGATCATATACTGAGGAGAACCCCCACCATCGGCTATGATCCCATTGAGTACGACACGATATTCCTCAGCGGACAAGAGTTTGATTTTGTTGGCCACGTTCTGAACACCCACGTATGAATTATAACTGATGGTCGTCCGACCTTCTTTTCCCCTTTTAGTAGTGATCATTACCACACCATTGGCACCTCTGGCACCATATATGGCTGTAGCCGAGGCGTCTTTCAATATTTCTATCGATTCAATATCGGCGGGGTTGATGGAGCTCAGCGGGTTTCGCGGTTGAGAGGCATCGAAGTGGGCACCGCCTCCGGTGATGGGTGGGGAATTGTCCAGGGGCAATCCATCCACCACGTATAACGGGCTGGACCCGGCGTTGATGGAACTGGATCCTCTGACCCTGATAGCAATTCCGCTCCCAGGTTCCCCACTATTCTGTACTACCTGGACACCGGCGGCTTTGCCTACCAGCATCTGGTCAAAGGTCGCGTTGAGGCCCTTGTTGAAATCATCTGCCCGCAACGAACTTACTGCACCTGTAACATCGGACTTTTTCTGGGTTCCATAGCCAATGACAATGACTTCGTCCAGGTTTTTCATATCCTCTTTAAGCTGTATCTCTATTTGAGAATTGGTTCCTACTTTGACCAGTTGGGTTTCAAAGCCTATAAAAGAGACAACAAGCACCGGGTCTGCTGTGGTCAATTGAATAGAAAACCTCCCGTCCAAATCCGTAATGGTCCCATTGGTAGTGCCATCCTCCAACAGGCTGGCCCCCGGAATCGGGTCACCTGAGGACGCTTCGAATACCAGACCTTCCACCCTGCGGATATCTTGGGCATTCGACGTGAGGGTTTGCCCACAAATTAGCCACATAATGATGTAGCCATACTTTAATAAACTGTTTTTCATAAGAATTGATTTTGGGTAATTGTCAATTAGTATCTCTTTCTGAAAACCATGCGAAACATGCCTGGTACCGGAATGAGGGGATATCCTTTTGCTTGCAACAACCTATTTTCCCTGGCGGAAAACTTGCATTGTACCTCATTGGAGACGGTAAAACTATCCCAAAAGCAAAAGCAATGGGTAACACAAAAACATCAAAAAATATTAAATTTTAGTCTCACGTAGTTTACAAAACATAACTTCATACTTAACAATATAATCCGTATTAAATTCTGAAAATACCTAAACAATCAACATAAGGGAAGAAATATCAATTTTCCCTACTAAAAATGAAACACATCCGTCAAATTTTCACAAGCCTCTGAATTCATCGGCAAAAACATGCTTAATGTTTCCCTATTTTTCTAAATTGACCGAAATTAATGATTGAAACCCAATATGATCCGATGAGTAGCCTTATAACGAAAACCTGGATAGTGGCGCTGCTTGCAGGAATCGTTCTCCACGCCCAGGGAGCCGACAAGAAAATTTATTTCGAACATCTGGACATGAAGGAGGGCCTGTCCGACAACACGGTCTATTGTATTTTGCAGGACAAACAGGGTTTTATATGGTTTGGCACAAAAAGGGGGTTGAGCAGATATGATGGCCGTACTTTCAGGCTGTTCAACAAAGAAATGGGCAAAGACGGTATCGGAAAAAACATGGTCTACACCTTAAGCGAGGATCGCGGCGGAAAGATCTGGTTGGGTACTTTTTCAGGAGTTTATATCTATGATCCCGACCTGGAAAGTTTTTCGAAATTCAGCCTTACCTCGGACAAAGGTTCTCAAATAAGGGGATTAATCAGCAACATCAAAACAGATCTTGAGGGCAACGTCTGGATAGCAGAAAACTCGGTAGCGCTCTACAAATATGAACCCCATACTGGCCAGTTGGTGGAATACAGGCATGATCCCAAAAACGCAGGGTCCCTCCCTCCCGGGCATATTTCAAACATCCTGGTGGGGGATGACGAGCTATGGCTCGCTATGAGCGATCAGGGAATCGCCCTTTTTAATTCCCGCGACCAAAGCTTCTCCGCCCCCACTGCCAACAATGACCCATTAAAAAAAGACCAGGTACGCGTATTGCAGGACTATCGTTCAACAATGTTTATTGGGACAAAAAATGGTGGATTGAAGGTAATGGATAAGATAAGCGGCGAGATAAAAACCATCTTGAAATACGATTCCAACGGTAATCCCATCTATGTACGCGACTTAAAGCTGATCAACGACACAGAACTTTGGATTGCCTCCGAATCAGGGCTATATATTTACTATCCTGAAACAGGCGACTACCAAAACCTGAAAAACGACATCAACGACCCCTTTAGCATTTCGGACAACGCCCTCTACGTGATTGAAGAAGACAGAGACGGTGGTATCTGGATCGGCACTTACTTCAGCGGCATCAACTACCTGCCCAATCACCCTACCCAATTCGAAAAATATTATCCCGTTTCCAACTCCAACTCCATCAGTGGCAAAAGGGTGAGGGAGTTTGTCATGAACGAAAACGGACAATTGTGGATAGGGACGGAAGACGCCGGGTTAAACTTGTTTGATCCGCTTACGAACACCTTTGAGAACTTCACACCAGACACCAGCGGGAAAAGCATATCCTACCACAATATCCATGGATTGGCGCTCAGAGATAACACCTTGTTGATCGGGATTTGGAGTCAGGGATTGAATATTCTGGATCAAACCACCAAATCGATAAAGGCCGATTTCATCCAGGATATGCAAGGACAGGTAAGGGAAAATGACATCTTCTCCATATTTATCGATAGAAAGAACAATGTCTGGTTAGGGACTACGGAAGGTCTTTTTCTTTACCACGAGGTCGGGGGATATTCTGAATTTATCCGTGAGATCGGCCACTGTTTTGTATACGACATGATGGAAGACCATCTGGGCCAGTTGTGGGTAGCCACCTTACACGGAGGCATTTTCAAGTTAGATGCAGAAAGCAGAACAGTCAGGTCCTTTATTCCCGATGTTGCCCATGAAAGCAGTCTCTCCCATTATTCTGTCATCACTTTGCTTCAGGACAGCAAAAACAGGATCTGGGTAGGCACAGAGGGAGGCGGCTTTTGCTTTTATGATGAAGCCGGTGATTCCTTCTCCTGCTTCAACGACCAAAACGGATTTCCAAGCACTCATATTTATAAGATACTGGAAGGTAACGATGGCAATCTGTGGATGTCTACCAACAAAGGACTGATGGAATTTGATCCTGTAACTGAAAAATATAGGATTTTCACTAAAGACAATGGACTGATCAACAGCCCCTTCAATTACAAATCCGGCATCAAAACCAAAGAAGGCAAACTGTATTTCGGAACACTCAACGGGTTCATTTCCTTTGATCCAGCCACCTTCAGGACCAAAAAACAAAATGCACCCATCATCTTTACGGATTTTTACCTGTCCAACCAGCCGGTAACCATCGGGGGGAACCAACCGATTTTGGAAAAATCAATTACCAAAACCCGGAATTTGCGCCTCAGACATGACCAAAACTCCCTAAGTTTTGGCTTCGCGGTGCTCGATTACACCGCCAGCAACTCCCTCTCCTACGCTTATATGATGGAGGGGTACGACCGGGACTGGACCTACCTGTCCCTAAATCAGCGCATCAATTATTCTTTCCTCCCTCCGGGAAATTACAAGCTCCGTGTTAAAACCACGGATATATTCGGGAACTGGAATGATGAAGAGGCCACCCTGCAGATAGAGATTTTACCTCCGTTCTGGAAAACCGATTGGGCCTATCTGGCTTATGCTTCCCTGCTATTGTTACTGACCGTTTATTTGATAAACAGCTATAAAAAGAGACTCAACAACAGACATCAACTGGCCCTCAAAGTCCTGGAAGATGAAAAGGAAAAGGAGATCTACCAATCCAAGATTGAGTTTTTCACGAATATCACCCATGAGATCAGGACGCCCCTGACTTTGATCAAAGCCCCTTTGGAACATCTCTTGCGAAAATCCGGTGTTTATGAAGATGATCTGCGGGAAAACCTGATGATAATGGATAAAAATACGAACAGGCTAATTGACCTGAGTAACCAGCTGCTGGACTTTAGAAAAACGGAGAAAAAGGGCTTTTCACTCAATTTCATTAGAACTGATATTACCGCCCTGTTGCAGGAAACCTATGTTCGCTTCAAAAATACCGCTCAGCAAAAATCACTCAATTTTTTCCTTAAAGCCAGCCCTAACCCGCTTTTTGCAGATGTGGACAAGGAAGCGTTGACCAAGATATTAAGCAACCTGTATTCTAACGCCATCAAAAATGCTTTCTCCTATGTTCAGATCGAACTGAAGCACGATCATAAAAAACTCAAAATCATGGTCGGAAATGACGGGAACATCATCGCTTCGGAGCTTCACCGTAAAATTTTTGAGCCCTTTTTCCAAATATCCACCGCGGGAAACGGCAGTAGGCCCAATTCCGGTACTGGTTTGGGACTGCCCCTGGCAAAATCCCTGGCAGAGATGCACGGCGGTAAGCTTTATTTGGACACCAAGGAGAGAGAAGCCAACGTGTTTATACTGGAACTTCCTATCCAACAGAAAAAAGCCATTCATCTCAATGAGATTCCGCCGGCAATTCCAGAGTCAAGGATGGTAGAGGAAGAAATCCGCAAATATGGAAAACCAACGCTTTTAGTAGTAGAAGACAACAAGGAATTGTTGGATTTCCTGGCTGGGCAATTAAAACCGGATCATTTTATCCTCGGGGCAAAAAACGGAAAAGAGGCCCTGCAAATCCTCGATGAGGAGCCTGTAGACTTAATCATCAGTGACGTCATGATGCCCGTTATGGACGGCTATAATCTGTGCAGGTCAGTGAAATCAAATATCGCTTTCAGCCACATACCTTTTATCCTGCTCACCGCAAAAAACACGATGCAATCCAAGATAGAGGGGCTTGAAATGGGTGCCGATGTTTATATAGAAAAGCCCTTTTCTGTAGAATATGTTCATTTGCAGGTGAAAAACCTATTGAACTACAGGGACCAGATCAGAAAATCCTGTGCAAGCCAGCCTTTTGTTGAAATCAATACACTGGCACACACACGGGCTGATGAGGAATTTCTCGAAAAAGTAAATGCCGGCATTTTAGCACACTTGGATAATCAGCAGTTTGGGGTTAATGAATTGGCAGAAATCCTCTGCATGAGCCAATCCAGCCTGCTGAGAAAAATCAAAGGTATTTCCCAAATGACTCCAAACAGTTACATCAGGCTGGTTAGGCTGAAAAAAGCTGCTCAGCTGTTGCAAGAAGGGGAATATTCCATTGCTGAAGTAGGGGATTTGGTAGGTTTTAACTCACCTTCTTATTTTACCAAATGTTTTCAAAAGCAATTCGGAAAACTGCCAAAAGATTTTTACCAGAGAAAAACCAAGATAGGGTGATCGCATTGATCCCTACAATCCATCCTGCTCAATAAAACCACACTCGGCGGCCAATGGGTTTTCGGGCTAATCAAACGACCCGGATACTGTTCCCTCCGGCAAAGCAAAGGCCACATATGCATCCCCGGTAGGTGTGCCGATCCGGTTGCCACCTCCAGCCGCAATGACCACATATTGACGGCCATTCGCTTCGTAAACAGCTGGTACGGCATAGCCGCCTGCGGGCAACTTATATTTCCAAAGCTCTTCCCCGGTCTCCGCATTAAAGGCCCGAAACATCTCATCGGCCGATCCACCGATAAATACCAATCCCCCACCAGTGGCGACACATCCCCCGAAGTTCTGTGTTCCGGTATCGGTAACTCCTCTTTCCTTGAGGGCAGGATAATAACCCAAAGGCACTTTCCATTTGATCTGCATGGTTTTCAAATCCACCGCATTAAGCGTTCCCCAAGGGGGCCTGCTCGCAGGAAAGCCTTCCTGATCAGTAAATATCCTAAAGCCATTGAGGGCATAGCGGTCCACGCCTATTCCGGAGAAAATTTCATCCGCGCTTTCTTCGGGAGTTTCTCCGGTCAACAAAAAATCCACCAATGCCTCCAACCTGAGGGCATCAAACTGGGTAAAGGCAGGCATTACCCCTTTCCCCCCTGAAATGATTTTTTTGATCTCCTCCCTGGAGTACTTATCCCCAATTCCCAACAAAGGCGGATATGCTTCGGCCATCCCTCCCCTATCAGCACCGTGGCAGTTGACACAATTGGACATATAAGTATGGTATCCACTGATATTTTCGCTGCCTTCATTTACGAATTTCCCTTGTGAAACCTTCGCGATTTGCAGGATCATGGGTATTTCATTGGCATTCACGTAGATGATCTGCTCATGGGGATCATAAGAAGCGCCTCCCCATAACATCCCTCCCCTGGTGGCAGGAAAAGTGATGGTTCCCTCAGCACTGGGCGGCGTATACATCCCTTCACTTCTGTATTTTTTAAATTCCTCCTTTACGTAGGCGAGGGCGGAATCGGAAATATTCGTCAAATAGGTGCTGTCCAAACCCTGAGGCACCACTTGGATGCCCTGATTGAATTTTTGGGTGGGATGCGCCACTTCACCGGGAATATAAGATGGCGGCACCGTCTTTTCCTCTATGTCCAATAAAGGCTCTCCGGTATACCTGTCCAAAACGATCAATTCCCCCATTTTGGTGGGCTGGACCAAAGCTTTTTTTGTCCCGCCCTTCCAAGGGATGTCCACCAGCGTCGGGGCGCAGGGAAGGTCGTAATCCCAAACATCATGGGTTACAGCCTGATAGTGCCATTGCCGCTCCCCCGTGGAAGCATCCAAGGCTATGACGCAATTGCCGAACAGATTTTCTCCCAACCTGTTTCCTCCGTAAAAATCATAAGTGGGAGACCCTGTTGCCACATATACCCAGCCCTTCTCTTCATCTAAACTCATCCCACCCCAATTATTGGTGCCTCCGTAGTTTTCCCCTTTTATCCAATTCCAGGTATCATGCCCGAATTCCCCCTCCCCAGGAATGGTGCGGAAAATCCACTTGAAAGACCCAGTTTTGGCATCATAAGCCCTGATATGACCGGGAGAGGCATCATACCCCTCTCCAGTGGCAGAACCAACGATCAACAACTCATTGAATATGATACCCGGTGTGGACAATGCAATGGACAGTGACTCCGGATCCCTTTCCAAATCCTCCCGAAGGTCAATCTTTCCCCGGTCTCCAAAATCATCCACCAGTATGCCTTCATCAGCATCCACTGCGTACAGATAATGGCCAATAGGCATAAATATCCTGCCCTTGCCCCCATCAGACCAATACGTGACGCCGCGGTTGACCCCGCCAGCCTGCCGGTCATCAGAAGGAGAAAACCTCCACAATTCTGCTCCATTGGTGGCGTCCAATGCAATCAGGTCCAATTGGGGAGAGGTAATATACATTTTATTCCCAATAATAATGGGGTTGCACTCCATAGGTGTCCGTTCTCCCCCATCTCCCGTATGATAGGTCCAGGCGGGTTGAAGCAAATGGACATTTTCCTTGTTAATTTGCTTCAGGTCTGAGTATTGGGCCGCGGTTTTTGAAGCCCGGTAGGTTTCCCACTTTTGGTAATGCTGTTCTTTTTGTTTGCAGGAAAAAGGTAGTGCCAATAAAATAAAGGAGACTATCGCAAAATATCTTGGATTACTTTTATTTGTTCTCATCTGACTCGTCATTCTTTGTTGAAAAAAGGCCATTCCGGATCCTCATTTCTGGCCGACTGCATAATGTCATACATTTCCTTAACCAGTTCGGGATGCTCTTTCGAAATATCGTGTGCCTCCCCGGGATCCTTTTCCACATCAAACAAGAGCAAATCTTCATTGTTTGTCAGTACGTTCAGCCGGATGGCTTTGTGATTGCCTTTCCTCACAGCCTGCTTACCCCCCTGTTCATGAAATTCCCAATAAAGGTAGTCATGCTCCGGCTGGTCAGCCTGTCCCAGAAGGGTGGGCAAAAAGGATATCCCATCCACGCCCTTAGGGACTTCCTGTCCCGCGACCTCTGCCAGCGTAGGCAGCACATCCCAAAAAGCACTGATATGGTCCGTTTGGCTGCCTGGGCGGATGGATCCCTCCCAATAAGCGATCATGGGCATTCTTATGCCTCCTTCATACAAATCCCGCTTATATCCCCTAAAGGGACCGTTGCTGTTGAAAAAATCCGGATCCGCGCCACCTTCGACATGAGGGCCGTTGTCAGAGGTAAAAATCACCAAGGTATTATCCAATAGGCCGTTGGCTTCCAACCGGTCCATTATCTCCCCGAGCTGATCGTCAAGGAGTTTGACCATAGCGGCAAAAGCTGCCCTTGGATAAGGTTGGGACCCATAACCGCCTACTTTGTAGCGGGGATGCTCCGGATCATCTATACCCTCATAGGCGGTTTCAACACCAAACTTGCTTTCATACTGATAAGGCGGCTCTGGCGAGGTACGTTCCAAAAACATATCCATGTATTCCTGTGGGGCAAAAAGCTCCGCGTGAGGAATGATGGAAGGCACGTACAGAAAAAAAGTAGTATCGCGGTGCCGGTCAATAAAATCCAAGGTTTTTTCATGGATCAGGTCCGGGGCATACAACCCCTGTTTTGCGCCTTCATTTTCTGTAAGTGGAAGCACATGGTCATTGTCATACAACTCCCATGGATAATAATTATGGGCAATGGTTTGGCTGTTATAGCCGAAAAACTCATCAAACCCTTGCTTCAGTGGATCCCCGGTAGAACCTGGATAACCCAACCCCCACTTGCCAAAAGCTCCGGTAACATAGCCCGCCTGCTTCAATATTTTGGGGAGGGTCACCGCATCAGCAGGAAGGGGAAATTGGCCCCCATTCATTCCCCTGTTTCCGCGGACATAAGTGTGACCGGTATGCAACCCGGTCATGAGTGAGGATCTAGACGGAGCACATACAGTCGTACCGGCATAATGCTGGGTAAAAAGCATCCCCTCCCTTGCCAGTTTGTCCAAATTGGGCGTGGAAAATTTTTCCTGCCCATAGATACTCAAGTCTCCATAACCCAAATCATCCGCCATGATGTAGACAATATTGGGAAGACCCTTTTCTTTCTCCTTGACACATCCCGTTAGGATAATCAGGATCATATTCAACAAAATAAGTGAACTGTTTCTCATAAATAAATCAGTCATAAAGTCCGGTATTTCCTTTTTTTCATAAGGGCAATATCTTTTCCATCACTTCGGGATGGTCTTCAGCCATATTTTTATTTCCCACAGGGTTCAGATGAGATCATATGCGAGGGCAGGAGCCTCCACAGAAACAGCGCCCCTTCCTTTTCATCGCATCTTAATTTTTAAACTAAAAACGCGTGATAACGTGGGTTATTAAGGTTCTAAATATAAAAGGATTCGGTTTAAATAAAAATCCATTGACATAAAGGCTATTCGGCGGCATATCTTTCCTGATAATGCTTCCATGTATTCATCGATTGGGTCAGGGCGGTCTCGCAGTCTTGGGGAATGTTATAACACTGCAAACCGAATTTCCCCGCATAACCCTCATCTTTAAGCACCTTTACCAGTTCATAGGTATCAAAGGTTCCCTCTCCCAAAGGTTGGATCAGCCTGTCCCATCCCATTTGCTGGGTATCGCCACCATCAGCCCCGTTGATGGAAACCATGAATAGATGAGGCAGCGCTTCCAACGCTTTTTCTCTCCATCCTGCTTCCCCTTCCACTTTTAATAAGTGGCAGAGGTTGAATATGGCCCCGACATTGTCTTTTTTGATCTTCTTTACCAAATCCAAAGCATGGGACATTTCTTCACAATAAAAATCCACATGAGGGTAGATGGCAAGCTTGATGTTCAGCGGGGCAGCAAATTCGGCCAGGTCGGCTATGCCCTCCATAAAAAGGCTGTCAGCATCCGGCCGGGAAACGCCATCCGCATGAAGGTGAAGTGCTACCAACAAATCCCTGTCTTTGGAGTCCAAAAGTATTTCCTTTAGCTTTTCGTGGTATTGTACTTTCCCCTCCACCACATACATCCCAATGTACATTTCGGGCATTTCCAAACCCACCTCATCCATGGCTGCCCTTAACTCAAAATAATTGTCTTCCACATGACCGGCCAGCCCATCATATCCCAGTTCCTTCACCAGATTAGCCTGTGCTCTAAAATCATCGGGGGCGTTGGGCAGGGTCCTGACGCAGTTATTAAAAGCATAAAAGACATTATCCAGCCGCTTATCTTCAGATTTACAGGACACTAGGGCCAACAGGAATACCACACGCAATATCTTTCTCATAACCATCAACGGTAACTTACAGTTTGAAATTTATTCATCCAGTCCACCACATCCTTGTCCAGCCATTTTTCCCTGAAAGGCCGGTTAAGCATGGCGTTGGCAGCATTATCGTCTTTGAATTGCCCCTTATTATTGTCCCATTTCAGTTCCCTTCCCAACTTCACGGCAATCAGCCCCATTACTGTGGTAAAATAAACATTATGGCCCACCTCCAGTGGTTCGAGAGAATCCTCTCCTGACCGGACGGCCCTGAGAAAATCCTCTTTGTCTGACAAAGTTGCTGAATAGTCTTTATTACCCGAAGGCTTATCAAAACTTATCCAAGCCCGGTTGCTGGCCTCCAACTGGTCCGGATAGCCCGCACTGACCCATCCGTTTTCGCCTTCGAATTTCACATAGGGTTTATCGATCACGTAGTTCATCACCACGCCATCATCATAAGTATAAGTCAGGTCAAAAGTTTCTATGGTGTTCCACAAGCCTTTTGAAAAAGAGCCTTCCCCCTTCACCGAAATCGGAAGCACATACTCTTTTTGCATGCCCCAAAGGGCGATGTCACACAGATGGGCTCCCCAGTTGGTGATCATGCCATTACAATAATCATCAATCCTCAACCAGCCCGGTCGGGTATCGATGGTTTCGGGATCATGGACCCTGTTTTGGGTATATGGTGCAGGAAAGGCAGGTCCAAGCCACTGATCATAATCCAAAGCTTTGGGCACCGGCATGGTGGGCTGGGGACCCACAGCGCTGCCGCTCAACTCGGCGGGCACCCCCACCGTCACTTTTTTAAGTTTGCCAAGAAGGCCGTTATGCACTATTTCTGCAGCTTTCCAAAAATATTTGCTGGAACGGAATTCACTGTCCAGGCGGTTGGCCACACCCTTCATCTTCACTGCCTCTACCAATGCTTTGCTGTGCGAGTAACTGATAGACAAGGCTTTTTCCATACATACATGCTTCCCCGCAAACGCGGCAGCGATGCCATGGGGAGCGTGCCAATGGTCTGTAGACGATACCATGACGGCATCAATGCCATTGTTGGCCAAAAGCTCCCTGTAATCCCTGTATTGGGTCACCCCTTTGTAAGTTTTCTCCGTTTTTTTACCGTAGTGACCGTTGATGATTCCGGCGGCCAGCTCCATCCTCCAGCTGTCCACATCATTTACCGCCACCACCTGACAATCGGGAATATTCAAAAATCCGTTTTGCAGGTTCACTTTGATGGCCTGCCTCCCTGTGGCAATCATGCCAATGGTGATCCGGTCACTGGGCGGGTTCTTGCCAATGGCGCTTGCGGGAATAAGGGTTGGAATAGCCAGTCCGCCCGCTGCGGCGATGCCGGTGGTTTTCAGAAATTCCCTTCTGGATTTTTTTAGGCCTATACTTGTTTGTTTTTTTTCAGGGTTCATTGTCATTGCTGTTTAAACTTAATGTAAGAAATGGGCGTCCTTTTCTGAAATCCGGGCAGTATCATCCTTACGGACCCTTCCTTGATACCTCTCCTCTATGGGGGTATAACAAGACGGGTCCTGTTGCTTGTAGGGCTTGTTGCTTATCAGGTTATAGGTGGAAATTAAGGACCACCGGGCTTTTTCAGAATTGTTTTTATCCGAACGGTGGAGGAGGTTACAGTGAAAAAACAGCACATCACCCGGTTGAAGCTCCACATGTACGAGTTCCAGTCTTTTGAGAGCCTCCGTTACTTTTTCCATATCCGCTCCTTTTTGATCCCCCGTCATCCCATGGTCTATCCTTCCCAGGAGGTGAGAGCCTCTTAAAACCTGCAGGCAGCCATTTTTTTTGTCCGCTTGGGTAAGGGCCAACATCACACTGAGCATCTGTGGGTACAAGAAACCATCATGATACCAATAACCATAGTCCTGGTGCCACTCCCAGGCCCCGCCTACCTTTGGCTCTTTTTGCATCAGCTTGGTATGGAAATGGGCAGGAGCACCGCCAAGCAGCTTTTCCACACCTTCCAAATACCGCTCAGAGCGGGCGATGTTACTGTAAACATCCCTACCCAAAGCATACCAGAGGGCGAGCTTGGTGGTATGGCCTTCTTTGTCCTTCCTTCCATAGGTATGCCGTCTGATCACCTCATCCTCCAAAGCGGTGTCCAGCACTGCCTCCATCTCTCCCGCATCAAACATGCCTTTTACAATGGTATAACCATCTTGCATGTATTCTTTTTCATTTTTCTCATTAAATCGGTTTTCCATGGGTTTAAGGATTTAAGTTTTTTAGTTCTATTTTTTTCAGTCCTAGGCGGAGTACCATCCAGGCCAGTAAATACATGAATCCGGCTGTGAAAAATATAGGGTAATAGCTTCCCGTAGTTTCCAGGATAAACCCTACGGCAGAAGCCACCAGCATGCTTCCGAGAACAGCGGCGAAGGTGGACAATCCCACCACCGAAGCTACCGCATTTTTGGGATAAAAATCTGAAATAAGGGTAAACATATTCGCCATCCAGCCACAATGGGCCGCTGTGGCGAGACTCAATATCGCCACACTCACCCACAGACCGGATACCTCAGCGGCGAAAATGACGGGGATCACACAAATTGCGCAAACCGCCATAGCCAGCATCCGGGCTTTGTGAATTTTCATTCCTGTCTTGATCAGATGGGAAGAAAACCAGCCACCTGCCACACTGCCCACATCTGCAAAAAGATAAATAGCCACCAGGGGCGGGCCTATGGTCAACAGGTTGATCCCATGCTGTTCGTTGAAAAATTTCGGCAGCCAGTACAGAAAAAACCACCATACCGGATCCGTCATGAACCGGGCGAGGCAAATCACATAGGTGCTTCGGAAAGTAAGGAGTTTCTTCCAGGGAATCTGCTGTTTTTCAGAGGCTTCATTTTGATCAGAATGGATATGGTTTAGCTCCAATTCTGAGACTTTAGGATGGACTTCCGGTTTTCTATAGGCATACAGCCAGGCGATAAGCCAAAGGAACCCTACCACCCCTGTACCTATGAAAGCCCACTGCCAGCCAAATTTCAAAGCTATGACCGGAATCAACAGGGGTGAGATGATGGCACCTACATTGGACCCCGCGTTAAATAGGCCCGTGGCCAGCGCCCGTTCTTTTTTCGGGAACCACTCGGCTACGGTTTTGATCGCCGCCGGAAAGTTCGCGGATTCTCCCAAACCCAGGAAAAACCGGGCCACCATAAAACCTACGGCCGATCTGGCCAAAGCATGTCCCATACCGGCCAGACTCCATACAGCGATGGCCAGGGCATATATCAATCCCACGCCCCAGCGGTCCAGAAGCTTTCCCGTCAAAATCACGCCGATCCCGTAGGCCAACTGAAAGGACGTGACAATGTAACCGTATTCAATTTCACTCCATCCGTATAATTGCTGCAGGTCCGGAGCCAATATGCTGAGCACATGCCTGTCCAGGTAATTGATCGTAGTGGCAAAAAACAACAATGCCATGATACGCCAACGGTAACCCCATATCTCCTTTTGCCGGACTATATTCATGTCAATTATTCTGGATATTGTTCAGGGTTTAAAATTAAATGATACTGATCATGTTTTTCATTCTAATTTTAACCAATTCCAATGGAATTTTTGCAGTATAAACATTTATTTCCCTTAAATTGGAATAAAAACCATAGCAACCCTGGGAACCTTGTTCTTTCCCCACTTAAAACGACAGGGTTGAACCCCAAGAATGTGTTAGATTAAATTAACTGTATTTCCGAGTGATGAAAGCAAAATACTTACAGGTAATCCCGAACCCCGGACAATCTTTTCATTTGAGAAAAGAAGCTGCTGATTTTTTTGACAATCCCTGGCATTTTCACCCGGAGTTGGAATTGAATTGGATCATTGAGGGAAGAGGGACGAGGTTTGTAGGCGATGATATCTCCAGGTTTGAAAGTGACGACATGATATTGCTGGGAAGCATGTTGCCCCATTACTGGCGTTGCGATCCTGAATACTACCGTAAAGATGATTCTCCCGGGGTAGAAGCAGTCATTTTGCGGTTTTCTCCCGACCAGTTGGGTTTGGTTTGGAACCAGACGCCTGAATTGAAATTTCTCTACAAAAGTATAGAAAAAGCAAAAAACGGCATATGCCTTACAGGCTCCACCAAAGATAAGCTGAAAACCATTCTCCTGGAGATGCTGGGGCAAGGTCCGGTAGAGAGGTATATCTGCCTTTTGAGGATATTGAGATTGGTCGCTGAGATCCCTGCACCCCAAACACTTTGCAGTTCAGGCTTTCAGTTGCCTTCCAAAAACCACGATGAACAGCGTCTTCGGCTGGTCTATGATTTCATTTTCTCCCGTTATGAAGAACCAATCGGCCTTCAGGATCTGGCAGAACTCGTGCATATGGAATCCTCCTCCTTCTCCCGTTTTTTCAAAAAAGGAACCGGGAAGACCTTTTCCCGGTTTCTGGCTGAAATCCGGATAGGCCATGCATGCAGGATGCTGATAGAAACCGATTATACCATCAGTAGAATATTGCTGGAGTCGGGGTTTCACAACCAGTCGAATTTCAATCAGATTTTTAAAAGCATTACCGGCATCAGTCCCAAGGAGTTCAGAAATGAAAACACGAAGTCAGGATATTTGGGGTCAAATCCTTATCTTTCAAATCCCAAAACCAGGATAACCGAACAATAATCTCAAAATGGGTAAACCTTCAAAAACCAAAACAACCCCCATCCCAAAAGTAGCGGCGGGACTTGGATCATTGAAATCCGTGGCCTACCATATCTGGGAGGAGACCTATGTAGGCAGGGGAGTAAAAACCCTATTCAAACTGAACCAACCCCGAGGTTTTGATTGTCCCAGCTGTGCCTGGCCGGATCCGGATGCAAAAGATGTCTCCAAAATAGGCGAATATTGTGAAAACGGTGCCAAAGCAGTGGCTTGGGAAGCCACAAACAGGAAAGCCGGTCCTGATTTTTTTAAGCAATACAGTGTGGCCGAACTTTTCGAAAAATCAGATCACTGGTTGGAAAAACAAGGGAGACTCACCCATCCTATGGTATTGCAGAAGGGAGATAGCCATTATCGCCCCATTTCATGGGAGGAAGCCTTTGATCTTTTGGCCAGGCAATTAAACGGATTGGACCATCCTGACCAAGCCCTTTTCTATACCTCGGGCCGGACCAGTAACGAAGCAGCATTTCTATACCAATGTTTTGTGAGGCAGTTTGGGACCAATAACCTGCCCGACTGCTCCAACATGTGCCATGAAGCTTCCGGAAAAGCCTTGAAAGAAACCGTAGGGATAGGAAAGGCCTCGGTGACACTGGAAGATATTCCAAAAGCCGAACTGCTGATGATTATCGGCCAGAATCCCGGCACCAATGCCCCGCGAATGCTGACTTCCCTGCAGCAGTTAAAAAAGAACGGGGGAAAAATCATCGCCGTGAATCCGCTGCCGGAAGCAGGCTTCATGGGTTTCAGACATCCCCAGAAACCCTGGGAATGGATAGGCAAAGGAACGCCTATACAGGATTTGTATCTACAGGTCGCTATCAATGGTGACCTGCCTTTGCTGAAGGCCTTGCTCAAAATTCTGTTGGAGGAAGATGAGGACGCACACGGGCAGCTTCTTGACCATGATTTTATAGCGCAGAACACTGAAGGATTTCCTGAGCTGAAACAACATTTGAAAGCCCTCAGCCTGGATGATCTGATAACGGCTTCGGGGGTCTCGGAGGAAAAATTAAGAGAGGCCGCCTGGATGATCAGGGATAGAAAAAAGGTAATCATCGCCTGGGCCATGGGGGTGACCCAACACCGGAATGCGGAAGACACCATTCGGGAGATCGTGAATTTGCTGCTGGTAAAGGGGGCCATCGGCATCCCCGGGGCAGGCACCCTTCCTGTAAGGGGGCACAGCAATGTACAGGGTGACCGCACCATGGGCATCTGCGAAAAAATGCCCAAAGCATTCTTGGATAAGCTGGGGGAAGTGTTCTCCTTTGAACCTCCCCGGAAACCAGGTGTAGGTGCTGTGGGAGCAGTGCAGGCCATGTTAAAGGGGGAAGCAAAAGTTTTCTTTGGAATGGGCGGGAACTTTGCCATGGCTGCACCGGACACTTCAAAGGTTTTTGAAGCCTTGAGGAGTTGCGAACTCACCGCCTATGTTTCCACCAAATTGAACCGGGGACATCTGGTCCATGGCAAAACAGCCCTGATCCTCCCCTGTCTGGGAAGAACGGAAAGGGATGAGACAGAAAACGGCGCCCAATTCGTTAGTACGGAAGACACTGCCGGCAGGATTAGGATGTCGCAGGGAGATTTACCTCCTGCCTCCGAACACCTGAAAAGCGAAGTAGCGATTGTTTGCAGTGTGGCTAAAACCACCCTTGGAAGTAAATCAAGCACAGATTGGCAGGCATTAGGGGCCAATTATGATTTGGTGAGACAAAAAATAGAGGCGGTAATACCGGGCTTTGAAAACTACAATGGACGGGTGAGGATTCCCGGTGGTTTTTACCTGCCCAACTGCGCCAGGGAAGGACGGTTCGAAACCGATAGTGGAAAAGCCAAAATAACGGTAAATCCATTGCCACAGCGGGACTCCAATGCAGGGGAGTTTGTCCTCATGACCGTCCGAAGCCATGACCAGTTCAATACCACGGTATATGGCTTAAACGACCGGTACCGCAATATTTCCAATACCAGGGAGGTGGTCATGATGCATGAAACAGATATTGAAAAAATAGGCGCTCAACCGGGCGACAAAGTCCGCATCACAAGCTATTTCAAAAACGAGCAAAGGATTCTTGAAAATTTTAAGGCGGTTTCCTACGACATCGCACCGGGATGTGTGGCTGTTTATTTTCCCGAAGGCAATGTGCTTGTGGCATTGGACAACAAATCGGGCGAAAGCCACTGTCCCGCGTCAAAATATGTAGACGTGACCATCGAGAAAATGGGGTGATCTATGAAGAAAAGCGGATTGGTTACTTATGGGAAGGTCTATAAAATCAGAGGGGAAAGGGCCAATGCCTCTCAGGATCTGATTGCCGTGGAGGAGCCTTTACAGATCCGCTTGGAATATGTATATAAAGAGGCTTGGCATGAAAAAAACCTCATGGTTACCATGCGAAGCCCTGGCCATGATTTTGATCTGGCGATGGGATTTTTATTTGCCGAGGGGATCATCCAGGGTGAGAAGGATATATTGTGGATGCGTTATTGTGAGAAAGTCAAAAAAGAAGAGCAAGGGAATGTGCTGGTCGTCCGGCTTGCCGATGGGTTGGATTTTGATTCCCAAGTACTGGATAGAAACTTTTATACCCACAGCAGTTGTGGGGTATGCGGCAAGACAGCCATTGATGCGGTACAGGCAAAACTGGAAAAAATCCGGCCCGGTGATAATAAAAAAATGTCCTATCAAACTTTATTCACCTTACAGGATGCCGCCTTGGTGAATCAAACCGGGTTTAAATATACCGGCGGCCTTCATGCGGCCTCCCTTTTTGATTCGGACGGCAACCTGATACTGCTCCGGGAAGATGTCGGAAGACACAATGCCCTGGATAAACTGGTAGGTGCTGCCTTGCGGGAAGGCATGTCGCTGCAAAAAGACAGGATAGTCGTATTGAGTGGGAGGGTCAGTTTTGAGATGGTCCAAAAAGCAGTTAGGGCCGGAATACCGATGCTGGCAGCTGCCGGCGCCCCTACCAACCTATCCGTAGATCTTGCAGAGGACAAAGGATTAACATTGATCGGTTTTCTTAAGAAGGACAGGTTCAACATATATACCCATGCAGGTAGAATAATGGATAGTGGGTAAAAAAATCTTGATTATAATAAGTACCCACTATTTTCTAGAGCAAAAAATCATGTAGAAAAGTTTATTTATCACCTGTAACAAAGTTATGTTCTTTGCCTCAAGTAAAAAATACCCTGATCACGGTATTTTTTCTGCATTTTTCAAAAAACCAGCTTGGATAGCACAAAGAAATCACTGCGCTCTCATGTGCATATGGGCATCAAGTTCATTAAAACTCCTGGAAATTCATCTATTAAGCTGATGAACTACTTTGGAAAGGAATAAAAATATGCTAAGGTTTTAAGCAACTGCACGTTTCCATCTTCCTTTTCGGAAAAACCACAAGGCTATCAACGCATGCAAAGAATGGCAAAACGCAATGGTAATGAATATCCCGGTCGTTTCCATATCCAAGAATATGGCCAGCAAATAGGCCAGCGGGATTTCCAGCAGCCAAAAAACGCCCACGTTGATATAGGCTGGGGTTTTCGTATCCCCTGCCCCGTTAAAAGCCTGCACCATCACCATTCCCACTGCATAAAATATATATCCCAGCGCGGTAATCTTTAACCCCTTGGCAGCCACGACAACTACTTCCTGATCCTGGGTGAAAACACTGATAAGAAGATCAGCAAACAGCAAATAAAGCAAGGTAACTACTGCCAAAAAAATAAAATTGTACCTGGCCGTCAGATAGGTGGAAAGCTCTGCCCTGTAAAATTTACCCGCGCCGAGATTTTGACCCACCAGGGTAGCCGCCGCCGCGGACAAGCCCCAAGCAGGCATAAGGCTGAAAAGCAAAACCCTAAAAGCTATCGTGTAACCGGCCACTGAGGCACTTCCAAAAACTGAGGCAAAGCGGGTCAACACAATCCAAGCCGCAGAATCGATTAAAAATTGTCCCATGCCCCCTGCCGAAATGTTGATGATTTTCCATAAGGTTGCCCACCTTACTTTTAAATTTCTGCGGGTTATCACCAGCCGGTGATGCCCGTTGAAAAGGTGATATAGCTGGTAACATACGCCTACGCTCCGCCCCAAGGTAGTGGCCCAGGCCGCTCCCACCAACCCGAATCCTTCAAAAGACCCTAATCCAAAAATCAACAGAGGATCCAAAATAATGTTCAAACCATTGGATATCCACAGTGCCTTCATGGCCAAATGCGGTTGGCCTGCCCCCCTGAAAACGCCGTTTATCAGAAAAAGCAGCATAATGGCTGTATTTCCCGCAAATATGATTTCGGTATAAGCGGTTCCTGTACGAAGCACTTCCTCTTCCGCTCCCATGAGGTGGAGTATCTTCCCGGCAAATACAAAACCGAGTACTCCCATGATGATCGAGGCCACGGTGCCAACCAACAACAACTGAAAGGAGACGGTGCCGGCCCTTTTATAATTCTTTTCTCCAAACCGCCGTGCCACCATGGCTGTTCCGGCCATGCTCACCCCGACTCCTACGGAGTATACAAGGGTCAAAATAGCTTCTGTGAGTCCCACAGTGGCTATGGCATGTGCCCCGAGCTTGCCCACAAAAAATATATCCACCACGGCAAAAAGTGATTCCATGATCATTTCCAGAATCATGGGAATAGCCAACAAAACAATCCCTCTCTTGAGGGTTATTTTGGTATAATCCTGCTCTTTCCCCTGAATGGATTCCCGGATCAATGCGAAAACTGACTGGACTTTGTTGGACATAGAAAAAAAGAAAGCGCAAATATCAAAAAATTAATTCATTTAACCTTCATAAATCACGTTCAACGTTCCGATGTGAAGTCAAGAGTCGGTTTTTGGGTTAACCGAATTTTTGTCCACGTCTGCCCCGGACCCGGACAAAGAGATTCGGGGAATTTCGCTGATTGACATGGATTTTATGAAATGATCCAGATCATTGATTTTTTTTCCAAATAACAATTTCAACCATACTATCTTCATCCTTCGTTCGGAGCGGGCAGAATAAACCTGTCCCATGCGCCAGCTGCCGGATCGGGTTTCGTGGATAACCAGGCACTCTCGGACACTAACAGTTTCACGAAAAAATAACCCGAAATATTATACTGGACTTGACAACGCTCCGGAACTCGCGAGAAGGGGAATGCATTATCGCGCTAAGAATTCCACTGCAGCTTCCCCTGGGAAACACCCATGAGGTTTGCCATTCTGTACAGCAACCTGGCTCCCACATTGGCATCCCATTCATCTCCGTCAGGTCCCGGGGCCACTTCCACGATGTCAAAACCAATGATCTCCCTGCCGGACTGAACCAGTTTTTTGACCAGATAATCCAACTGCGGGTACTCCAATCCTCCCGGCACCGGTGTACCGGTATGTGGGCATAATTTAGGGTCAAGACCATCAATATCTATGGTCAGGTATATTTTTGGGGGCAGTCCGGAAATGACCCCTTCACAGATACTGTCCCAGGAATGCCCCTTAAAAAGCGCAGCGTGGATATGGTCAGCGGTATGCAATATGATCCTGGAATCGGACTTGGCCAATTCAAATTCCTGTTCACAAAAATCCCTTATTCCCACTTGAACCAGGTTGCTGATCTGAGGCAACTGCATGAAATTATAAGAAATAGAAGCATGTGAATACTGAAAATCCTCATAGGCAGGCCTCAGATCTGCATGCGCATCGATCTGCAGGACCCCGAAGTCATCAACTGCTTCTGAAAGCGCCTTTATAAGCCCTAACGGCGTGCTATGATCTCCACCCAGCAGGCCTACTGACTTCCCCTTGGACAGGTGTTGCCTGGCAGTTTCATAAACCCACCGGTTCATATTTTCACAGGCACGGTTGATGATTTTGGGAATTTTACCAAACCTTCCCTTTTCACTGGGCTGTCCCCCCTCTTCCAACCAATGGATGTAGTTGCTGGCCAGTTCCCTCTGTTTATTGTTTTCCAATATCAGTTCCTCGGGCAGAGGCAACAGGCAAATCCCCATTTTCCAGGCATCAACGATATCCTGTTGGAAAAGATCCACTTGAGATGACGCTTCAAGTACAGCCTCAGGCCCCTTGGCTGTGCCGGAAGCATACGAAACGGTGACTTCCCATGGCACTGGAATAATTACCATTTCCGCGGATTCTTCATCAAAAGGCAAACCAAAAAGCTTTCCTGTTTCACCTACACCATTTGGATCAAATCCGGATAAGCGGTCGTTAGAGTCACTTACATTCATGTACGCTGTCTTTTTCCTTTAAAAATCATTGTTTATTGCAGTACTTCGGCCAAAACCCCTGAATCCTTAGACACCTCATCCCATGCGTGACCCTCAAAATGAATCCTTGCCATCATCCCGGGCAATAGGAGAATATGCTGTTCACCGGTGAGATAGGAGACCATAAAACTAATGGTCGGGTTATGCCCCACCAAAATTACTTTATTTATGGCAATATCCCATTCGTTGATCAGTCCTAATAGTTCCAGATGTCCCGCTCTATAAATCCCCTGTGAAGCGGTTGTCTTTCGGGGTTTTAAAGTATTTCCCATCAGATCCGCGGTCAGCTTACACCTCAATGCCGTGCTGTGTATCAGCAAATCTACTTCTTGTGTATTGCTTTTCAACATTTCGGCCAACCGTCTAACCTGATTTTCTCCAAAGTGGGTAAGTTTTCTGTTAAAATCGCCGGATTGGCTGTTTCCAGGTTCAGCCTCTCCATGCCGCATGAGCATTAACTCTTTTGTCATATTTGTCCCTGTTTAGATATAAAATCAAAAGGTTTGATAGTGAAATTATCATGCCAAAAAAAATTGGATGTACTGAATATTTGGAAGAGAATTATATGACGTCTATTTTTAGGCGAAATTTACCTGATATAGATTTTTATCTTTATAAAAGAAAATAACATGCCAAAGAATTTAGTCATAGTGGAGTCACCTGCTAAAGCCAAAACGATAGAAGGTTATTTGGGTAAAGACTATAAAGTAGCTTCTAGTTATGGCCATGTAAGGGATTTACCCAAGGGTGAAAATGCCATTGACATCAAAAATAAATTCAAACCAACTTACGAAATAAGCCCGGATAAGAAGGAAGTCATCAAGGAACTGAAAAAACTGGTCAAGGAATCCGAAACCATTTTCCTGGCGAGTGATGATGACCGTGAAGGGGAAGCCATATCCTGGCACTTGAAGGAGGTACTTAGTTTAAAGGATGAAAATACCAAAAGGATTGTATTCCGGGAAATAACCAAGTCGGCCATTACCAAAGCCATGGAAAATCCAAGGTCTATAGACATTGACCTGGTAAATGCGCAACAGGCAAGGAGGATCCTGGACAGGCTGGTGGGTTTTGAACTTTCCCCTGTGCTTTGGAAAAAAATCAAAGCGGGGCTTTCAGCAGGAAGGGTGCAATCGGTGGCAGTAAGGTTCATCGTGGAAAGGGAAAGGGAAATTGAAAAATTCAAAGCGGTTTCCTCGTTTAAAATCACCGCATTATTCAACGTAGATGGAAAAACCCTGCAAGCGGAGCATCCTAAAAAATTCGAAACCAAGGAAGAAGCGGAGATCTTTCTGAAAAACTGCTTGGAGGCTGAATTTTCCATCAAGTCGCTTGAGACAAAACCTGCCAAAAAGAGTCCGGCCCCGCCCTTCACCACTTCCACCCTTCAACAGGAGGCAAGCAGAAAGCTTTATTTTTCCGTGGCCCAGACCATGAACATCGCGCAAAAGCTGTATGAATCGGGTAAAATCACCTATATGCGTACGGACAGCGTCAACCTTTCGGGGGAAGCGCTAAACAGCGCGGAAAAGGAAATCAAGGGTTCATTCGGCAACGAATACCACCAAAGAAGAAAATTCAGTTCCAAAACAGAAGGGGCACAGGAAGCCCACGAAGCCATTAGGCCCACCGATTTCGCGATCACAGAGGCCGGGAACGACAGAAATGAGCAGCGCCTGTATGAACTGATCTGGAAAAGAGCCATTGCCTCCCAGATGGCGGACGCCCAACTGGAAAAAACCAATGTATCCATCGCCATCTCCAATTCCGACCAAACCCTAAATGCGAGCGGTGAAGTGATTAAATTCCAGGGCTTCCTTAAAGTCTATTTGGAAAGCACGGATGACGATGAGGACGAAGAAAACGGCAACAAGGGACTTCTGCCTCCCCTGGAGATAGGTCAAATCCTTGATTTAAAGGAAATGAAGGGAAGGCAGACTTTTACGAGGCCCCCAGCGAGATATACCGAAGCCTCTCTGGTGAAAAAACTGGAAGAAATGGGGATCGGCCGCCCTTCCACTTATGCACCCACCATTTCCACAATCCAGAAAAGGAATTATGTAGTCAAAGAGTCCCGGGAAGGTGTTCCTCGAAAATACACCGAAATGGTCATCCAAAACGGCGGATTTAAAGAGGCGGAAAAGACAGAAACTACCGGTACGGAAAAAAACAAACTTTTCCCGACCAACATCGCCATGGTCGTGAATGATTTTCTTGTGGAACATTTTCCAAATGTCATTGATTATTCTTTCACGGCCACTGTTGAAAAGGAATTTGACCATATAGCCCAAGGTCAACAGGCCTGGGAGGAAATGATAGAAGATTTTTACAGTAAATTCCATACCAAGGTAGAACAAACCGAGAACATGAAGCGCACCGATGTCAATTCATCAAGAGAACTCGGTGTGGATCCCAAGACCGGTAAAAAGGTGATTGCCAGACTGGGGAAATTTGGCCCCTTGGTGCAAATCGGGGATCAGGATGATGAGGAAAAACAATTTGCCAGCCTTAAAAAAGGCCAGTTTATCGAAAGCATCACCTTGGATGAAGCCTTGGAACTGTTTAAGCTACCGAGAGACGTGGGATACTTCGAAGACAAAAAAATAGTGGCCGCGATCGGCAAGTTTGGTCCTTATATCCGGCACGATGGGAAATTCGTCTCTTTGGGAAAAGAATATGACCCCCTGTCTATTACGGAGGAAGAGGCCATCCATCTCATCGGGGCCAAAAGAGAAGCAGATGCCAAAAAGCATATCAAATCATTTGAAGAAAATCCAGAACTGTTGATTCTCAACGGAAGATGGGGTCCCTATATCAAACTGGGCAAAAACAATTATAAAATCCCGAAAGGAAAGGAGGCTGAAAGCCTGAGTTATGAGGAAACCATGGAGATCATAGAAAGCCAGGCCGACAACAAAAAAGGGAAAGCAGCCAAAAACAGCAAAAGAAAAGTGAAGAAATAAGCTCCACTTCTTTTATATCAAGGTGGTATGGCGGAAAAACAGACACTCAACCGACCTCATCTTTCAGCTATCAGGGTACTATTTGAAAAGCTGGGCAAAACGCTGGTAATCGTGGATGATGATCCTACCGGTACGCAAACGGTACACGATGTCCCTGTCTTAGGACATTGGTCCCTGGAGGTTTTTAAAGAAGAATTTGAAAGAAAAACCAAACTGTTTTTCGTGCTTGCCAACACCCGCAGCCTGGTCCCCGAAGAAGCTGTCAAAAGATCAAAGGAAATCGGAAAAAACCTTCTGGAGGCGTCCATGGCTACAGGAAGGGATTTCATCCTTGTCAGCCGCAGCGATTCGACTTTAAGGGGGCACTTCCCGGAAGAGGTAGCTGCCATAAGCGAAGCCTGTGGACGATCCAGGCTGCCCTGGATCATGGCACCGGTTTTTTTTGAAGGGGGCAGGGTAACAGAAAATGATGTCCATTACATCATCGAAAACGAGGTCAAAATCCCGGTGTCCCAAACCCCCTTTGCCAAAGACAAAAGTTTTGGCTATCAGCATGCGGATCTCAGAAAATGGATCATGGAAAAAAGCAAGGGGAATACCAAACGGGATTCCATCAAATCCCTCTCCTTAGAAAGGATTCGAAAAGGGGAAAACCTTAGAGAAACGCTGGCCACGCTACAGACAGGTGAAACCCTTATCATCAATGCCACCATGTACGAAGATCTGGAAATAGTCTGCCAAGCCCTCCTACAGGAAATAAAAGAGGGAAGAAACTTCATCTTTCGTACAGCCGCATCATTTATTTCTGCCTTTACAGGAATGGAAGCCAAACCCTGGCTTGTGCAGCAACGGCCGGCTCCGAAAAACGGCGGACTGATGATAGTGGGCTCATATGTTCCCAAAACCACCGGGCAGCTTCAAAACCTGTTGTCGGTTGAAGGCTTATTTGAAGTCTGCCTGCCTGTTGAAAAAATAATAGCGGCTCCCCCGGGGTTCCAGGAGTGGACACGGGAATCGATCAATAAAATAGAAGAAAGTTTGTCTTCCGGCAAGCATATGGTGATATACACTTCACGGACATTGCTTACCGGAAAAGATGCCTCAGAAAACCTGGGTATAGGAGAAAAAATCAATGATTATCTGGTCAATTTTGTAAAAAGCATCCGGACCAAACCATCATTTATTATTGCCAAGGGAGGCATTACCGCCAACGACATCGCCGTAAAAAGTCTGGGCATGAAAAGGGCTATGGTTGCGGGACAGTTGCTTCCGGGCGTGCCGGTCTGGCAATTGGGGGATTCCAAAAAATTTACTAATACACCCTATGTTGTTTTTCCCGGTAACGTGGGAAATGAAAAGGCATTAAAAGAGGCCTTTGAAATTTTCACCCAAAATCCTGACGCATCATGAAAAACTTGAAACGGGGATACTTGGTAAAGTCCAAAAATAACCATCGTGTAAAATCAATAATAAAGACCTGTTTTAAAATCTTCAAAAATCAGCACCGAACCTCGGGTTAACCTACTAGGTAACCCCTGATTAAAGACCGTCTTCTTACTGAGCTGGTAACCGGCGGACAGATAATCAGGGAAAGTTTTTTATATTTGGTAGATTCTAGATGGACCATGCAGCTTTTTAAGCAGTAATGTCCTAAAGCCGCTATGCGCAAGTGCGGACTTGCCTGTTTCGGTCCCATTCTTTTCTGATTAAAAAACATTCAATTTCATGAGTAATTATGTAATAGGAGTAGACTTTGGCACAGACTCGGTAAGAGCTATTTTAGTAAACACTTCAAACGGCGAAACCCTGTCCGGCGAGGTCTTCCCGTATCCCAGATGGAAAGCAGGCAAATATTGTCTTCCCATAAAAAACCAGTTCCGCCAGCACCCCCTGGACCACTTGGAGGGGCTGGAACATACCATCAAGAAAGTGGTAGCGGGAAGTGGTATCCCACCGGAACAGATCAAAGGCATCTGTGTGGACACCACAGGATCATCCCCAATGGCTGTCGCCAAGGACGGTACCCCTTTGGCCTTGCTCCCTGAATTTGCCGACAACCCCAATGCCATGATGGTTTTGTGGAAAGACCATACCGCCATACAAGAGGCCGAAGAAATCAATGCGCTGGCCAGAAACTGGGGGGGAGAGGATTTTACCAAATATGAAGGAGGTATATACTCTTCAGAGTGGTTTTGGGCAAAGATTCTCCATATCATCCGGGAGGATCCCCAAGTGGCAGAAGCGGCTTATTCCTGGATGGAACACTGCGATTACATTACTTATTCCCTGGTGGGCGGAAGCTCCCCGGAAAACTTCAAAAGAAGCCGTTGTGCGGCGGGCCATAAGGCGCTCTGGCATGAAAGCTGGGGGGGCTTACCGGATGCCGCTTTTTTATCAAAACTCGACAATCGCCTTGCTTCCTTGAAAGAACGGCTCTACACCGACACCTATACCTCCGACACAGCGGCTGGAACGCTCTCCAAAAAGTGGGCAGATAAATTAGGTCTCAATACCGATACTGTGGTAGCGGTAGGCACATTCGATGCCCACTCAGGTGCAGTCGGAGGCGAGGTATCAGAGCACACATTGGTGAAAGTGATGGGTACCTCTACCTGTGACATCATGGTAGCTTCTTATCATGACATAGCCGGCAAAACAGTCAAAGGCATCTGTGGCCAGGTAGACGGATCCGTAATCCCGGGAACGATAGGGCTCGAGGCAGGCCAATCGGGATTTGGAGATGTGCTGGCTTGGTTTATCCAGTTGCTGACCCAATCCGCGGTCCAAACCATACGCGACTCCACGACGCTTACAGAGAATCAAAAAACCGAACTTATCAGTGAGGTAAAAGAGAACTTAATGGCGAGGCTCAGCCGGGAAGCCACAGAAATCAATCCTGAAGAAACCGAAGTTTTGGCCCTGGATTGGATCAATGGCCGGCGCACCCCTGATGCCAACCAGAACTTAAAAGGAGCCCTAATGGGGTTGAGCATGGGTACCGATGCCCCGCGGGTCTTCAAGGCTTTGGTGGATGCGATCTGCTTTGGTTCCAGAAGCATTGTAGAAAGATTCAAAGAAGAAGGGGTGGTCATCAACAAGGTCATCGGCCTCGGAGGTGTGGCCAAAAAGTCACACCTTGTGATGCAAACCATGGCGGATGTCCTGAAAATGCCCATCAAGGTGGCCAGTTCGGAACAAGCCCCTGCCCTGGGAGCTGCAATGTATGCTGCGGTGGCGGCGGGAATATATCCCGATACCCAAACGGCCATACTCAAGATGGGAAACGGGTTTGACAAAATTTATGAACCCATTTCGAAACATGCCAAAATTTACGAAGAAAAATACCGGCAATACCTCCGGCTCGGGGATTTTGTGGAAAACTATCAATAAATAAAAAAAATATTTTTTCCGCCATAGGGAAACAGAAACAAGTGTTTTTAAGCCCATAAATGCGGCACCTGACTGTAATATCAGGTGCTTTTTTTATTTAAATAGATCCTCCTGAGAGATTTGTATAATTTTTGAGGCATTCTGCTAATTATCAAACACATACACAAAATTATAAAATGAGTAAATTCTTGGAATTGGGTATGGAATTGATTAAAATTAGAAAGCAATTTGTATGGCTGATTCCAAAAACAAAAAATACTAGTAAAAGTTAAATCAATACCGAAGAATAAAAATATGAATTTCAATAATTCAACCAAATCTTAATAGAAACCAACTTATGTAGATAATTTATCCCTAACAAAACAAGCATGTATGAAAAATTCACAGTACTTCATCATTGTTTTGCTGATTTTCAGTTCAGCCTGTTTGTCCCAGAAAGATTTTGTGGCAGAGTATGATTACAATTACAAAGGCGCCTTCAAAAAGTACAAGACCTTTGGATTTGTGGAAGAGGAGGGGCGGAATGATTACGCATTCTCAGACGTGATCGAAAAAACCATCTCTTCAAGGTTAGGTTCCCAGGGTTTTAGACTCAAAGATGACAACCCGGACCTATTGATAATTTACAAACTTTATCTCAGTGAGGTGAGATACCGAGGGTACAATCAACCCGATTTCGATTTCTGGTTGAAAAAACAGGGTATAGAGCTCCTGCAAGAAGAGGCCGATAGCATCGCCAGACAAAAAATGGGAGAAAACTACAACTCGGTAAAATACACCCAAAATGATGGCATGCTTGTGATCTTAGTGATTGACCATAAAAAGGGCAATACAGTCTGGCAAGGTTATACCTCTGCATATTTCGATTATGAATCACCCAATATCCATATTGACCTTACCAGAGCTACTTATAAAGTTATGGATCAATTTAAAATCCTTACAAGAAACTGAATAAACCGGCCTGATACTATTATTAAATACCATCTAACAATTCACAAACGCCTGTTAACCGGGGCGTTTTTTTATTGCCTGCTGATCATAAATTCCATGGAATCCTGTGTTTTGGGATCAGTCAATTCAAAATTGATCCGGTAGATATTGTCTCCCCATTTCTGTACAATCCCCATGTCCTCGGGGGCCTCAAGTCTTATTTTCTCAATCCCGGGTTTCATTTTTTGCGGATCATATTTTATAACGAAACTGACGATATCGCCCGACGGACCGGTATAAGGAATCAGAATCTCACCTGGGCTCTTCTCTTCAGGTGGATAGATTGTCATGAGATGCTGTACGATATCTCCCGCTTTGTCCAATTGAAAATCATCTCTTACGAGCACATTTTTACCTCTGTTTAAGGTGAATGTTCTATTCCATTGGTTAACTCCCGTTCCCTCAGGATAAGCCGAAGCAATGTCCAGTGACATGACAGCCGCATTCTTCTTCGCATCATATCTTACGTTCTCCGCTTTATATCTGGCACCTGGGAGCTGGGTGTTTTTATTTATTGTCGGGAGATTATGATAGTCTGACCGGTTATACCAAATGGTATAGCGCTCATCACTGAAAGTTTTTCGTGTATAGGTACCTCTGCCGACATCAATCAATAGGGGCAAACCGTCATAATACACCACGTAGTTACCTATATCATTGTGGTTATGGCTTTCATCATTGTGCCCTCCTTTTGCGGCTAGAAAAAAACCATCCGTAGTCCCTTCATTGTCCCTTGCCACCATCACCTGGATATCCGGAAGCCACACATCTTTGGGAAGGGGTAAACCTTGGGAAGCATTTTGATACTCCTCCTGAATGAACAATTCGAAAAGGTTTCTGAAATAGTGGAATCTGGGCAAAGTACCGGAACCCGATTCCCTGTAATACGCTCCGAATTTCATCATATCCGCATCTCCAATGTCCTTTCCGTAACGGTAAATCATACTGGCGGACATCCCCGGCTGCGGATCCGCATCTGCAAAATTCAAAAAATACTTATCACTGATTTGGGCCCGGTATATGAACTTGCCCATGTTTTTTACTTTTTCGTTTTCGTAAACGTATTGAAATGCATTGTTGCTCGCAGAATTGAGCAAAGAAATATTGTCGTACAAGGAGGCAGCTGCCGCACCCCAATAGCTGGGTCCCTCATCACAGCCTCCATCATTTGGATAAGGATTCAAAAATTCATCCAAAACCACCAAGGCCCTGTGAACCAAAGCCAACCTTTTGCTCTCGTCCTTCTCCAATAACAACGCTGAATTGATCCAATTGGAACATATCCATGGGTTCCAGTTGTTGGGTGGTCTGCCATTGGAATTTTTGGTCATCCAGCCATGGTGTCGGTTCATCAACGGCTCAAAAATCCTGTTGTTGGTTTCATGGTATATCCGCTTTCTGATTTGGGGGGAGATTTCGTCAAATTTCTCCCCGAAGAAGTAATCTGCCCAAGCCAGGTAGGTGGCGGTTTCAGCAGCAAACAAATCCACAAAAGGATTGGACGTGTCCATGAGCCCGGAATATTCCTTTGTTTTGGGCAAGTGTGCCGGAACACCCCAAAAGGACTCTTCACAAATGGACCATATGCCATTGATGATGGGATCAATAAACCTTCCCTTGTTTTCATAAATCTCAGCCAGCATCATCGTCCCCAGCACCCTTCTCTTTTCAAAGCTCACAACTTGGTATTCATTGCGGTCCCCCGTCCGTTCTATAAGCAGGGATTTGGTGGCAGGAATATAAGGCCACTCATAACCTTCATAATCATCGGCGGCTTTTAAAAAGGCCTGCATCATCGCCTCATCTGCTTTTGACCAGCTTTCCCGGTCATCCAATTTGGGGAAGGGTTGCCAATCCTGATGGGGAATCAACACGTCAGAAAGGGAAAATAAAGAGTATCTCCCACTCATTAAATTCTGCGCTGTCAGGTCGGATTGGAGAAAAACCGCCAAACAGCATAATAAACATACTATGAACTTTTTCATCGCTTATTTTGGGTTTACATTCGAAACATTATCCCATCGACTCTCCGGTTTAGGCATATATGCAAAACCGGTTAGATGTGGTGCTTTTTTAATTCATCGTTGTTCCACGCTTATTTTATTCGTGTTCTTAAAGGGTATTTCCAAGTGCCATGTTTCATCTTCCACGGTTATTCTCAAACTGACGCCATAACTATCTTCAGATATGACTTCAGCCTGGACATCCGGTTGCTCCGTTTCGTAGGGAAGTATGAACCATATCAATGTAGACTCTCTATCGACTTCCGCCGTAAAAATGCTCACCGTATTCGGCTCAACCTTATTATATTCCTCACTATACCATCCTTGGACAACAGGCTCTTCCTGTCCTTTAACTTGATCCAGCTGCCAATCTATAGAACTTAAAGACTGTAGATAAAGATTGCCATGGTCATTCAAAGTTTTAACCAAATGTCTCCCGAACCGTTCTACCTCACAATCCGGGTGCCAGTGCCAAAGGGCATTGATTTGCCTGGGACGGTCACTGATCACTTTATCCAAAATGATCCAAAATTTATCCCTTAGGTAAAAGAGTGTTCTTTGATGGGTAGTATGGCCTTCCATATTTTCAAAATCGCTGAAACTTTCCCAAGCATAATCATAGGCATCTGTAATACTGACCTGATTATCACCTAAAGGTTTCTCTGTTTTTCTGAGGCCAGGCCCCTGCCCGTTTCCATCTATCAACAAAACATTGTGACTTGCACTACCCAAAGCATAAGGGCGGAATTTATCCGCCAAATCCCCTCTGTAAGCAAAACGTCCAGCATCTACCAACAGGTCCCTCCCAAACGCGGCTATCGACACATGCAACTTGTCATTGTGCTGGTGACCGGTTCCCCAAGGGCCAATATCAAAAAAAGACCAGTGGGCGTCCTTTTTATACCCGCTGCGTGAAATCAGATGGCCGGCATAAGGGAAAACTATCGACGGAGGACCTTTTGGTCGCTCTCCTGCCAAACCATTAGAGGCAATATATTGCCAATCCGGTCTACCATATTCGGCCGCCGCTGTCAACACCGCATTTCTGTTATGTTTTTTGTCTGCATCATTGTTCAAAAGTCCATACCCATCAGGCCGGATGGTATACGCAATATAGTTCCACATACTTTCTAACTGCGTCAGGAAGCCTTCCGGGAGATCCTCACCTACTTCTTCAACTATCTGCCGGAACTGATCAAAATTATTCAAAGACACCTGATGATAGCTGGAGGTAAGCTCTGTCTGCGCTCCGTCCGGATATATCTGATCGGCAAGGCTTTCAGTCATGGTGGATTTGGCATAAGCCATCCAGTCCCGGGAGTCCTTAAATTCCGGCCAGGCAGCGGAGAGTTTTGCCAGTCCCGACATTTCCATGGTCAGCCAGTTATTCTGTCCATGGAAGTTTCTGGCGTAATGGGCATGGTCCGGCAAACTGCTGAGCATCAACAGCCGGGTGGCATCCGTAAAATACCCGGAATCCAAAAGGCCGTAAAAAACATCCGTCCAACTTTTCACCCGAAAACTCACTTCCAGGCCCCTCCACATGGCTGTCGCACTCTTTTTGCCCGGATAAGGCACGCTTTGTATTACCCAATCTTTGATGAAGGCGTCCATGGCCATGGCATAAGCAGGTTCATTTGTCAAAAGATGGGCATCATATAGAGTTTGAAGCGGATAATGCCTATTGAGTGCCCAAGCCCATTCCTGATCTTCCGAGGGGCCTTTAAAATCCCATTGCAGCATCCCTTGGATGTTTCTGGGCACCTTTGCTCTCTGCTGGTAAAATATGAACACATCCTCAAGCATTTCCTTGGCGGAATGAATCAGATTCTCCTCTTCTTCTGTTTTGATCTCTTGCCTTACAAAGCGCGGCAGTGGTTTCCTTCTATAATAGATGAGTAATTCCTCTCCTGCGCGTACGTAGTCATTGTTTTTCACCGCTGACTTCACTTTTTCGAGACCGGCTCTGTCCAGATCCAGGAAGGTAAAAAGCCTTTCTACCCTATCCGGATAGGCCCCATAAACGTCTTCCACGGTCCGGAAGTCCTTCCCGACCGACAGTGCCAATGCAGAAAAGCAAAGCAAAAAAGGAACAAGGCATCCAATATAAGCCCCAGGTCTGATCATTTTCATGTATATCTTGGGTTTCCTCTTTTAGTAAGATGTCTCACAACTGTTGAACCGCCCCCTTCTCATTCCAACTCATACAAATACAGTTGGCTGGACTCCGGCCATGGTTCCGGATAGGGCCTGTCCCTATTACGTGGCAAAGTCTCCCATTTCAGCACATAACTTTTGGTGCCTTCACCAGGGTTTAAATCGCTTTGAGTTCTGATTTCCAGACCTGGAAAATCCCCCTCCACTTGCCGCTCCGCTATGATGGAGGCTGGTTTCAATACTTCTCCAACAGGGTTCAAATCCTTGTCCAGCAATATTGTTCCCTCACCGTATTTAATATGGTCGTATCCAAGTTCGTAACGGCCATCTTCCCTTCTTTTGAAATCGCCAACCCTTACCTCAAAGTTGATACTCCCTCCGCCGGAAAACTCCCAGCGGTAGTCCCAATCAGTCACCTGTTTGTAATCCCATTTCCCTGCTGTCGCTTTGGCCACATAAAACTGGAGATTGCCTTCCTCATCATATTTGTGGTAAGCCATAATGGGGTTTAAATCTTCATCCAGGCACAGTTTAGCTGCCAGGTTGATGATGCCGCCCTTCACCGGAATAGGGGCCACAATCACCGGTTTCTGATCGAATGTAACCGGGAGCGACACAGGTTCCCCAAAAGCATCGTACCAATTCTTCAAGTCAGGACTCTTGATATAAGACAGGTCGTGGTTGGTGGAGCAGTCGGGGGTATCTCTCCATACCCAATACATATGATACCAATTGTCCTCCCTCAATTCGGGCTGAGAGGCATAGGCATTCATTTCTCCCTGCCCATCCGTCAGGGCCGCATCCAAAAGGCGGCTCCATTTGCCCGTTTCTGTAGCGTAGATGTTATAGATTTCGTTGCCATCCCCACTTCCCCCATCCCGGTAATGGAATACCAAATCTCCTTCTTCTGTGGTCATGAATTTGGGGTAAGTACATCGGGTTTCATTGCTTCCTGTCATTTCCCAAACTTGCTCCAGTGACGTGATATCATAGGGCTTAGTCCCCTTAAAGTACGTCAGCGGATGCACATGCATGTTACCTGACAGGTGGACGTACCCTTCTTTATCCATGGCCATGGTAATGGAATTATGGCTGTCCCAATTCAAAACTGTACTGGTCCCTTTGCCTTCATCCCTGCCAAATACCGGCATTTTATGCAATTGAAAATTGTCTTCATTAAGCATCCTTTGCCCCACCACCATGTGCCGGTCTTCATTGTAATAAGCGATGTACTGCCGATCGCCTTGCGTCATTAATGCAAAACCAACGGGATGACCCGCCCAAACCTTATCGATGGCAATGATCTTGGTGATGGATTTTCCCTGATCCCGCTCATCAATGGTGACAAACCTGTCCTGTCCCTTCTCTTTGGCACAAGAGAGCAACAGGACCGGGACCAAGGTATACATCAGTTTTCGTAAAGTAGTATGAATGGGTTTAGAGATCATAATTTTTTCGCTATTTCCAATTTTTCAAATTACGGCCATGTTTTTTCACTTTTTCCAGTGCCTTTTCAGGGACGAGTACCACCTGCAAAGCAAAGTCTTCATCACCGGAAGCCTCATATTCAAAACCAACCATGATGGTACCTGGGTTGGGTTCATCATAGTCTGTGGCCGGTTCCGTACTCCAGGTCTTCCATTTTACCCCCTTCCCACCCTGAGCCATCAGATAAAGTTTTTTGCCGTCCTTGGTCAAAACAGCCCTGTCATTTTCGATGGTTACTTCTGCTGGGGTGAGCATATTCCAGCGGATGGTGGATGGGGAGGAATTGGCTTTAATTTCGTCCCTGACCAGGACATAGCGGCCATCCACGATGCCGACTCCCCTGGTAATGTTTTTAGCCTGTCCCTCATAGGTTTCTGTAATATTTGAAATGGCAAAGGGAAAAGAATCGGAATCACCAAAACGATCAATTTTGGCATATCCCTCTACCCTTTGGTGGGCGCCATCTATGGTCAAGGTATTGTGTACAAAATTATTCAAACGGAAAACGGTCCACCGTTGTGCGTCCTGGGTGCGGCCAAAAAGCTGAATTCCCTTTGATTCCAGCGACTCGTAATTTTGACTTCCAAAATCCATGGCCCAACGCACCCCATCCGCCTCCATGATAAATGACCCAATGTCCATGTGCCCGTGGTTGACGGAAGCGGATCCCGCTTTGAACCCAAGATAAATGGCGTCAGGATCCGTCCAAGAAGTCCGTATGAGTGCGACAGGATTGGGCCCCTGGCCCACCCATACCTTCCTTGTAGGTGCGGGAATACCGTTTAGAGATGTGTTTCTCCCCCATACCATGGCCGCCGGCAGCACCCTGTTTCTGGTCAACCGACTCAAATCGGCTGCATCCAGATGGTGCTTTTCTACCCAAAGAAGAGAGGGACTTTGGCTTTTTTGGGCGAACCAAAACATGGCCGGGGTCAGGCTGCCGTATCCGCCGCCGGCATCTCCCCAGTTGTAGGACAGTCCAGTCACCCCTGTCATGTTTTTATAAAAACCGGCCGTCTCCATGAAGCCCTGGATTTCACTCAAACCGAAGTCTGTCCCATAAATGTTTTCCACGGCATCCAGGAACAACACGTTAAAGGTGGTTCCATAACCCCAGTAGCCATACCCTTCAGGATATGCTCCATCAGGCTTGTAATCTTCCATGGCCAGGGGAATGGTTTTGATTGCCCTTTCAATGGTCTTCTGCGCAAGTTTAGGTTGGTCCTCATAAATGGCGAATGCGCCAAAAACCATCCCGGCATTGCAGACTTGGTTCCAATTATGGGTGGCCTTCAGAAACCAATTATAATCCTCGTTATATGAAGGTTCCAAACCATGTTTGACGATGGCGTTGCTAATGGTCTTTCTGGTATCCAACGACAAGGCATCATACATCCAATCATACCCGATAGCTAAGGCCATGGTCATTTCCGCCACATCCAAAAAATGGGTTGGGTTCCAATCGCTGAATCCGGCAATTGTCAACATTTCTTTCTCGGCCCTTTCCACATACTTTTGCTCTCCGGTCAGCCTGTAGGCATAGCTCAGATGGAAAATCCTGCGCAAGGCCTCTCTGGATACCGAAAGCAGCCGTCGGCCGATTTGTTTCCGTTCCAACAGCCCTTCGTCATCAAGCCTGTCAGCCTCATTGATAATGGCTTCATGCAGTTTGTACCATTGTTTGTCTTTGGATATCAAACCCTTGATCTCATTTTCCTCTCCCTTCATCAGCAGCAGCCGAGGGTGTTCAGTTACCGGTAACTGTTTGGGAATGTTTTGCCCATGGGTAAAAATGGACAGCTGCAATAAAATCCCCAATACTACAAATCGAATAATCTGATAATTCATGTATGTCATTTTTTTAAAGGTCGACTGTTACACTTTTCCCGGCATAAACGTCCCTGGGAAGATCCACAGCAATCTCACTGTATTCATTTTGTGGGTTCCATGCTCCGGCAAAGCCCGCTTCGGTATGGTTTACAGGCACATTTATCCTGAAATGCATTTTACCCAGCTTTCTGGCCGGGTCGGCTACTGTTATTTTCTTGATGGCCTTGCCATCCATTTGCAGGATTACTTGACCCGGGCCGTCCATGATTACTTTCATCCCTTCGCCTAAATCAAGTTCGGCGGATTGGTAAAACACCAACTGGTATATGCCCAGCCCCTTGTGCTTCACCGCCTGCACGTCTTTTGTATTGGCGAGTATCTGAAGGCGGGAGGCATGATCATATGAAGCAGCCTGCTCCCGGTTTACGCCCGGCAGCACAATATAGGCATAACTTCCTTCCGATGGCCTGCTGCCATGGTCCACCCACAATTTGAAAATGTCCATGGTAACATCTTCCTTCGGCGCACTGGTCTGTTTGCTGATATCGGTCCAGTTCCCGGTCACCGGGCCATGAAACAAATGTACCTTTTGGGGTTCAGGAAATACATAAGCCATCCGGTCACTGTACACCCATTCCACATGGTCCAATTCATGTTCACCTTTTGGAGAAGCTTTCTGCTCTTTTCCATTTCCGACGACAACATCCCCAAACACCAGGTTTTGATTAACAGTGGTAACCACAGGCCGGTTGGTCCCAGCCTGGATACCTGCTCCCAGACAAACATATTCTTCGTCAAAGAAAAACCAGGATTTTCTGGCCTGGACAGGGTCATGCGGGCTTTTGAAATCAAATGAAGCCACCCCATAAAGCCCGTCTGTTGCCGCTCCCACAAAATCGGTCAATCCGGGACGTTGGATCTGATTCTCATCTGGAAGCGCTTCTTTTTGCAGGATTGTAGCCCCAGGCACTTTTTGATAATCCATCACAGGGTATATGTCGTAATATTCCTCTCCCGTCAACAGAACATGGTTAGCCCCATCACCTCTGTGGTGGTTTTTCAGGCCCTCACTGTTATAGGGTTCCTCCATGTTCCGGTTACGGGTGGAATACATCCTCACGGAAGCATAATAATGAGGCCTTTGAAAGGTGAAATGCTCAGAGTGCCAGAAAAATGTACTATGGGAAAGTGATACCTCATCCAATTCCCCTTCCCGGAACTTAATGATCTCCTCCAGCTCCTCCTTTCTGTAATCAGTGGCTTGCATCAGCTTTTTTGGCGTATGGGCATCCATTGGATTCAGCGCCCCCTTCCTCGCCACGCTCCTGTTTTTCGCTCCCGGGTCGGGGTATTTCCCAAACACCATGGTTTTACATATCCCATCCAGGTAATAATCTACTAATTGTTTGATTTTTTCATCTGAGAAGGCATAATCCGTGCCGGCCACATATACCGCCCATTCCACAAACGCATCCGCGTACCCAAGTCCATATGACAACGTATTATTGACCCTGTCGTGCCTGTGGTGGAAACTGTAGTCATGCTGCATGCCTCTTTCCCCGGAGGAAAATTTGATCTCCCCCTCTATCACCTTAATGACTTCATCAAATTGTTGCTTATCCTCCCTGAATAACAGGTTCTTGGCCAGTATCCCCGCAATCTTGATTCTGTCCCCACTGGGCCTGGCTCCTGAAGCTTCCAAATGGGCTCTGCCGATCATGGGCTGGGCTTTCTCAACCAGCTCTTTTGGCATGTCACTTCCGGCCAAAAGCATGACTGCTACCAAGTTGGTGGGCGTGCCTATCTGGTTGTGCCACCAGTTTTCGCAGAAGTAGTCCTTTTCTACCCAGTGGGCCAAGGCCTTTTGGATCGCTTGCCTGACTTTCCGGTTGTTTCTGTATCTACCGCCTTTGGCCTGGTAAGCTTTGCTCAGCGTTACCATGTTGGCTGTATGGATCCTGTGCTCAAAACCGGTTCTGGAGACATCCTCATAGTTGATGCCCGGCCAGGTACCGTCCTCTCTCTGGGTATTTAATAAATCCTCAATTTCATTGTTGTCCACCCCAGAAGATAGGAGTTCATCCATGACTCTTTTTTTGATGACATCTATTTCGGATGCCAGCGCTATATGGCCAGTGATGGCCATTATGCATAAAAGCATAAAAATCCCAAAAAGCCTCCTAAAAGTCTCTTGGTTAATGTCAAATTTGCTTATTCGTTTGATCATTGGGGTTTATTGTTAGTTAAAATCTCCTTACACAGCGTACCGCGTAATTAGACCCTTTGTTTTGTGAATACTGTCCGCCGTAACCTTTGAAGTTTTGCCCCCATACGAAACCTATATTGTATTCCGTGGAACTCCAGTACATTTCCTGGTCAAAGCCTCCTATTTCCTTTCTAAGCTGGTAAATCATCTCCAACTCAGCTTTAGAAGGCAGGTACCAATCACCATAGCCACCGAAGGTACATTCGTTGCAGACCCTGGCGGCAAAACTGCCTGTGATATCGTCCCCGGTCTGTTGGGCAATAATCAATGCGGTGTTTGCCTGGCCTGCATAAATACCGTCTCCTCTGGCATTGGTAACCCTATCACCATGGTCCCCGTACATTTGCGGGTTTTTTGCCCTTCCATTTCTCCAGGATATGCCTTGGTTTTGGTCTGAGGTCGCCGCTACCAACCCGTGTTTTCCGGTATCATCCACCCATATCACCTTGCCCCCTCCGAATGATTCTCCAATATAATGTCTGCCGTCTTCATTTGGCTGATCAGACTTTTTAGCCTTTGCCAACCGAAGGCCCTCCTCCACGTCAGGCGCACCGGGTTTGAAATCACCGTTTTGCAGCGTGATGCTTTTCCCTGCGTCTTGTCCCACAGGCAGCCGTATCAGTACCTTGCTGGTGCTCCCATTTTGACTGGCTTTCCAACCTTGACCCTGCCCCCTGAAATCTCCGCTCAGCTCCAATTCAAAAACCTCCAGTTTTCTGGTTGGGTCGGCTACCGTGATTTTTTTCACGACAGGCCCGGATGTCTCCAGTATAACCAGACCAGGCGACCGGGAAGTTAAAGCCAGGTTTTCGGAAATCGAAACCGTTTCAGGTTCATAAAACACTACTTGGGTAATGTTCAGCTTTTGCTGTTGTACTGCCTGGATTTTTGTCGTGTTGGAAAGTATACTTATGGATTGGGACGGTTTATATTGATCCACCTCTGAACGCCCGATCCCCGGCACCACTACATATTCATAGGATTCCATTTTGGGCCTGACGCCGTGGTCAAGCCACAAGGAAAATATATCTTTCGTCAGCGGTGGCTTGTTCTGTACCCGTTGGGTATTGACAATGTCTTGCCAGGAACCTGTAAAAGAATCACCCGAAAGGGATACCTGAGAAGGATTTGGAAAAAAATAAGCTACACTGTCATGAAAGACCCAGTCAACGTCTTTGATCTGATGTTCTCCCTTTTTCAGCTTTTTTTCTTTCCCCCCTGATTTCACAATAATATCCGTGTTCAGCAAAGTTTGGTTGATGGTAGTAAAAACGGGATAATCTGCATCGGATTGAATTCCTGTACCCAGGCAAACGTATTCATCATCGAAGAAAAACCAGGATTTTCGGGCCACCAGCGGGTCATGGGGACTGATAAAATCAAAAACCGCGGCACCATACAAACCATCTGACACCGCCCCCACAAAATCTGTTTTTCCTTTCTTTACAATCTGGTTCCAATGGGGAATTTCAGGTTTTTGGACCACAGTAGTCCCCGGTATTTTTTGCCAATCCCAGGCGGGGAAAATGTTGTAATATTCTCTTCCGGTCCTGGATATAAAATTGGACCCGTCAGCATAATGGTGATGCTTAAGAGACTCCTCATTATGCGGATATTCCATGTTGTGGTTTCTGTCCGAAAACATGCGGACGGAAGCAAAATAACCGGGCCGCTGATGACTGAAGTATTCCGAATGCCAAAAAAACCGATTCGCCCTTAAATCCGGTTTTGATTTGCCATCCCTTATGTCGGCGATTTTTTCCAGCTCACCACGGCGATAGTCAGACACTTTCAGCAGCGCCCTTGGCAATTCAGGTCCTATCGGATTAAGCGAACCTTCCCTGGCCATCCCCCGGTTAATTACACCAGGATCTTTGTACCAGCCATGGACCATGGATTTGCAGATACCATCCAGGTAATAATCAATCAATAATTTCAGCGCTCCTTCCGGAATGCTATAATCTGTCCCATCCAGTCTATATGCCCAATTGGCAAAAGTAGCGGCATATCCGGTCCCATAGGCCAAAATAGAAGTAACCCGGTCTGTTCTGTGATGGAAACCCAAATCAGGTTTGATCCCCAACCCTGAAGTCACTTTCACCTCAGCGACCATGGCATCCACGGCCTTCCTCAAAGTTTCTTCATCCTCTTCGAATAAGGCCAACTCTGCCACGATGCCCGCGATTTTGATAAGGTCTCCTCCCGGCCTCGCTCCCCACGCCTGTAGATTTCCCCTTCTGGCGAATCCGGAAAGGGCTTTAATTTGCTCTTGGGTGAGTTCATCTCCCACCAACAAAAGGACCGCACTCCAATCCAGGGGATTGGAAATTTCATTGGTATGCCAGTTACTCGCTATAAAATCGTGATCAGCCCAGTAATCAATCGCCAGTGACAAGGTTCTTTTCACATCGATGCTCCCACGAAAAGGAGAATCGGCCTTTTTGTAAGCCAAACTGAGGTTCCTGATATGGGTGACATGGGCTTTCTGCTGGAATCCCGTGCGTGAAACATCCTCATAATCAATGCCTGGCCATGAGCCATCTCCATGAATGGTGTTGATCAATACGTTGATCTCATCTGAATCAATGCCTTGCTCCATAAGCTCTTCCAACACCCGTTTTCGGATGGTATCCAGGCCGGGATTGGCTGCGGCCCCTTCGAATAGAGGAGCTGCAGCCCACATGACAACCAGGCAAAACCTAACCAAGGCTTTCATTGATGGCATATCAATTCCCCGATAATTTCACTTTTATCGTATCTTTTCCATTTTTAATGGTCCAGGCAGGCACGCGTATTTCAAGTCTTTTCAGCCCCTCGATCTGACGGTCCAATTCCATCGGAGCCGGATCAAGAGAAATCACCGATACCGTTAAGTTGGGGTGGGAAAGGTTTTCCAGTTTGACTTGCTTGCCGTCCTGACGGAGAATGGCACCGCCATTTACAATTTCCACGTCGGCTTGGGTCATGAGTTGCCAGGTAATGCTTTTGGTGTTTTCATTGATCTCCAGTTGGTCTTCTATCTGGATGGAATTGTCGTCTGGCTTGAAGAAAGTCCTGTGGGCGAGCTTGATATTTTCACCGAATACAGGTGTCAGATCAAATGTGGCTTTGGGCTGGTTTCCTTCCCGGAAATCCAGCAATGCGGCAAAGCCATCATTGACATGAAGTCCTTCATTTACTGTCAATGTACTGTGACCATAATTGTTTTTGGTCAGTAAGGTCCATCTCTCACATTCCTGGCAGTTTCCCCATAAGTTGAATCCGGTTATTTCCAGTTCATTATAGGGCTGGTTCCCCGGATCAATCGCCCAGCGAACCCCGTTCAGTTCCCAGATAAAGGAGCCCGCATCCATATTGCCGTGGCTAATGGTGGCCCTTCCCCCCTTGCCGCCGAAATAATACTGGTCAGGTCCGGGCTTTTCTCCTTTCATGATGACGATGGGGTTGGAACCATCTCCTTTCCAAGCCAAAGGCAGCTGCTGTTCGTTGCTGCTTTTAAACTGAGAAAGCCAGACAAGACCTGCTCCGGCGACTCTATGGAGTTTTCCCATGTTTTTCCCGGGTTGCATGAATTTCTCTTTTTCCAGGTACAAAGGATTGCCTGTCTGATTGGCAAACCACGCCAGAATAATATCACCTGAAGTTCCATGCATGTCACCGCAGTCGGCAAAATTGTAATACCAGCCGGAGGGGGCAATGCTCAACACCCGGAAATCAGCACTTTCTTTAAAAGCAGGGTATTCGGCTATCCCAAAATCAGTCCCAAACGCAGACTCCAGCATGGCGGAGGTCAATACAGAAAAGGCCGTGCCATATCCCCAGTAAGTCGACCCCTCGGGATACACACCATCCGGGCCATACTCGGCCATCGCATGCGGGAGACCATCCAATGACCTGCTGATGGTTTTTGAAGCCAATTCGGGATCTTCATCGGCGATCATGATGGCTGCGGCGATCATGCCCCCGTTACAGACCTGGTTCCAGTTGTTGGTCCCGTTTATCCAACTGCGGTTGCCTTCAAAACTTGGCTTGATGCCTTTTTCTATGAGGGCTTCCTTTGCAAGAGCAACCGTGGATTTGGGCAAATCCCCGCCCACCCAATCAATGGCAAGTGCCACAGCGGTCGACATTTCCGCCACATCCAAAAAGTGGGAAGGGTTCCAATCAGAAAAACGGCATACGGCGTTCAATTCCTCGTCGATTTTTTGAAGCAATTTGGGGTCTTTTTCCATGCGATAGGTCATCCCGAGAACATTGATCCTATACAGCATTTCTCTGGAAGTCCCCAAAAGCCTTCTTCCAACCATGTTTCGGGTAAGCACCGGTTCATCCAATACTTCATAGGCATTGGCTTTAACTGCCTCAAAAAAGTTGCCTACCATGGGATCGTTTTTTATCTGCCGTTTGAGATTTCTTTCCAAGGCAGGCGTCAAAACCAGTTTCGGGCTGGACTTTCGCAGATTTCGTTTTATATAGTTTACGGAAATAGGATTGTCCAGTTTAGGAGGGTCATCGTTTTCTGTGCTTTCGGCTCTCCCTGTAAAAGGAGCCATACTCAACAAAAAGACAGTCAGCAGTAAAGCGGTGATTTTGGGTTTATAATTGTGTTTCATAATATGGGTATTTTAATAATCAGTCAATTAATTTTTAACCATTTTCTTCATTTAACCTGCTCAATAGGTCAGTATGGGTTTCATCAATGTAGGGAATGTCCATGCAAAATGATGGGTCGTATAGGTAATAGGCCTGGCTGTGCCTACATATTCCCCATAGCGCTTGTCATCATAGATCGCTTCCATGGCTTCCATCAGGTTTCCCGGCCAGGAATCCGGAGCGCCGGGTCTTTGCTTCTCATGCCACGGCCAAGCCTCCGGTTCTTTTACATAGTGCAGAAGATAGTCCAACGCCAGTTTTATTGACCGGGAGTTTTCTTCCCACAGAAGCAGATCGGTACCTTCCGTTTGTAGTATGGCCCAGCACGCGGCTGTTATGGGCGCGAGAGAAAAATAAGTATACCACAGCCCCCTGTCCTGCCGGCGCACTTCCTCCGGCATATGCCCGTCTCCCGCAATCTTATCGAAAAGGTCACTTTTGATCAATCGGATATTTTCCTGCATTTCGTCAGGATCATCCAGAAAGACAGCACTCAACACCGAACCGTATCTTCCCCAGTCTGCCCAGTTGTTTTTGCGGTTCCGTATTTCGTTGCAGGCTTGACGATAGACATTCTCCACCCATTCTTGGAATTGTCTCTTGTCCGTGCTCTTCCATATCTCTTCATCTTTCAGTAATTCCGCCGCTATAAGTAAGCCGGGACCTGAATAAGACATGACCAAAGGGCCGTCCGCATCACTGTAGCTTTTGTTGGTTGTTGCCCAGGATTTAAGAAAAAAGATGGCCTTTTGTCCATATTTTAAGTCGCCGTTGAGTTTGAATGCCAGGGCACAGGCATAAGCGTTAAACGAGTCCGTCTGCAGACTTCGGGAATTGTTTCTATGTCCTTCGGCATCCCGGTAAAAGCCGGGTACACTGAAGTCTTCCAATGCGTGATGACCCTGATTCAAAGCATCGTCAGCGTACCCGATGAGTTCCAAATAAGCATCGTAATAAGGTTGTTGTTTTTTTGCTATCTGGTTTTTCACGAAATCAATTTGGGCTTGGGGATGCATGCCGCCACCCAAAGCAAAAGAAACGGGAAGCCCAAAATAAGCAACTAATACCAACGAATTTATTATTAGGTAAATACTTGTATTCATAGGTGATAATTTTGCAGATTTTGAATACATTTAAATAATTATTCCTTCTTAGGAAATATATGAATTATTATCTTTTTTACCTCTTGATTCTCATCCATTCATGTAATTTTCCATAAAAAAACCTGCTGGTGAGAAACCGGTATCATTTCCGGTTTCAATACCAACAGGCTTTTATGTTTTCAAATCAATAATTCTTACTCAATCCCATCCCGGATTCTGGCCCAGGGCCGGGTTTTGGGCCAGGTCATTCAACGGGATCGGCCACAGATAGTCCCTGTTTTCATCAAAGGTGGGGTTTTCCCAATCAGAGTTCTTATATACATCGATATAAGTTTTGCCGTTTTCGGGATCCACACTGGTATGGATAATGGCCCCCGCATATCTTGCCTCAGCAGCAGCATTCCACTGTATGCCCATGTCGGGCTTTTCCAGCTTCCTGCCCTGCTTCCACCGCCTGAGATCATCATAGCGGAAACCTTCTCCAAACAGCTCAATCCTTCTTTCCCTTCTGATTTCAACCAAAAGCGGTGAAATCCCGTCATCGGCGTACCTTGGGTCCATCGGCGGGTTCATATCCAGATGCGCCATGCCCACCCTGTCGCGGAGCAAATTGATGCTCCTGTCCAGGTCGGCCTGGGTGATTTCCCCCAGTTCCGCCATGGCTTCGGCGTAATTCAACAAAGCTTCCGCAAAACGTAAAATAATGGCAGGGGATTCAGCCGTGTTATAAGCCATTCCGATCATGTCGTCCGCATTGTAATGTTTGATGACATGGTATCCCGTGGAGGAAGTCCGTCCACCGGGCTGGCCCTGTATTCTGGGATAAGGCCTGCCGTCGGCATTGTGGTATTGATAAAATTCCGAATCCTCAGGATGAAGTATGGTCTGTCTCAATCTGGGATCCCTGTTCATAAACACATCCTCAATGGCATCGTCACCCTGATAAAGCGGGGAAAGCGTGATGGGCAATCCGTCCTCACAAAGATAGTCTTCCACAAAATCCCGGGTGGCCCCGCCGGAGTAGCTGTAATAGTTCTGCACATGATTGGTCAGGATACCCAGCTGATAACGTCTCCAGACCATTACTTCCGGATTGCCGGAAACATCAAGTATCCGGTGATAGGCATTGTAGTCATGTTCCGGGTCTCCTGTCATGTACAGCGAATAAGGCCCGTTGTCCATCAGTTCCCTGGCCGCATCAGCGGCTTCCCTCAACCACATCTCCGGGTTGGATCCCCCGTGGTATTTTCTCCAGGTACCTTCAAACAGGCAAACCCTGGATTTTATCAGAAGGGCAGCCCAGCGGTTGAGCCTACCCGGCTCATTGCCATCCCCCCAATCATCAGGAATCCATGTGGTGGCAAAATCAAGGTCTGCCAGCACATTGTCCATCACCTGCTCCCGGGGCATCCTTTCGGCAAACAGCTCTTCGGAATCAATGTTGAGTTCTTTGTCCACCCAGGGGGCATCGCCGAACATCTTCACGATGTGGTGATAAAACCATCCCCTGAACAATCTCGCCTCTCCCGCATACTTATTTCTGATATCGTCAGGGATATCCGCATTGGGATAATTTTCCAAGCCAATGTTGATGGCCCTCACAAAATTCCATCCCCGGTAACCGTACCACTGGTTGCCAATACCGGATGAGGAAGTGGGCACAATCTGCTTTCCTGCCCGCACCTGTTGGAAAGGCCGGTGTCTTTCGTGGTTGGGGGCCAGGTTATCGGCAAACCCGTCCAAATGCAGGTAACTGGCCAATTGGCTATCAAACCCGTTGTGATGTCCCAGCAGGATGGGGA